>PXRI01000032.1 GCA_003021005.1 Halobacteriales archaeon QS_1_69_70 | reverse complement strand
GTACTCGTACTTGTTCCGCTCGCCCTTCAGACACTCGACGACCGCGTAGATCTCCTCCGGGGGGTTCGGTCCGGTCTCGAGGTCCGCCCACAGGTTCGCGCCAGCCATGTGTCGGCGTCCGGCGGGCGCCGCAAAGGGCTTTCGACACGGTCATCGGATTCCGGATGCCGCCGTCATCCCCCGGACATTGTATCGTCACGGTGTGCGGTATCCGACTGGGGATGCGCCGGGTCGTACCGCGTGCGGTCGGGCCGGTTCGACTCCCGCCCCCGCCCCACGGTGGCCGACCGGCCGGCCGGGGCCGGTTCGACTCCCAGTCGACGGTGGCCGACCGGCAGGGTACCGGGTATCTATACGGCCGGTGGGACGTTGATTGAACCGACACGAACATTGATGGTTACCAAATATTAAGTGGGTCGGGACCGGTATCTGTTTCATGTCAGAGGCCCGAACAGCGGACCCCGATTCCGCCGTCGCGCGTGAACTCACTGCGTTCCAGCAGAATATCCTCACGGTCCTCGCGGACGACTCGAGGTACGGCCTCGCGATCAAGCGGGAACTCGAGACGTACTACGACGACGAGGTGAACCACGGGCGGCTCTATCCGAACCTGGACGACCTCGTCGAGATGGGGCTCATCGAGAAGAGCGAACTCGACAAGCGCACCAACGAGTACGGCCTGACCGAAGAGGGGATCGAGGCCGTCTTCGAACAGCTGTCGTGGGTGTTCTCGAACGTGGCGACCGACGACGACCGGGCCGAGCGGCTGCGGTCGCTGGTCGAGCAGTACGGGTAGTTACTCCATCTGCGCGATCTCCTCGACGCAACGCAGCGACTCCTCGATGGTCTCGCGTTGGACCTCGGTCGGCCATGCGTTGCGGGGGAAATATTCCTCGCGGAACTCCCACCGCTCGGCCGGCGTCGCCCTCTCGACGCGTTTCGCGTAGTGGTTGCTCATGAAGTCGGCGTACGCGTGGGCGGTCGCGCCGTGGGGGTCGCCGTGGACGTCGGCGACGCGGTCGGCGATCCGCCGGTTGTGCGCCGCGACGTCGCCCCAATCGTCGCTCCCGACGCCGGACAGCGACCGCTCGACCGCGCGGCCGGTGTCCTGGACGCGGTCGACCCGGAGGACGCCATCGTCGACCCACTCGTCGGGGTACAGCACCAGCGTCTCGCCCGCCGCGTTCTCCCGGACACGTGCCACGTAGCCGTGGTCGGCCAGCAGCCGGTCGCGCTCCGCGCTGAGGGCGGCCCGTTCGTCATCGTCGACCGCCTGCCGGACCCGCCGCGTGAGCGTGGCCGCGCGCGTGACGACGTCGGCCGGCAGTGGCGGGTCGCCGTCTGCCGGCGCCGCGTCCGAGGGTGCGTCGTCGGCTATGCGTCCATCCTCGGGCCTTGCGTCGTTGGGCTCGGTGTCGCGGTCAGCCATCGAGGGCGTCGGTAACGAGGTCGTCCGCGCGGCTGTTTATCCCCCGCGGTACGTGCTCGATGGACCACTCGTCGAACCGGGCGAGCAGCTCCCGGACCCGGACGCGCTTTTCGCGGAGCTGTGGATCGTTCGCGTCGTACTCGCCGCGGACCTGCCGGACGACGAGTTCCGAGTCGCCCCGCACGGCCAGTTCGTCGTAGCCGTGGTCGGCCGCAGCCTCGAGCCCGCGGACGAGCGCCGCGTACTCGGCCTGGTTGTTCGTGGCGCGGCCGATGCGGTCGCCGGCCTCGGCTGCGATGCCGTCGCCGGTCACGAGCACCCACCCGACGGCGGCCGGCCCGGGGTTCCCGCGGTCTCGCCCTGGACGACGACCTTGTCGTCGTAGGCGACCGCCGTCGCGCCCGCGTGGCTGGCCCGCCACCGCTCGTGGTCGGTGTTGCCGGGCGCCACGGTCACGCCGGCGGCCTCGAGCCGGTCGCGGGCCGCTTCAGGCGCACACTCGACGACGGGCATGGGAGGCCGGTGCCGGCTTCCGAGTGATAACCCTTCCGGTATGCGGTCGAATTCCCGGGGGTGGCGGGAATCGGCGGCGTCGCCGGCCGGTGGTTCGTGTCAGGTTCGGCGACGGGTTGCCGAGGGTTTAAGAGGGTCCGCCGACTGACTATATAAGTGCGATGACACGGCCCACACGGCAGCGGGAGCGCGAGCGCCAGGAGGACGAAGAGGAGGCCGAGCCGACGCAGGACGCGAAGACGGTCTGCCCGGAGTGTGCCTCCGGGGACATCGTGAAGGACGCCGACCGGGGCGAACTGGTCTGTGCGGACTGTGGGCTCGTCGTCGAGGAGGACCACATCGACCCCGGACCGGAGTGGCGGGCGTTCAACCACTCCGAGCGCCAGTCCAAGTCCCGCGTCGGCGCCCCGACCACCCAGACGATGCACGACAAGGGCCTGACGACGACCATCGACTGGAAGGACAAGGACGCCTACGGCCGCTCTATCTCCTCGAAGAAGCGCTCCCAGATGCACCGGCTCCGCAAGTGGCAGGAACGCATCCGGACGAAGGACGCCGGCGAGCGCAACCTCCAGTTCGCCCTGTCGGAGATCGACCGCATGGCGTCGGCCCAGGGCGTCCCGCGCTCGGTCCGGGAGGTCGCGTCGGTGATCTACCGGCGCGCGCTCGACGACGACCTCATCCGGGGCCGCTCCATCGAGGGCGTCGCCACCGCCGCGCTGTACGCCGCCTGCCGGAAGGAGGGCATCCCGCGCTCCCTGGAGGAGATCAGCGAGGTCTCCCGCGTCGAGCGGAAGGAGATCGGCCGCACGTACCGGTACATCTCCCAGGAGCTGAGCCTCGAGATGGAGCCGGTCGACCCCACGAAGTACGTCCCCCGCTTCTGCTCGGAACTCGAACTCTCCGAGGAGGTCCAGACGAAGGCCAACGAGATCATCGAGACCACGTCCGCGGAAGGGTTGCTCTCCGGGAAGTCCCCGACGGGCTACGCCGCGGCCGCTATCTACGCCGCCTCGTTGCTCTGCAACGAGAAGAAGACCCAGCGGGAGGTCGCCGACGTCGCCCAGGTGACCGAGGTCACCATCCGGAACCGCTACCAGGAACAGATCGAGGCGATGGGCATCCACTCCTAACGAGGCGCGGACCTGCTCTCGTGTTCTTGCACGCCCTCCGGAAGGTATTTATGCCGAATCGCCTAGCCGTGTCCATGCCCTCCAGACGGGACGTCCTCCGCGGTATCGCCGTGGGGAGCCTCGTCGGCCTCGCCGGGTGCACCGACGAGACGGTGTCGGGCGAGTGGCCCAGAGCGGGCTACGACCGACGGAACACGGGTGACGTGACCGACCGCGACGGGCCGGGCCGGTCGCTCACGACGGCCTGGACCGCCTCGGTACCGGACGGTTACAACCGCCAGACGCCCGTCGTCGTCGACGGGCGAGTGTACGTCGGCACGGCCGCCGATGGCGTCGGCGGCGACGGGAGAGTCGGGTTCAGCGTCTTCGACGCGGCGGACGGCGACCGTCTCCGGGACGTGACGGTTACCACGGGACCGACGGACGGAGGTTCGAACTGGTTGCTGGTCGACTCCCTCGTCGTCGCGGACGGGGCAGCGTATCTGGTCGCCCACGACGGGGTCCACAGCTACACGCTCGACGGAGAGGAGCGCTGGCACCGACCCGTCGACGGCCAGCCACAGAGCACGGTTCACGACGCCGGCCACCCGGTGGTCGTCGGTGACACGGTGTTCGCACCGACCGCCAGTACAACGGAGGACACCCCGGCCCCGGAGGGGCTGTTGGCCATCGACCACGCGACCGGCGAACTCCAGTGGCGGTACGAGGTTCCGCAGGCGGATCGGTTCGGGTGGACGTACTCGGTCGCATACGCCGAGGGAACGGTCTACCTGTCGATGATGGAGGTCGGTGTCGTCGCGCTGGCTGCCGACAGCGGCGAGGCCGAGTGGCTGACGGAACTCCCGGCCGAGGGCCCGCCGACGGTCGCCGATGGCCGGGTCTACGTCCCCAGCGAAGAGGACGATTCCGACGGGGACGAGGCGGCGATCCAAGATCTGGACGCCGATACCGGCGATCTCGTGTGGAGCCGGTCCGGCGCGGGTGACCGGCTAGGTAGGGAAATCGCGGCCGCAGACGGTCGTATCTACTGCCGGGAGGACCTCCGCTCGATCGTCTGCCGTGACGCCGCCACCGGCGACGAACGGTGGCGGCATCGCGGGGTCGACACGGGACCGGACGGGCGGCCAGCAGTGACGGACGAAGCGGTCTATGCGGGCGCCGATTACGGAGCGGAAAACGATAACGGGGCCGACGGCATCGTCGCCCTGGATCCCTCGACCGGCGAGCGCGTCGACGGTGTTGCCATCGAGGGCAGCAGTGGGTACAAGGCTCGAATCGCGGCCACCGATGGACGGCTCTTCGTCGGCAGCCGCGGTCGGGTCCACGCCGTCGAGGCCTGCACCGTCGACGCGTTCGGCCGGTGTCTCCACTGACCGCAGCCGAACAGCATTCATCCGTTCCTGACGAACAGTCGACAGGCGGCTCGACGAGTACGGCGACTGGCTCGACCGCGAGTAGCCGTTACGCCCGTCTCCGCGCGCCTACCGGACGTACTGGTGACCGTCACCGACACGGACCTGCTCTCGGGGCCGGCGCTGTTCGTCGTCCTGCTGTCGGTGGTCCGCACCGTATTCCCGTCTGCCTACCTCTACATAGCGCTCCGGGAACGGGGCGTCTTCCGGCGGGTTTTCGGATGACCAGCGGGCTACCGCGGCCCGGCCCGTCGCTCGAGGGCCCTGCCCAACTCGCCGCCGACGTCGTGGCCCGCCGCGTAACCGTTCAGTTTCGCCGCCGCGGGCGACTCCCGCAACTCGGGATCGTCGTAGCCCAACTCGTCAAAGACAGGCTGGAGTCCCGGCGTGCCGCGGAGGCTGTGCTTCTGGTGGTAGTCCTCGGCGGGATAGAACCGGTCGAGGCGCTCGATTCGGGTCCCGATGGCGTCGGCCTGGAGGCCGCGCTCCTCGAGGACGGCCGCCAGCGTCTCCCGCTGCGCCGCGGTGGCCGCGAAGACGACATTCTGGTACTGGGTCTTCCGGACCTGCCGGTTCGGGTCGTGGGCATCGCGGGTGCCGCCGGCGTAGCCGACGCGGGTCCGGACGACCCCCTCGAGGGCGCCGAACCGCGCGTCCGGTCCCCAGAAACAGCCGAGGCCGAACGTGGCCGTCTCGGTTGCGACCGGGTCGGGGGCCGCCCGGTCGTGCTCGCGGACGATTCCGGGTGAGAGTTCCATGCCGCCGCTTGGGACGCCGGACGAATAGCTCCCCGGCCGGCGTGTGGCGGCGGCCATCGACCGCGCTCAGACCCGCTCGAAGAACTCCTCGACCAGCTCGCCCGTGTCCTCGACGATCGACGCCCACTCGTCGGTGTCCGGCGCGATCCCGACGAGGCGCCCGATCTTCATGATGGAGACGTGGTAGACGCGCTGGACGCCCGGTTCTTCCTCCCAGATGACGAAGTTACAGGGGAACAGGGCGCCCTGCTGGAGGGTCTCGTCGAGCGCCCGGTCGGCCATCGCGGGATTGCAGGCCCCGAGGACGTAGTAGGGGTCGCGGTCGGCATCCACCTTCTCGTTGAGCAACTCGGAGGGGGAGAACTCCACGGGGACGCCGAACCCGGTCGCCTTGGCGACCTCGCGGACGTGCTCGATGGCCGCCCCGTGGCCCATCTCGAGGGTCGCCTGTTTCTCCCCGATGTCGTCGGCGTCCAGGTCCGAGGGGTCGAATGCGAGGCTCATGTACGAGCGTGGGACGCAGGCGGACAAAAGGGTTACTGCGGCGGCGAGTCGGCGACCGCGCTACTCGTCGGCGGTCGGGACCGGACCGGTGCCGACGACCCCGCGGACGGCCTCGAGGAACGACTGGCGTGTATCGAAGTAGACCTCGTCGCTCTCCTCTATGACCGCCGCCAGGTCGCGCGGCCCGTCGGGGGTCCTGACGACGGTGTCGCCCTCGCGGCGGACGACCTCGCTCTTCTCGATGGCGTAGTGGAGCCGCGAGGCCACCCGCGCCACCGGCGCGCCCTCGACGGGCTCGTCCTCACCGAGTTCGACGGCCGGTTCGTCGTCGGCGTCCTCGTCGTCGTCGCTCATACCCGTCGGTTGGCGGCGTCCCGTCCTAACGCTTACGGAGCCCGGCTCGGGTGAATTGAAACACAGCGGGGCCGCACTCGTGGCCATGCACTACTGGGGCCACGTCGGGGCGGCACTCCTGGCGTACGCGCCGGTTGGCGCGGCAGTCACCGCGGCCGGCGCTCCGGGGCTCGCGGCCCTCGGAGCGGTGGTCGCCGTCACGGTCCCAGACGTCGCGGCGCTGCTCGGTGCCGGCGTCGCCGCCATCGCGGGCTCGCAGGCCCTCCTCTGGAGCCTGTAGGGGGGCGGACGCCACGACGACCGGAACGGCTTAGTATTCCCGCCGGGTACTACCGGGTTGTATGAGCGAGTTCGACCAGTTCTCGAACGTCGGTGAGGCAGAGGTAACGCGGGCCATCGGCCAGGAGTGGACCGAGGAGTTCATGGACTTCTCGGACTCGGACGTCATCGTCGTCGGCGGCGGCCCCTCGGGCCTGATGGCCGCCAAAGAGCTGTCCGAGCGCGGCGTCCAGACGATGGTCGTCGAGAAGAACAACTACCTCGGCGGCGGCTTCTGGCTCGGCGGCTTCCTCATGAACAAGGTCACCGTCCGGGACCCCGCC
>PXRI01000031.1 GCA_003021005.1 Halobacteriales archaeon QS_1_69_70 | reverse complement strand
CGCCCGCGGCGCCGGGGCCGACGAGGACAGCGTCCGCGAGCTGCTCGAGCAGCACAAGATGATGAGCCGGATGATGAAGCAGTTCCAGGGCATGGGCGACGGGGACATGCAGCGGATGATGAAGCAGATGCAAGGCGGCGGTGGCGGCGGCATGGGCGGTATGGGGCCGTTCGGCGACTGAACGGACTCCGCACCGTTCTACCCATGGATCGTTCCAGACGAATGCTTTACTGGACGTAGCAGTGAATCGTCCGTTAGGTAGATTTGCGAACCGATCACTGTGGGTTCTACCAGATAGTGTAACTGTTCCCGGAGTTGTGCAGAATAGAACGCGCGAATGCGGCGCCAACTCCGTCGTGTCACACCTCGGATTCTTGGCGTACGATGGACTCGTTGGCAATCCTCGTGGGACTCGAATCGGTGATTTTATATTTCTATTTCGCCCCGAAGTTACCATGGGTGGTCAGCAGGCTCGATCCGCCGCCTTCGCCCTCTCAGGGGGGTGTTTTGTCGTTGCGTGTCTCGGAGGGCTCGCGGGACAGGTGTTCACCCGCCCCTCGTTCCTGGGTCTCGGACCCGTCCGTCGCACCCTTCTCGGAGAGCGTCACGGGAGTCGGTCTCATCTCGCTATGCGCCGGCATCATGGGCCGGTATGTCGGTGTAGCTGCTGGGTCAGTGATGCGCGGTGGCGGGCTCCCGAGGCCGACTGCACTTGTTACATCTGCCGACCTGCGTGTCGGTACCGATGATCCGGGCCTCGCACTCATCCTCGTCGTTGGAATCCTCACGGCCGGGCTTTGGTCACTTGTGAGTGCGTTCGCCGCCATCGGCGTTGCGACACTGCAGGGCGATACAGAGCACACCGGGCCCGAATAACAGTCACGGCAGCGTGGCAACTACGGGGTCCACCACTGCGAGATGCGCGGACGGGATTCGCCATAGGGTTCGAAACATCTATGGAGATTGGAAGTTTCTCCAGCGATCGGTCATTCCATCCGTTGAACGACTAATTCAGTCGTTGCTGTCTGAATCAACTGTAGTCCCGGGGTGCTGAACCCACCCTCTACATCGTGCACGCGCTTATAACAGAAACTGAATATGATTTTGTCGGCTTCGACACATCGCTCACCTGTACTGACCGATTCGGGATGGTGGACTACAGGGCATGCGAAGTTTTCTATCATGTGCGGGAACCGCCAGCGGAGGATATTTCCACGCTCCCGCCCCTCCGTTCTCGCATGTACGACTTCGTCGTCGTGGGCGCCGGCCCGGCCGGCTCGCGGTTCTCCCGGTCGGCCAGCGAGCGGGGCCGGGACGTGCTCGTCCTCGAATCCGGCGAGGTCGGGCGGCCCCTGGCCTGTTCGGGCCACGTCAGCCTGGACGTCTGGGAGTTCGTCCCCGACGACGCCCGCCCGGAGCTGTTTCAGAACGACGTCTACGGGGCGCGCTTCCACCTGGAAGGGGCCACGGGGGCCGACCGACGGGAGGCCCCCGACGGCTACACCTTCTACAAGGACCAGCCGGTGTCGAACGCCATCGACCGCGTCGGCCTGGACGAGACGCTGGCCGAGTGTGCCGCCGACGCCGGCGCCGAGGTGCGGGACGGCCACACCGTCACGCGCGTCGAGGAGGATTCGGGCGGCGTCAGGGTGACCGCCCGCGGCCCGGACGGCACCGAGACGTTCAGGGGCCGGATGGTCGTCGGCGCCGACGGCCCCCGTTCGAAGGTCCGCGAGGCGGTCGGGCTCCCGGAGCCGGACGAACTCCTCCACGGCGTGCTCGGATTCGACGACGCCCCCGACCACCGGGACCACGTCGACGTCCACCTCACCGTCCCGCGGTTTTTCGCCTGGCGCATCTCGGGCGCCATCCCCATCGGGCCGCCCGACCGGACGGTCGGCCGCCGCAGCCTGCTCGTCGGCGACGCCGCCGCCCAGACGAAGCCGTTCACCGGCGGCGGCATCCTCTACGGGATGCGCGCGGCCGACGTCGCCGCCCGCGAGGTCGACCCGCGCCAGCCCGCGACACTCGACGACTACGAGCAGGCCTGGCGCGCCGAACTCCGCCGGGACCAGCGGCTCGGTCACCTCATCCGCGCCGGCTACTCGATGCCGCGACCCGTCCAGAAGGCGGGGCTGCGGGCGTTCAGCGGCGAGATCGGCGTCCACATGGACCGACCGACGTCGGTGTTCTCGAAGGCGCAGCTCCGGGCGCTGCTGTCGTGGGGGTGACCCGGATGAACAGCCGGGACGCGATCGGGAGACTGCCCCGCATCGGTGGAATATACGGCCCGTGACCGACGAACCGACGACCGGGCCGGCGACGCCCACGGAACGCGAGTTCCGCGTCCTGCCGGGCCGGGACGACGCCGAGTGGTTGTTCCTCGATGTCGATTCGGCGGACCCGACCTACGTCCCGCGCGAGGCGGCGCCCGACGTCGACGCCGGCAACCGCGTCCGGGCGACGCTGTCCTGGGACGACGGGGAGCCGGTCGTCGAGGCCCTCGCCGTCGAGGCCGCGACCACCGTCGCGTTCGTCGAGACCACCGAACCCATCTTCGAGGCCGCCGAGGAATGCTTCGACCGCGCGCGTGCCGAGGGCGAGCCGATGAACTCGCGGTTGACGTACGGCACCGAGAACGAACCGAACGGGGTCGTCTACACGTTCGCCGACCAGCCGGGCAGTCGCGACCTGCTCGCGGAGTTCAGGGACGGCGGCAAACCGCTGGAGCCGCTCGTCGACAGGGCGGCCCACCCCGAGGGCGTGGACCCGCCGTTCTCCGTGTACGTCATCGACCCGGAGGAGCCGTTCCTCGTCGTCTACATCGTGCTGGAGCCCGACGGGCTGCTGGACGAGACCGTCGCCGATACGTATCTCCGAGTCGGTGCGTCCGAGCAGTAGTCACTCCGTGCGCCGGACCTCGTGGCGGCCGAACCCGTACCGGAGCCGGTTCGCGAGCCGTCGGGAGAACTTCCCGGGCTCGTCGACCCGCGAGTCGAACCGCTCGCCCAGCGCCGCGTGGATGAGCGGGATCGACACCTCCTGTTCGAGTGCCTCCTCGACGGTCCAGGTGCCCGTCGAGCCGCCGGCGACGTGGTCGGCGACCGTGCCGAGGTCGTCGCCCTCCTCGCGGAACGCCTCCTCGCAGAGCCCGAGCAGCCACGACCTGACGACCGCGCCGTTGTTCCACGTCCGGGCGACGGTCGCCATGTCGAGGTCGTAGCGCCCCTCGGAGAGCAGCTCGAATCCCTCGCCATAGGCCTGCATCAGCGCGTACTCGACGCCGTTGTGCACCATCTTGACGTAATGGCCGGCGCCGGACGGGCCCAGGTGCGCGTGGCCGTCGGGGCCGGCCGCGACGGCGTCGAAGACGGGGGCAAGTTCCCGGTAGGCCCACTCGGGGCCGCCGACCATCAGCGAGAACCCGAGGTCGGCGCCGGCCGGGCCGCCGGAGGTGCCACAGTCGAGGTAGGCAGCGTCGGCGGCGTCGGCGCGCTCGACGGACCGCTCGAAGTGGGAGTTGCCGGCGTCGACGACGACGTCGTCGCCGTCGAGGTGGGGATCGAGCTCCGCGAGCGTGTCGTCGACGGGATCGCCGGCCGGCACCATCAGCCAGACGCGCGCCTCGGCCGGGAGGCGGGCGACGAGGTCCGCGACGGAGTCGGCCGGGGTCGCGCCCGCGTCGGCCGCCCCCTCGCGGGCCGCCTCGTCGACGTCGTACGCGACGACCTCGTGGCCGGCGTCCCGTACCCTGTCGACGACGATGCGGCCCATCCGGCCCAGCCCGATCACGCCGAGGTGCATACCGAGACGTCGACCGCTGCCCAGGTGAGGGTTGTGGTTCCCCGCCCGCCCGGGGACATAAATAGCCGGATAGAAGCGCCGACAGCCCTATCAGCGTCGTTGCGGTTGGTCGAACGGAGAAGGATGGCCCGCCAGTACACCCGGCGAGTGCTCCTCGAACTCGCCGCGACGGTGCCCGCTGCCGCCGGCGGCGTGGCAGCGGCGTCCCCACCCGGCGCGGACCGCCGCAGTGTCGACGCCGACGAGGCGTACCTCGAGCGGGAGCTACGGAACTACGCGAAGACCCGGGAGGCCCCGGCCGAACAGGCCCGCGACCCGGACTTCATGCGCCGCTGGCAGGACCGGAGCCGGGCGAACGGCGCCGACTACGCCGAACGGGTCGCCGAGGAGCCGGGGTGGCGGAGCCACGCGAACCTCTCTGCCACCTGGAGCGAGCAGTGCACCGGCGACCCCGGGCTGTACCGGGACGTCGACGCCCGGGGGTTCTACGGCCGCGTCGGCGACCGCCGCCGGGTCGCCTTCCATGACCGCCAGGGTGCCCGGCTGTCGGGCCACCTCTGGACGCCGAGCGAGGTCCCGCGGCCGGCCGCCGCGAGGGTGGGGGAGGCCCGCGGTTCCGGGGCGGCGTCGGGCGGGCTCCCCGGCGTCGTCGTCACGAACGGCTCCGTCCAGGCCCCGGAGACGCTGTACTGGTGGGCCGCCCAGTCGCTCGTCGCCGCGGGCTACGTCGTCATGACCTACGACCCGCGCGGCCAGGGCCGCTCGGACAGCGTCACGCCGGACGGCGGCCGCGGCAGCAACGCCGACGCGGAGGTGTTCGTCTCGAATCAGGTCGACGCCATCGACTTCTTCCGGTCGACGCCCGAGGAGCCGTACGCGCCGAACGCCGAGTTCGATCGCGGCGACGGCGCCCCCGTGGAGCCGCACAATCCCGCTGCCGACGTCCTCGACCGCACCCGGCTGGGCATCGTGGGTCACTCCGCCGGCGCCATCGGCGCCAGCATCGTCCAGGGACTGGCGCCGTGGCCGACCGGCGGCGACAATCCCGTCGACGCCGTCGTCGCCTGGGACAACCTGGGCTCGAGCGAGGCCGTCGCGGCCCGCCGGGCGGAACAGGAGGGCGAGGACCTCGCGCGGTTCCTCGGCGGCGTCCCCGACGGCGGAGTCGAACCCCGGGTTCCGGCGATGGGCCAGTCCGCCGACTATTTCCTGTCGCCCCGGCCGCACGCCCGACGGCCGGACCCCGACGCGAAGTCCGTCGGGTTCGGGCGGTGGCGCGAGGCCGGTATCCCGGCCTACCAGCTCGTCGTCCGCGGCGGTACCCACTACGAGTGGTCCCGGACGCCGACGTTCCCCGCGACCTCCTGGGAGTTCGGGAACGCCCTGGCGGACCACTACACCATCGCGTGGTTCGACCGCTGGCTCAAGGACGCGAACGAGCCAGGATACGGGGACGCGACCGACCGCCTACTCGCCGACGATGCCGGGGGCGACCACCTGAGCTTCCACTACCGCTCCAAGCGCGCGTTCCCCGGGCGGAACGGGCGGACCTACGACTGTGACGACATCCGCGAAGGCTGTGACGCCGGGTCGTCGCCCGGCCAGCAGTGATACTATATAATTCCGGGGGAACAGCGGGGGACGGTCTGGAGATATTCGAGTGTCGTGAGGAGTCGAGTCACGGAGTCGCGGAACTCGATTTCGGGCTGTGCCAGTTGCTCGAGCACGTCGAGGAGTGTCTCACTGCGGTCCTCTTGGCTCATGCTCGGCTGGCTCCATACGATAGTTCGCGTCGACGTCGACGTCGTCGTACATGCGGTCGAGCATATCCAGGGCAGACTGGAAGGTCGCGTAGTACTCGTTTGCGAACGCCACGGTCTCCTCGATCGGAACGACGGGTCGTCCGTCGACCAGCTGGGTCTCGATCCGTGACCGGGGCTCCAGAACGACCTGGATCGCACCGTCGAGGTCTTCAGCGGGCTGGCGGTCCTCCGCAGTCGGGATTCCGAACCGATCGAAGAACTCCACCCAGGCGTCGAGGTCGGATGCGTGGACAGCGATGAACAGCGGATAGTCCTCCGGATCGCGAGCGACCTGGTAGCCGCCGCGAGTCCAAACGTAGACGGCATCGATAGCAGCGTATGCATACTCCATACCGGCGAACTGCGGGAGGACGTACGCCTCAGGAATCGATGGTGGCGAGATCGCTGCTGTCGCCGTCAGCCACTCCAGACCGACTGTTCGGAGTGTCCGATCGAGGAGATGGAGCCCATCATCGTACGCGACGTATCCCGCCTCTTCGAGGCGATTCACGACGCGACGGATCGTCTCGCGGTTCTCGTCTATCTTCCGCGCGACGCCGGAGATGGAATTACCCGGGTCGAGTGCGAGAACGACCTTGAGCTCCTTCTCACCACACACTTCGTACATCCTATGGTTACACAATTCTGTGCAACACCCAAAAGAATTACTATTCGTGTGGCGGTGTTGGCTCGAGCCTGCGGCCGGTCATCTCGACCCCGATACCTCCGCCAGGTCGTTCAAAAGACGGGCTGGGTCGTAATCATCCCCGTGGCGCCACATGCAAGCGGGTTCGCCCACAGACTCATGAGCAGGTACTCGAGGATGATGACGCACTATCTTCGTCAACGTACGGCGATGCTGGCACTCGACCGAGTCCACTCGACGAGTAAGCGAACGTTTATGTCGGGATGGGCCAACCCGGTATGTATGAGCGCGACCTCGTCGGTAGTACGTGGGCTGTAATCGCGCGTCTTCTCCCCAGGCGCACGCACGTTGACTACCGGCGGGTCCACGCCCCCAGATCATGAACGAGGTTCCAGACAGCTACGACCCGGACGAGGCAGAGCCACGGTGGCGCGACCACTGGCAGCAGACCGACGTCTACGCCTACGAGGACGACCCCGACAAGCCCGACTACGTCATCGACACCCCGCCGCCGTACCCGACGGGCAACCTCCACATCGGGAACGCCCTGGGCTGGTGTTACATGGACTACGCCGCCCGATACCACCGGCTCCGCGGCGACGACGTGCTGTTCCCGCAGGGGTGGGACTGCCACGGCCTCCCGACCGAGGTGAAAGTCGAGGAAGAGCGGGGTATCCACCGGACGGACGTCTCCCGCGAGCAGTTCCGCGAGTGGTGCATCGAGCACACAAACGATCAGATCGGCGCGATGAAGGAGACGATGCTGACGCTCGGGTTCTCCCAGGACTGGAGCCAGGAGTTCCGGACGATGGACCCCGCCTACTGGGGCGAGACCCAGCGGTCGTTCGTCGAGATGGCCGAGTCGGGCTACGTCTACCGGGACGAACACCCCGTCAACTGGTGTCCGCGCTGCGAGACGGCCATCGCCGACGCCGAGGTCGAAAGCGAGGACACCCACGGAACCCTGTACTACGTCACCTTCGAGGGCGTCGACAAGGGAGGTTCCTCGGCCGGTCGAAGGGAGTCCGCCGACGCCGGTAGCGACGGCTGCGACGAGCGGAGCGCCTCGGGCTCTTCGGCGGAGCCGGAGGACGTCGAGATCGCGACGACGCGGCCGGAACTGCTCCCGGCCTGCGTCGGGATGGCGGTCGACCCCGAGGACGAGCGGTATGCCGACCGCGTCGGCGACACCTTCGAGGTCCCGCTGTTCGGCCAGGAGGTCGAACTCATCGCCGACAGCGAGGTCGACGCCGACTTCGGGACGGGCGCCGTCATGGTCTGTACCTTCGGGGACAAGCAGGACGTCGACTGGTGGACCGAACACGACCTCGACCTGCGGCCGGTGTTCACCGAGGACGGCCGTCTGAACGAGTACGCCGGCGAGTTCGAGGGGCTGGCGATCGACGAGGCGGCTGCGGAGATCGCGACGGCGCTTGGCAAGTCCGGCCACCTGCACGACGAGGAGCCGACGGAGCAGTCCGTCGGGCATTGCTGGCGGTGTGACACCCCGATCGAGATCCTCTCGAAGGAGCAGTGGTTCGTCGAGGTGGACGCCGAGGAGATCCTCGAGACCGCGCGGGCGGTCGAGTGGTACCCCGATCACATGTACGACCGGCTGGAGGACTGGACCGAGGGGATGGAGTGGGACTGGGTCATCTCGCGGCAGCGCGTCTTTGCCACGCCGATCCCGGCATGGGAGTGCGAGGAATGCGGCCACCTCGAGGTCGCGAACGCCGAGGAGGTCCCCGTCGATCCGACGACCGAGGACCCGGCGGTCGGGGCCTGCCCCGACTGTGACGCCGACGGGTGGACCGGCGAGACCGACGTGATGGACACCTGGATGGATTCGTCCATCTCGCCGCTGTTCGTCGCCGGCTGGCCGGCGGCGGCCTACGAGCCGGTCCAGCTCCGCGAGCAGGGCCACGACATCATCCGGACGTGGGCGTTCTACACCGTCCTCCGGACGGCCGCCGTCACCGACACGTTCCCGTGGGAGGACGCACTGATCAACGGGATGGTGTTCGGCGAGGACGGCAACAAGATGTCGAAGTCCCGCGGGAACTTCGTCCAGCCGGAGGAGGTCGTCGCGGAGTACGGCGCGGACGCCTTCCGGCAGGCGATGGCGCTCGGCGGCCAGCCGGGCACCGACATCCAGTTCCAGTGGAAGGAGGTCACCGCCGCGAGCCGGTTCCAGACCAAGCTGTGGAACATCACGAAGTTCGCCGCGAGCCACGTCGGCGAGTCGACAACGGACGTCACCGACCCGGCCTACCGCGACGCCGACGCGTGGATCCTGGACCGTTGTGGCTCGGTCGCCGCGTCGGTCGCCGACGACATGGACGCCTACCGGTTCGACAGCGCGCTCCGGGCGGTCCGGGAGTTCGTCTGGCACGACCTGGCCAACGACTACCTGGAACTCGTGAAGGGTCGGCTGTACGAGGGCCGGCCTGGCGAGCGGCGCGCCGCCCAGCACGCCCTATACACGGCGCTGTCGGCGTCGCTGCGGATGCTGTCGCCCTTCGCGCCGTTCATCACCGAGGAGGCCTGGAGCCACCTCCCGACCGAGGGCAGCGTCCACGCCGCGACGTGGCCGGACCCGCCGGCGACCGATCCCGAGGCGGCCGACCGCGGCGGCGTCGTGGCGTCGGTCGTCGCCGGCGTTCGCGGCTGGAAGTCCGACGAGGGCAAGCCGCTGAACGCCGACCTCGACCGGATCGAGGTGTACCTCGACGAGGCACGGCCCCTGGACACCTACGACCTCGCCGAGGCCGTCAACGGCCCGGTGTACGTCGAGGAGGGCGAGCCGAGCGTCGAGATGGTGCCGGTCGGCGTCGACATCGAGCACAGCGAACTCGGGCCGGCGTTCCGCGACCAGGCGGGCGACGTCGTCGCCGCGCTGGAGGCCGCCGACCCCGCCGAACTCCAGGCGGAGTTAGAGACGAACGGCGACGTGGCGGTCGAGGTCGACGGCGAGACGCTCACCGTCGAGCCGGAGATGTTCGAGATCTTCGAAGAGCAGCGCGCGGAGAGCGGCGAGGAGGTCGTCGTGCTGGAGGCGGGTGGGGTGGCGGTGCTCGTGTTCGAGTAGGGAGGCGGCGAGCGAAGCGAGCCGCCTCCGGATGGGCGAGCGGGAGGAGTGAGCGGAGCGAACGACGACACGCGAGCCGGGAGGCCGACTGAAAGGAGGCCTCCTTACTGGCGAGCGGGAGGACCGACCAGCGGGAGGGACGACACGCGAGCCGGGCGGCGCGAGCGGAGCGAGCGCCGCCGGATGTGCGAGCGGCGAAGCCGCGAGCCGCGGGACCGAACGGAGTGAGCGCCTCCTTACGGGCGAGCGGGACGCGGAAGGCGCGACCGTCAGGGGAGCGCCTCTGAGTGGGCGAGCGGCGAGCGAAGCGAGCCGCGAGCCGGGCGGCGCGAACCGGGCGGCCGACCGACGGGAGGCCGCCGAACGAGCGAGCGGTGACCGAAGCGAGCCGCGAGCATGGGACCAGCCGCCATCGAACCCCCGACCTCCACAATAGGAGGACTGATACTCCACCCAGTCCCATGGATCGTATGGCCGATAGTGGGCCTCGCGGCCGCGGGGAGGCCGGCAGCCCGGTGTCGCGGGAACTCGGCTACTGTCCGTGCTGTGGCTACCGGACGCTGTCGCCGGACGAGCCGGGCTCCTACGAGGTGTGTGAGATCTGCGCGTGGGTCGACGACCTCGTCGGGTTCTATCACCCGGAGGCCCAGAGCGACTACAACCACGTCTCGCTGTCGGCGGCCCGGGAGAACGTCCAGGAGGTGGGCGCGTGTCTGCCCGGCCTGGAGCGGGACACGCGGGACCCGGGCGAGGCCGACGAGCGGGACCCGAACTACCCATACGACTGACGGGGCCGGACGGTGCCCGCTACGTCAGCCGCTCGAACTCCGCGGGCGTGAGCTCGATGTCCGTGGCAGCGACGTTGTCCTCGAGGTGGCGGACGCTGCTCGTGCCGGGGATGGGCAGTATCACGTCGGAGCGCTCCAGAAGCCAGGCGAGTGCGACTTGTTCGGGGGTGGTGTCGTGGGCGTCGGCGACTTCGTGGATGCCGTCCGCTCTAGAGAGATCGCCCGCGGCCAGGGGGAAGTACGGGATGAAGCCAATGTCGTCGGCTTCGCAGACCTCGAGGACGCGGCGGCCGTCGCCGTCGACGCGGGCGGTGTCCCGCGTCTCGACGTTGAAGTGGTTCTGGACGGTGGCGACGTCGACGTGGTCCCGCGCCGTCTCGAGCTGCTCGAGGCTGACGTTCGAGAGGCCGACGTGCTCGAGGAGGCCGTCGTCCTTCAGCTCCGCCAGCGCAGTCACGCTGTCCTCGAGGTCGACGTCGGGGTCGACGGTGTGCAGCTGGTAGAGGTCGATGGTGTCGGTGCGGAGCCGGTCGCGGCTGCAGAGCACGGCGTTCCGGAGGTGGTCGGGGTCACAGCGGGGCAGCCAGTCGCCGCTCGAGTTGCGGAGCAGCCCGCCCTTCGTCGCGACGACGACGTCGTCGTACGGCGCGAGCGTCTCGCCGATGAGCCGCTCGGAGACGCCGGGGCCGTAGGAGTCGGCGGTGTCGATCAGGTCGACCAGCTCGGCGGCCCGGTGGAGCACGTCGCGGGCGGCCTCGGGGTCGTCCGGTTCGCCGATGATGTCCTCGCCGGTGATGCGCATCGCCCCGAAGCCGAGCCGCCGGACCGTCAGGTCGCCGCCGATGTCGAAGGTGTCCATGTGTGGAGTTCGGGCGAGGGGGCTAAAAGAGTCGGTGACGCGGGCCGGGGGCGCTCAGAATCCGAAGAGCCAGGCGACGAACATCGCCGCCGATACGCCCATCGCGAAGCCTGTGGCCCACAGCCGCAAGAGGTTGGCCGAGACCTGCCGGTCGGTCGGGAAGAACTCGGCGATGCCGACCGCCACGCCGCCCAGGCCGACCGTCGCCCAAGTCAGCCGCACGGCGGGGTCGTCCATTAGCAGCGGCATCCCGACCGCAATGGCTCCCCAGGCGAGGATCATGAACACCCCGGGACGCCAGCCCTGCGGTTCGCGGTAGACCCAGCGCGCGAGGCGTCCGGCGGGCACGATCCGTTCGCTTCTCGGGTTCTCGGTGCTCATACTTTCACATACCGGCTGTGCTATCAAATAGTTACGCCGGGCGAGGACCGCACCCGGTGTCGACGAAGTAGTGTCGACGAAGTAGACCGTGTCTGCGGGCCGGCGGAGCACATCGCGGGCGGCCTCGGGGTCGGCCGGCTCGCCCTTGACGTGCTCTCCGGTCACTCACATCGCCGAAGCGAGTCGGCCGACCCTCGACTCGCCGCCGATGTCGACGGTGTCCATGGGGGATTCCGATCAGGGGTTGAAAAACGTGGAACTCCGTACCGGACGGGGTCGACGATAGGCGGTGAGTGCCGGTCCGTCGACGACGGGTCGCTCAGACGCCGAGCAGGCCGGCGATATCCACCAGGGAGACGCCGAGGTGGGCGGCGATATCGACCAGGATGACGCCGCTCGCAACGCCCGTGGCCCACGTGCGGAGGAGGTTCGCCGACAGGTGCCGGTCGGTCGGGAAGAGCTCAGCGACCCCGATCAGTACGAGTTGCAGACCCAACGCGAGCCAGGCCAGCTGGAGGCTCTCTACGTAGAGCGGCGCCGCCACGATGATCAAAGTGCCCCCCAGGATCCCGACCAGTCCCTGACCCCAGCCCCGCGGTTCGCGGTAGACCCAGCGCACGAAACGTCCGGCGGCCAAGCCCCGTTCGCGTCCCGAGTTCTCGATACTCATACGGTCACCTACCGGCTGTATTCACAAATAGTTTCGCCGGGCGAGGACCGCACCCGCCACGCGAGCAGCCGGGTCACGTCGGGCCAGGAGTCGACGGCGTGGGCGCCATCGACGGCCGCCGGATCGCTGTACGCTGTGACATCAGTACGCCGATCTTGCCCGCCGACACTGCGTCGCCGACGTTGCCGTGGTAGTCGTCGAAAAGCGTCGCCGGCCAGCGCGCCCTTGTCGTCGGGCACGCCTCGTAGAACGCGTCATAGTGTGTTCGGGGAGCCAGGCCGTCGAGACGCCGTGGGTGTCGGGGTCTCGGTGGGTCGTGACCTCGACGCGGTAGCGCTCCCGGATATGGTCGAGGGCGTCGGTTCAGAGCCCGACCAGCCCGGGGGGCGGGCGGAGGTCCGGCGCGTTCAGGGCCTGGAGGACTCGACGCGGCCGGTCGTCGCCGAGACGTCCCGGACGCCAGGTTTATTTATACGTCCCTAAACGAGGAATCATGGAGCGGCGTCGTGTCATCCGGTCGCTCGGCGTCGGAACGGCGGCGGTCGGACTCGCCGGCTGTGGCCGGTTGACCGGGTCGACCGGCGAGTCCGTCCTGGGGACGGTTGTCATGGTGAATCTGGACGACGAGGCTCACACTGTCGAGTTCCGGGTCGAGTGGGACGGTAGCACCGTCCACGAGTCCACGCACGACCTCGACGCGTCCAACGGCGATAACGGCGCGAGCCCGGATCGGACCTGGCCGGACGAGGCGGGCAGGTTCACCGTTTCCGCCCGACTGGCGAGCGGGGAGTGGCGAGTCACCGACCCGGCCGCGGCGGACTATCCCGACTGTTTCAGCGTTATCGTGAAGGTCTCTCCATCCGGTCGCCTCGGACTTCTCACCTCGACTGACGAATACGAGTGCTCCGAGACGGCGACCGGGGCATGACGATCGCTCAGAGCAATAGCCCGGTGACCTCGTCCCACGTCTCGACCACGTGGGCGCCGTCGCAGGCGTCGGGGTCGCTGTACGGCTGCCGCATCAGCACGCCGGTCTTGCCCGCCGTGAGGGCGTCGCTGACGTTGCCGTGGTAGTCGTCGATGAGCGCGTCCCCGGGGAGGGCGCCCTTGTCGTCGGGGACGGTCTCGTGGAACGTATCGTATGGGACGCCGTGGTCGTCGAGCCAGGCCTTCGAGACGCCGTGGGTCTCGGGGAGGCGGTGGGTCGCGACCTCGAGGCGGTAATCGTCGGCGAGCGCCTCGAGGGCGTCGGGCGCCCCGGGCTGGGGATCCATGCCGCCGAAGTACCACTCGGGATGGTCGGTCATCAGTTCCGCGATGACGCTGCCGATGTGGCCGTCGGCGCCGGGGACGTCGTACCGCCAATCGTCGACCTCGTTGGGCCGGACGTCGTGGTTGTAGGCCTCTCGGAGGTACGTACAGAGCCGCGGGAGGTTATCCGCGACGACGCCGTCGAGGTCGACGAGCAGCGTCGACCCGGCGGGCAGCGGCCGGTCGGTCATCACGGGGCCGTATGGGCCTCGACGGCTTAAACTCCTGTATCCGGACGGAAGGCACCGTTCAGATAAGCGAAGGTAGCCGGCACAACCGGCCTCGGGCGGGAATTCCGAAGGGGCCGACCGCTCGCCGGTGTAGGCGATGCAAGCACCGCAGCGAAGCGAGGAGCGCAGCGAGCGTACACCGGCGAGCGGGAGGGGGCTTCGGTGGACGAGCCTACTAACTCGGAGTATTATGTGAACACTGCCCGGACGGAAGGACCGAACCGTTTTGTACTCCGTCCGCGTCCCCTGAACTATGTCAGAACGCGCCCCCGACGACGAGGATGCGGGATGGGAACCGACGTTCCCGTGGGAGCGGGCCGACAGGTGGCTCAGGACCACCGAGACCGGCCGGTTCGTCGCCTTCAACGCTCTCGTGTTCGGTCTGGTCGGCGTCGCGTTCGCGCTGGAACCGATCGCGACCGCCGCCGGCGGGGGTCAGGAGGTAACGAGGATCAGGATAGGGGGGCGACCGCCGCCGCCCGAGATCATCGCGTTGGCGTTCGGGTCCGCCCTGGCGTTCACGCCGATGCTGGCCGTCGTTTCCGGCGTGATTGCCGGCCTGTTCCTCCGACCCTCGACGGGAGCGAAGGCGATCACCGCCGCCGTCGGTGTCGCCGCCGGGGCCGGAACGCTCCTGCTGTTGTTCATCGGGACATTGCTACTCCTCGGGAACGACCTCGGAAGGCCGGGGCTCGATGTCGCCCGGCCGGTCCTCAGCGCTGTTGGGGCGATCCTGGTGGGTGCGGGCACCGCCGCGGTCACGGACGTCTTCCTTCCGACGCAGCCGAACGGTTGAGGGCGGTCGGTCGTCCGGCTGGGCCGATGGTCGAGCCGCACCCGCGCCACTGTGATCGAGCCCGGGCCTACCCCCAACGGGAATCAGACCTCGAGCGTCTCGCCGACCGCCGGCGCGCGGGCGTCGTGGCCGCGGGACTCGAGATCCGCGGCGAACCACTCGCAGGCGTCGCCGTGGTTCACAACGATCGGGGTGTCGCGGTACGCCTCGAGGAACTCGAAGAGTCCGTCGCGGTCGGCGTGGGCGGAGAAGTCGAACGCCTCGACGGTCGCGCTGACCTGGAGGTGTCGGTCGCCGACCTCGGCGCTGCCGGTCTCGAGGATCTGTCGGCCCGGTGTCCCCTCCACCTGGTAGCCCGAAAAGAGGAGGGCGTTGGTCGGGTGGGCGTGGATCTCGGGGAGGTAGGTGACCGCCGGGCCGCCGCTGAGCATGCCGGCGGTGGTGATGACGACCGTCGACTGGTCGGCGATGCGGCGGCGTTGCCCATCGCGGCCGTCCACGAACCGGGCGTTCGAGGCTGCCCGCGCCATCGCGTCGGCGTCCCGGAGGAACTCCGGGTGCCGGCGGAGGAGGCTCGTGACCTCCACGCCCATCCCGTCGACGTAGCAGTCGATGTCGTGGGCGGCACACACGAGCATCAACTCTTGTGTCCGGCCGACGGCGAACGCCGGGACCACGACGGTGCCGCCCTCCCACAGCGTCGTGCGGACGCGCTCGACGAACCGATCCTCGACCGTCGCCCGCTCCTCGTGCTCGACGTCGGCGTAGGTCGACTCGGTGACGACGACGTCGGCGTCGGGCCGGGCCGTCGAAGGGGCGACCAGGCGTTGGCCCCGGCCACCGGCGTAGAAATCCCCGGTGTACAACAGCCGGGTGTCGCCGTCATCGGACTGCGTCCGATTGCCCGAGGTGCATCGCACCTCGCTGTCGTCAACGAGGACGGGGGCGCTGCCGGGGATATGGCCGGCATCGAAGAACTCGACGCGGTGGCCGGCGGCTTCGAACGGCGCCCGGTAGCCGTGGGTCTCCGACACTTCGGTGACGCGGCGGAGGTCCTCGCCGGTGAATGGACACTGCGGCGTCCCCCCGTGCAGTTTCAGGGTGTCTTCGCACAGCCGCAGCGCCAGGTCGCGGGTCGGCGGGGTCCAATGGACCGGCGGCCGGGCGTCGCCCGCGAGCAGCGCCGGCACCGCGCCGGCGTGGTCCAGATGGCCGTGGCTGACCACGACCGCGTCGGGCTCCGAGGCGGGGCCGTCGGCCCGGATCGAGCCGACCGGGTACTGCGGCGGGTCGGCGGTCTTGAGCCCGAAGTCGAGGAGGAGGGCATCGTTGACGAGGATTGCGCTCCGGCCGACCTCGCGGGCGCCGCCGAGGAACTGCAGCTCCACTGCCGGTCCGTAGCGCCCGGGCGGGTATGCCTTCGTCGTTTCGGCAGCAGGTAAACGCCGTCTGGATCGGTCAGTCGCGGCGGTCACGGAGGTGGAGCGACTGCTGGGCGGTCCGGCTACACGACGCCGACGGGTCGGCTCAGCCCCCGGCTTCGTCGTCCTCTTTCATCTCCGACAGCCGGTCGATGAGGGCGTCCCCGTCCTCGTCGAACTCGAACTCGACGTCGCCGTCGTGGTCGTTCTCGTGCACGGTGACGGCCCCGTCGTCGTCCGCGTCGACGGTCCGGTCCGTCTGTTCGGACTCGTCGTAGCTCCCGAAGCCCATGTGGTCGAACGGACGCACTCTGGAGGGAAAAGGGCGGGGGTCCGCCGCGGGTCCACCACCGCCGCGACCGCCGGGCGGTCACTCCTCGCGGTTGCGGAGCCGGAACTCCGCGTAGCCGCCGTGGGCGACCTCGAGGGCGCCGAGCCACCAGTTCCAGCGGTCGGCCGGCGAGCCCTCGGGCGCGTCGGCCAGTTGGACGACGACGTGCTCGGGCGTCAACTCGACGTCGGCGTCGGCCGCGTACCGGCCGCTGTCGGCCAGATCGCGGGCGTGGCGGGCGACGGCGCGGCGCTCGGCCTCGTCGCCGTCGAACGTTTCCAGGCCCGCCGCTAGCGCGGCGGCGTCGAAGTGCCCGCACAGTTCGTCGGCGTCGCGCACTCGTCGCACTACAGGCCCTTCGCCCTTGAGCGTCGGGGTCGCCCCGTGGCCCTGTTTCGTGCCCGGCGGCGTTTCGAGCAACCGGAACGGTCCGGTAGACGGCGACCGGTGGCTACAAGCGCGCCGCGGCACCACTCGCCGGCATGTCCGACGTGGAGCCGCACGACGTCCCCGACGAGGCCGTCGCGATGCTGCAGGAGTACCTGGAGGACGAACACACGTTCCTCTCGTGGCTCGGGTTCACCGTCGAGGAGTTCGAGGCCGGCCGGATGGTCGGCACCATCCCGTTCGACGAGAAGCTGACGAACCCGACCGAGCCGCCGACGGTCCAGGGCGGGGTCGCCTCGACGCTCATCGACGTGGTCGGCGGCATCGCGCTGCGGCCGTACCTCGCCGACCCCGTCGAGGACGACATGGCGACGATCAACCTCACCGTGAACTACCTCCGACCCGCGGCCGGCGACCTGACCGCGACGGCGGAGGTCGTCCGCGCGGGCAACAGCGTCGGCGTCTCCGCCGTCGAGGTCGAAAGCGCGACGCCGGCCGGCGAGACGGCGCT
>PXRI01000030.1 GCA_003021005.1 Halobacteriales archaeon QS_1_69_70 | reverse complement strand
AGGAATTCCGGAGTAACGTATCATCCAAATTATATCTACGAGCTATTGGAACCTTCAACGTGATTGGAACGAACGCTTCGTTTATATTCAAACGTAACCTTAAATATCATGCCGCATCGCGGTGCCCGCGATTCTCTTGCGGCGCGCTCGCGGCTGTAGCCAGCATCCGCGCGAGCGAAGCGAGCGCGGTTCACCGACGCCGAGCGGCTGGCGGCGCGACCGTAGGGAGCGCCGCCGGACGGGCGAACGGCGAACGGGCGGCACGACCAGCGGGAGTGCCGCCGATTGGTGAGCGGCGACCGCAGGGAGCCGCGAACAGAGTTAGCCGTGAGCCGGAGGCGCGAGGCGTCGGGGCGGTAGTTTTTCCCCAAGTTTTTGCGAGCGAGCGGTGCCCACAGCGCGCCGAAGGCGCGCGAGGACACCCGAGCGAGTAAAAAGTGGGGGGTCTAAATAGCGTCCTGAATGATCTCCAGGGCCTCCTCCCGGTCCCCCCAGTCGACGAAGATGGCGACGCTCGTGGCGCTGGTGATGAGGTCGTAGATGGTGATGTGGGCGTCGGCGATGGGCCGGAGGACGTCGATGAGAACGCCGCTCTGGTTGGGGAGCTGGCTGCCGGTGACGCGGATGACGGCCACGTCGTCGTCGACGGTGACACTCGAGAGGGGTTCGGCGTCGATGACGGCCTGGTGGAGTACGTTCTCGGCGCGTTCGGCGAGGTCCTCGTCGGTGTAGAACGTCACGCTGTCCATGCCGCTGGAGACGGCATCGACGTTGATGTCCGACTCCGAGAGCGCGACGGAGAGTTCCGAGAGGATGCCCGGGGTGTTCCGGATGGCGCGGCCGGCGACGGTGAGACACGCCAGCGGCGTCTCCCGGAGGTCGATCAGGTTCTCGAACTTGCCCTCGATCGTGGTGCCGCCCTCCAGCAGGTCGCCGTGCTGGTAGTGGGCGACGCGGACGTCCATGCCGCCGGTCTTGTAGGATAGCGCCGACGGGGCGACCACTTCGGCGCCCCGGAACGAGAGGTTCCGGAGTTCGTCGACGGTGATCTCGCCGACGTTCCGCGCGCCCTCGACGACGCCGGGATCGCCGGTCATCACGCCCTCGACGTCGGTGATGATGACGACCTCGTCGGCCTCCAGGTAGTTGCCAAGCATGATGGCGGTGGTGTCGGAGCCGCCGCGGCCGAGCGTCGTCACGTTGCCGGCGTGGTCCTCGGCGACGAACCCGCTGATGACGGGGACGAAGCCCATGGCGGTCATGTCGGCGGCGAGCTGCTTGGTGCGCCGGCGGGTCTCCTCGACGTCGACTTCGCCGTGCTCGTCGGTGATGATCGGCCACTCATCAATCCCGGGCTCGACGAACCGGGCGTTCACGTCGCGGGCGCCCAGCGCGGCCTTCAACATCCGCACGGAGGTCCGCTCGCCCATGGAGACGATCTCCGCCTCGTCGGCCTGGTCGGCCTCGAACTCGATGGCGTCCAGGAGGAAATCGGTGGTCGAACCCATCGCAGAGGCGACGACGGCCACCTCGTGGCCCGCCTCGACGGCCGCGGCGACCGAGTCGGCCGCCCTATTGACCCGGTCGCCGTTGCCGAGGCTGGTACCGCCGAACTTGGCGACTACCCGCATGCGTTCACCTGCTGTACGGTGTCCGGTCGCATACCGGCGGGTAGCCGGTGCCGGGAGATAAACCTCTGCATCGCTGGAACGTTTGCCATCGGGCCGACCGACGATGGGGGTTGACTTTCGGCCGGACGGCCGGGCGCACCTGTCGAGGGCTTCCCTACGATCGGACGCCAGTGGTACCGTTGGTGTACGCACGGTCCAGCGCCCTGGCACCGGGGATTTAAGTACGGTTCAGGGGCTGACACGGGGAAGTTTAATCCCCACGAGCGCGATACTGGCTCACATGGAGATCCGGGACGCCGTCGAGGCCGACGCCGAGCGACTCGCGTCGATGACGGGTGCCCCGACGGACGTCATGCGGAACTTGATCCACGACCGGACCGTCCGCGTCGCCGACGACGGCGGCGTCGAGGGGTTCGTCAGCTACGACGCGACCGACCGGACGGTCCACGTCACCCAGCTCGTCGGCGACCAGGCACTCTGCGAGCGGCTGCTGGAGGAGCCGACCAGGTTCGCGGCCCTGGAGGGGATGAACGTGGAGCTGTTGCTCGCGGAGGACGACGATACCCGGGAGGTTATCGAGGATAGCGAGTTCGACGAGTACGGCCCGGGCCCCCGGTTCGACGGCACGCGGACCATCCGGTACCGGTGGGACGACGCGGAGTGACGGCTCAAGCGCGTCCGGGTATCGGCATCAGTGCTCGAAGCGACGGGCTCATACTGCCGGACGTAATTATTCAAAACCTGCACACGGTGCGCCAGGCAGAATCGTGCGAGAGGACGTTTCTGCGCTAACTACTCTTCACGAAATTACGTCCGGCAGTATCAGAGCCGGCGGTCGATGACCGCCTTCGCCTCGGTGGCGGCCTGCTTCCAGCCGTACCCTTCCTCGTAGACGTGCCGCTTCGTGTCGACGAGTTCCGCGGGCGTCGACTCCTCGAAGCCGCCGCGGTCCCAGGTTCCGGACGCCCGTAGCCACTCGACGGTGTTCTCGTGGGCCTCCTCCCAGGAGAGCCCGACCATCTCGTAGAACGCGAGCAGCGCGAACACCGAGTGGTCGTGGGCGCCGGGCACGCTGCCCTTCTCGTAGATGGTCTGCAGCGGCTCGAACGTCGGCCTGGCGACCCGCTCTTTGAACGCCTCGGGCTCGAGCAGGCGGAGTTCGCCGTCCTCCCGGACCACGCGCTGGTCGGCCCGGAGCCGGGACAAAACCGCCGCGTGGAGGCCGCTCCACCGACCCGGCACGGCCTCCCGGAGGTCCGCTTGGTCCTCGAAGGGCCGGACCGATAGCGCCGCCAGCAGGTCGGTGTAGGCTTTCTCCACGTCGACGCGGTCGACGCCCTCGAAGTCGCAACCGGGGTCGTGGAGGTTGCTCGTCGTCCGGCAGCCCGGACACCGGTACCTGAGTCGCACGGATGTTCGTTGGGTGGACGGCTGCGAGTATAGGCGTGTCGACTGGTGTCGTGCTCGCCGGGCGCCCCCGGCCGTGCCGATCCCGACTCAGCCGGACGTCTCGCTGGAGACGCCGACGATGGTGTTCGTGTCGGTCCCGCCGAACTCGGCGCTGTCGGACTCTAGTTCCGCCTCGCTCTCGGTGGCGGTGGCCGTCGCCGGCCCGAACGTGTACCGGCCGGTCGCCCCCTCGGCCTCGACGAAGTACGTCCGGGTGACGCCGTCCTCGGCCTCCTCCAGTTCCTCGCGCCTCACCGTCCCGAGTTCTACCTCCTCGACATCGCCGCTGTTCTGGGCGTCGCCATACTCCGCGACGGTCCAGCCGTCCGGCACGCTATCGGTGACGGTGACCTCCTGGACCGGGTCCGCTATACCGGTAATCCTCACATCCATCTTGTTAGTCTGGCCCTTCGTGAAGACCGTTCCGTCGTCGCTCCGCGAACCGGACGCCGTCATCGACGGGAGATTCTCGTCGTCGTCATCTTCGGCCGGGAGCCCGTCGCCCGGACCGGTCCAGGCGACCGTCTCGGCCCGGTCGAAGAGGCCGTCGTCGGCGAACGCCGGGTTCGTGTTGCCGGTCGTCGGGAGCCGGGCGATGCCGTGGAGGTTGTTCGCCTCGTCGAGCACCTGGTCGTCGCCG
>PXRI01000029.1 GCA_003021005.1 Halobacteriales archaeon QS_1_69_70 | reverse complement strand
GGAGCCCATCGCGTCGCTCGCCGTCGACGACGGGCGCCTGTTCGTCCGGGCGGAGGACCGACTGGCGGCGCTCACGTCCGACGGCGAGACGGTCTGGACCGTCCAGGACGGCGTCGGGTCGACGGGGATTGCAATCGACGGCGACCGGGTGTACGCCGTCGCGGGCGGCACCCTGTCCGCACTCGGCGCCGACACTGGAGAGACGCTGTGGACGGCCGGGCACGAGGAGACCGACCGTGAACTCGGCCGCCCGGTCGTCGGCCGGTCGAGGGTCTACGTCGGCCGTGCGGACTCCGTCGACGGAGACGGGCCTCGAGGGGCGGTTACCGCCATCGACCGGGAATCCGGCGACCGGGAGTGGCGGTTCACCACCCGCGGCATCGAGTACGACAGTGATGGTCCCGCTGTCGGGACCGAGGAGCAGATCGCAGTCGGCGACGGCACGCTCTACTTCACCACCGGCGCCGGGGACCTGTACGCTGTGACCGACAGTTGACGTCGACCTGCCGGTCCACCGGCCGCTGCTGTCGATGGACACGCCCGACATCACGGAGCGAGCACGCCGGTTGGGGGCCTACGAGGCCGCCGAGATCGAGAGACCGGCGGAGTGCGGTCGCTCCGCCGGGAGAATCACAACCTTCATTTGCCGGTCGGATGGCAATCGTGTCATGGACCGGCGCGAGTTTCTCGCGACGACGGGTGCGGCGGCCACGGTCGGGCTCGCCGGCTGCAGCCAGCCGGAGCCGACGGTCGAGGACGTCACCGCCGAGGGACAGCTGGTCGGGCCGACGGAGATTACCGTCGTGGTGCAGAACAGTGGTTCCGCCGGCGAGGCGGAGATCGTCATCAAGACCTACGACGAACAGGACACGGTCCTCGACGAGTTCACCCGGCAGATAGCGCTACAGGAGGGCGAGCGCCGCGAGGAAACCTTCACCGTCGAAATCAACGACGAGGCCGAGCGGGTCGAGGCGGAGGCCTCGTCGAGCTTCTTCTGATACTGTCGGTCGTGGCCCGTCGAAGCGGCGGTGACTACTGTGAGTCGTTCCGGTAATCGAACGTCCGTCCACTGCCCAAGACCACCGACGAGCGACAGTCTACCACCGTCTCATGCTGTTCGTTTCCGAACACGACGTTGATTGTCGAGCACCAAGCGACGGGCGACGAGAACGCTGCTGTCCCGGTCAAGTGGACCCCGGTGACCGTCTGGGAGGTTCGGAACGGTCGCGTATCGATACTCCGCCGGAGGTGCTACTGTCGTGATGAACCTCGACCCCCTCCGGCCCCCGCCGGCTGCGGCCCGCGTCGCACGCCCCTTCGTAATTCCGCCCGAGGTCGGTTGTGCCGGCCACCTTCGCGTATCTGAGCCGTGCCTCGGTGCCCGCCCCATAGTTTTTGCCCGCGAGTCACGAAGCGTCCGATGAATGGCCGGCCGCGAACACGTCCTGCGAGCGGACCTCTCCGCAGGGACCGTCAGCCGCGAACGCGTCCCCGAGCGGTGGCGTCGCCGTTATCTCGGTGGCAAGGGCCTCGGCGCGCGCTACCTCTACGAGGAACTCGACGCCGGGATCGACCCGCTCGGCCCGGAGAACCTGCTGGGCTTCTGTATCGGCCCGCTCTCCGGCTACCTGCCGGGCGAACCCCGCTATGCCGCGGTGACGAAATCGCCGCTGACGGGCGGGTTCCTGGACTCGTACGCCGGCGGCGAGTTCGCCGGGCGCCTCGCCGGGTCGCTGGCGGACTGCCTGGCGCTGCTCGTGACGGGTGAAGACGACGAACCGGTCCGGATCGTCGTCGAGGGCGGCGACGCGCGGATCGAGCCCGCCGAAACGTGGGGCGAGGACACCGTCGCGGTCGCCGACGCCCACCCCGGTTCCGGCGTGGCCTGCATCGGGCCCGCCGGCGAACGCGGCGTCGCCTACGCCACCATCGCCTCGGATGCCGGCGACCACCACGCCGGCCGCGGCGGCGCGGGCGCGGTGATGGGTTCCAAACGGCTCAAGGCCGTCGTCGTCCGGGACGCCGCCCCCGAGATACCGCCCGAACTCGCCGACCTCCGGGCGCGCTACGAGCGGGAGTACGCCGAGGCCGACACCGGCCGGTGGCAGGCCGCCGGCGGGACCATAGAGAGCATCGACTTCGCCAACGAGGTGGGCGCCCTCGCCACCGAGGGCTGGCAGCGCGACCAGTTCCAGGCCGTCGACGACATCGGCGTCGAGGCCGCCGCCGAGGCCGCCATCGGCCGGGAACACCCCGACTGCGAGGTGCCCGGCGGCTTCGAAATCGAGACCGACGACGGAACGTCGGTCCCGCGCGGCGCGACGCCGATGACACTCGGCGCCGGCCTCGGCGTCGGGGAGTTCGACGCCGTCGCGGAGCTGGGCGGGCTCTGTGACCGCCTCGGCATCGACGTCATCTCCGCCGGTACCGCCGTCGCGTGGGCGATGCGGGCCGCCGAGGCCGGCCGCCTCGACTGTGAGTTGGCCTTCGGCGACGCCGACGGGGCCCGCACGCTCATCGAAGCGATCGCGACCGGCGCCGACGGCCCCTGCGAGGCAGGCGTCGCCGAGACCCTCGCCGACGGCGTCGACGCGGCGACCGACGCCTACGGCACCGACGACGTCATCCCCACGGTCAAATCCATGGCGGTGCCCGCCTACGACCCCCGGGCGGCGGTCGGGATGGCATTGGCCTACGCCACGAGCGACCGGGGTGGCTGCCACCGGCGGGCCCGTCCCGTCGAGTGGGAGGCCTTCACCGAGACTGCCGACACGCGCGAGCGCGTCGCCGCCGTCGTCACCGCCCAGAACACCCGATCGGTGCTGTGGAGTCTCGTCGCCGACGACTTCGCCGGCGAACCGCTGTGGGACGATCTCGGCGCCGAGTGGTTCGACGCGCTCGGCGACGATTACGACCCCGCCGACCTCGAGCGGGTCGGGGAACGGGTCTGGACGCTCGTCCGGCTGTTCAACGGCCGCGAGGGCTTCGACCGCGCGGGCGACGAGTTGCCCGAGGCGTTCACCGAGCCGATCTCCGACGGGCCCGCCGAGGGCGACCGCATCGACCCCGCGGAGTTCGACGCCCTCCTGGACGCCTACTACGCGGCCCGCGGCTGGACCCGGACGGGACTACCGACCCGCGAGTCGCTCGCCCGTCTCGACCTCGACACGGCGGTGAACGGCGACACCCTCGACGGGAACGTGCCCGAGACCGCCCCGCGAACCCGAACGGACGACGACTGACAGGATCGACCCCGACGACATCGACCTCGAGGACGACGAACCGGCGGCCACCGACGGCGACTGGCGGTAGCGCGGCGAGGGCGACCCCGACGGGAACCCGGAACCGCCGTCGGCGGCACGCGGCATCGACGCCGACTTCTTCAACGGGACGGGGAACGGCCCCGCCGAACGGCTAGCAGATACCGGTGAGACGTCGGTATTCCACGCGGAGCGGGTGAGATGAAAAATGTCCTCCGCCGTCGACTAACCGCGATCCCGGCGGCACCGCAAACCACCCGTTGTCGGCCGGCCGGGCGGCGGCTGACCCGCCGCGGTCAGAAGAACGTGGCCGCGTAGGCGACCATGGAGGTCATCATCAGCAGGGCGAAGAACAGCGCGAACAGCTTCTGTCTGTCCATACTGGACGTTGCCGGCTCGCTCCTATAAATCGCTCGCACCGTTCGCGACCCGCTCGCCGCCCTTGTAAACCGCCGCGACCTCGCGGACGGCCTCGATGCCGTCCCGCGGATCGGCGTCGAGGGCAACGAAGTCGGCGTGGGCGCCCGGCCGGAGTTCGCCGACGTCGTCCGGGACGGTGCGGGCCGCGACGCCGGTGGCGGCCTCGATGGCCTCGAGGGGCGAAAGGCCGATCTCCTCGACCAAGAGCTCCATCTCGAGGGCGTTCTCCCCGTGCGGGACCAGCGGCGCGCCGAGGAAGTCGGTCCCGGTCGCGACGGGGACGCCGGCCACGTGAGCGCGCCGGGTCGAATCGACGTGAGCCTCGAACGCCTCGCGGGACTTCCGGAGCCCGTACTCGGGGACGCCGTGGTCCGCCCCCTCCTCGACGATCCGGAACATGATCGACAGTGTCGGCACCAGCGTGGCGTCCGTCTCCAGGAGCAGGTCGATGGCCTCCTCGTCGAGGTGGAAGCCATGCTCGATGGTGTCGACGCCGTTCTCCAGTGCCGCCGTGACGCCGGCGGCCCCCTGGGCGTGGCTGGCGACCTGGCGGTCGGCGCGGTGGGCCTCCTCGACCAGCGCCCGGATCTCGGCGTCGGTGAACTGCTGGTGGTCCGGCTCGTCCTGCTCGGAGAGCACCCCGCCGGTCGTCATGATCTTCAGACAGTCGACGCCGTTCCGGAGGCGACGTCGGGCGGTCTTCCGGCACTCGGCCTCGCCGTCGGCGAGCGTCGCGATGCCGAGCCCGCTCTCGCCGGCCCACTCGTGCGGGAGAAAGTGGGCGTCGCCGTGACCGCCGGTCTGGGAGATGGCGCGGCCGCTGGTGTAGATCCGGGGGCCGGCGACGTCGCCGTCGGCGATGGCATCACGGAGGCCGAGCGCGACCGTGCTGCCGAGGTCCCGAACGCTGGTGAAGCCGGCCTCGAGCAGGCGGCGACAGTCCACCGTGGCACGGGCGGCGCATTCGGCGTCGTCGGCGAGCACCCAGTCGGTCGGGTCCATCGTGCGGAGCCCCTGCAGGTGGACGTGGGCGTCGACGAACCCGGGCACGACCACCTCGCCGGAGTGGTCGACGCGCTCGCCGTCGGCCGCGACGTCCTCCCGGGGCCCGCCCTCGGCGACCGCGCCGTCCGCGACACGGAGCCGGGCGTCCTCGATCACGTCTCCCGTGCCGTCCACGAGCGTCCCGCAGTCGACGTGCATGCCCCGCCTCCGGGCGGAGAGCACAAAGGGACCACGCCGCCCCGTGCTCGGTCAGTCGGCGTCGTCGGCACGCCGGTCTCAGTCGACCCGGGCGTCGACGACGCCGTGGACGACGCCAGGGCTGTGGTCCTTGATTACCCGCGTTGCGAGGATCTGGACCGACCGGCCCGCGGCGTCGGCCGACGATCGGAGCCGGTCGGCCGGCCGCTCGGGGAACAGCGGCTCCGGCGTGGCTTCGTGGAGGTGGAGGAACCCGCCGGCGACGAGCGCCGCGAGCGCCGCGTCGAGATACTCGTGGGCGTCGTAGTAGCCCATCACGACCCGGTCGGCGGTCGTCTCGACGTCGCGGCAGTCCCCGAGCACCGGCCGGAGCCGGTCTGTCACGTGGTTGAGGCGAGTGTTCTCGACGAGATACCGGTAGGCCGCCGGCTCGATCTCGGCGGCCGTCACGTCGGCGCCCGCTCGGGCCATCGGGAGCGCGAAGTAGCCGATGCCGGCGAACATGTCGAACACCCGCTCGTCCGGGCCGACGACCTCGCCCATCCGCGCCCGCTCGGCCTTGTTGCCGGGCGAGAACATCACCGTCGCGAGGTCCAGGACGTACCGCGTTCCGTGCTCGACGTGGACGGTTTCGGTCTCGCCGGTCCCGGCGACGACCTCAACGTGGGGCTGCCGTCGCTCGCTGGCGACGCCGCCGCGGGCCAGGACGGTGTCGACGTTGGCGTGCAGCTAGAGGAGGGCGTCGCCGACGGCCTCACGGCGGTCCTCAGGCAACATATCGTCGGCGGAGACGTCGCCGAAGTCCACGAGGGCGACGCTGCCGACGACGGCCCACGACGACGGCGCGGCGTCGATCTCCCGGTCGGTGAACCCGCGCTCGGCGAGCAGGTCCGCGAGCCCCCGCTCCCGCCGCGGTAGCACCACGGCCTCGACCGCGTCGACGGCGGTCTCGGTCGGCGGCGCGGCGACCGGGACGGCGACGCGGTCGGCGTCGTGGGCGTCGACGCTCCGTGTGGGGTCGTAGACGCCCTCCGCCCGCAACGCCTCGATGGCGGCCTCGGTCCGCGGCTTCGCGACGATCGCGGCCAGTTCGCCGTTGCAGTCCGGGCCGGCGGCGTCGTCCGACATCCGACTCACTCCTCCGGGAGCACGTGCAGGCCGCGCCGGTGTTTGATGACCGGGACCGCCTCGGCGTCCGGGTCGAGGTAGTCCGGACGGGGGACGGTCGTCGCTTCGTGGGTGTCGGGGTCTAGCACCTGGACGGCGTGGTCGTCCTCGACGGCCACGAGCGTGGTGGACTCGGCGTCGGCACGGTCGGCGATCTTGCGGGCGTCGGGGGCGATGCCGTCCTCGACGTCGGCCTCGTAGCGGTCGCCGGTGGCGAGCCGGCGCCCCTTCAGGTTGCTGCGGGCACTCGTGACCAGAACGGGGCCGTCACCGTCGTCGAGGGCGACGACGTCGCCGGGCGTGAAGGGCGGCAGCCGGACGGTGAAGGTGACCCGGTAGACCTCCTCGCCCTCGGCGTCCTCCGTGACCAGCGTCGGGGCCTCGGAGACCGTCCCGCCGAGTTCGCGGACGACCTGCTGTGCGACGCCCTCGCCGAGCGTGTTCGTGGAGAGCTTCAGGTCGACGCCGTCGTCGGTCCGCGTTGTCCCGGTGATGAACGCCTCGCGGTTGCCGGTCGCCTCCCGCTCGGCGACGTATGCCTCCGCGATCTCGACGGCGCGGTCGGCCTCCTCGCTCGTCGGCGTCCGGTCGGCCGCCCGGACCTGGACGATCGAGGCGTGGTAGTCGCCGGCGATGCGGCCACACCGGTCGCAGGTCTCCCGGGCGATGTACACCGGGACGGTAACCTCCTCGGAGACCGGGGTCCCTCGGACGACGCCGGTGAACAGGCAGTGCATCCGGATTGTGTTCTCGTCGACCTGCTCGGGCTCGACGCCCCACTCGACCTCGTCGGCGTCGACGTGGACCGCGAGCCGGTCGGCCGTCTCCTCGACGGCGACGTCGGTGTAGTCGCGGGCGTCGACGTCGACCCACCGGTTCCCGCGGTGGACCGCGCCACACCGGCTGCAGACTCGGACTTCGATGCGGTCCGGCGCGTCCACGAGGTCGAAGGCGTCGAGGTAGCACTCGTCGCACAGCACGGCGTCCGGATCGACCCGACCGCCCGCGCCGTCGACGCCGGCTGGGAGGTCGACCTCGGGCGGCCGCTCGATGGGGTCGCCACAGCGCGGACAGAACGCGCCGGAACCGGACCCGTTACTCATTGGAGGTGGTATCGGGTCGAGGCGGTTAAACGGCGCGTCACGCAACGACGCGGGCGGCGCGAGCGGAGCGAGCGCCGCCGAATGTGCGAGCGGGAGGAGTGACCTGCGGGAGCGACGACACGAGAGCCGGGCGGCCGACCGAAGGGAGGCCGCCGGATGAGCGAGCGGCGGCGCCCGTCCGGGCCCACGGGCGGTCAGGACTGCTCCCGGCACTCCAGCAGGTCACCGGCCTCGCGGGGATCGCTCTCCTCGTCGTCGACGCGCCGGACGACCCGCTTGTCGACGTAGTACCGGGCACTCCACCAGTAGTCGCCGTGGAACCGGTCCGCCTGGAGGGTGAGCTCGACGGTCGACCCGTCGACGTCGACGTAGGCGGTGGCCGAGTCGCCCGGGGAGTCGAGCGTCTCGGCGTCGTCCGACAGTGCCGCGACCCGTTCGATCAGTTCGTCGATTCGGTCGCGCTGCTGTTGGACGACGGTCTCGGCCTCGCCCTCCGCGGCGGCGGTCTCGAGGAAATCCCGGAGAGTGTCGTCAGACACCTCGCCGACCGGCACGACGTCGGCGCCGGCCGGCGGGTCGGCGGGTTCGGCCTGGAGGTGGAGTCCGGGTTCGTAGACGCCGCCGGTGCCGTAGAGCGCGACCTCGTAGCCGCCGTCGACCGCGGTCGGGCCGTCGCTCACGACCGCCTCCAGCCCGTACTCGTCGACCCTGGTGGTCGGTTCGTAATCTACGACAACCTCGCGGTAGTAGGCGTTCTCGTAGGCCACCATGAACGACTCGACGTCGGTCAGCTCCGCGGGCCACTCGACGCCCAGGTTCTGCGTCGTCGGGCACGCGTCGGGCAGTGGTCGGTCCGTCTCGGTCGGGGACTGGTCGTCGGGGCCTCCGGCCCAGCCGTCAGAACAGCCGGCCGTTGCGGCGGCACCGCCCGCTGCAGCGGACAGCAGTGTTCGGCGTGTGACGTGCATGGTCGACGGTCCTGGCGACAAGGGAATCGGCCTTGTGGAAACTGAAACAACCGTTTCACCCATCGACTGGACCGGCATTGAGCCGGTAGAGCCGCACGGCGAGTCGCCAGACCGCGACGGCCGCGACGAACTCCGTCGGTCGCACGACCGTCCCGCCCACGGCGACGGCCGGCACCGTGACCACCGCCTCGACGAGGGCCACGACGGCGATGGTGGCAACCGGGACGGCCGCCGCGACCAGCACGGCGCCGAGGCGAACGTACAGTGCTTCGCGAAGCGTCATCGCAACTCGATCGACCCCCACGGCACACGCTCGCCCGTCTTGGTGTCCACCAGTTCCCAGTACTCCGGGTCGACCCCGTGTAGCGACGCGCAGGTGGCACACCAGACGTGGTTGTTCGTCGGCTCCCAGTCGCAGTGGCGGTTCGGACAGCGCCACCGCCACCGGGCCGTCGGGTCGTCGGCGTCGATGAGGACCCGTTTGGCGTCGGCGGGGCTGCTGCCGTCCGTGATCAATCGAACGGTCATACGCTGGACGAGCGGACGGAGCGTAATGAATCGCGTTCGAGGCCGGGGTGAAACTGGCCGTCCGGTCGCACCGCCGGACGGCGACGGGATCGAGGCAGGCCGTCGGGTCGCCCCAGACGGCTGCCTGTGGCGGGTCGGGCCGGCGGAACGGCCGAATTTCCGCTCGGACGCCGGCCGAGCCACACGCTGGCGGAAGTGAAACCGGCCGACGGCGGTCGGAAAACCGGATGGTTCCGGAAGCACCGGCGACGCCACCCACACATCGGTCGGTGACGTGTATCCCCGGGCGCGGTCGCCGGCTCTATGTCGCTACCGGTCCCACGCCCTGGCATGTCGAATACGGTCGACGCGTTCCGATCCAGGCGGTCCACGGTCCACGCACCCCGCGGCGCGGTCGCGACGAGCCAGCCGCTGGCCGCCGAGGCGGGGCTGGCCACGCTCCGGGACGGCGGGAACGCCTTCGACGCCGCCGTCGCGACCGCCGCCGCGCTGAACGTCGTCGAACCCACCTCGACGGGTCTCGGCGGCGACGTCTTCATGCTGTACCGGGACGCCGACGGCGAGGTCGGCGCGATGCGGGCCTGCGGAGGCGCCCCCGAGGCCGCCACCCGAGAGCGGGTCCGTGAGGCCGTCGCGGACGACCGGGACGTCGAGCCGGCCGCGGCGGCGATGCCGGCGGTCGGGCCACACACCGTCACCGTCCCCGGCACCGCCCGGGGCTGGGAGGCGACCGTCCGGGAGTTCGGCCGCCGCGCGCTGGCCGACGTCCTCGAACCCGCAATCGAGTACGCGACGGAGGGGTACCCCGTGAGCGAGGTCGTCGCCGACGCCTGGCGGCACGGCGAGACGTTGTTCGAGGACGCCCACGCCCGCGACGCCTATCTGGTCGATGGGGAGCGGGCCCCCGTCGCCGGCGAGACCGTCCGGCTGGAGGCCCTCGGCCGGTCGCTTTCGGCGATCGCCGAGGAGGGTGCCGACGTCGTCTACGAGGGCCACATCGCCGAGGACATCGCCGGGGCGGTCCAGGACGCCGGCGGCTTCCTCGCCGTCGAGGACCTCGCCGACTTCGCTGTCGAGTACCCCGACCCCGTTTCGACGACCTACGCCGGGAGCGAGGTGTACGAACTCCCGCCGAACAACCAGGGTCTCGTCGCCCTGGAGGCGCTGGACGTCGCCAGCGAAGTCGGCGCCGCCGACAACCCATCCGGGTCGGCCGCCCGCGTCCACTACCTGGCTGAGTCGATGAAGCGCGCGTTCCACGACGGCCACCACTACATCACCGACCCGGAGTACGAGGAGGTCCCACCGCTTGCCAGCCGCGAGTGGGCGGCCCGCCGCGCCGAGGGTATCGGCCCGGAGGCGGCCGACGTCTCCTTCGGGGTGCCGGACGCGACCGCCGAGGACGCCGACACCGTCCTCCTCTGTGTCGCCGACGGCGAGGGCAACGTGGTGTCCTACATCAATTCCCGGTTCGCCGGGTTCGGGAGCGGCCTCGTCGCCGGCGACACCGGCATCGCGCTGCAGAACCGCGGGGCGTCCTTCTCGCTCGACCCCGACCACCCGAACCGGCTTGAACCCGGCAAGCGGCCGTTCCACACGCTGATCCCCGGGCTGCTGTGCCGCGGCGACGCCGACTGGTCGGCGTTCGGCGTCATGGGCGGCTACATGCAGCCACAGGGCCACCTCCAGACGCTCGTCGGGCTGCTCGACGACGGACTGGGGCTGCAGGCGGCGCTGGACCGGCCGCGGTGGCGGTACCGCGAGGACGGCCGCCTGGCCGTCGAGGCCCGCACGCCGGCCGAGGTCCAGCACGGGCTCCGCCGGCGCGGCCACGACCTCGAGGTCCTCCGGCCGGCGATGTTCGGCGGCGCCCAGGTGGTCCGGGACCGCGACGGGACGCTGTCCGGCGCGACGGAACCGCGGAAGGACGGGACCGTGGCCGCGTACTGACCGTCGGGCGAGAGACATCGACGCTGCCACGGGCCGGCCACCACGTCACTGCTCCGGGATGGAGGGGACCTCGATGAGCAGCTCCAGCACCCCGACGAGGACCGCGATGACGAGCGGGCCGCGAAGACGCCGATGGCGCCGACGGTGATGACGCGCCGGTGAAGCCGACGAACTGGCGACTCACCGGAACTTCGCCGCCCGGCTGGCGAGTTGCGGTCGGTCGGGAGGTACGGCACGAGCCCGATGAGTATCGGACCGAGGATGGCCGGCGACCGCCCGATGGGTGAGGCCGCAGAGGAGGTCGGTCTGCTATTGCTTGAAGCATACACCTTAGACCGTTTCCGCCGGATGGATACCGGGGTGTGCCGATTTCATCCCTGATCGGGCCAAAATCGTCCACTCATCGCCGTACCTCGCCACGTCTCGAATGCAAGCAAGGGAACAGCAAACTGCGAGGGAAGCTCAATACTCTACGCGCTCGATTCGAATCTTCCCATCCCAGATGCTCACGTGCGTCCCATCACTGTCCGTCGACGGTTCGTGCGTTTCCTCCCACGTGAACGATTTCTCGAGTCCGGTCTCAGTAGTTACTGTTATGGTGTAGGATCCAGGTTCAGTAATGGGGTCTTCATAGGAGACTGAACCATCGGCCTCGAGTTCGAATCGATCTCGAATGACGGTTTCACCATCCTGGACAACTTCGAACTCTCCCAGGTGTGCATCGGTATCGTCGTTCCGAAGGTACAGATCAGGGGTACTCTCATCCGGGGATTCACCACCGTCAGATCCCACATTTCCGACCGTTGAACATCCCGCTAACGTCGCAATAGATGCTGAACCGAGAAGCTGTAAAGCGATTCTTCGTTGCATGCGCCTATTTACGGGTAACACGACTAAATACTTACCTCGACCGGGATGGTGACCATCCCGCTGTCATTGACCGCTGTCTCGCGGGCGGTGTTGTCGGTTGCCATCCGCGGGAATTGTCCGTGATCGTGTATACATGTTGCGTCACATGGTGCCCGGGCCCCTCGAATCCCTTCCAGAAGCCGAAGGTATCCGGCACTGACATCTCGGCTTCTCCAGATGAAACGGAGGGGTAGGGTATCCGGTTCAAGGGGTGCGGATGTCGACTGTCGCAGGTGGGTCGGCCGACCGACGGCTGGCTGACGGGCCGGGCGGGCAGCGGCGCTCGTCCGGCGCGGCCGCGAACACCGGCTCACGACCACGGCCGTCGACGTAGTGTTCCCCGCGAGACCACCCGAGTCCACTTCGAGTGGCAGCGCCGCCTTCTGGTTCCCAGCCCTGGCATCCCCGGCGGACGTCCAGCGGTTGCCGTTGGGGTCGCCGACAACGACACCTGGAAGGTGGCCCGACAGCCGCCGGTCGCCTACTCCGACGTGCTCCAGAACCGCTCGAGGGCGTACTCGAACATGTCCGGGCTCACGGGATCGAACTCCTCGCGTTCGGCCGCGCCGAGCAACTCCCGCACGCTGTCCCAGGAGTCGCGGGCGTACCGCTCGTCGCAGAGCACCCGGACCCCGCGCTCGTCGGGCCCGCGGATGACGCGGCCGACGGCCTGCCGGGCCTTCCGGACGGCCGGGACCGCCAGTGCGTCCCGGAACCCGTCCCCGAAGGCGCGGTCGTACGCCGTTCTGACTGCCCGCGTCCGCGGGCTGGCGGTGTTGATGATGGGGACGCCGCAGACGATGGCGGCCGACAGCCGGTCGCCGCGGTAGTCGACGCCCTCGGTGAGCGTGCCGCGGAGGCTGGTGACGAGCACCTTCGGGTCGCCCGCGAAGAACTCGCGCTTGAGTTGCTCGGTCGCCACGTCGTCGGTCGAGGCGTCGACCAGCACTTCCTTGTCGCAGTCCGCCAGGACGTCGGCCGCCCACTCGGCCTCCCGGTAGGAGGGCATCCCGACGAGGACGTTCCCGGGCGAGGCCGCGACCTGCCGGATTGCGCGGGCGTGGGCGTGCCGGGGCTCTGTGTCTTCGTCCGGGTCGCCGCGGTCGGCGTAGGTGAACTTCGGCGTCGCGAGCGCCAGCGAGGCGCGGTGCTCCTCGGGGAACTCCAGACCGTAGGTCCGCTCTCTGATCGGGCGGTCGGCCGTCCGCTCGAGGTGTCGGAGGCCGGTGACCTCGGCGAAGACGTCCAGTGGCGCAAGCGTCGCGCTCATCAGGACGCCGCCGCCGAACTCGGCGAGCCGTTCCCCGATGGCGCCCGCCGGGAGGCAGTTGTGGAGCGCGTACCGGGCGGTGTAGGCGCGGCGCCACGACTCCGGGGGCTTGGTCTCGTCCCAGGTCCGCTCGAGGACGATCTCACGGAAGAAGTCCGTGTGGTCGGCGCGGTACCACGTCGCCAGCGTCCGGCCGACGGCCGGGGCCGCCCGCCGGGTGTCGTCCTCGTCGAGCGTGTTCAGGACGCGGGCGACGACCGCCCCGACCGACTCCGCTCGCGTCCAGACCCCGGCGTCGAACCCGTTGCGCTCGGCCCACGCGGTGACCTCGTCGACGCCCGGTTCCTCGGGGTCCCGGAGCGGGATCTCGGCGTCCTCGAGGTCGGGCAGATCCCGGCGCCAGCCCGGCGACTCGGCGTCGAGGTGGTCGGTCACGCGCGCGCCGAGTTCCACCTCCATGGCGTCGAGGAACCGGCGCGTATCACGGAGGTCCCCGAGCGTCACGTCGGTGTCGGATAGCACCTCCCGGATGGTCGCCGCCTGCCGGCGGGCGTCCCCGCCGTGCCGGGCGTCCGCGCCGGCCTCCTCGACGGCGGCGAGCGGCTCGATGACGCGGGACAGCTCCGCCTGCGCGTCCGACAGCGCCCGGTCGGAGACCGAATCGCCGACCAGCTCCCGGACGCGGGGCTCGAGCATGTGCGCCTCGTCGCAGACGACGAAGGTGTCCTCGTCCACGAGGTCCCCGGTGAACGCGCGGACGGTGGTCGGGTCGAAGGCGTGGTAGTAGTTCCCGACGAGCACCTCGAGTTCGGGGAGGAGCGCCCCCATCACGGAATGCGGACACGAGCCGTGGCCGGCGGCCAGCGAGACGAGGTCCTCGGGTTCGACGAGGCCCATGCCGGTCGGGTCGAACGGGACGGCCTCAGAGGGATGACCGTCCTCGGGGAGGTCCGCGAGGAACTGCGCGTAGAAGGGACAGTACTCGACGTCACGCTCTGCCGCCTCGGGCGTGTCGCGAGGGTACGGCGTCGGCTCGTCGGCCGCCTCGAGGTACGTCGCGCCACCACCATCGCCGCTGGCACTGGCGGAGTCGGCGAGGCCGACCTGCTGGCTCCGGGCCGCGGCCGCGAGCGCGTCGGCGGTCGTCTCCTCGGTGAGGCCGCGGGTGCGCTCGCGGAGGCCCTCGCAGCGCTCGTAGACGGTGTCGTCGTCGATGTCGCCGGCGCCGGCTAGGTTGTACGGGCACACGTCGGCCTTGCCGACGAGCGACATCGCCGACACCGGCCGCCACTCCTCCGGCAGGTTCGCATTGATCGTCCGGAGGTCGGCCTCGAACTGGCGGAGCTGCTGCTTGACGCTCGTCAGCACGAACACGCGCTCGAACCGGGAGTCCGGGTCCCGGACGAGGTGGATGCCCGCGGTCAACGCGAGCATGGTCTTGCCGGTCCCGCAGGCGCCCTCCAGGGCCAGGAAGCCGTCCTCGCGCGCGGTCTCGACCGCGGCGTCGATGCCGTCGACCTGCTCGTCGTACGGCTCGGCGTGGCCGAAGATGGGGCGCCAGGCGGGGTCGGCGGACACGTCCCGAGGTCCCGCCGCTTCGCCTAAAGACGTGTCGACCGGCCGGAGTGAACGTGAGGACACGGCGACAGGTCGACCCGTCTCAACCACCCTGGCGGGTCGCCTGCAGGATGCGGGGGGCTACAGACCCCGGGGCTTATGCGATCGAGTCCCGAGCCACCGGTGTGGAGTTCGACACGGAGACCTGGCGCACGGAACTGCAGTCCTCACGCGACCGGAAGGACGAGCAGTTCGGCTCGTCCCGGCAGTCACCCATCCCGCCCGACGAGCGCGAGGCCTTCGACGGGCTGTTGTACTTCGAGCCGGACCCGGCCTACCGCGTCGAGGCGACCGTCGAGCGGGTGGACGACGAGGAGACCGTCACGATGGAGACCTCGACGGCGGGCGAACAGCTGTACCGCCGGGCGGCCCGGCTGCAGTTCGAAGTGCCGGACGCCGACGGCGAGCCCACCGAGGCGACGCTCGTCGCCTACCAGCGCGTCGACGAGGCCGACAGCGGCTCGCTTTTCGTCCCGTTCCGCGACAAGACGACCGGCCAGCAGACCTACCCCGGCGGCCGGTACATGGAGTTACACTACGACGATGAATTGGCGGACGGCGCCGAGATCCCGCTCGACTTCAACCTAGCATACAGCTCCTCCTGCGCATACAGCGAGGCCTACGAGTGCCCGCTACCGCCGCGGGAGAACTGGCTCGAGGTGGCGATCCCCGTGGGCGAGCGCTACGAGCGCTGATACAGCGAGGTCGACAGGTTCCGTGTCTCCTCGAACGGTCCGAGAGCGGCGTTGTCGGCCGTACCCTTTTGCAACAGCGGGCGGTACGTATTCCCATATGGCCGAGCGGGACACGCGACACGTTGACCGCGAACTCGTGGGCGAGCCCCACGTCGCCGGACGGCGGGTCAGCGTCCGCCAGGTGCGCGCGCTGGTCGAGGAGCGCGGCGTCGATCCCGAGACGGTCGCGGACCGGTACGACCTGGACGTCGCGGACGTCTATCACGCGCCCGCCTACTACCACGACCATCCCCGCGAGATGCGCGACTTGGTGGCCGAGCGGGAGGCCGCGATGGAGACGGTCCGGGCGTCGATAGACCGCCCGGAGGACGTGGACCCGGACGCGGTCGGGGATGTCCGCGTGGCGGTTTCTCCTTGACGAGAACGTAGACCCGAAAGTGTCCGCCCACCTGGAAAGCGAAGAGGTGGTCGCCGAACACGTCCGGGACGCGCTCGCAGACGGTGCGGACGACGAAACTGACGTGTTGCCGTACGCCCACGAACACGGACTGGTCGTCGTCACGAGCGACGTGACGGATTTCGGTGATCTCCCGATCGAGGACCAGACCGGTCTAATTCTGCTGTCCGACGACACGATGCCCGCCTACGGCGTTGCGGCGGCCCTCATCGCGCTGGTCGATGCGTACCCGGAACGGGGCGCGTTTCGGGGAATCGAGGCACTCGACGCCTGGACGTGACGACACGAGCGACGGCTACTCCGCCGCCACCCCGACCGTGAGCAGCGTCCCGTACTCGCGGTAGCGCTCCACCATGTCCTCGCGTGTCGCCCACTCATAGGTCGGGAACTCGCTTTCGGGCGGGATCTCCGTCTCACGGTCGGGGATGGTGTCCTGTTCGGCGACGACGAATCCGGCCTCGCGGAACGCCTCGCGGTAGTCGGCGTAGCTCCACAGCGTCATGTCGACCTCGATAGACTCCTGCCAGTCGTGGCTGTGGACGTTCTCCTCGAAGTAGTTCACCGCACAGTAGAACGTGCCGCCCGGGCGGAGGACGCGCCGGAGTTCCGCGAGCGCGTCGTAGGGGTCGACGGCGTAGTAGAACGCCTCCATCGAGAAGCAGTGGTCGACGGCGTCGTCGGCAAAGGGCAGCGACTCGAAGTCGCCGAGGACGTAGGCCACGCCGGCGTCGTCGGTGTAGCTCCGGGCGTTGTGGACCATCGCCGGGGCGCCGTCGAGGCCGTACACGCGGCCGGCGTCGTCGGCCTCGCGGAGCGCGCGGGCCGCGTACCCGCTGCCACACCCCAGGTCCAGGACCGTCTCGCCGGCCTCCACCGGCATCCGCCCCAGCGCGTGTTTTGCGGTGTGCCAGTGGCGCGTTTCCATCCCGCGGTCCCGGCCCTCGTCGGCCCAGGCGTCGAACTCGGCTCGAACGCTCATACACCCCCTACGCCGTCGGCGGTGTTAACCGCCACGGGCGGCGGCCGGCCGCCTGACCATGATTTAAGTCGCCGCCGGCCGCCCTCCCGGTATGGAGTACGAACTCGCCATCGAGGGCGCCCCCGACGTCGTACCGGGCGGGACGGGCGTCCTTCTGGTCCACCCGTCGACCGGCGAGACGGACCGCGACGTCGACGAGACCAAGGCCGACATCCTCGACACGCTCTCCGTGGAGCGCGGCTACTCCCGGCGGCCCTCCGACCACGTCCACTACGTCTCCGCGCCGGACGACCTGGCGGGCATCGTCGAGATCACCCGGGAGTTCCTCGCCGGCAGCGAGGGTAAGCGACGGATCAGCCTCGATTCCATCACCGAGATGGCCTACTACGCCGACGAGGACCGCGCGATGGCGGCCGTCGAGGAGATCCTGGCGCTGCTGGAGGAGTACGACGCCGCGGGACTGTTCCACCTCTCCGGGGAGGTCCACGACGACGCCGCGCTCGCGGAGTTCCGGGCGCTGTTCGACGGCGTCATCACCCTCGACGCCGACGGGTCGGTCACCGCCGAGTTCTGAGGGCCGGACGCGTCGGGGACCGGCCAGTCGCGCCGGGCGTCCTCGACACCCGCGACAGTATCGGCCGCGAGCACGGCCCACGGGAGCGCAGTCCTTTTCCCCCACAGCCGCGTTGTCACGCGTATGAGCGACGAGTTCGACCGCGAAGCGGAGCGCGAGAAACTCCGGGAGAAGTACGAACGGGACCAGGAAAAGCGGGAGGCCTCCGAGCGCATGAGCGAACTCCTCCTGCAGGGCGCCACAATGACCAACCGGCACTGTCCGGAGTGTCAGTCGCCGGTTTTCACCTACGAGGGCACGGCCTTCTGTCCGACGTGCCAGCGGGAGGTCACCGACGAAGGCGAACTGGCGGGCGAGGGCGAGCGCCGCGAGGCCTCGGAACAGGCGAGCGGGATGAGTGAGCGGAGCGAACGGAGACACACGAGCGGCGAGGCCGACCGGAGTGAGCCCTCGGATACGGCCAGCGGGGGGCGGGAGGCCGAGCGAAGCGAGACCGGTGCGGATACTAGCGGCGTGCGGCGGGAGCCGCGAACCGGCGAGGCCGACGCCGAGCCGGGCGCCGCCAGGTCCGGAGGCGGGGCCGAGGCCGACGGCGACGGCGAGACGGGCCACGCGGGGACCGACGGCAGGACGGCGACGGGAAGCCCGGACGCGGGCGGCGAGGCGGAACGTTCCCCCGGGGAGCCGCCCGCCGGCGACGACCGCGAGGCCGCTCCGCGCCAGTCCCGCGAGGAGACCAGGCCCGCGACGACCCCCGAGCGGCGGCCCGCGCGCGTCGACCCGCCGGCGCGTCGTGCGGATGCCGGCGGCGACCGACGGGAGGAGCGCCGCGACCTCGAGGACGCCGAGGCCGCGCTGGTCCGCGAGATTACGAACCTGACCCGGCGGGCCGAGGAGACGAGGGACGTGGGCCGGAAGCGCGACTTCTTCGCCGCCGCCCGCGAGGCCGCCGAGACGCTGGAGACAATCCGCCGGGTCTGACCGCCCGCGCGACCCGTCGCGGGAAGCATCCCCGGGTGTGGTACGCATTCAAACCGAAGCTCGGACTATCGCTCGTACGTAAATAAGCATGTCGCCCCTGTCGTCGGCGTCGCCACATCCCCACAGGTGGTACATGACTGGCGGTCGGCACCCCAGGCATGTCGACCACGACTGAATTCACGCGCCGAACCGGCCTCGACCGGGGCAACTGGCGGGCCGGCGTCCTCGGCGGCATCGTCGGTGCTGCCGTGATGGGCGCCCTCGTCGTACAGATGAACGACGCCGTGATCGGCGTCGCGATCCCCTCGCTGTACGGGCTCGCGCCGCCGCAGAATCCCGGGCTCGGGCTGGTCGTCCACGTCTCCCACGGCGCCGTCCTCGGCGTCGTCTTCGCCGGGATCGTCGGCGCCGCCGGGGTCGATTCGACCGGGGAGCTGATCGGGGTCGGCGCCGTCTGGGGCGTCCTCACCTGGGCCGTCCTCGCCGCGCTCGTGATGCCGGTGTGGCTCGGCGCCGTCGGCTCCCCGGCGAACCCGCCGTTCCCGAACTTCGCGCCGCCGTCACTCCTCTGGCACGTCGTCTACGGCGTGCTGCTCGGCGGCGTCTACGCCGGCGTGGAGGACCGGATCTGATCGAACGGCTGTACCTCCTGCCACCCACAGCAACCGCTCCAGATAGCCTCCGTCTCCGAACCTGTCCCTGCGAAAGCGTCGGGGCGACTCCTCGTACGTCCTCGTCCGGTTCCGCGCGCAACCCCTCGTGGGTCCTCGTGCGGTTCCGCCCGCGCTCACCCCTCGTGGTAGAGCTGCCAGTTGGTCTCCCCGCCCTCCCCCTCGACGATGCCCTCGACCTTCTCCCGTCGGAGTTCCTCCAGCCGCCCGGTCGCCGCGCCTAGCCAGACCAGGAACTGGCGCTTGAAGCTCCGCCGGACCGTCTCGACCGGCTTCGGCGAGTAGACGTACACGTGGCCGCCCTGCTCGAGCAACCGCCGCTGCTTATCGAGCACCCCGAGTTGGACGAGGTGGTTGAGGTGCCGCGCCGCGACGCTTCGGTCGTAGTCGGTCCGGTCGGCCAGCTCCCGGACGGTCTGGGCGCCGCCCGCCATCACGCAGAGACAGATGTCGAGTTCGGCGTCGGAGATGTCGAAGACGGTCCGGAGCAACTCCGCCAGTGTGGGCGCCTCGACGGCCGGCTCGACGGCGACGGTCGCCATCGGGCCGTCACAGCAGGCGACACCGCCGTCGCCGAGGCCCACGTTCCCGCAGGTCTCACACTCGTAGACGTCGACGCTACCCTCCGTGAGGGACATACGCGTCCACTGTGGCTCGGGCCTCCAAAGCCTACCGGGTGCAGGCGAGGGCGGCACGGTCCCGCCGTCTCGCCGGCGGACCGATCCCTTGCGACGGTCGATTCGGACGCTTGCCCGCCCTCAACAGACCGGCTTCGGATCGATGCCGAGTCCCTCGAGTCTGTCGGCGTACTCCCCGTAGGCGGCGTCGATCGCCCCGTCGGCGGCGGTCTCGGCCCGCGCGCGGTCGTCCTCGGACTCACAGAGCGTCGCGACCATCGCGGCGCCCGCCTCGGCCTGCCGGTCGGTGTCCGACCGGAGATCCCGGAACAGGTCGGCCGTCGCGGTCTCGCCCTCGTTGACGAAGAAGTTGATGACCTGCAGCAGCGACCGGGAGGCGACGAGCGGGCGCGCGATGAGTCCCGCGGCGGCGCGACCGACGGTGTCGTCCAGGCTCCGGAGGTGCTCGTGGAGCGCGTCGGCCGGGGGGTCCGCAGCCGCGACGTCGCCCAGCTCGGTGATCCGGTCGTGGTGGGCACGCTCCCGTTCCGCCGCGTCGACGAACGCCTCGCGGGCCCGGTCGTCGGATTCGTCGGCAGCCCACGCCTCGAGCGTGGCGGCGGCGCGGGCCTCCGCCGCCGCGGCGGTCTCGAGCACGCGGACCCGCTCGAGATCGGCGTCCGTGGCGGCGACCAGCGCCTTGTCCGACCCGAGTCGGTCCAGCCTGGTCGCGTTCGATTCCCGGACCGTCTCGAGGAACGCCTCGCCGTCCATGTCCCCGTTGCGGTCGGCAGCCATACAACTCTGTCGACGACCGCCGGCTGGAGCGGCCGCCTTCCCGGGCCCGCCGGCGCCCGGCGGCCGTCTTAAGGCGGCGCGGGGCCAACTATTGGCCATGACGCCCGACGCCGCTGGGGCCGGCGAGGTGAGCGCCGGGACGCTGGCCGACCGCGTCGAGGCCGGCGACCGGGTCGACGTCCTCGACGTCCGCAACGGGGACGAGGTCGACGCCTGGCGCATCGAGGGCCCCGAGGTCAACCACACCAACGTCCCGTACATGGAGTTTGTGAGCGCCCGGGCGACCGGGGACCCGGCCTCGCTCGTCGCGGAGGACCGCTCCTACGTCGTCGTCTGCCCGGAGGGCGAGGCCAGCGCCGAGATAGCCGCGGCGCTGAGCGAGGCCGGCGTCGGCGCCGCTAACCTCGCCGGCGGCATGGCGGCCTGGGCTCGGGTGTACCGCAGCGACCGCGTCGCGGTCGACGCGGCAGACGCGACCGTGTGCCAGTACCGCCGCCCGGCGAGCGGCTGTCTGGCCTACGCCGTCGTCTCGGACGGCGACGCGTTGGTCGTGGACCCGCTCCGGGCGTTCGTCGACCGGTACGTGGGGATAGACGCGAGCGTCGAGCAGGTGCTCGACACCCACGTCCACGCCGACCACCTCAGCGGCCGCCGGGCCGTCGCCGAGGCGACCGGCGCGACAGCGCTCGTCCCCGACGCCGCCGCCGACCGCGGGATGGATGGCTCGTTCGAGGCAGTCGCCGACGGCGACACCATCGCGGTCGGCGACGTCGGCGTCGAGGTCATCGCGACCCACGGCCACACCACCGGCGCGGTGTCGCTCCGGGTCGACGACTGCCTGCTCTCGGGGGACTCGCTGTTCCTCGATGGCGTCCCCCGGCCGGACCTCCAGGTGGGCGAGGAGGCGGCGCCCGGGCTGGCGCGGACGCTCCACGAGACGCTGGCCGAGCGGCTTGCGGGCCTCCCGGACCGGACGGTGGTCGCGCCTGGACACGTGTCCCCCGAGCGGGCGAGCGAGCGCGGGCCCCACGCCGCCAGGCTGGGCGCATTGCGGGACCGGCTGTCGGCGTTCTCGCTGGACCGCGAGTCCTTCGTCGACCGCGTCGTCGAGGGGGTGGGCGACCCGCCGGCGAACGTCGAGACCATCGTCGCTGTCAACCTCGGCCGGGAGTCGGTCGACGACGAGACGGCGTTCGAGCTGGAGCTGGGGCCGAACAACTGCGCGGTCGGCGGCTGACTGGAGGCAGATTCCGGGTCCACGGCGGACGCCCGCCCCTGGCGGCCCGACGGGTATGGCCCGGCGTCATTCCGCGTCGGCGTAGTCGCCGCCGGCGACCTCGCGGATCCGCCCGGCGGTCACCTCGCCGACGCCCTCGACCGCGAGCAGGTCGTCCTCCTCGGCGGTCATGACCGCTTCGACGCTGCCGAAGTGCTCCAAGAGCGATCGTGCGGTGACCGGGCCGACCTCGGCGATGGCGCCGACGACGTACTCCTGGCGCTCGGCCAGCGTCTTGCCGCCCTTCTCGCCGTGGACCGACACCGACCGGTCGTCGGCCTCCTGCTCGCGGCGGGCAATGACCTCGAGCAGGTCCGCCGTGTCGTCCGGGCCATCCGTCCGGAGGACGCTCGCGCCGAAGTCGACCGCCAGCGAGGCGAGGGCCCCGCGGACGGCGTTCGGGTGGACGTTGCGGGCCTCGTAGAGGCGCTCGCCCTCGATGACGACCACCGGGCGGGCGTAGAACCGGGCGGCGTCGCCGACCTGCTGGAACAGCGAGCGGTCCTCGCCGAGCAGCGTCTCCAGGAAGTCCTCGACGGTTTTCCGCTCTACGACCACCCGGTCGGAGACCACGTAGTCGCCGACCGCGAGCGTCTCCAGCCGCGTCTCGACGCCCTCGCGGGTCGACAGATCCCGGGCGATGTGGGAGTCCAGTTCCCGCTGATCGGCGACCACCTCGACCGCCCCGCCGTCCGGCTCGACCTCGGCGACGGTGCCCGCCAGTTCCGCCGCGGGCGGCCCGGCGTCGGCCGGAGCGTCCGGGCCGCCGGCTTCGGTCGCGGCGTCGGCCGCAAAGTCCGCGAGACCGGCCTGGCCGCTCCCGCCGGCGGAACCGGCGTCGGTCCGGGTCCCGTCCGGCGCCGAACCGTTGTCGTCACCCACATCGAAATCGTCGGATTCTGGCGGCGACGTCGAATCGGTCGAACCGGTCCCCCCATCGCCGTCGTCCGACGCATCGGCCCCGGAGACGGCGTCGTCACTCGAGCCCGCGGCCGCCTGGCCGTCGCCGTCTTCCGGCGCCCCCACCGAACCATTCCCGGCATCTGCCCGGCTGTGATCGGCGGTCCCGTCGCCGGAGCGGCTCTCACGCTCGTCCGTCGGGTCGCCGTCGAGTGCGTTCGCCGACCCGCCGTCGGGCCCCGGCGCCGGCGACCCCTCGCGGCTCGCGGCTTCGCCGCTCGCACCTCGCGTGTCGTCGTTCGCTCCGCTCACTCCTCCCGCTCGCTCGTTCGGCGGCCTCCCTTCGGTCGGCCGCCCGCCGGGGAACTCCGCCAGCCCGGGCTGGGCGGCGATCTCGGCCTCGATCTCGCCCTCGAGGTCCTTGAGCTTCCGGAGCTCCTCGGCCATCCGCTGTTCCTCGTTGCGGGACTTCCAGAAGAACGCCTCGTCGCGGGTGTCGGCGGCCATCAGCACGACGACCCGGCCCTCGCTGGCGCGGCCGGTGCGGCCCTTCCGCTGGATGGAGCGGATGCCCTTCGGCACCGGCTCGTAGAACAGCACCAGGTCGACGTCGGGCACGTCCAGTCCCTCCTCGGCGACGCTGGTCGAGACCAGCACCTCGAACTCGCCGGTCCGGAACGCCGACAGCGTCTCCTGCTGTTCGGTCTGGGTCATGCCGTCGGAGCCCTCCTTGTCACCCTGGCCGACGAACCGGCGCGTCTCGAAGTGCTCGCCGAGGAAGTCCGTCAGGCTCTCGGCGGTGTCGCGGGACTCGGTGAAGACGATGACGCGCTCGCCGTCCTGGACGCCGAGCGCCTGGGCGAGCAAGATTCGGGTGCGGCGGAACTTCGGGTGGAGGTCCTCGAACGCCTCGGCCCGCTGCATCGCCTCCCGGACGCGGGGTTCGGAGACGAACCGCTGGCTGGCCTTCGAGGCGCCCGACGACCGGGCGGCGTCCCGCTGGCGCTCGAAGTACCGGCGGAGCGACTCGACGCTTTGGGTCTCGACGAGTTCGACGGCCCGGCGGAGCTTCATGATTTCGGCGTGGGCGGACATCCCCTGGTAGCCGTCGCTGTCGCCCTCGTCGACGAGTCGCTGGAGTTTCGCCCGGATGCGGTTCAGCTGTGATTGGGAGAGGTTCGGGTCGGTCGTGGCCGCCACCCCCAACTCGCACAGCGACTCGAGGCGGTCCGAGATGACGTCGCCCAGCAGGTCCCGGATCTCCAGGACCGCCTCGGGGATTTCGACCTCCTCCCACTCGACGGCGGTGTGGTAGGTGTGGGCCTCGACGTCGGCGTCGTCCTCGGTCATCACCGCGACCTCCCGCAGGCCGAGGTTGTCACAGACGGTGAGGATCTCCTCCTTGTCGCCGCCCGGGGAGGCGCTCATGCCGGTGACGAGCGGCCGGTCGGCGTCGGCGTGGTACCGGTCGGCGATGTAGTTGTAGGCGTACTCGCCGGTGGCCCGGTGGCACTCGTCGAAGGTGCAGTGGACGACGTCGGCGAGCGTGATGCGGTTGCCGACCAGGTCGTTCTCGACGACCTGCGGCGTGGCACAGACCACGCGGGCGTCACCCCAGAGGGCCGCGCGGTCCTCGGGCCGGACGGCGCCGGTGAAGACGACGACCTGGTCGTCGGGCACGTCCAGGGCGTCCCGGTAGAAGGCGGCGTGCTGCTGGACGAGCGGCTTCGTGGGCGCCAGGAGCAGCGACCGCCCGCCGTGTTCGGCGAGGCGGTCGGCCGTCACCAGCAGGCTCACCGCCGTCTTCCCGAGCCCGGTCGGCAGGCAGACGAGCGTGTGGTCCCCACGGGCGGTGTCGGCCAGCCGGAGCTGGTAGCGCCGCTTCTCGATGCGTCGGTCCGCGAGCATCGGCCCCTCGACGTACTCCGGCTCCTCCGGGGCTGTGGCCATCCGTGCTCGGGTTCGTCGCTCCGCCGCATAAGGGTTCGGCCGGCGGGGCGGAAGTGGTCCCCGACGTGTGTGGCGCGGGTGCCACGGCCGTCGCCGACGACCGAGGCATCTCGGCAGGTTCTGGACACTCGCCGACGGCCGACGGGCTCTCCGAAGGCCACGGCGGTCGACGACGGGCGATGGTCCGGGACCCTCGCGGTTCCTCGAAACTCGCGACGTTCGGCGGAATCTCCGGCAGGCGCCACGGTGGTCGCCGACGGTCCGCGGCCCCGTCTGTGCTCGACGGTCGTCGACGAGTTCCGGGCCCTCGAACGGAGCCGGCAGGGATCCTCGACCGACGGCGCGGTTTCTACCTCCCGCAGGCCCGCTCGCGGGCGCTCGGCCGCCGCCCACGACGTGACGGCCAAGCGCCACGCGCGCCTCGAAAACCCTTTCACCGGCGACGGGCCAAGGTGGACCAATGAGCGACCTCGAGGACGAATACCGGCTCGAGTACTTCCGGGAGGAGGGGTTCGTCCGGCGGGAGTGTCCGTCCTGCGGCGACCACTTCTGGACCCGCGACGCCGAGCGGGAGCAGTGCGGCGAGCCGCCGTGTGCCGCGTACGAGTTCATCGACGACCCCGGCTTCGACGAGGCCCACACGCTGGCGGAGATGCGGGAGGCGTTCCTCTCCTTCTTCGAGGAGCGCGGCCACGACCGGATCGACCCGTACCCGGTGGCGGCGAACCGCTGGCGCGACGACGTACTCCTGACGCAGGCGTCGATCTACGACTTCCAGCCGCTCGTCACCTCCGGGGAGACGCCGCCGCCGGCGAACCCCCTGACGATCAGCCAGCCCTGCATCCGGATGGCGGACATCGACAACGTCGGCAAGACCGGGCGGCACACGATGGCCTTCGAGATGATGGCCCACCACGCGTTCAACGCCCGCGAGGACCTCGACGAGCCCGACCGGTACGCCTACCGGGGCGAGGTCTACTGGAAGGACCAGACCGTCCGGTACTGCGACGAACTCCTCGCGGAGATGGGCGCCGACGTCTCCGAGGTCACCTACATCGAGGACCCGTGGGTCGGCGGCGGGAACGCCGGGCCCGCCATCGAGGTCGTCTACCGCGGTCTGGAACTCGCCACGCTGGTCTTCATGTGCATGGAGGCCGACCCCGACGGCGACTACGAGCTGAAGGACGGCAACCGCTACGCCTACATGGACACCTACATCGTGGACACCGGCTACGGGCTGGAGCGGTGGACCTGGATGTCCCAGGGCACCGCGACCGTCTACGAGGCCATCTACCCGGACATGATCGACTTCTTGACGGACAACGCCGGCCTCTCGCACTCGGAGGAGGAAACCGAACTCGTCGGGCGGGCCGCCCGGCTGTCGGGGCAGCTCGACATCGACGACGTCGACGACGTCGAGGCCGCCCGCGGCGACATCGCCGCGGAACTCGGCGTCTCCACCGACCGCCTCCGCGAGCTCGTCGAGCCGCTGGAGTCGATCTACGCCGTCGCGGACCACTGCCGGACGCTCGCGTACATGCTCGGCGACGGCATCGTCCCCTCCAACGTGGGAACCGGCTACCTCGCCCGGATGGTGCTCCGGCGGACGAAGCGGCTCTGCGACGACGTCGGCGTCGACGCGCCGCTGGACGAACTCGTCGACATGCAGGCCGAGCGGCTCGACTACGGGAACCGCGACACAATAAGGGACGTCGTCCGCACCGAGGTCGAGAAGTACCGCGAGACCGTCGAGCGCGGCACCCGCCAGGTCGAGCGGCTGGCCGAGGAGTACGCCGACAGGGCGGAGGCCATCCCGCTTTCGGAGGTCGTCGAGCTGTACGACAGCCACGGCATCCAGCCGGGCACCGTCGAGGAGATCGCCACCGAGCACGGCGCCGCCGTCGCGATCCCGGAGGACTTCCACTCGCGCGTCGCCGCCCGGCACGGCGGCGACGCGGCCGACGAGGCGGATGCCGCCGGCGGGGTTTCCGACCGGGTCGCCGACCTCCCGGAGACGGAGAAGCTGTTCTACGAGGAGCCCGAGCGCACGGACTTCGAGGCCGTCGTCCTCGACGTCATCGAGCGCGAGGAGGCCGACGACGTGGTGCTCGACCAGACGATGTTCTACCCGGAGGGCGGCGGCCAGCCGGCCGACGTCGGGACGCTGTCGACCGACGAGGTCACGATCGAGGTGACGGACGTCCGGGAGATCGACGGCGTCGTGCTCCACCGGGCCGACGGGAACCCGGGGAAAGGCGAGTTCGTCCGGGGTCAGATCGACGGTGCGCGCCGCCAACGGCTGATGCAGCACCACACCGCGACCCACATCGTGGGCCACGCGGCCCGCCAGGTGCTCGGCGACCACGTCCGGCAGGCCGGCGCCCGGAAGGGCACCGACTCGTCGCGGCTCGACGTCCGCCACTACGAGCGGATCTCCCGCGAGGAGGTCCGCCGCATCGAGCGGGTCGCAAACCGGGTCGTCACGGACAACGTCGCCGTCGCACGGGAGTGGCCGGAGCGCCACGAGGCGGAGGCGGCCCACGGTTTCGACCTCTACCAGGGCGGCATCCCGCCCGGCGAACGCATCCGGGTGGTCCACGTCGAGGAGGACGTCCAGGCGTGCGGCGGCACGCACGTCGGCCGCACCGGCGACGTCGGCGCCATCAAGGTCCTGTCCACGGAGCGCGTCCAGGACGGCGTCGAGCGGCTGACCTTCGCCGCCGGCGACGCCGCCGTCGAGGCGACCCAGCGCACCGAGGACGCGCTGTACGAGGCTGCCGACGTCCTCGACGTCTCCCCGCAGGCGGTCCCCGAGACCGCCGAGCGGTTCTTCGAGGAGTGGAAGGCCCGCGGCAAGCGCATCGAGGACCTGACCGAACAGCTCGCCGCCGTCCGCGCGGAGGGCGGCGACGACGCGACGGCGGTCGACATCGGCGAGGCGACCGCGGTGGTCCGCCGCGTCGACACCGGCATGGACGAGCTGCGGGCGACCGCCAACGCCCTCGTCGAGGCGGGCCAGGTCGCCGTCCTGGGGAGCGGCCACGATGGGGCGACGTTCGTCGTGGCGGTACCGGACGGCGTCGACATCGACGCCGGCAGCGTCGTCGGCGAGCTTGCGGGCCGCGTCGGTGGCGGCGGTGGCGGCCCGCCGGACTTCGCGCAGGGCGGCGGCCCCGACGTCGACGCGCTCGACGACGCGCTCGAGGCCGCGCCGGACGTCCTGCGGCAGTTGCGTGAGGCCTGACGCGGAGTGGACGTCGGGCTGTGGTTCGGGTGGCGGCTGTGCCTGCGGTGGCGCGCGGGTATCCCGACGCGGCCGGGGCGCCGGTGCCCGGCGGACCCCAGGACCCGGCCCGGCGACGTTTCAACCGAATGTTATTTATGGTCGGTTTGTAAACCGCCGACCATGGCGACACACGTCATGGGTTCGCTCGTCGCGTTCCTGGTCGCACTGCTCGTCGGCGGCCTGGCGATCTACATCAGCGCCAGCATCGTCGTCGGCGCCGACGACTACAGCCACGCCGTGATCACGGCGCTGCTCGGGGCCATCGGCTGGGCGCTGACCGCGTGGATCCCGCTGGTCGGACTCATCGTCGCCCTCGTGGTGTGGATCGGCGTCATCAACTGGAGGTACCCCGGCGGCTGGGGGAACGCCGCCCTCATCGGGCTCGTGGCATGGCTGGCGGCGCTCGTCATCCTCTACGTCGTCAACGTGGTCCTCGGTCTCGAAATCGCCGCCTTCGGCGTGCCGACGTAGCCCTCGAGATCCGGCGCGCCGCGGTCACACCCACTCCTTGAGCCGTACCGGCGATAAAGAGAGGAACCGTCCGTCGGATCTGCAGGTACGACTGCCGCTACGTCGTTACTCGGCGGTCCGGTCGCCGTTGCCGATGTCGATGCCGACGTCCTCGATGCGCGCTTCGAGCTCGTCGAACCGCTCGGCCTGCTCCTCGAACCGGTCCGACAGGTCCTCGAGCTGCTCCTCGTAGCGCTCGGCCAGCTCCTCGGCCTGCTCGACGACGCGCTCTTGGGTCTCTTCGGTCTGGTCCTCCAGTTCCGCCTCGAGTTCGTCCAGCTGCGCCGTGAACTCGTCGACGGTCTCCGTCAGCTGCTCCTCGACGCCCTCGTTGAACTCGACCAGGACGTCGAGCTGCTCGCTGAGGCTGTCGGCGGCGTCGTCGCTGAACTCCTCGTAGCCCTCGGAGAGGGACTCGTACTCCTCGTCGACGGCGTCGAAGGCCTCCGCCTGCTGCTCCTCGAGGGTGTCGAACGTCTCGTCGACCGACTCGCGGAGGTCGTCCAGCGTCGCCGACGTCGTCGTGACGGATTCGGCGGCGTCCAACGACGTGTGGATGGACTGCCGGGTCATCCCCAGCACCTGCCGTTGGACCTCCCGCTGGGTGTCGATGCCGCCGTACAGCGTGTCGCTGACGTCGGCGGGGACCTCGAGGGCGCTCTCGAGGGCGTCCTCGGTCTGTCTGATCGTGTTCCGCTGCAACTCGAACAGGGTCGCGAGTGGGGAATCGTCGTCTGTCATGGGTTATCTCCGTCGGGCGCACCGTGGCGGGCGGGCCGGCCGCATCGTCGCCCGCGGGCCCGCGACCACGCCACGTCGCTCCCGCCTACCCATCCAACACTGGACGGCCGACCCACTTAATTTTTTCCATTTTAGACCAAGTCATGTAACTAGCTGGTACTAGATGGTATTTCTTTCCCCAGCTTCGGTCGCCGCGTTCGAGCGCGTGGATTAAAGTTTCACACCCATCAACCGGACCTTGACCGAGTGTCGGGCACGAGCCGGCCCCGACCGGGGCCAGTGCCGTCCGCCCGGCTCCGACAATGGAGACACCGCATACGTGAGCACCCCCGCAGCCGCACAGCCCGGCCTGCCCTTCGGCCTGGAGTGGCGACTCCTCCTCATCCCGTTGATCACCGGCATCATCGGCTACCTCACCAACTGGGTCGCCATCCAGCTGCTGTTCCGTCCGATCGACTACGTCGGCGTCCGGGTGCCCGGCATGAAGGAGCTGGCGCCGTCGTTCCCACGGAAGCTCAAGCAGATCCCGGGGGTCGATCGGCAAGATCGCCACCGAGCGGGAGTTCTACGAGGAGTTCGACCCCGAACGGATCGCGACCCACATGGTCACGAACGCCGAGGACGAGATCCGGGCGCTCACCGAGGAGACCCTCCGGGAGGCGTACCCGGAGCTGTGGGACGGCGCGCCGACGGCCGTCCGGGACCTCATCCACACCCGGGTCCAGGAGCGCCTCCCGGAGATCGCCGAGGAGATCACCGAGACCATCGGCGAGAACATCGGCGAACTGCTCGACATCAACGCCATGATCACCGACCACCTCGACGAGAACCCGGAGCTGCTCAACCGGCTGTTCCTGGAGGTGGGCGACCGGGAGCTTTCCTTCATCGTCAACTCCGGCTTTCTCATCGGCGGCCTGCTGGGCTGTCTCACCATCCCGCTGTTTTTGGCGATCGACAGCCCCTACGTGCTGCCGGTCGCGGGCATCTTCGTCGGCTACATGACGAACTGGATCGCCCTGAAGATCATCTTCCTCCCGATCGAGGAGCACCGCCTCGGGCCGTTCCGGCTCCAGGGCCTTTTCATCAAGCGCAAGCCGGAGGTGGCCGAGGAGTACGCCGGGATCGTCGCCGACGAGGTCGTCACTATCGCCAACGTCGCCGAGAACCTCCTGCACGGCAGCCAGTCCGACCGCACACGGAAGATGGTCAGAGAGTCGATCCGTCCGGAGGTCGACCGGGCCGTCGGCATCGCCGGGCCCGCCATCCGGCTGGCGACCGGCAGCGAGCAGTACGAGGAGGTCAGAGAGACCTTCGCCGACGAGAGCGTCGACCGCACCATCGAGCCCCTCCGGGACCCCGAGTTCAACGAGGAGCGGAGCGAGGCCATCCGGGACCTCATCGCCCGCCGCATCAAGGCCCTCCCGCCCCGGGACTTCGTTGGACTCTTGCGGCCCGCGTTCGTCGAAGACGAGTGGATGTTGATCCTCCTCGGCGCCCTCTTGGGCTTCGTCGCCGGCTGGATCCAGCTCGCGGTGGTGACCGCCGCGTGAGCGACGAGTCCGACGGCCCGCCCGGACCCGACCGGGAGGCCGGCTCCTCCGAGGCGAGGAATTCGCCGGCCGATGCCGACGACGCGGACGTCGGACACGCGCCCGAGCCGCCGGGCGTCGACGGCCCGGAGCCCGCTCTGCCACCGGCGGACCTCGACCGGGCGTTCACCGTGATGGACGAGGCCGTCACCGGCGACGCCGTGGCGGACTCGCAGGTCGACCGGCTCCTCGCGGTGCTGGAGCGAGCGGTCGCCAACCCGGCGGAGACCGACCGCGAGACCCTCTCGGAACTCCTCGCCATCTTAGAGGACTTCGTGATCGACCCTGACGACCTCGAGGACGTCGACCTTGACGGCGTCCTCGGCGTGCTCGAGGAAGCAGTCCGCGACGCGACCGCGGCGGACGAGGAGAACCTCGACGACGTCTTCGAGGTCCTCGAGGCGGGCGTGTCGGACCCGACATCGATCGACCCCGACGACGTCGAGCGGTTCCGCTCGGGGCTGGAGGGAGCCATCGTCGACCTGGCCGATCCCGCCGGCGGGAACCTCGGCGGCTTCGTCCCCGTCCCGGGGCTCACCGGCGTCGACCCCGACGAACTCGACGACGAGACGGCCGGCGGCGCCCTCGACGCCTTCCGCATCGCCCGGGTCGCAACCGCGATGACCCAGCGGGCGACCGGCTATTCGCTGGAGTCCGGCATCCGGACCGGGACGCGGATGACCTACGCCGCCGCCACCGCGAGTTCGCCCGCGGACCTGCTCACCGAGACCCGGGCCATCGCGCTGGACGAACTCCAGCGCGCCGGCTTCGACATCGGCGAGGCCCGCTCGGACTGGCTGGAGGCCCACGAGGAGGAGATGGTCGACCGCCGGCCGGTCACCGCCGAAGTCCTGCGGGAGCGGGGCGAAAAGCTCCTCTCGAAGTCCGCCGAGGTCGGCCGCGACGAGGCGCTGCACCCCGCCTACCCCTCCATCCTCGAGGACCTCGCCGCCGACGAGGCCCGCATCCTCCGGCTGCTCGCGACCGACGGCACCCAGGCCTACATGGACGTCCGCGACCGGGGCTACGTCCCGTTCACGTCCACGCTGGTCGCCCAGCACCTCACCCGGGTCGGCGCCGACGCCGGCTGCCGCCACCCCGACCGGACGCCCATCTACCTCCGGAACCTCCGACGGATGGGCCTCGTGACGTTCAGCGAGGACCCCATCGACGACCTGAAGCAGTACCAGGTGCTGGAGGCCCAGCCACACATCGAGGCCGCCCGCGAAGCCGCCAGACGGCCCAAGACCGTCTACGGCAGCCTCTCGCTGTCGGAGATGGGCGTCGACTTCTGTGTGGCGTGTCTCCCGGTCGACGTCCACGTCGAACTGCCACGCAGCCGGTTCCGCCGCGAATCCGGATAGCGATCCCGACCCACGGGGCTGTGCTGGCGACGCGACGGACGCCGGGCGGGCTCAGAAGGAGACCTGGTCGGGGCCGTCCTCGCCGATGGCCGGCGAGTCACGGTCGGAGTAGCCCACGCGACCGACGGCCTGCTTCGACAGCGCCGAGTACGCCGTCGTCCGGGCGTCGTCCGGGCTCTCGATGGTCGTCGCCCCGTCGAGGCGTCCGAGCGCCTCCCCGAACGTCTCCTCGCCGTTCGGCACGTCGAGCGCCAAGTCGCCGTAGGCCTCGATCAGCTCCGCGGCCGTCGCGGGGTAGCTGTGGGCGTCGAAGGGCTCGTCGGCTGTCGAGAGCAGTCGCATACCGCATGGCACTCACCGGACCTTCATGAACGTTGTCTATAATTCCCCTTCCTGGCTTTAATCACCTTTTAGGATGGGGTCGAGTCCTCGAGCGGCGACCCCCACGGGCGCCCGGTACTGGAATCGGACGACGAGCGTTCGAGAACACACCCCGAGACGCCCGACCGGGAAACGAACCCCTCGTCGCGCGCCCGGCACGTATCCACTGACGCGAGTCCAGGACGAGCCCATAGACGCGGGTGCGGAACGAACCCGTCGACCCCGGTCGTGGGCGAGCCCGTGGGCCGCGACGGTCGCCCGGAAGCGCCGGGGCTTTGACCCCGGCGGGCCGACGCCGGGCATGGTCGTCGCGGACCTCCACGTCCACACGACGCGGTCCGACGGGACGCTGACGCTCGAGTCGCTTGCCGGCGCGGCGCGGCGAGCAGACGTCTCCGCGGTCGCCGTCACCGACCACGACCGGCTCCACCCGGACCTACAGGACCCGGTCGGGGCGGTCGGGGAGCTGACGGTGGTCCACGGCATCGAACTCCGGGTCGACGCCGGCCACGAGCGCATCGACCTCCTCGGCTACGGCGTCCGCCGCACCCCCGAGCTGGCGTCGCTCCTCGAGCACCTCCAGCGGGACCGCGTCGAACGCGGTCGCCGCATCGTCGAGTGCGTGGAGGACCGCCTCGGCGTCGAGTTGCCCGTCGATATCGAGGAGGGCGTGGGCCGCCCCCACGTCGCTCGCGCCATCGCCGAGGCCACCGACTACACCTACGAGGACGCCTTCGCCGAAGTCATCGGCTCGGACTGTCCCTGCTACGTCGCCCGCGACGTCCCGTCGTTCCGCGAGGGCCGAGCCGTCCTCGAGGAGGCCTGCGGCCTCGTCTCGCTGGCACATCCGTGCCGGTACGACGACCCGACGGCCGCCATGGAGCTGTGTGCCGTCCTCGACGCCGTCGAGCGGTACTATCCCTACGACCGCGACGTCGATCCGGCGCCGGTCGAGCGGGCCGTCGACCGGTACAACCTGTTGGTCACCGGCGGCAGCGACGCTCACGACGAGACGCTCGGCCGCGCCGGGGTCGGGGCCGACGACTACCGGCAGTTCCGCGAGGCGCTTTAGGCCAATACCGCGGAGTTGAAACCGCTCGGCACCGTACCACCGGCCGTGCAGTGTCATTACTGTGAGAGGGAGGCCGACGTGGCCATCGAGAAGGACCACCTCAAGGTCGGCCTCTGCCAGGAGCACCTACGCGACCGGATGGAGGAACTCTCCGGCTCGGACCTCCTGGAGGAGGTCGCGTCGGAACTCGACGACGCCCTGGAATAACAACGCGGCACGGGACCGCCCTTTCAAGCTCCTCCTCCTTCTCCTGCGACGCCCGAACTATCATAGCGCGATGACCGGGAGACGCTCTACGGCATCGCTTGACGGACCGCCGACCGAGGATCCACGCGGAAGTGCGATGGGACCCCACAGTTGAGGTGGCTGGCGCCGGTAGCCGGGAGCCATGCGCGTCTCCGTCATCGGCGGCTCCAGCATCGACGACGAGACGGCCGAGGTGGCCCGCGAGGTCGGCCGCCTGCTCGGCGAGCGCGGCCACACCCTGGTCTGCGGCGGGCTGGGCGGCGTGATGGCCTCCGCCTGCGAGGGGGCACGCGAGGCCGAACGAAGTGAGGCCTCGTTAGGAGCGAGCGGGGAGCGTAAGCGACCCGCGAGCCGCGAGGCCGACCGAAGGGAGGCCTCGGATGGAGCGAGCGGGAGGACCGACCGGAGGGAGGGACGACACGCGAGCCGCGCGGTCGAGACCATCGGCATCCTCCCGACGACCCGTCGGGCCGACGCCAACGAGTGGGTCACCACGCCGATCGCCACCGGCCTCGGCAATGCCCGGAACCCCCTCGTCGTGCTGAACGGCGACGCCGTCATCGCCATCGACGGCGCCGCCGGCACCCTGTCGGAACTCGGTCACGCGCTTGACTACCACCGGCCCGTGGCGGGCCTGGACACCCACGGCGTCGACCTGGAGGGGTTCCGAGCGGTCGAGTCGCCCCGGGCCGCCGTCGACTACGTCGAGTCCGCCGTCAACCACAGGTAGGCCGCCACGAGCAGGTTCGGCACGAGAGGAGCCGCACCCGCCGGACCGCCCCCGCTTCCGGATCGAACTCGACCCGCAACATGACGGCGTACAGACACGCGGTGGTCCGCAGGAGCGTCCGCGGCGCGACGGCGTGGGCGACCGCGCTCAGGGCCGCACCGACGGCCGCTGCTCGTCTCACCGTGGTCTCGTCCACGTGTCACGGCCGGGCTGGGGGCGGAGAAAACGCGGGGAACCTGTCGGGGTTGCCGGCGGTCGGGGGCTCGATGACTGGAGGGGTCACTCTATCGTTCGGGTCGTATGCTTCTCGTACGCTCGCTCTTTCAGCGTGCGGTACCGCTCGCGCGAGTCGATAGCCCATTTGTACTCGAAGCCCGCCGGTGGGTCACCCATCCACTCGATGAGCGCCTCCGTGTCGTCACAGGTGAACCGGAGTTCGTTCCGCCTGAACGTCGGGTCGAAGCCGACATCCCGGAACAGCGATATGAGGAAATCGAGACGGTCGCTCTCGTTGCGGACTTTGACTTCAACCCGGGTGCGTCCCCATCTGCCAATGTCGAGATAGCCGTCGGAGACGTACCAGAATTTCACCCGTTCCGGCGTGAGCGCGAGGTCGTCCGGGAAACGCTTCGAACCGTCGGGGTACCACCCTCGGCGGAGGTTCTCGAAGAACGGGTTCGTTCGCGACCAGACAGTGTGCATATCGTGGTAATTCTCCGTTTTGGCATCGGGACTGAACCCCGTTTTCCGGTTGTTCTCCGCCAGTTCTGTCGCCGTCTTCTTCATTGATACGCCGGTCGTCAGGATGCCCATTCGGTCGTCGAACCACCGAAGGAACCGACGGTTCGTCATCGGGAGACGGAACACCGGAGAGTTACCATCACTGGGACGGGGTATTGACCCATCGCCCATCAGTAGACCAGTCAGAATCTCTCGCCGTTCCCGGTCGATGTCCGGATACGGACACGTACCGTGCCACCAGTGAAGACCGAGCCGCTCAAACTGTTCGTTGCACGAAGGGCACGTCGCCATGCGCATTCTGTTCGCCTCAATCGCTTTGAATTCTGGGTGCTAACATATAAGTAACATGACCATCACCCTCCGCGTAGCCGAAGTGCATCTTGACGGGGAACTCCTCGCCGAGTTCCATCGTGACCTCGGCGTCACTCGAGATGGCTTTGTTCATGTCGTCGAGGTAGTCCAGCGAGAACAGCGAGCGGGCCTCCCCAGGGGTCAGCGCGATGAGGTCCTCGCGGCCGAGTTCGAGGTGGACGTCGTCGGTGTCGCCCTCGGCGTCGACGTAGAACTCCTCGGCGTCCGAATCGACGCCAAGCGCGATGTGGTCCGAAACCATGTCGGCGGCCGTGACGGCCCGGTCGATGTCCCGGCCCTCGATGACGACCTCCGCCGAGAGGTCCAGCTCCGGGAGGTCCGGCTCCTGGCGGATCGAGTCGGGGTCGATGAGCGCCAGGGTGTACTCGAGGCCGTCCAGCGAGATGTGGAGCTTCCGGGTCTCC
>PXRI01000028.1:23580-49924 GCA_003021005.1 Halobacteriales archaeon QS_1_69_70 | reverse complement strand
GCCGGCGACGAGGTCTCCGTCGGCCCGACGACCGTCGCGACCGTGACCGACGCCGACGCGACGCCCCGAAACGAGACCCACAGCGACCTCCGGGTCTCGCTGGCCCTCGAGACGCGGCTCGTCGACGGCACCGCCCACTACGCCGGCCGCCCGGTGCGGCTCGGCCGGACCATCGGGATCGAGACCGACGACTACGAGTTCGCGGGCGAGGTCGTCGATCGGGGATGACCGACACCGGTCCCGGCCGCTTCGAGGCTGCGATCGAGGGCTCGGCGGCCGCCCGTGCGGCACGACGGGTCCGGGCGAGCCTCGACCGGTGGGCCGACGGCTCCAGGCTCGTCCACTGGTTCCTGGCCGAGCCGGACCCCGAGGTGGTCGTCATCGACCTCCGGGAGACGTACACGGTCGGGCCACTGTTGCGGGCCACCGCCGGCATCCTCGAGTGGGCCACCGCGGTCACCGAGCGGACCGGCGTCTCGAGCACCGCGGCCGCCGTGGCGGGCCGGATCGAGGCTCGACCCCTTCGCGCGGCCGGCACGGCGATCGTCCTCGCAGCGCTCGTCGGTATCGCGGCTGCCGTCCTCGCCGGGCCCGAACCGACCTGGACCGCCAACGCGCGCTCCGGTGCCGTCGGCGGCTGGCTCGTCCTCCTCGGGCTCGGCCTCCTGGCCACTCGCGAGCGCCGGTCGGCCGCGGAACTCGCCGAGACCAGGGTCGGGCGCGCCGTCCGGGCGGCGTTCGCGCCGCCGGAGCCGCCACAGGAGCGGTGAACTCGCCTGTCATCTGGCCACTGCGACATCCCCGCTATCTACCCTCGAGCAGTTTGAGGAGTGAGGCTCTTCGAAACACACCGACGAGCTGCCGGCGGCCCCATCAGAGCCGCGTCCGGAGTCCTGCGGTAGGCCTCGCACGCGACAGCCGCCCCTGTATCCGGTCACTCCAGCGCCGCCGCGATCTCGGACTCGTAGCACCCCGGGCAGATGAACTCGTCGACGACGCCGGCGTCGCTCTTGGTGTGGATCGTCAGGTGGACCGCGTCGCTGTAGGGGACCACGGCGTCGCAGACCGCGCAGGGTTCGGGCGTCATCGCCCCTCGTCCGTGGTGGTTGGGGACGAACCCCATAGGTTTATCGTCGGCGACCACCGTGAGGCCTCGATTCAGGGCGTCGGGGGTGGCAGGCGGCGACGAACGCGTCGAGCGATCCCGAGTGGGGGCCTCGGCGCCGGCGGAACCGGGCCCTCACCGCGCCTGGGCCATCGCCGCGGCTAGGCCATCGCCGGAGTCGGTTCCCGGCGGCGCCACCGGCCGGCCGTGTCACTGCACCGTAACGCTCTTTGCCAGATTCCGGGGCTTGTCGATCGACCGGCCGAGTTTCGCGGCCGTGTGGTAGGCGACGAGCTGCAGCTGGATGTTCGCCAAGATTGCCGCGGCCCGCGGGTGGGTCTCGGGGATATCGAGGACGTGGTTGGCGTAGCGCTCGACGTCGGAGCGGCCGTCGGTGACGGCGACGACGGGCGCGTCGCGGGCCTCGACCTCCTTGACGTTGCCGACGGTCTTGCGGGCGAGTTCGCCGTCGCCGATGACGCTCGCGAACACCGGCGTCTCCGGGGTCACCAGGGCGAGTGTGCCGTGTTTCAGTTCGCCGGCGGCAAAGCCCTCGGCGTGCTTGTAACTGATCTCCTTCATCTTGAGGGCGCCCTCCAGCGCGACGGGGTAGTTCAGCGCCCGGCCGATGAAGAAGTAGGCGTCGCTGTCGATGTAGGCCTCGCCGACCGCCTCGGCGTCGGAGCCGTCGAGGACGGCCTGGACGTCGCTCGGCAGGTCCCGAAGCGCGGCGATGAGGTCGCGGTCAATCGGGCCCGGGGAGACGTACTCGCACAGCAGGTTCAGCGCGGTCTGCTGGCCGGCGAAGGTCTTGGTGGCGGCCACGCCGATCTCCGGGCCCGACCGGATGTAGCAGACGTGGTCGCACTCGCGGGCCATCGTCGAGCCGACGGTGTTGGTGATCGCGAGCGTCTCGGCGCCGCGACGCCGGGCCTCCCGGGTCGCCGCCAGGGTGTCGGCCGTCTCGCCGCTCTGTGAGACGCCGATGACGGTCGCGTCCTCCTGCGGCGGCGGCGCGGTGGCGTACTCGTGCGAGAGGAAGGCCGTCGCCGGCACGCCGACGTCACAGAGCAGTTCGGCCCCGTAGATGGCGGCGTGGTAACTGGTGCCCGCCGCCACGAGGTGGGCGCGGTCGAGATCCAGCTCCGGGAGTTCCTCGAGGGTGACGCTGCCGCCGAGCTCGTCGACCCGGCCTCGGAGACACTGCCGGAGCGCGCGCGGCTGCTCGTGGATCTCCTTGAGCATGAAGTGGTCGTAGCCGCTCTTGCCGGTGTCCTCGGCGTCCCACTCGACGGTCTCGACTGACTTCTCGAGGCGGGTCCCCTCGGCGTCGGCGACGTGCCAGCCGTCGGCGGAGAGGCGGGCGAACTCCCCGTCCTCGAGGTAGACGACCCGGGCGGTGAACTCCCTGAAGGCCGGCACGTCGCTGGCGAGGTAGGTGGCGCCGTCGTCGACGCCCAACACGAGCGGCGAGTCGTTGCGGGCGACGAGGACGGCCTCGGTGCCCTCGACGACGCAGGCGAGCGCGAAACTGCCCTCCAGCCGCGCGACGGCGTCCCGGAACGCGGCTTCGGGGTCGCGGCCCGCCTCCAGGCTCGCCTCCACGAGGTGCGGGACCACCTCGGTGTCGGTGTCGCTGTCGAACTCGTGGCCGTCGGCGGCCAGTTCGTCCCGCAACGCCTGGTAGTTCTCGATGATGCCGTTGTGGACGACCGCGACCCGGCCCGCGCAGGCGCAGTGTGGGTGGGCGTTCCCGTCGGTCGGCGGGCCGTGGGTGCTCCAGCGGGTGTGACCGATGCCGACCGTCCCGGCCAGATCGGCGCGGTCGCCAACGACGGCCTTCAGCGCGTCCAGCTTGCCGGCCCGCTTGGCGACGCGGAGGTCGCCGTCGCCGACGAGCGCGACGCCGGCGGAGTCGTAGCCGCGGTATTCGAGCTGGTCGAGCCCGTGGAGCAGCGTCGAGAGCGTGTCCTCGCCGCGGCCGACGCAGCCGATGATGCCACACATCAGCGGACCACCCGCGCGCCGTTCGGGACGGTCCCGGCGAGGTGGACGCCGTCGGCGACGGTCGCGCCCGCGCCGACGAGCGTCCCGGGGGCGAAGGTGACGCCGCCGCCGACGGCGGCGCGGTCCGCCAGCACGGCGCCCAGCGCCTGCGACTCGAACACCCGGTCGTCGACGCGGACGTCGCCCGGGCCGCCCGGGACGACGGCGCCGGCGCCGACGCTGACGTCCTGGCCGGCGACGCAGTCGACGACCGTCGCGCCGTCGCCCACGCGACAGTCCGTGTCCAGCACCGCGTTCCGGAGGGTCACGTTCGACCCGACGGTCCCGTTCCGGCCGACGGTGACGGCCGGTCCGATGACCGCGCCGGCGGCGACCTCGGCGTCCGGCCCGACCGCGACGGGGCCCTGGAGGGTCGCCCGCTCGTGGACGCGGGCGGAGTCGGCCACCCAGACCCCCTCGCGCTGGGCGGGGCCGTCGATCCGCTCGCGGGCGAGCAGCTCCCGGTTGAGGTACAGGAGGTCCCACGGGTAGGTCGCGTCGGCCCACAGGCCGTCGGTCGTGACCGCCCGCACCCGGCCGTCGTCCAGCAGCGTCCCGATGACGTCGGGCAGCTGGATCTCGCCCTCGCGGCGCGGGGTCCGGGCGATGGCGTCGAAGACCCGGTCGTCGAAGGCGTACACGCCGGCGTTGATGAGCCGGTAGCCCCCGCCCTCGGGCCGCTCCTCCAGCTCGGTCAGCCGACCGTTCGAGACGCGGACGGCGCCGAAGTTCGACGGCGTCGGGTGCTCGAGCACGCTGACGGTCGGCTCGCCGCCGAACCCGGCCAGCACCTCGGCGACGATCTGCTCGTCGATGACGCGGTCGCCGTTCACCACGAGCGTCGCGCCGGCGACCGCGTCGGCGGCCTGCTTTAGGGCGTGGGCGCTGCCGAGCTGCTTCGTCTGGTGGACGTAGGTGAGGGGGACGTCCCGGTGGGCGTGCCCGAAGTGCTCCTGGACGCGGTCGCGCCCGTAGCCGACGACCAGCACGATCTCCCCGAGTCCACAGGCGACGAGCACGTCGAGGACGTGCTCCAGGATCGGTCGGTCCGCCGCCGGGAGCATCGTCTTCGGGCGGTTCTGGGTCAGCGGCCGCATGCGGGTTCCCTCGCCCGCCGCGAGCACGACCCCTCTCGTGACCTCCATGACGAGCGGTCGCCCGCCGGGGAAATGAACCTGTTGGCAGGGCCGGCCCGGATGGCAAGCGTGTTACCGGCGGAACCCGGAGCCCAGACGATGACGCTGCTCGAGGCGGCCCGCGCGCTCCTGGCGACGGGGTCGCTCTGTGACGCCTGTCTGGGCCGTCCGGTCGCCGACCGGAGCTTCGGGCTGACGAACGAAGAGCGGGGCCGGGCGCTCCGGACGGGCGTCGCGCTGGCGGACGACGAGCCCTACGCCGACCCCGACGCCGACTGCTGGGTCTGTGAGGGCCACTGCGCGCGGTTCGACGCGTACGCGGACCGCCTCGTCGACGCCCTCGGGGAGACGGAGCTGTACACCTACCAGGTCGGCACCCGGGTCCCGCCGCTTCTGGAGGAGAACGGCCGACTACTCCGCGAGCAGGCCGGCTTCGACCCGGAGGCGGGCGAGCCGCTCAAACGGGAGCTGAACCGGGAGGTCGGCCGCCGCCTGGGCGCGACCCTCGGCGCCGAGGTGGACTTCGAGCGGCCGGACGTCCAGTTCCTTCTGGACCTGGACGCCGACGCCGTCGAGGTCCGGCGGAACTCCGTGACCGTCTACGGCCGCTACCGGAAGCTACAGCGGGGCCTGCCCCAGACCGAGTGGGACGCCTACGAGACCAGCGTCGAGGAGCACGTTGCGCCCCCGTTCCTCGGCGCGTTCCGCGCCACCGACGCCGTCTTCCACGGCGCGGGCCGGGAGGACGTCGACGCCCTGATGCTCGGGCCCGGCCGGCCGTTCGTACTCGAGCTGAAGGAGCCGCGGCGCCGCGACGCCGACCTCGACGCACTGGCGGCCGAGGCCACCGGCGAGACGGTCGAACTCGAGGGGCTCGCGTTCGTCACCCACGAGACGATAGCGCGGGTGAAAGGACACGACGCGACCAAGACCTACCGGGCGACCGTGGCGCTCGCCGAGTCGGTCACCGAGGCGGCCCTCGACGCCGCGCTGGCCGACCTCGACGGCGCGACGGTCGACCAGCGGACGCCGACCCGCGTCGACCACCGCCGCGCGGACACGGTCCGCGAGCGCGCGGTGCTATCCGTCGACGGCGCCCTGACCGACGACCGTACCGCCGTCGTCGACGTCCACGGCGAGGGCGGCCTCTACATCAAGGAACTGATGAGCGGCGACGGGGGTCGGACCGAGCCGAGCCTCGCGGGGCTGCTCGGGGTCGACGTCACGGTCGAGACCCTTGACGTCCTCGACGTCGAGGGGGTCGACGAGCCGTTCCTCACGCCGGCCTACCGGCGGGACCGCGACGGCGAACCGGCCTCGCCGCCCTGGTAGCGGCCATTCGCCGTGCCACGTGAGACGGCTGACCGGCGCCGTTGTACCGGCCATCCGCCGGACTACGCGAGACGGGCCGAATGGCGCGCGGGCCTGCGGGTTCGTGGCGCCGGCGGTTCGGCCCGTGATACGACCATGAGTTTATTACCGTCCTGCCGCGTAGGCCCGTCGAGTACAGTCTCCCACACAATGAGTAAAGACGTCATCCTCGTCGTCGAGGACGAGCCCGAACTCGCGGAGCTGTACAGCGGCTGGCTCTCCGAGGAGTACCCGGTACGGGTGGCCCACGACGGGCCCGAGGCACTAGAGGAGTTCGACGACGAGGTCGAGGTCGTCCTCCTAGACCGGGAGCTGCCCGGGATGAACGGCAGGGCCGTGCTCTCGATGCTGCGGGACCGCGGGGCCGACTGCCAGGTCGCGATGGTGACCGCCGTCGAACCGGAGATGAACGTCGTCGAGATGGGCTTCGACGCCTACGTGACGAAGCCGGTTCGCGAAGCGGAGCTGTTCGAACTGGTCGACCACCTGCTGCACCGCCGGATATACGACGAGAACGTCCGCCGGCTCTTTTCGGCCATCTCGAAACAGATCGCCCTCGAGAACCAGTACTCAGAGGAGGAACTCGCGGACAACCAACAGTACCAGTACCTCCTCGCCGAGGTCGAGACGCTCCGCGAGGAGACCGCCGAACTGGCCGACCGGTTCGACGACGAGAACTTCCGCACGGCGCTGTCCTCGCTACAGTAACTGCCGCCTCGGCCGTCGCGGCCCTCCCTGCGGTCGGCCGCCCGGCTCGCGTGTCGTCGGTCGCTCCGCTCCCTCCTCCCGCTCACTCATCTGGCGGCCTCCCTGCGGTCGGCCGCCCGGCTCGCGTGTCGTCGGTCGCTCCGCTCCCTGCTCGCGGGTCGCTGTGCTCGCGGCTCCCGCCAGTCGCCGCTCGCTCATTGGAGGTCTCGCTTCGCTCGACCTCCCGCTCCCCGCTCGCTCCGAGGCGCTCCCTTGCTCACGGCTCACTCCGTTCGCCCTTCGCACATTCGGCGGCACTCGCTTGCTCACGGTTCACTACGTTCACCGTTCGCTCATCCGGCGGCCTTCCTCCGGTCGGCCGCCCGCCGCTCGTGCCGCCCGGGTCGCGCCTCGCGCCTCCCGCTCGCCCGTCCCGCGGCCTCCTTTCAGTCGGCCGCGCGTCCAAACCTTTTCGAGCCGCCGCCTCGACCGGCGCGCATGGAGTTCGGCGTCGACGAGGCCGGCAAGGGCCCGGTGCTGGGCTCGATGTTCGTCGCGGCGGTCGCCGCGCCGCGCGAGGCGGTACCCGACGGCGTCGCGGACTCGAAGGCGCTGGCCGACGAGCGACGGGAGGCACTCGCCGACCGGCTCCGCGCCGACGACCGGGTCACGGCCGCCGTCGTCGCGGTTCCGCCCGCCCGCATCGACGCCGCGAACCTGAACGACCTCCTGGTCGCCGCCCACGCCGAGGCCGCCGGGTCGGTTGCCAGGCCTGGCGACGCGGGGCTCTGTGACGCCGGCGACGTCGACGCCGACCGCTTCGCCGCCCGCGTCGCCGACCGCCTCGGACCGGCCCTCGACCTCGAGGCCCGGCACGGTGCCGACGGCGACGACGACCTGGTCGCGGCCGCCAGCATCCTCGCCAAGAGCGCCCGCGAGGCCCACGTCGACGAGCTGGCGGCCGAGTACGGCGCGGTCGGGAGCGGCTATCCGGGCGACCCGACGACCCGGTCGTTCCTTCGGCGGCACGTCGGCGAGAGCGGCGACCTCCCCGACTGCGCCCGCAGGTCGTGGGCCACGAGCGAGGCCGTCCTCGCGGCCGACGAGCAGTCGGCACTCGGCGAGTTCTGAGCCGCCGGCGGGGGCGTCGCCACGAACCTTTTATGGACGCCCCGCCGGAACGGTTTAAGTATGCGAACCCTCGTGGTGGGCGGCACCGGCTTCATCGGCGAAGCGCTGTGCAGGGAACTCGACCGACGGGGCGACGACGTGACGGCACTCGCCCGGAACCCCGAGACGGCGGCCCTCCCGGCCAGCGTCGACCGCGTCGCCGGCGACGTGACCGACTATGACGCCATCGAACCCGCCTTCGAGGCGCAGGACGCGGTCGTCAACCTGGTCGCGCTGTCGCCGCTGTTCCGGCCGCGCGGCGGCGAGGAGATGCACTTCTCGGTCCACCGGGACGGCACCGAACACGTCGTCCGCGCCGCCGAGGCCCACGGCGTCGACCGCCTCCTGCAGATGAGCGCCCTCGGCGCCGACCCCGATGGCGACACCGCCTACCTCGAGGCGAAGGGGCTGGCGGAGGCGGCCGTGCGGGACTCGGAGCTGACCTGGACCATCTTCCGACCGTCGGTCGTCTTCGGCGACGGGGGCGAGTTCCTCCCCTACACCAGGCAGCTCGCACCCCCATACCTGACACCGCTCCCCGGCGGCGGCGAGACCCGGTTCCAGCCGATATGGGTGGGCGACCTCGTCCCGATGCTCGCCGACGCCCTCGCGGGCGCAGTGCCCGCGACGGCCCGGGAGACGACCGAGGCCGGCGACGCCGCAACCGCTCGGCTCGACGCCGACCTGCAGCCGGCCGTCACCCCCGTCGATGACGTGGCCGACGCGGCCGGCGAGGACCCACACGCCGGTCGGACCTACGAACTCGGCGGCCCGGCCGCGGTGACGCTGGCCGAGGTCGCCGCTCTGGCCCACGCCGCCGACGGCAAACCGGTCGATGTCGTCCCCATCCCGATGCCACTGGCGAAGGTCGGGCTCGCCTCGCTGGACCTCGTCCCGCCCGGGGTCCTCGACGCCATCCCGGGCGTGCCGCGGATGGGCTCGGACCAGTACCGGTCGCTGCGGATCGACAACACGGTGGACGACACCGACGTGGACGCCTTCGGCGTCGAGCCGGCGGAACTGACGACCGTCCCGGAGTACCTCGACGTCGATTCCGACGCGGTCGAGCCGTGACCGCCGGCTCGCCGAGTGCTCCCTGACGGTGACGCGTCCTTCACGTGTTCGACCTCGGGCGAAAACTTATCCTTCCGGTGGCCGGCTACCTGCGCATACGCGCCCATGAAACTCGCAATGATAGGCTTCGGGCAGGCCGGCGGGAAAATCCTCGACCGGTTCCTGGAGTACGACACCACCCGCGGCACGGGCATCGTCGGCCACGCCGTCGCCGTCAACACGGCGAAGGCGGACCTGATGGGCCTCGACTACGTCCCGGACGACCACCGCGTCCTCATCGGCCAGTCCGTCGTCAAGGGCCACGGCGCCGGCACCGAACCCGAACTCGGCGAACGCTGCACCCGGGAGGACATCGAGGAGATCCAGTCCGCCATCGACCGGATGACCACGAGCGAGATCGACGCCTTCCTCATCATGGCCGGCCTCGGCGGCGGCACCGGCAGCGGCGGCGCACCGTTGCTCGCCGAACACCTCCAGCGGCTCTACGTCGAGCCGGTCTACGGGCTCGGCATCCTCCCGGCGAAGGACGAGGGCGGCATCTACAACCGGAACGCCGCGATGTCGTTCCAGAGCTTCGTCGAGGAGGTCGACAACCTGCTCGCGTTCGACAACGACGCGTTCAAGACCGGCGGCGAGAGCCTCCAGGAGGGCTACGCCGAGATCAACGCCGAGATCGTCTCCCGGTTCGGCGCGCTGTTCTCCGCCGGGGAACTCGAGGCGCTCGGCGACGAGGTCGCCGAGAGCGTCATCGACGCCTCCGAGATCATAAACACCCTCGGCGACCACGGCATCAGCTCGATCGGCTACGCCAGCGAGGAGGTCCAGACCGGCGACCGTGGCCTGCTCGACCGGCTGAAGGGCGGCGACCGGACCGACGGCCTCGAGTCCGCTGGCGACGACACGAACCGCATCACCTCCCTCGTCCGGAAGGCGACGCTCGGAAAGTTGACCCTCCAATGTGAGGTGGACTCGACGGAACGGGCCCTGCTTTTGATCTCCGGGCCCCCGGCGGCGCTCAACCGCAAGGGCATGGACAAGGCACGCAAGTGGCTCGAGGAGACCACCGACTGCCTGGAGGTCCGGGCGGGCGACTACCCGCTCCCGAACGAGGACCGGGTGGCCGCCATCGTCGTCCTCTCCGGGGTGACGGACGTCCCCCGCGTCCGGGAGATGCAGCGGCTCGCCATCGAGGCCGAGGAGAACGTCGAGCGGCTCCGGGCCTCCAGCCGCGACGAACTCGACGACCTGATCGAGTACGGTGACGATGCGGCGTAAGGCCCTGCTGTCGGTACTGGCCGCCGGCCTCCTCGCGGCCGCGATACTCACAGTCCCGGCCGCCGCCGTCCAGAGCACCGCCATCGACGCACCGGATGACGCCGAGGCCGGAACCGACTTCGAGGCCACCTACGAACTCACGGATCTGTTCACCGACTTCGAGCAGTGGACGCTCGCCGGCGAGACGGCGGTCACGAGCGTGACCTGGACCGTCACCCAGTACGACCAGGCCGGCAACCAGGTCCGCCAGGACTCGTACGACGGACAGGCGTTCACCCAGTCCGTCGACATCGACACCGGCGTGAGCCGCATCGAGGTCCGCGTCCGGGGCACCACGCCCGGCTTCGAGACGCCCACGTACGATCCCCCACAGCGGTTCACCGCCGCCGCCCTCACCCTGCAGCGGGAGGGCGGTACCCAGCAAGCGATCGACACCGACGCGGCCCACCACTACACTCAGCAGAGCCGGTCGACCCGTGAGAAGATCGAGGACGCGGAGGCGGTCGTCGACCGGTCCGGCGACGACCGGAGCCGTGACACCCTCGAGTCGGCCATCTCGGCGTTCGAGGCGGGCAACTACGACAACGCCGACCGGCTCGCCGACCGCGCGGAGAACGAGGCAGAGCGCAACGCCCGGACCCGGCGGACCCTCCTGTACGGCGGCGGGGCCGTGCTGCTCCTCGTCGTGCTCGGCGCCGGCTGGTACGTCTACCAGTCGCGCAAGCAGGGCCCGAGCCGCCTCCGGTAGATGGAGGTCCTCGTCCCGTTCGCCGGACGCGAGCCGAAGACCCGGCTCGCCGACTGCCTCCGGCCGGACGAGCGCGCCGCGTTCGCCCGCGCAATGTGCCTCGATGTCTGTGCGGCCGTCGCGGACGCTGGCCACGAGCCGACCGTGCTTTCGACGGCCCCGATCGACGTCGACTGGCCGGTCGTCGTCGACGAGCGACCGCTGACCGAGGCGGTCAACGCCGCCCTCGTCCCGCCGACCGCGGTCGTGATGGCGGACCTCGCGCTTCTGACGCCGGCCGCCGTCCGGCGGCTCGTCGGGACCGACGGCGAGGTCGTCCTCGCCCCGGGACTGGGCGGCGGCACCAACGCCGCCGTGGTGCGGCACGACGAGTTCCGCTTCGACTACCACGGCGCGTCGGTCCGCGATCACCGCGACCGTGCCCGGGCCGTCGATGCGGCCCTCGCGACCGTCGACTCCTTCCGGCTGGCCGTCGACGTCGACGAGGCCCGCGACCTCGTCGAGGTCCTCCTCCACGGCACGGGTCGGGCGAAACGGTGGCTCACGGACGCCGGCTTCGCCGTCGAGACCACCGAGGGCCGCGTGGTCGCCCGGCGCTGACCATAGGAGACGACCTCCGCCGGCGACGAGTCATTTAATTCCCCGCGGCCGTTCGGTCCCATCGTGTTCGGGGCCAGCGAGTACGGCGTCGAGGTGTCCGTCGACGAGGCCGACGTCGAGCGGCTGCTCGCGGTGCGGCCGCGGGACGTCGAGTCGGCGCCCGCCCTGTCGTACGCCCGGAACGTCTTCGTCCCGCTGACGACGGCGTGCCGGTACACCTGCACCTACTGTACCTACTACGACCCGCCGGGCGAGGCGGAACTGCTGGCGCCGGAGGCGGTCCGCGAGATCTGCGAGCGGGGCGCCGACGCCGGCTGCACCGAAGCGCTATTCACCTTCGGCGACGACCCCGACGACCGCTACGACCGGATCCACAGCCAGCTCGAGGCGTGGGGCCACGACTCCATCCACTCGTACCTCCGGGCGGCGTGTGAAATCGCGCTCGACTGCGGGCTGCTCCCGCACTCGAATCCGGGCGACCAGACCCGCGAGCAGATGGCGCTGGTCGCCGACGTCAACGCCTCGATGGGCGTGATGCTGGAGACGACGGCGGACGTCCGGGCGCACAGCGGGACGCGACGGAAGGAGCCGGGCCAGCGGCTCCGGACGATCGCGACCGCCGGCGAACTCGCCGTCCCCTTCACCACCGGCATTCTCGTGGGCGTCGGCGAGGACTGGCGGGACCGCGCCGAGTCCCTCTTGGCCATCCGCGACCTCCACGACCGGTACGGCCACGTCCAGGAGGTGATCGTCCAGCCCGTCGTCGAGAACGACCGCTGGCAGCGCGGCTCGCCCGACGTCGAGACGTTGCGCCAGGTGACGGCGATGGCCAGCGCTGCGCTGCCGGACGACGTGAGCGTCCAGTCGCCCCCGAACCTCGCCCCAGTCCGGGAGCTGCTGGACTGTGGCGTCGACGACCTCGGCGGGGTGTCGCCGGTCACCGACGACCACATCAACCCCGGCTACGCGTGGCCGGAGCTGCGGGAACTCGAGGAAATCGCCGCCGTGGGGGACGTGCCGCTCGACGAGCGGCTTCCGGTCCACGAGCGATACCTGGCCGAGGGGTGGCTGTCGCCCCGCATCGAGGAGGCCATCGACGGGGACGACGACGCGGGCCGCCGGTATCGGGCGCTCCTGGCGGCGCCGTAGCGAGCAGGCGGCACGACCCCTCGACAGCCCGTGTGCCGCACCACCGCCCAGGCGGACTGCCACAGTCGGTCAGGTCACGCCGGGGGTGGCCGCGTCCTGGTATCTAAACGTTGGGTCGTCGGCCGGCGGCTACAGCAGGAGCGTGCCGTCGGCCTTCGGGCCGAGTTCCGGCCCGACGACGCGGCCGGCGCGTGCTACCGAACGCTGCTGGAGGGATGAGCGGCCGCAGTCGTCGGGGTCGAGGAGCAGAACGTGCAGTTTGCCTGGAACATCAGTGAGCGTGTCGTACAGGACCGAAATCGTCTGCCGTTCGCGTAGTTCTCGGAGGTCGACGCGTGCCGACTCGCCGTCGCCGAGCACGTGCAGGCGGACGGCCTTGGAGATGCCGACCGGACTCAGGTCGAACTGCGTCCGGTCGTCGCCGCTGACGCGCAGGCTGGCCTCATTCACGGAGTCCCTCGTCCGTTTCGAACATCCAGTAGTCGTCGCCGGGTCATCGAGCTGGTTTGAGAGTTCGTAGTCGAATGCCTCCACGGGAACGGTCTCGAGTCCGTCGTTTCTCCCGGCGCACCCGCAGAGGCCGGCGAGTAGCATCCACCCGCTGGCCAGCACGTGTCTTCGCCCGGGCATAATTGTAGAAATGAACATACTGGTAATATATATCCCGGTGAGGCGGCGATGCTCGCGGCCAGCCCTGCGGACCGTTCTCTCATCTCGGCGGGCGCCGGAGCGGACAGCAGACAGTGTTATTCAGGAAAGTAAACAGCTAGAACCAGAACGTCTTAGTGTTGAAGCCGGAAATTTATCTCTATGCGTCGACGGTCTGTTCTCACCTCTATCGGACTCGGTACGGCCGTGACTAGCGCCGGTTGTGTGGGTCCCTTCGCCGATACGGACGGCAGTTCCAGTAGAATTGGCTGGATTGGCGTAGCTAACTACGATGATAGTCCTCACGAATTCGAGGTACACGTTGAACGAGGCGGCTCTGCCGTTCATGAGTCCGTACACACCGTTCGGGCCAAGGAAGATGACATAATCCCCGGGGAAGTCCTGGCATGTACGTGGGGGAAGACGGAGGGCACGTACCGGATTCGTTCAAGAGTCGAAGACGGCGAGTGGGTCGAACGGTCTGTCGGTGATGCGATAGACGGACCTGTCGATTGCGTGACGGCGAGAGTGGTGTACGACGAGTTCAGGGAGGGATTACACGTGTTGTTCGCGGAGGACTGTGATCAGGTCCCGACGTACGACGGTGGTTGTGCGTTCGCAAACGAGTGAACGAACGTTGAAACTCCGCCCTGGGGTTTCCGCACACTTAGACCGGTTTCAGTCGTTGCTGGACCTGTAGAGAGTACTGATACGGACTAACACCCTCCGGGAACAGAGCGCGCCGCTACAGTAACGGCGTGCCGTCGGCCTTCGGACCGAGCGTGGGCCCCAACAGGTCACCCTCTGGGTCGATGCGCCGCCGCCGTTCGTAGTCAGTCGACCGTTCGACGGGGACCCGGCCGATGGCGGTGATCATGTCGACGTACTCCCGGACGGAGCGGAACTCGCCGTGGTCGCCGCCGGCGCGCTTCGTGATCTCCTCCGAGAGGATGGTGCCCATGAAGTCGTCGGCGCCGCAGGCGAGCATCCGCAGCCCCCGGGCGTCGCCGTACTTCACCCACGACGACTGGATGTGGTCGACGTTGTCGAGGTAGAGCCGCGAGACCGCGATCATGAGTTCGTCCTCGTGTCGGCTGGCGCCCGACTCGACGATGCCGCGTTCGGCGAGCGGGGTCTCCTCGTGGACGAACGACAGCGGGACGAACTCCGTGATGGCGCCCGTCCGGTCCTGCAGCGCACGGACGCGCTCGAGGTGGCGTGCGCGGTGGGCCTCGTTGTCGACGTGGCCGTACATGATCGTCGCGGTGGTGTCGAGGCCGACGGCCGCCGCGGCCTCCATCGCCTCGAGCCACTCGGCCGTGTCGATCTTCGCCGGACAGATGACCTCCCGGACCTCGTCGACGAGTATCTCGGCGGCCGTGCCCGGTACGGAGTCGAGGCCGGCGGCCTGCAGCCGGCGGAATACCTCCTCGTAGCTCCAGTCGGTGCCGCGGCGGGCGTGGGCGGCCTCCTCCGGCGTCATCGAGTGGACGTGGACGCCGTCGACGGCCATCGCCTCGATCTGGGCGACGTAGGTCGCCGGGTCCTGGTCGTACTCGCCGGGGGGCCGGTAGTTCAGGTCGCCGCGGTCGCTGGACTCGAGTATCTCGCGATGTTCCCCGTCGAGGGCGAGCGCCGGGTGGAGGCCGGAGACCGAGCAGACCTCGGAGACGCCGCGGTCGACGGCGTCCCGAACGATGCTGCGGGATTCGGCGGGCGTCTTGGTGAACCCGCCGTGGTCGGCCCGGTGGTCCGTGCGGAACTGTTCGGAGCGGTCCTTGAAGTTACAGAACAGACAGCCCGTGTTGCAGGCGGTGGTGACGTTGTTGTTCAGGTTCGCGACGAACGTGACCTCGTCGCCGACGACCTCGGCCCGGCGGCGGTCGGCCGCCTCCAGCACCGCCTCCTTGCGGTCGGGGACGATGCCATCGAGGTCGGTGCCGGTCGTCAGCAGTTCGACGGCGTCGTCGACGTCGAGGCGGTCGCCGGCCCGGGCCTTCGCGAGGGCGTTCTCGAAGGCCTGGTCGGTTGCCGGGCGGCGGTCGAACTCGAAGTCGCCGCGCGGCACGTTCGCGGCCGCCGCGAAGGCGTCCATACGCGTCCCTGCCACCGGAGGCCCAAAACCCCTCGGGGTCCCGCAAACGTGTACCGGCCGGGCCTGCCGACGGCCGCCATCGCGGACGTCCCGCCGTGCCCGGGACCAAGGCTTTTGATAGCACGCCACAATGAGGCCGGCATCGATGAAGTATCACGACCGGGCGCCGCTCCGACACGTCGGGGACGTCCCCGCGATGGGCGCCGAGCGGTACGGCGGGAAGCTCGCCGTCGAGTACCGCGGCGACGAGTACAGCTACGCCGAGCTGGATGCCCGCGCCAACCGGGTCGCGAACGCGCTCACCGGGGCCGGCATCGAGCCGGGCGACCGGGTGGCGCTGTACCTGGAGAACTCCCTGCAGTTCCCGGAGTCCCTATTCGGCGTGCTGCGAGCCGGCGCGGTCGCGCTCCCGCTGAACCACCGGATGGACCGCGAGCGGCTCCGGTACATCATCGACGACTCGGGGGCCGTGGCGCTCATCACGTCGCCGGTGTTCCCCAGCGTGGGCACGGACCTCGCCGAATCGGTGCCGCTCGCGTTCGTCCCCGGCGGTGCCGAGGGGCTCGAGGACTACGACGCCCACCTCGAGGCGGCCGCGCCGACGTTCGACCGCCCGGAGCGGGCGTTCGACGACGTCGCCGTCCAGTGTTACACCTCCGGCACGACCGGCGACCCGAAGGGTGTCCTGACCACTCACGAGAACCTCCTGTCGACCGTACAATCCTTTTCCTCCCGGGGCGGGGCCGACCCGGAGGACGACGTCGCGCTCTGTTTCCTCCCGCTTTTCCACATGTACGGGTTGAGCGTCGTGCTACTACTCGGGCTCTACAACGGCGCCACCGTCGTCCTCCGGACGATGCCCGTCGCGCAGGAACTGCTCTCGGCGATCACCGAGTTCGACGTGACGCAGTTCGCCGCCATCCCGGCGGTGTTCATCGAGATGCTCGAGGAACTCGAGGAGAACCCCGACGCCTACGACGTCTCCAGCGTCGAGACGCTCGGCTGTGGGGCCGCGCCGCTGGCGGAGGACACCCGCGGCCGCATCGAGGCCGCCTTCGACACGCCGATTACGGAAGGGTGGGGGATGACCGAGACCTCCCCGGCCGGCACCACCGACGCCACCTACGGCGTCCGGACGGGCGCCGGCTGCATCGGCCAGCCGCTGCCGGACGTCGAACTGCGACTCGTCGACCCCGAGACCCGCGAGGTGCGGGTGCCCTGGGCCGCACTGGACCCGACGGCAGCGACGACGCTTGCGGCCCACGGCATCGACCCGGCCGAGGAGGCCCAGGTGACCGGCGAGATAGCGATCCGCGGGCCGCAGGTGTTCGCGGGCTACCACGAGATGCCGGAGCGGACCGACGCCGTCTTCGACGACGAGGGCTGGTTCTACACCGCCGACATCGCCCGCGTCGACGACGACCGGTTCCTCTGGATGGTCGACCGGGCCGACGACATGCTGATCGTGGGCGGCGAGAACGTCTATCCGGCGGAGGTCGATGACGCGCTGTTCGACCACCCCGACGTCCAGGCGGCGGCCGTCGTCGCCGCCGACCACGAAACGAAGGGCGAGGCCCCCGTCGCCTTCGTCGTCTTCGAACCAGGCGTCGAGGAGCCACCGAGCGAACGGAGCCTGCGGCAGTTCGCCCTCGACCGCGTCCCGACCTACGCCCACCCGCGACGCATATTCGTCGTCGATGACCTCCCACGGAGCGGCACCCGGAAGGTCCAGCGGTACAAGCTCGAGGCCGACGCCGCAGAGCGGCTGGACGGCCCGCTGGACCCCAGCGAGGAGCTTTAAGGCACCGCGCCACCCGGAGATCGCCCGGTTTCGGCGTGGCATTTGAGGGCCCGCGTGCCGTTGGCCCGGGCGCCGCCCGCACGTCGCGCCGCTGTGGTACAACTACCGCGCCGGCGTCGTCGAGATCACGACCACCGGCCGGAAGCTGACGAACCTCCGGCACAACCCCCGGGTCGCGCTGTCGGTCCAGGAGGACGACGCCGGCAGCGCGGTCTGGGGCGTCACGCTCCAGGGCACCGCCACCGTCGTCGAGGACGACGCGGAACGGGACGCCGTGCTGGCCCGGATCAACCGGCGCTACGGCGCCGACGAGGACGCCTGGGCGACGAACACGCCGGTGAAGATAGACGTCGCGACCGTCGACCACTGGGACTACGAGTCCTGATGCCCTCGGCCACAGCCGGCCCCTCGTCCGGAGCCGATGGTCGTCGCCGGCCACGGCCGCGAGACGCAGTTCGTCGGCCGAGCCGGCCGCCGCTCTGCCGTCACCGCCTGTTGGGCTCCCGGCGTCGCCGTCACCGCTCGATCCTCTCCCAGGCGCCGCCGTCTCTAAACACTTATCCCGCCGCCTCGGCTTGAGAGAGCCATGAGCGACATCGTCGTGACGCTGCCCGACGGCTCCGAACTCTCGGTCCCGTCGGGGTCGACGGTCGAGGACGTGGCCCACGAGATCGGGCCGGGGCTCGGCGAGGACACGGTCGGCGGCGTCGTCGACGGCGACCTCGCCGGCACGGCGGAGCCCCTGGAGGCGGACTGCGAACTCCGCATCATCACGGAGGACTCCGAGGAGTACCTCACGGCGCTGCGGCACTCCGCCGCCCACGTGTTCGCCCAGGCGCTCCAGCGGCGCCACCCCGACGCGAAGCTCGCCATCGGGCCGCCGACCGACGAGGGCTTCTACTACGACGTCGCCGGTGTCGACCTCGACGCCGAGGACCTCGAGGCGATCGAGACGGAGATGGACGAGATCATCGCGGCCGACTACGACATCGAGCGCGAAGAGCGGCCCCGCGAGGAAGCCCTGGCGATCTACGCGGACAACCCCTACAAGCGCGACGTCCTCGAGACCGAGGCCGCCGGCGACGATCCGGTCTCGTTCTACCGGCAGGACGGCTGGCGGGACCTCTGTCGCGGCCCACACGTCGAGTCGACGGGCGAGATCGGCGCCGTCGAGCTGTTGACCATTGCGGCGGCGTACTGGCGCGGCGACGAGGACGAGGACACCCTCACCCGGGTGTACGGGACGGCCTTCGAGACCGAATCGGCCCTCGACGAGTACCTCGAGCGCCGCGAGCAGGCCGAACAGCGCGACCACCGGAAACTCGGCCGGGAACTGGACCTGTTTTCCATCCCCGACGTGACCGGGCCGGGGCTGCCGCTGTTCCACCCGAACGGCACGCGCGTCCTCCGGGAGCTGGAGGCGTTCGTCGACGGGCTGAACGACGACCGCGGCTACGAGTTCGTCGAGACCCCACACCTGTTCCGCACGGAGCTGTGGAAACGGTCCGGTCACTACGACAACTACGTCGAGGACATGTTCCTCCTGGACGTAAAGGACGAGGAATACGGCCTCAAGCCGATGAACTGCCCGGGCCACGCCACCATCTTCGACGAGGGCACCTGGTCGTACCGCGACCTGCCCGTCCGGTACGCCGAGAATGGCACGGTGTACCGCAAGGAGCAGCGCGGCGAACTGTCGGGGCTGTCCCGGGTGTGGGCGTTCACCATCGACGACGGCCACCTGTTCGTCCAGCCGGCGTCCATCGAGCGGGAGGTCACCGGCATTCTGGATCAGATCCACGAGGTGCTCGAGACGTTCGACCTCGGCTACGAGGTGGCGCTCGCGACCCGGCCGGAGGAGTCCGTGGGGAGCGACGACATCTGGGCGCAGGCCGAATCACAGCTCCGGGACGTGCTGGCCGACAGCGGCCTCGACTGGGAGCTGGAGTCCGGCGACGGCGCCTTCTACGGCCCGAAGATCGACTTCGCCTTCCGGGACGCCCTCGGTCGGGACTGGGACGGCCCGACCGTCCAGCTGGACTTCAACATGCCGGAGCGGTTCGACCTCACCTACACCGGCCAGGACAACGCCGAGCACCGGCCCGTCATGATCCACCGGGCGCTGTACGGCAGCTACGAGCGGTTCTTCATGGTGCTCGTCGAGCACTTCGACGGCCACTTCCCGACGTGGCTCGCCCCCGAACAGGTCCGCATCCTCCCCATCTCCGACGACAACGTCGGCTACGCCAGGCAGGTCAAAAACCGGTATCTCGGGGACTTCCGCGTCGACGTGGAGGCCCGCTCGTGGACCATCGGCCGGAAGATCCAGCAGGCCCACGACGACCGCGTCCCCTACATGCTCGTCGTCGGCGACGACGAGGAGGCGGCGGGGACGGTCTCCGTCCGGGACCGCTTCGAGGCCGAGCGGAACGACGTCGCCGTCGAGTCCTTCCGCGAGCACCTCCGGACGGAGGTCGACGAGCGGCGCGTCGAACCGGACTTCGTCGACGGGTAGCCGACCCGACGGGTAGCCGACCTGACGGCCGCTCGCGTCACTCGTCGGGTTCGGCCGCCGACTCCTCCGTCCCGGCGTCGGCCTCGTCGGCGTCGCCGGCCGCCTCCTGCTCTTTCAGCTCCTCGAGTTCGGCCTCGACGTCGGGGTCCCCGCTCGGATCGGCGTCCCCGGGGTCCTCGCCGGCCTCGGACTTCAGCGTCTCCAGTTCGGCCTCCACCTCGCCCTCGCGGCGCAGCTCCTCGAGTTCCCGGTCGATCTCGTCGCCCTCCGTGAGCGCCCCCTCGAACGCCCCGGTCTCCTCGAGTTCGTCCATGGCGGCCGCCCGCGCCTCCATGTCGCGGGTGCTCTCGCGGGCGCGCTCGATCGAACGACTGATGCTGTCCATCTCGTCGCCGGCGCCCGTCATCGCCTCGCTGACCCGGGCGCTGGCCTCGGCGGCCTCGTACCGGGCCTTCATGGTCTCCTTCTCGGTGCGGAACGTCTCGATGCGGCTCTGCAGCTCGTTTTTCTTCTCGACGAGGTCGTCCTGGGTGCCCTGGAGGTCCGCGACCTGGGCCTCCAGCTCCTCGATCTGGGTCATCTTCTCCTTCTTCTTGTCGAGGGCCTTCCGCGCGAGGTCGTCGCGGTCCTGCGCGATCCCCTTCTTGACCTCCTGGAGTTCGTCCCGGAGCCGCTCGTAGGAGTAGTCCAGCGTCTCCCCGGGGTCTTCCGCGCGGTTCAGCGCCGCGTTTATCTTCGACCGGATGACGTACGAGGCCCGCGAGAGGATGCCCATACCCGCCGTCGGGCCCCCGAGACCTTAAAAGACCGCGCCGCCGCGGCGGACCGAAGCCCACACGTCCCCGTCTGCGGGGCTGTCGAGGCGGGGCTGTCGAGGCGGGGCTGTCGAGGTGGGGACGGTGAGGTGGGGACGGTGAGGCGGGGACGTCGAGTGGGACCGTCGAGGCGTCGCTCGCGAGGGCGGACAGGACGACGGGTACGGTCGGGTCGAGTATCGCCCATCGGGGATCGGCGACGCCCGTGGCCGTCCCTATCGGGAACCGGCGACACCCGTGGCCGCCACCCGTCAGCCCGGCTCGCACCAGCCTCAAGGCCGTGGCCCGCCTACCCCGCCACCGTGGGCGAACCGGTGGTCGTCCCGTCGGCCCGCGACGTCCGCGGCACGCTCGACGACCCGGATCGGGCCGACTGCGTCGTCGCCTGCCCGCCCCACCCCGAGCACGGCGGGAGCCGCTCGAACCCGCTCTTGAGGGCGGTCAGCGACGCCGTCGACAGTGCGTGTCTCCGATTCGACTACGGGCCCTTCGACGGGGGCCGCGGCGAACTCCGCGACACCCGTGCGGCGCTCGCGTGGGCCCGGGACCGCCACGAGGACGTGTCTCTGTTCGGGTACAGCTTCGGCGGCTGTCTCGCCCTGGTGACCGCCGCGGTGGAGAGCCGGGCCGGTCGGCCGCCGGCCGCCGTCGGCGCGCTCGCGCCCGCGGCCCGCCTGGCGGACGGCGTCGACGCCGTCGCGGCCGTCCCCGACGTCGACTGCCCGGTCGGGGTCGTCCACGGCGAGCGTGATACGACGGTGGACGCGGCGGCCGTCGCCGACAGCGTCCGCGAGCACGGGGGCCGCGTCGAGACGGTGGCCGCGGACCACTTCTTCGTCGGGCAGCGCGAGGCCGCCGTCGCGCCGTTGGTGAGGACACTCCGGTGACGGCCGCCGTGTATCAGTTCGAAGACATCGATTAGCCCCGGCTTATTTAGGTGTCACCCGCTTTCTCACACCATGCTCGACGTCGACTGGACGGCCTCGAAACCGCCGCTCGCGTCCGTCGACGACCTCTGGCGGTCGGCGGCGTTCGACCTCGTGTCACCCGAGGCGCCGGCCGTCCAGCGGTACGTCGAATCCCTATCGGCCACCCGCGCGAGCGGCGACGCCCGCTGGTGCTGCGTCCGCGTCCCCGACTCGCCCGCCCTCGACTGGTTCGCCGCGCGGAACTGCCTGGCCGACGCGGACTTCTTCGCCCACCTTCTGCGCGACGACGCCGTCGCCCGGGAACTCGGCCTCGCGGTCGCAGAGCGGCCGGAGCCGACGATGACCGTCGAGTCCGCGCTGACACTGGACGGCGTGCTGGCCGAGCAGCTCGTCAACGGCGGCTCCCGGTCGTTCGCCGACACGGTCGCCCAGCGGTACGGCACCTTCGCGGAGGCAAAGCGCCTCGCGACCGCGTGTCGGGACGACGTCGTCCAGGAGCGCTACGAGGAGGTCACGGTCCACCGGACCCGGGAGGCGTGGTGTGAGTGGTTCGGCGACCCGACCTGGAACCTCACGCTCGTCGCCGTCGACCGCCGCTACCGGTGGGCCTGGGTGCTGGTCGCGACCGACGACGGCACCCTGGCGGCCGCGGCGGACCGGGCCGCCGGAAGCGCCGACTGACTGGCCGACCGCCGCCCTCGCTCCGCCAGCCCCGGGCGTGCTGGCCCCGACGCTCGGATCGCGGCCTGGCGGCTCGGCGGTGGTCGCGGCGGCATGATCGGTCCGGGCATGCGCTTCAGGTGACGGGCCGGCGACCGAGTCCGGAGCGCCGCAGCCGTCCGTACGTGTGACGGGCCGGCGACCGAGCCCCGAGCGCGGCAACGGTCCGTGCGGGTGACGGGGCGACGACCGAACCTCTGGCGGACCGTAGCGTCTCCGGTCGGGGCCGCCGGATCGGCCGTCCGGCGGACGGAAACCGCCCCGTCCGAAACGGTTTAGTCACCCGCTCGCGCACCGTCGGTATGCCGACGGAGTTCACCGACTACGACCCCTCGCTGGGGAACAAGTTCGTCTTCGTCACCGGCGGGGTGATGTCGGGGCTGGGGAAGGGCATCACGGCGGCGAGCACCGGGCGCCTTCTCGCCGACGCCGGCTTCGACGTCACGGCGGTGAAGATCGACCCGTACCTCAACGTCGACGCCGGGACGATGAACCCATACCAGCACGGCGAGGTGTACGTGCTGAAGGACGGCGGCGAGGTCGACCTGGACCTGGGGAGCTACGAGCGGTTCCTCGACATCGACATGACGTTCGACCACAACGTCACCACCGGGAAGGCCTACCGGCACGTCATCGAGCGGGAGCGCGCCGGCGACTACCTCGGCGACACCGTCCAGATCATCCCGCACGTGACCGACGACGTCAAGCGCCGCATCCGGGAGGCCGCCGAGGGCCACGACGTCTGTCTCGTCGAGGTCGGCGGCACGGTCGGCGACATCGAGGGCATGCCCTACCTCGAGGCGCTCCGGCAGTTCGCCCACGAGGAGGCCGACGAGGACATCCTCTTCGCCCACGTGACCCTCGTCCCGTACTCGAAGAACGGCGAGCAGAAGACGAAGCCCACCCAGCACTCCGTCAAGGAACTCCGCTCTATCGGCCTCCAGCCCGACATCGTCATCGGGCGGTGTGCGGACCGCCTCGAGCCCCGGACGAGGGAGAAGATCGCGCTGTTCTGTGACGTCCCGGTCGAGGCCGTCTTCTCGAACCCCGACGTCGAGGACATCTACCGCGTGCCCCTGATGGTCGAAGACGAGGGCCTCGACGAGTACGTGATGGCGGAACTCGACCTCGCCTCGCGGGCGCTACCGACCGACGACCGGGCCGACGGGTGGCGCGAGATCGTGACCCGGGAGACCACGGGCACCGTCGAGGTCGCGCTGGTCGGCAAGTACGCCCTGGAAGACGCCTACCTCTCGATCCACGAGGCGCTGAAACACGCCGGCTTCGAGACGAACACCGACGTGGAAGTCCTGTGGGTGGACGCCGACGAGATGGACGATGCCCACGCCGACCGGCTCCGGCGGGCCGACGGGGTCATCGTCCCCGGCGGCTTCGGCGCGCGCGGCGCCCGGGGCAAGATCGACGCCGTCGAGTACGCCCGCGAGTACGACGTCCCCTTCCTCGGGCTGTGTCTCGGCTTCCAGATGGCCGTTGTCGAGGTCGCCCGCAACGTCTGCGGCCTCGAAGAGGCCCACTCCGCGGAGATGCAGGCCGACACGCCACACCCGGTCATCGACATCCTCCCCGAGCAGTACGAGGTCGAGGAGATGGGCGGCACGATGCGGCTGGGCGCCCACGAGACCGCGATCGAGGCCGGCACGCTGGCGAACGACGTCTACGGCGACACCGCCTGCACCGAGCGGCACCGCCACCGCTACGAGGTCAACCCCGAGTACCTCGACCGGCTGGAGGCGGCGGGGCTCGTGTTCTCCGGCCGCGCGGACAACCGGATGGAGATCCTGGAACTCCCGGACCATCCCTTCTTCCTCGGGACGCAGTTCCACCCCGAGTTCCGCTCCCGGCCGGGCCGCGCGTCCCCGCCGTTCGTCGCCTTCGTCGAGAGCGTCCTCGCCGAGCGCACAGCCGACACCGGCGAGGTGACCGCCTGATGGTCGACCCGGGGGCGTTCGTCGACGAGCAGGTCGACGCCATCGCCGAGGCGGTCGGCGACGCGCGGGCCGTCATCGCGCTGTCGGGCGGCGTCGACTCCTCGACGGCGGCCGCGCTGGCCTACGAGGCCATCGGCGACAGGCTCACCCCGGTGTACGTCGACACCGGGCTGATGCGCAAGGGCGAGACCGACGCCGTCCGGGAGACGTTCGACTACGTAGACAGCCTCCACATCGTCGACGCCAGCGACCGCTTTCTCGACGCCCTCGCCGGCGTCACCGACCCCGAGGCAAAGCGCCACGCCATCGGCGAGCAGTTCATCCGCGAGTTCGAATCCGTCGCCCGCGAGGTCGACGCCCGCTTTCTCGTCCAGGGCACCATCTACCCGGACCGCATCGAGTCCGAGGGCACGATCAAGTCCCACCACAACGTCGGCGGGTTGCCCGAGGTCGTCGACTTCGAGGGTATCGTCGAGCCGATGGCCGACCTCTACAAGGACGAAGTCCGGGAGGTCGCCCGCGAACTAGACCTCGGCTCGGTCGTCTCCGAGCGGATGCCGTTCCCCGGTCCCGGACTCGCCGTCAGGGTCCTGGGTGAGGTGACCGAGGAGAAACTCGCGGTCGCCCGCGAGGCCACCCACGTCGTCGAGGAGGAACTCGCCGAGTACGACCCCTGGCAGGCGCTGGCGGCGGTGCTGGGGAAGGCCACCGGCGTGAAGGGCGACAACCGGGTCCACGGCTGGGTCGTCGCCGTCCGGTCCGTGGAGTCCCGCGACGGGATGACCGCCCGCGCCCAGGAGATCGACTGGGAGACTCTCCAGCGCATCCAGTCGCGGATCACCGGCCAGCACGACGACGTCGCGCGCGTGGTCTACGACGTGACGCACAAGCCGCCGGCGACGATCGAGTATGAGTGAGGTCGTCGTCGCCGGCGGCGACCCCGAGGGCCTCGGCGCCGCGCTGGCCGACCGCGGCGCCGACGTCAGCCGCGCCGCCGGCACGGCCACCCGGCCGGCCCTGGAGGACGCCGGCATCGTCGACGCCGACGTCCTCGTCGTCACCGACGCCGGCCTCGCCACCTGCGTCCCTATCGCGGTCGACCTCAACCCCGACCTCCGCGTGGTCGTCTACGCTCGCGAGTCGGTGCCGGAGTTCCTCAGGGGCCAGGCCGGCCACATCGTCGACCCCGACCTCCTGGGGCCGGAGGCGGTCGCCGAGGAGATCGTCTGAGGTCCTCGGTTACAGCGACGCTGCCAGCGCGCGCAAGCGTTCGGCCCCGTCCGCCTCGACCGGCGTCCCGTGACCCATCCCCAGCGCCTGGACCCCCGGCGCCCGCTCGGCGAACGCCACCACGCTGTCTTCGGCCCGGCCGGCGTCGTAGGAGAGGTACCACGGCGACGACCGGAGCGATCCGCCGCGTTCGATCACCGCATCTCCGAGCACCGCCACGTCCCGCGCCTCGTGGACGTAGGCGACGTGGCCCGGGGTATGGCCGGGCGTGTGGTACGCCGTGAAGCCGCCGATGGCGTCTCCCTCCTCAACCCGCCATACCCGGTCGGCCGGGACGTCCCTGATCAGAACGCCGACGGCGGTCTGGATGGCCGGCTTGAGGCCCGAGAGCCCCGGACGTCTCGCGCCTGTCAGGTAGTCGGCGTCCGCCGTCCCGACGTACACCGGGGCGTCGACGGCCAGCTTCGCGACCGATCCGACGTGGTCGAGATCGTAGTGTGTGAGCAGTATGCGTGCGACGTCCTCGCGGTCGAACCCGGCGGCCTCGACGGCCGCCTCGACCCTGTCGGCGTCGAACGGCGTCCCGGCGTCGACCAGCGTGAGGCCGTCCTCGTCGGCGAGGAGGAAGGCGTTGACCCCCGTGCACTCGTACCACCAGACGCCCTCGCGCAGTGCAGTGACCATGGCCGACGTGCGGCGGCCCGTCACTAAAAGCCGGTCGGCGGACGGACGCTGTGGAACGGCCGCCCGGCTCGCGTGTCGTCGGTCGCTCCGCTCCCTCCTCCCGCTCGCTCGTTCGGAGACCTCCCTCCGGTCGGTCTCCCGGCTCGCGGCTTCGCCGCTCGCTCATTCCGAGGCCTCACTTCGTTCGGCCTCGCGGCTCGCGTGTCGTCGGTCGCTCCGCTCCCTGCTCGCGGGTCGCTTGCGCTCCCCGCTCGCCTATCCGAGGCCTCACTTCGTTCGCGCCTCGCGCCTCCCGCTCGCCCATCCGGCGGCGCTCCCTCCGGTCGGCCGCCCGGCTCGCGGCTTCGCCGCTCGCTCATTCCGAGGCCTCCCTCCGGTCGGCCTCGCGGCTCGCGTGTCGTCGGTCGCTCCGCTCCCTCCTCCCGCTCGCTCATCCAGCGGCGCTCCCTTGCTCGCGGCTCACTTCGTTCACCGCTCGCTCATCCGGCGGCGCTCCCTCCGGTCGGTCTCCCGGCTCGCGGCGTCGCCGCTCGCTCATTCCGAGGCCTCACTTCGTTCGGCCTCGCGGCTCGCGTGTCGTCGGTCGCTCCGCTCGCT
>PXRI01000028.1:0-23559 GCA_003021005.1 Halobacteriales archaeon QS_1_69_70 | reverse complement strand
TCGCTCATTCCGAGGCCTCACTTCGTTCGGCCTCGCGGCTCGCGTGTCGTCGGTCGCTCCGCTCCCTGCTCGCGGGTCGCTTGCGCTCCCCGCTCGCCAAATCGAGGCGCTCCCTCCGGTCGCGCCTCGCACCTCCCGCTCGCACATCCGGCGGCGCTCCCTCCGGTCGCGCCGCCCGGCTCGCGGCGTCGCCGCTCGCTCATTCCGAGGCCTCCCTCCGGTCGGCCTCGCGGCTCACGGCTTCGGCGCGGCCTTCTGGAGAGCCGTCTCCGCGATGTTGCCGCCGTAGTCGGCGCTGCGGGACAGCGAGTCGACGACCAGCCCGAGCAGCTGTGCCTCCTGGGGTTCCAGCTCCCGGATCTCCTCGTCGACTGTCCGGGCGAGTTCGTCGATGCCCGCGACCTGCTCGCGGGCCTCGTTGGCCAGTTGCGTCGCGCGATCGGACTCGTCGTCCAACAACGCGTCCATCGCCATGTCGACCACCTCCGCGGCCTCCCCGTGGAGCGTCCGGATCGCCCCGGCGGCGTCCTCGGGCGGCGCCGACAGCGACTCCGCGTGGGTCGCGATTTTGGTCGCGTGGTCGCCGACCCGTTCCAGCTGTCGCGCGCTGGAGTGGTAGTCGAAGGCGGTCTCCCGGTCCAGTCCGATGGTCGCGGCGGCGCCGGGGTCTCTGAGCACCGACCGGAACACCCGCGAGACCATAGACCACAGGCGGTCGACGTCGTCGTCCCGCTGGACGACGTCGGCGGCCAGGTCGGCGTCGTCCTCGAGCAGGGCGGTGACGGCGTCCGACAGCATCGTCGTCGAGACCAGCCGCATCCGGGTGATGGCGCTGTGCATCGACAGCTCCGAGGAGTCCAAAAGATCCCGGAGCTGGACGTGCTCGGACGTCTCGCCGATGACCTCCAGCCCGACGAGCCCCTGTGTCGTCTGCCGGATGGTGCGCCGCTGGGCGGCGCTCACCCGCGAGGTCTCCAGCGTGATGACGTCGAAGCCGCTGACGTACATCGTGACGACGGCCCGGGTGAGTTCCGCCTCCGCCAGGCCGGTGATGCCGCTTACGTCGTTCCGCCTCGCCCAGTCCTTCGGCAGCGAGACAGTGTACGTCGACCCGCCGGTCACCTGTACCTTGCGCGTCTCCATGCCCGGCCTTCGCAACGGTACTATAAATCCCTACTGGTATATATAGAGAAAGGATACTCGGTCGGTGCCGTCGACTCCACGACAGCCATGGCCGGTGGCCGAGGATGATCGCCCGACAGGAAGTGAATATATAGTACTACATAGAGTAAAAGAACGGTATTTAGGTATGGGTAGACTCCGTCTACTCGCCCCGAATCCAACATGAACTTCGGGGATTGGCCGATCCGTCGCGCGAGGACGACGGGGCCCGGGAGGCCTCGCCCGACCCGACGGGCGAGGGCGTTTCATCGACTCGCCCACCCAGGAATTCGGCGGCGGGTCCGCGACGGCACCGGCCGCACCGAGGCCGGCGACGTCAGCGTCCGGTACGGCGAGTGCCGGGACTGGTCGAAATCGACGACACCCAAACTATCTTCGAGAACCCCGAAAGCGACCGCGTCGAGAACTTTGATCACCGGCACGTTCGGGTGCGTCGAGCCGGCGGCACTCGGCCGTGCTAGCTCGCCATCGCCCGACAGCTCTCGGCGCACTCCCTGAGCACCTCGGCACACGTCTGACAGTGGTCGTGGTCGTGCTGTGCACACTCCTCGGCACACGCCTCACAGAGGTCCGCACAGGTCGCCGCCAGGTCCGCCTCGACCGTCGAGTTCCGCGCCATCAGCCGGGCGTGCAGCGTCGCCACGTCGGCGACGTCCCGGCACAGCCGGATGCACCGCGCCATCTCCTCGCCCAGCTCCGCACACTCGTCGGCACACCACTCGCAGGCCTGGGCGGCCTCGAAGCAGTTGTCGATGCATTCCTCCATCTGTCCGTCCGCGGACACGTGGTCGATGGCGGTCAGGGCCATGCGAAAGGGTCGTCCAGCCAACACTTAATAGGTTTCGTTGGCCGACAGGTGAATGATTCCTTGGTCGGGTCTGCTCGCCGGACGCCGGGACCCTGCAGGCCCCGATTCCCGGAAGGTACATACGGTTGTCCATCACATTCCCGACATGGCACGTGAAGGGTTCCAGGAACAGCTGGACGACCTCTGGCAGAACGTCCTCTACATGAGCGAGGTCGTCCTCGACCGGGTCCGCATGGGCCTGCGGGCCCTGGAGGCGAAGGACGAGGCCCTCGCCCGCGAGGTCATCGAGGGCGACCACGAGGTCAACGAGATGTATCTCGACTTGGAGCAGGACTGCATCGACCTCTTGGCGCTCCAGCAGCCGGTCGCCGGCGACCTCCGCTTCATCGCCGCCTCCTTCAAGATCATCACCGACTTAGAACGCGTCGCCGACCTCGCGACCAACCTCGGCGACTACACGCTGGCCGCCGACCGCGACCTCTACCCCGACGTCGACGTCCAGGGGATCGGCGACGCCGTCCTCGAAATGATCGACGACGCGATGGCCGCCTACGCCGAGGCGGACGTCGAGGCCTGCTTCGCCATCGACGACCGCGACGACGACGTCGACGCCATGTGCGAAGACGCATCCAGCGCCGTCGTCCGCGACCTCATCGAGACGGAGATCGACGCGGGCGCCCCCGGCCAGGATATCGAGGCGCTTTTGGGCGAGGTGTCGCGGCTGCTCCTCACGATCCGGGACCTCGAACGCGTGGGCGATCACGCCGTCAACATCGCCGCCCGCACGCTGTACATGGTCGAGAACAGCGACGAACTGATTTACTAACACCCACTTTTTCCGAGCTCGGGTTCCGCGCCTCGGCGCGGAACCGCTCGCTCGCAAAAACTTGGGGAAAAACAGCAGCCGGCGGCTCACTGCTCACGGCTCGCTGCGCTCGCTGTTCGCTCATTCGGCGGCGCTCCCTTGCTCGCGGCTCACTTCGTTCTCCGCTCGCTCATCCGGCGGCCTCCCTCCGGTCGGCCGCCCGGGTCGCGCCGCCCGTCGTTCGCCGCCGGTGAACCGCGCTCGCTACGTTCGCGCGGATGCTGGTCGGCCCACAATGTGGGGCCGCTATTCCACACGGAGGTTGCGATTGGGAGTGATATTGAGAGGAAAGGGCTGCTGAATATAGAGCATGTAGTCAGCAGCAAGTGCACAGTTGATTCCTGAATGACGGACCAATTCGTGATGGAAGGCGATCATTGCCCAGAGAAGCACTAAGTACGACGTATGGGGCCGTCGGTGGAAGCGCTGAACCGCTACCGTTCGCTACGGGCTCCCTGTCCGAACCTGGGATGTTCTGTATCGGTAGATGCCTGAAGCCACGAGAGCGATCCCAACGAGGGAAAACAAGAGGAAATAGGCGTAGGCACCCTTGTAGACGTAGGCCGTACAATCGGGGTGTTCGTAGACCAGTTGGTAGTATTCGTTCAAATGGACTCCTCTGGTCCTGGTAGGGAAGCATTGAGTGCCGAATCCGAGGAGACCCTCCGCGTTCGGCCAGGCCATATACAGCGGGATCGCTCCGATTATGATCAATATGCTGTTCACCGCAGAATCTGTATCCATATCACCCCCGTTCATCTCATTATACATATACGTTCGGGGAGCCACAGCGGCTAAGCTCCCGCGGAACCGTATTTACAAAACTACTCGATCTATGAGTGGAGAGTTTCAGTATCAACCACATCTACAATCGTTGGTGGACGGATAGTAGAACCCGGCATCGCTGACGACAACGAGATTTTTGTGCCCTCAGAAAATGATATGTTAGACAATGGGAACCTCGGAGACACAGCAGTCACACGAGCAAGCGGCTCGAAACCTCGTTACGCTCGGAATCGCGGCGTTTGCCGCCATTCTTGGAGGATATTTCGCCGTGCAGCCGTTTTTCGACGTGCCGCTCCTCATACATTCTGGTGCGTCGATACTCCTGTTTCTGTTCGGCGCGCCACTCGTTATGGGATTCTATGGTCCCTCCATCGAGGAATCCGTCGTCGCTGGTATCCTCGTCCCGGCCGGCGCCGGAGTCCGGCTTGCCGACCCGGCGTTCCACTGATACAGTGGATTTCTGGGGCTCTTATCGCTGCGGGCTACACGCTTCCAGTTGCGGTATTCATGTTCATGATCCGGGCGGCTCTCAGGCGAGACGGAACGGTTCGCGACAACTACCGACGGATTGCCCTCGCGGTGATCGTGAGCCTACTTGTCGTAGTGTTTATTGCGGCCGGTGGGGCGGCTAACATCATTCCCTCACCTGGGTGCGACCAATAATATCCCGACAAACGAGTAGTGATGCTATCGAAAATACCTATAAAGCGTTCAAAAACGAATTAAACATTGGGATCTAACATGGGTAGAACAGTATGAGTATGCTGCATTTATCGCCTACCCAACGAAAGGCCCTGGCACTGGCGCTGCTCCTCGTTGTCGCGGGTTTAACATTCGTCTTTTGGGATGCCCAAAGAAGGGAGTGTTTGAATCAAGGGCAGCCAACTGTGAGTCAGTGGAACGAGTTCAATGTAACTGAAACCGACGAGAACCTACACTTCACTCATACCGGAAGATGGGCAGTGGGTGGCGAGGCTCACATCCCTGACTCCTACGAGTTCCACAATATCACCCTCGTAATCTCAGACAGTACCTCGAAAAAGGAGTACCGTGCCCAGTGGACATCCCTCGAGAATGGTTCCTACCCGATTCGGATAGGCGATACCGCGTCACTCCCGACAGTGGATATCGGATTTCGTCCTTCCGACGGCGATTCTCTGGTTATCTACTGGGTCGGCTTCACCGGGGAACCTGGCTACTGTGACTGGACCCCGATCCTTCCCGATCGGGAACTAACTCGGGAGCGGGTGTATGCACAAGATCTCAACGGAACCAACACGGGCACCTGAACGTGCAGGAAGCCCCGACGAGCTGAGCGGATGAGGGTCAGGTTGGTTGATGTACGCTTGCTGTGTTCCTCCAACTACTCATCGGGAGTTTACGCTGGCGGTTCACCGCCTGATGCCGTTCTCGAGGCCCAGATCCCGATAAATCTCGACAACGACGAGAACCGTGGTGGTGATGATCTTCCGCACCGGTGAATGATGGCACTGAAGTTGGAGATCACGTGGCTGCCTGTGTAATAAGGATTCACGATTGCGCCGCAGCGCGCTCTCGTATGCTCATCGCTCAATGTCTTGTTGGATCGGCTCTCAGTTCGGACGGTCGCCCCGGGGTAAGTAGCTCCATCGATAAGGGGTCTATGAGGTCGATACGTGCTCCGCCAACGCCCGGATTGTCGGGTCGAGCATCGCGGCTAGACCGCGGTCGGAGTTGGCTTCAGGGACCCACTCGTCGGGCGCCAGGTAGTCACCGATCTCCTGGACGCTCGCTGCGTCGGCACCCCGATACTGACACACCGCCCACATCGCCGCCGACTCCATACCCAGCGAAACCACCCCGTCATCGCGGTACTGCTCGACTTCGGGCCGTGTCTCTCGATACATCGCGCTCGTGGTCCATGTCGGGGCCTGTCGGGTATCGAAACCGGCGGAAGCGAGCTGATCGGTGAGAGACTCGACCAGGCGCTCAGTCGGGGTGACCGGCGTTTCGCCGGGCACATAGTGATATGACACGCCCTCGTCACGGATCGCTTCTGTCGGGAGGATCGCTACGTCGGCCGAAACACCCGGCTGCAAGCAGGCACAGCCGCCGAGTATCGCTACCGCCTCGGCGCCGGCTGCGATGAGGTTCTCGGTGACCGTCGCCGTCACCGGCGCTCCGATCCCCCACTCGTGGACGGGCACGTACCCGACCGTCTCACAGATAGGGAAGAGCCGCTGGGAGCGCACGAAGTCAATGGGGGCGCGGGCCTGCTCCCGGACTGCTCGGGTCAGTTCTTCCTGATAGCCGAGGATCACAGCGGCTGGCACGGTTGGTAAACCGTCACCCTGTTCGGTGACGGCCTCAGCAGGCGTGAACACTGCATCGGCGTCGTATTTGTCCCGGTAGTTCGGTATCATATTCACAAACCAGACGAGAGCGGTAAAGGTCTTGTCAGCGGCCGGGTCTGATTAGCGCAACGCTAGATAGCGGATCGAAGGACCACTCAAGTGGGCACTCCGGAACCGTAGGGAGCGTGTATCAGTAACGTCGACAGACCGCAACCAGCATCCGCGAGCGCGCCGCAGGCGCGCGAGCGGTTCACCGCGCGCCGAACAAGGTGAGGCGCGCGGGACCAAGGGCCGACTAACGCGGCGCGAAGCGCCGCGGCTGGAGGCCCGCCGTGTCTTTTTCATGAACGTTTTTGCCGCGAGGCGCGGCGCAGCCGCGCCGAGCGTGCAAAAAGGTTCATTGGAAGCCAATCCGCCCGCCCTGCCGGCGGCCGGCCTCGGCGCGGCCGCCGCGGAAGTCCTCCTCGACCTGCTCGTAGTAGTCGCGGATGTCGTCGGTGATGGTCGGCCGGACCGATTCGAGCGCCTGGCGGTAGTGCCGCATCTCGACGGCCTCGGCGTCGTCGTCCTCGCGGAGCGCCTCGATGGCGGCCTCTCGCGCGATGGACTCGAGGTCGGAGCCGACGTAGCCGTCGGTGATCTCGGCGAGTTCCCGGAGGCTGACGTCCGGCGACAGCGGCGTCTCGTCGGTGTGGATCTCGAGGATGCGCTCCCGGCCGCCGACGTCGGGTTCGCCGATGTTGACGAGGCGGTCGAACCGGCCCGACCGGATCAAGGCCGGGTCGATCATGTCCGGGCGGTTGGTGGCGCCGATCACCATCACGTCGTCCATGTCCTCGAGCCCGTCGAGTTCGGTGAGCAGCTGGTTGACGACGCGCTCGGAGACGTTCGAGCCGGTCTCGCCGCCCCGGCCGGCCGCCAGCGAGTCGAGTTCGTCGAAGAACACGACGGTCGGCGAGACCTGGCGGGCCTTCCGGAACGTCTGCCGGATCGCCTTCTCGGACTCGCCGACCCACTTCGAGAGCAGCTGCGGCCCGCGGACCGAGATGAAGTTGGCGTTCGTCTCGTTGGCGACGGCCTTCGCCATCAGCGTCTTCCCGGTGCCCGGCGGGCCGTACAGGAGGACGCCGGCCGGCGGCTGGATGCCCATCCGCTCGAACTTCTCCGGGTCGTTCATCGGCCACTCGACGGACTCCTTGACCTGGTTTTTCGCCTCCTCGAGCCCGCCCACGTCGGTCCAGGAGACCTTCGGGAGTTCGACCAGCACCTCCCGCATCGCCGACGGCGACACCTCGCTCAGGGCGCCGCGGAAGTCGCTCCGCTTGATTATCATCCGGTCGATGAGACTCGGCGGGACCTCCTCCTCGTCGAGGTCGATCTCGGGGAGGTACCGCCTCAGCGCCTTCATTGCGGCCTCCTTCGTCAGCGACTCGATGTCGGCGCCGACGAAGCCGTGGGTCTCGTCGGCCATCCGGTCGAGGTTGACGTCGTCCGACAGCGGCATCCCGCGGGTGTGGATCTGGAGGATCTCCTTGCGGCCGGTCTCGTCCGGGACGCCGATCTCGATCTCGCGGTCGAACCGGCCCGGCCGCCGGAGCGCGGGGTCGACGCTGTCGACGCGGTTGGTCGCCGCGATGACGATGACCTGCCCGCGGGACTCGAGCCCGTCCATCATCGTCAGAAGCTGGGCGACGACGCGGCGCTCGACCTCCCCGGTGACGTCCTCCCGCTTCGGCGCGATCGAGTCCAGCTCGTCGATGAAGATGATGGCGGGCGACTCCTCGGTGGCGTCCTCGAAGATCTCCCGGAGCTGCTGTTCGGACTCGCCGTAGTACTTCGAGATGATCTCGGGGCCGGCGATGGAGAAGAAGGAGGCGGAGGTCTCGTTGGCGACCGCCTTCGCCAACAGCGTCTTGCCGGTACCCGGAGGGCCGTGTAACAGCACGCCCTGGGGCGGCTCGATGCCGAGCTTCTTGAAGATCTGGGGGTGCTTCATCGGGAGTTCGACCATCTCCCGGACGCGCTGGATCTCGTTTTCGAGGCCGCCGATGTCCTCGTAGGTGATGCCGCCGCCGGTCTTCTCGAAGCCGGAGATCGGTTCCTCGCGGAGTTCGACGTCGGTGTCCTCGGTGATGAGACAGACGCCCTCGGGCTCCGTCTCGACGGCGATGAGCGGGATGGCCTGCCCGGGCGACCGCATGAACGGGTGGTTCGTCGAGGACATCACCGGAACGATGTCGCGCTCGACGACCGGCCGCTTTAGGATCTGGCGCTTGACCATCCCGGCGGCGTCGCTGCCGAACTGGACGGACGCCTCCTCGGGTGGCGCCAGCACGAGTTCGTCGGCCTTCGTCGCCTCCGCCTTCCGGATCTCGACGCGCTCGCCGATACCGACGTCGGCGTTCTGGCGCGTGAACCCGTCGATCCTGACCGTGTCGGTGTTCCAGTCCTGCCGGTCGGCCCGCCAGACCTTCGCGGCGGTCGTGTCGCCCCCGTCGATCTCGATGATGTCCCCCGGCGACAGCTTCAGGTGCAACAGCGTGTCGGGGTCGAGCCGCGCGATCCCCCGCCCGGAGTCGTTGGGGTACGCTTTCGCGACCTCCAGTTGGACCTCGTTCATTCCGATACCTGAAATCGGGTCCGCCGGGAGATATGTTTTTTGCTGGCGTCGGTCGCTCTCGTCGCGGCGGGTCGATGCCGTCCGCCGCGATCCGGCCGCCGCGGGAGGCTCTACCGGGTCGGAGCGATCCGGTGGGTGTGCCAGGCCTGGCCCGAGGGAGCGACGACGACCGCACGACTTTTCGCCGCGGGCCCACCCATTGGGCCCATGCGAACGCTCGCTTTCGACGGCCGGACGGGTGCCGCCGGCGACATGCTCCTCGGGGCGCTCCTTTCGGCCGGGGCGGACCGGGCGGTGCTGGACCCCGTCGAGACGGCCCTCGACGTCGAGTACCGCCCCCGAGACGTGACGAAACAGGGGATCAGCGCGACGAAAGTCGACGTGGTCCTCGCCGGCGACGAGGCGGGCGACGGCCGGGACCGCGACCACGGGCACGACGAGGACCCGAGCCACGACCGCGAGACCGGTGAGGGCGCCGACCACAACGACGGTCACGTTCGGACCCACGGTCACGGCCACGACCGCGCCGAGGGCCACGGCCCGCACCGGACCTACGCCGAGTGCGTCGAGATCGTCGAGGGGATGGACCTCCCGCCGGCCGTCGAGGTCGACGCGACCGCCGTCTTCCGGCTCCTGGGCGAGGCCGAAGCGAGAGTGCACGACACGCCCCTCGAGGATACAGCGTTCCACGAGGTCGGCGCCGACGACGCCATCGCCGATGTCGTCGGCGCGGCGTTGTTGCTCGAGGACCTCGACGTCGAGCGCGTGGTCACGACGCCGGTCGCGGCCGGCGCCGGCGAGGTCTCGATGAGCCACGGCGTCTACCCGGTCCCCACGCCCGCCGTCACGTACCTCGCCGAGGCGGCCGACTGGGACCTCCGCGGCGGGCCGGTCGAGCGCGAACTCCTGACGCCGACCGGGGCCGCCGTCCTCGCACACGTCGCGGAGGGCGTCGACTCGCTGCCGGCGATGGCCGTCGAAGCGTCGGGCTACGGCGCGGGGGCGACGTCGCTCGCTGAGTACCCGGACGTCCTCCGGGCGACCGTCGGAGCGGCGGCCGGCCGCCTGGAGCGGGACGACGTCCGGGTCCTGGAGACGACCATCGACGACGCCACGCCCGAGGTACTGGGGAGCCTCCAGGGGCGCCTCCTGGCGGCGGGCGCCCGCGACGTAACGATTCTGCCGGCGACGATGAAGAAATCGCGGCCCGGCCACCTGGTGAAGGTCATCGTCAAGCCGGGGAACGTCGAGGCGGTCGCGCGCCGGCTGGCCGAGGCGACCGGGACGCTCGGGGTGCGGGAGGCGGCGGCGCGGCACCGCTGGATCGCCGACCGGCGGTTCGTGACGGCGACGCTGTCCGTCGACGACGAGCGGCACGCGGTGGGCGTGAAGGTGGCGAGCGACGACGCGGGCGAGACCTACGACGTCAGCGCGGAGTTCGACGACGCCCTCGCGGTGGCCGAGGCCACCGACCTGTCCGTCCGGGAGGTCCAGCGCCGGGCGGAGACCGCCGCGCGGGAGGGCGGCGCGCTCGACGATCACATCGTCCACGTCGTCGAGCGCGAGCGCTGGCGGGCCGCCGGCGAGCCCTACCGGCATGACTCGCTCGACGACGTCGGGTACGTCCACTGTTCGACGGTCGACGCCGTCCTCGCGGTCGTGGCGCGTCAGTACGCGGACGCTGACGACCCAGTCCTGCTCGTCCTCGACCGTGAGGCTCTGGACGCGGAGGTCCGGTACGAGGAGATGGGCGCCCGCGCGTACCCGAACGTGTATGGCGGAATCGACCGCGAGGCGGTCCTCGAGGTGGTTGCCCTGCCGCGGGCGGACGGGCGGTACCGGCTCCCCGACGCGCTGCGGGATTGATTGATACTGTTACAGCCGGCGGTCTCAGCCGCCGGTCCGGTGCTCCTGGAGGGCCTCGGTCATCGAGAGCTCCCCGACCGCGACCCGGCGGGCGAGCGCCTCGTCGATCGTGCGGCCGTCGGCGCTCCGCTCGCGGGAGCGGTCCTTGATCCGCTGGATCTCGCCCGCCGTGGGCTCGATGTCGCGCTCTTCGATGCGATCGCCCTCGAGTCGCGCGATGTTGACCGCCGCCAGGACGTCGCCCATCCCGCGGGCGCCGGTGCCGAGGTGCGGCGTGGTTCCGGTCTCGTCGACCAGCTCGACCGGCACGTCCTCGAGGTCCGCGACGATGTTCGCGCCTCGGAGCCGGGCCCCGTCGCCGACGCGGACCAGCGGGTCGGCGGCGTCGGCGACTTCCGCGGCGACCAGCCCGGCGGCCTCCGCGGCCGGGACCTGGAAGGCGGCCACGACTGTGTCGCCGTTCAGGACGGCGACGCCCGGCCGGTCGCCGGGGTCGATGCCGACGACGGTGCGGCCCTCCTCGCCCCGGAGCAGCGAGATTGCCTCCTCGACCGCGCGGCGCGGGTCGCCGGGGTCCGCACGGACGGTCGGGACGTCGGGGGTTTCGTCCGCCGGCCCGACGACGGCCACGCGGGCCGCATCGGGCAGGTCCGCGCCGGGTTCGACGGTCGTGAACCGGACGTCGCGGTCCCGGAGTTCGGCGACGACGTCGTGGTAGACCTCGAAGTCCGCCGTGGCGACGACGATCACTGCCCGGACGGTCCGGCCGCGCCCGCATAAGCGCACCGGCGGCGGGTCTCGCCCCGTCAACCGAGGGGCTCGGCGCCGGCGCCGGACGGCGGGGTTTATACCCGAACCAGGCCAACCCGCGGGTGTGAGCGAGCCCATCGCGACGGGGTGTGGGACGGTCGACGAGCTGCTCGGCGGGGGCCTCGGGCGCGGCACTGTCACGCAGCTGTACGGTCCGCCGGCCTCGGGGAAGACAAACCTCGCACTCGCCGCGGCGGTCGAGGCCGCCGCCGCGGGTGGGTCCGTGCTGTACATCGACACCGAGGGGCTGTCCGTCGAGCGCTTCGAACAGGTCGCAGCCGCGAAAGCTGAGGAGGTCGACGCCTCGGTCGACGACATCGCCGGCCGGGTGATCATCACCGACGCGGTGGACTTCGAGGAGCAGCGGGAGGCCGTTCAGGACGCCGCCGACTTCGCCGAGCGCGTCGACCTCGTCGTGCTGGATAGCGCGACCGGGTTCTACCGGCTGGAGCGGGTCGGCGACGCCGACGGCGGCGAGTCGCTGCGCCGGGTCACTCGCCAGGTCACCCACCTCCTCTCGTTGGCCAGGCGGCACGACCTTGCGGTCCTGATCACGAACCAGGTCTACTCGGACCCCGAATCCGAGTCCGGCCGTGCGCGGCCGCTCGGCGGCCACACGCTGACCCACTGGTCGGGGGTCGTCGTCCGCATCGAACGGTTCCGCGCCGGCAACCGCCGCGCGACGCTGGAGAAACACCGCTCGATGGCCGCCGGCGACACGGCCCGGTTCCGCATCACCGGGTCCGGCATCGAGGGCGTCGAGGAAGGCGGGATGTAATCGAGTCCAGCCCCAGATCCGTCGCTGCAGAGGGAGAACGGTTCGAGGGAGATGGCACGAAGCGCATGGAGCGGCGGCTGAGCATCCGCGAGCGCGCCGCAGGCGCGCGAGCGGTTCACCGGCGGCGAACGGAGTGAGCCGCCGGCTGCGGCTTTTTCCCCAAGTTTTTGCGAGCGAGTGGCTCTCCGCAGCGCGCCGAAGGCGCGCGAGGAAGCCCGAGCGAGTAAAAAGTGGGAGTTTGAAAAGGTGGGTCTATAGCTCCCCGAGCTTCCGCAGCATCTGCCCCTCGTACTCGACGTCGGCCCGGGTACCCTTCAGCTCGAGGACGTTCCGCTCGAGCTTGTCGACGGCGACGTGGAAGGCGGTCTCGGCGCCGTAGCCCTCGCCGGTGCCGGCGACCTGGCCGCGGTTGGTCCGGAGCCGGATCTGACACTGCACGAGCGGCGTGCCCCGGAGCTTCTCCTTGTGCTCGTGGAACCGGACGTGGGCGTGCTGGACCTGCATGTCGCGGTACTTGTCGGTCACCGCCGTGATGGCGTCGTAGATGTCCTCCCGCGTGATCGTATCCAGCAGGGTGACGTTCGTGATCTGGACGTCCATGGTCTCCTTTTCCGTGTAGGTGAGCGCCCGGAGGACGTCCGTCTTCGTCAGGATGCCGGCGACGAGGCTGTCGTCGTGGTCGGGGGTGACCACGAGGCCGGCGTAGTCGTGTTCGAGCATCCGCTGGACGGCAGACCGCACGCTGTCGTCGAGATCGACCGTCGCCACCGGGCTGTTCATCAGGTCGTACACCGGGAGGTCCAGCATGCGGTCGGCCTCCCCGGATCGGTCACCCTTCCGTTGGCGCTCCATCGTCCGGACGGCGAAGTCCGCGATGTCGTGGGTCGTCACCATCCCGGTCAGCCGGCCGTTCTCGTTGACGACGGGGAGCCGCGAGATGCCGTGCTCCCGGAGGTGGTTTATCGCCTTGCCGAGGGTGTCGTCCTCCGCGAGCGTGACCACCTCCTCCGTGTAGATCTGCTGGACGGTGAGGACGTCGAGGTTCTCGAGGACGGCCTCGAGGATGGCGTCCTCGGTGACGATCCCCCACAGCCGCCCGCCCTCGAACACCGGCGCGATCTTCGTGGCCCCCTCCACGAGCATCCGGGCGACCTCCCGGACGTCGTCCGTCCGCTCGACCGTCGGGACGTTGTTCCGCACCATCACCTGCACCTTCGCGTCGTCCTCGACGTGGGACTGGAGGAGCTGGCGCTCGGTGACGACGCCCTCGTAATCGCCCCCGGCCGTCACCACGATACCCTTCGGGTTCTCGCGTTCGAAGAGGGACCTGACCTGACCCAACCGCTCGTCGACGGCCACCTGGATGTACTCCTCGGTGGCGATGTCAGCGATGTTCATCTCTCTCCGCCTGGCGTTCGCCCGGCGTGGCCTTGAAACTACTCCCCAGCTACAAATGGCTGGCCCGCCTGCTGTGAGTATGGGACGGGACATCTCGGTGTTCGGCCGCTACACCTACCTGGCGACGGAGCTGTTCTGGGGCGCCGTCGCGCTGGCGCTCTGCCGGCGGACCGGCTCCACGCGGAAGGCGCTCCGGGTGTCGTTGGTATTGTACCCGTTCGCGTACGCGTGGGACCGCTACACCCTGGAGGTCGGCGTGTTCGACATCCCGCTCCGGACCGGCGTCGAGATAGCGGAAATTCCGCTGGAGGAGCACGTGTTCATGTTCGTCGTGCCCTCGATGGTCGTCGGCACCGCGGAACTGCTCGAGGATGCGGATTCGGGTGAGTGACACCACCGGGGGACGGTTTCTCCTGCCCGGGTCGGGCCGGCGGCTCGGTCTGGCCGTGACCCCGGGCGGCTGCCGGCTCGGTGGACCGAGGACGGCTCCCGTCCGCGTGTCGATGGAAAGCGGGTGGCCGCGATCGCGCCGCGGAGACGGAGCCTACATCAACCGGCCGGCCGAACGAGGCGCATGTTCGGGACCGAGTCGCCGCCGGAGGCGAAGGCCGGGATCGAGGAGGTTGACCTCGACGGCCGCACGGCGCTCGTCACGGGCTCGACCAGCGGCCTCGGACGCGAGGCCGCCCTCGCGTTGGGACGGCTCGGCGCGAGCGTGCTCGTCCACGGCCGGAACCGGGAGGCCGGCGAGCGCGTCGTGGCCGAACTCGAGGCCGTCGGTACCGACGCCCGGTTCGTCGCGGCGGACTTCGAACGCCCCGCGGCGGTCTCGGCGCTGGCCGACGCGGTCGGCGAGGAGTTCGACGGGCTGGACGTCCTCTGCAACAACGCCGGCGGGCTGTTCCAGGACGGCGGCGAGACGGAGCTGGGCGTCGAACGGACCTTCCACATCAACCACCTCTCGCCGTACCAGCTGACCGCCGAGCTGCTGCCCCACCTCTCGGCGGGCGCACGCGTCGTCACCACCGCGTCGGTCGGCCACCGCATCGCGACCCTGAACCTCGACCGGCTCGCGACCCTCGCCGGGCTGTCGCCGTGGGCCGCCTACTGCCGCTCGAAGCTAGCGAACGTCCTCTTCGCGAACGAACTCGCCCGCCGGCTGGTCGCCGCCGGCCGCGACGTCACCTCGAATTCGCTGCACCCCGGCATCGTCCCGGGCAGCGAGTTCTCCCGGGCGCTGCCCGCCCCGGCGGAACGGATCGGCGACCTGATCGGCGAGTTCCCGATGACCGACTCCGTGGCGGACGGCGCCGCCACCGTCTGTTATCTCGCCGCCGCGCCCGAGGTCGAGGGTGTCACCGGCAGGTACTACGCGCGCTGTCGCGAGCGCCGGCCGGCGCCGGACGCGACCGACGCCGACGCCCAGCGGCGGCTCTGGCGGCGGAGCGCCGCGCAGCTCGACATCGAGGAGCCGCTGGCCGACGCCGTCGAAGAGGGAGCCGGACACCGAGACGGTTAGCCGTTCGCCGACCAGCCGTGAGGCTCCCGGTCTGGGTGTGGCAGCGGGGTGATCCCGCATTTGAGAAGGACGGTATGACGACGGAATCCTCATAGCGTTTATCACGGCGTTGGGACAACGGAGCGTATGGCATCCGACGATCCACTGGATGACCTCTACGCCGATGACACCCCGTACGACCGCGAACGGTTGGTAGATACCGTCGGAGAGTTCGTCCAAGTCGATCCCGATACCGGCGAGCCCGTTCAAATGGCGGCCTTCTTCGATCTCGACCCCAAGTCACAGGCGGTCGCTCTCCTCCTGTATCGACAGGTCGCCGTGGACCTCGGAGAGATATCCGACGACGACGTGGCCGTCGATGCGTTGTGGGTCGACAAGCACTCCGACGGCGAGGAGTTCGAGATAATCGATCACCTGTACGACTTCGAGTTCACCACGGACAGCGACGGGACGATGGGGTTCTACGTTCCCAGAAACCGGATCGTGACTGCATTGGACTACCTCGAGCGAAGGGCGTAGACCGGTCCGTCACGCCGCTCCGTGTTGGGAACCTGTCATGTTTGCAACGGCTGTAGTACCAGACCGGCGGGGGACCAGCTCGGATTCGAAACGCGGGGAGACGGTATCCGCGGCTGCGCCTGCCACGCGGCCCCGGTTGGAACCCCTCCTCATACGGCCGCCGGTCTTGACGCACTCGCGGCAGGGAATGGGTTCGGAGGGATTTGACGTATTCGGAGGTCGAACCCGGAGGGGTGCCTTACTCGGCAGCAGTCTGTGGGTCCTTCAAGTCAATGCCATCGATGATCTCGCGGCCCAGTGCTCTTTTTCCCGGAGGCTGGCTTCGTCATAGTGTTGCCATTGTGAGTGCTTACTGGGAGTGCGACGACTGCTATTGTTTTCCAGACCAATAGGCTTATCCTATTGGCCTGTGTACCAATAGGTGAGGATGGCCTCGTTGACCGACGATGATCTCGATGGCGTGAGCGAGGGGCGAAAGTACCCCGACGGGACCGTCGTTCGCGTGTTTTGCATGCGGACGGACCGTGACGCGTACCCGTCTGGATGGGCCTACAAATTCCACTACGGCGCGACGGAGCCGGATCCGCCCCGCACGCTCGACGATGGGACCATTCGTCGGTATGACAACTCGCACGAGGATACAAAAGGACATGAACTGCACGTCCCACCGGACCCGGATCCAGACATCATCACGTTCCCGGGGATGGTCGAACTCTGGGAACGGTTCTGGAGCGAGATCCCGAAACCCGAGTTCGTGGTCACGTGAGGCAATCATATCACGGTGATACCCATGAACGATACCACGCCGCCGCTGCACCCGATGGAGCGCGAACAGCTTCGGACCGAATCAACGCTCGTCGTGACTGTGAAGTCGTCCAGTGAATACCATGACGACGTCACCGACGGGATCGAGGCGCTCGAACGGGGCGACGCGGTGGATGCTACGCCGACGCTCTCGTTCACCAGCTACGACGATCTAATGGAGACGCTGACGCCGCGGGTCCTCGATCTCATCGAAGCCATCCGCCGGGAAGAGCCAGTCAGCATCAACGAGACCGCACGGGTCGTTGACCGTGACGTAAAGAACGTTCACGAGGAACTCAGCCGGCTCGCCCAGCTGGGCATCATCTTCTTCGAGGAGGACGGACAGAGTAAGCGCCCTGTCGTCTGGTTTGACAAACTCCTCATCAACCTCCCGTTCGATCCAGAGGCTGGCGACAGGGCCACTGCCGCGCCGTAAACACGGCGCTTTTCGAACCGGACGAGGGTGGGTTGGCGTGTCCGTAGCATGTGTCGCCTAACCCCGTCGAGTGCCAGGCACGCACGGTCATCTCTCATGATAGGGGTACCACAGTACCCACAGACGAGCGGCTCGAGGTTGCTGAGGACGATCTGTTGCCGGGTTTCAGACATCAGCGCTACTTCGAATAGGTGACGGCATAACTGGACAGCCGTATACTGAGACCCAGGTAATACCGTATAAGTGAGTGGGTTCGGGCGGATTTGAACCGCCGGCCTCCTCCATGTCAAGGAGGTGTCATAACCGACCTAGACCACGAACCCGTGGGGTGGCCATTCCATTCCAGAATACCCCGGTGACGTAGTTGAACCTTTCGGAACGGTCGGTGATCGGTGTTCAGATACGTACCGACTGGCGAGCCAGTTCTGCCGGTCGATCAACTGGCTCCTGGCGGGCTTTCTACCCCTTCCTCTCCTCTCGATCCTTACCTGACCACTACACTGTCGGTAGCACAGAGGCCGTCACTCCTGGATGGGCCCACCGGCGCCTCGGCGAATTTGCCGTGCCCAGAAACGCCGTTTGGTGACGGTAGAGAGTCTCTATACGACGTCCACGGACGATCACGGCGACCTTCTCCGGAGAGCTTAAAAATACCCGTAGATGCCGGGCGTAAGGATAATACCACGGTCATGCGTAACATGATGTAGAGATGCGAGAACAGAGTACGCTCAGAACAACCGTGTCCTGCCTCGTCGCCTTCTTTTTGATGGTCGGGTTCGCGGCGGCGCCCGCGGCGGCGCTCGCCCAGGATTCCGACCTCGACGACGGGGTCGACCTGGACACGACCGACTCCGACGGGAGCAGTACGGGCGGGGTCCAGGTGCGTATCGTCAACACGAACAGCCCGGTTCAGACCGGTGACACGCTGGAGGTGACGGTCGATGTCGAGAGCGACGACGGCGGAACCGCCGAACTCCTCATCGACGGCGAGTCCGTCGACCAAAGGGGCTTCGCACCCGGCCAGGAGGACCGCGTGACCCTCGAGTGGGATACCTCCGTCACCGACGCGGGCGAGCACAACGCCACGGTCCGGAGCGGTGCTGACAGCGACAGCGAGACCGTCGAGGTCCAGCCCGGGTACACCTTCCCCGAGGAGAGATGTACGAACGTCCCGAAGCGGGCCAGCGACAACGTCCCGTACGATCAGCTCCCCTCGGACGACCAACTCCCCGACGGTGTCCCGAACCCGATCCCGCCGTTCATCGGGCCGGAGTCGATCGCCAACCTGGTCGTCGGCGCGGCGCCGAACCAGTGTGACATCCAGGACCCGAACGACCCCTCGGTCGATCCGAACGACCCGCCCTCCTCGCCGAGCGCCGACGTCCACGTCCTCCGGACCGAGCAGTACAAGGACGGCGTCGCCCTGTGGGTGACCTACCGCGCCGGCCTGGGCGATGACGGCCCGGCGGTCTCCGGGAGCCTCGCCGGCCTCGCGTACTCCGGCGGCGTCTCCACCGAGGACGACGTCGCGCTCGACGACGGCGAGAAGGAGTACGTCGTCGAACCCCGGTTCAAGGGTGACAACTCGACGGCCGCCGGGTCCGCCGACACGAGTTCGCCGATCGGTGGCGGCGGCGCCTCCATCGACTGTGCCGGCGGCGAGTGCCAGCCCGACACGACCGGCATCCCGAAGTTCTTCGAGTATCCCGCCGTCCCGGCGCCGATCTGGGACGGCGAGGAGTGATCGAGCGGGGCCCACGCCCCGTTCCCGACTGTCCTTCTTCGCCTTCCCGTTCCCGCGGATCGTTCGTGACGCGCCGGAGCCGTCCGATCGCCCGGCCGGCGCTGCCGAACGACAGCCTTAACATGGTGTACTTGTTTGTACATCATAAGACAGAATTGGTCATTGGTGTTCAGTATGGAGGCGTACATCGAGCGCGTCGCGGCGGGCCGGGACCTGACGACGGCGGAGGCCCGCGCGGCGTCGACGGCCCTATTCGAGTTCGCCCGGGGGATGCGGGCGGCGGCCCGGACCATAGAGCCCGACCGGGCCCCGCTGGTCGACACCTGCGGCACCGGCGGTGACGGCCACGACACCATCAACGTCTCCACGACGAGCGCGTTCGTCGTCAGCGGCGCCGGCGTCCCCGTCGCCAAGCACGGCAACTACTCGGTGTCCTCCCCGTCCGGCAGCGCCGACGTGCTCGAGGAACTCGGCGTCGCAATCGACGCCGACCCGCCGGCCGTCGAGCGCTGCATCGAGGAGCGCGACATCGGCTTCATGCTCGCGCCGGTGTTCCATCCGGCGATGAAGGCCGTCATCGGTCCCCGGAGGGAACTCGGCGTGCGGACCATCTTCAACGTGCTCGGCCCGCTCACCAACCCGGCGGGCGCCGACGCCCAGGTCGTCGGCGTCTACGACCCCGACCTGGTGCCGCTCGTGGCCGAGGCGCTCTCCCGGATGACACTCGACCGGGCAATCGTCGTCCACGGCGCCGGCCTCGACGAGTTCGGCGTCCACGGGGCCTCCACCGTCGCGGAGGTCGAGGGCGCGTCGGTCACGGAGTACACGGTCACGCCCGCGGATCTCGGCGTCGAGACCCACGACCTGGCCGCCGTCGCCGGCGGCACGCCCGCGGAGAACGCCGCCGACGTGCGCGGCATCCTCGACGGCGACGTCGGCGGCGCCAAACGCGACATCGTGCTGGCGAACGCCGGCGCGGCGGTCTACGTCGCGGGCGAGGCCGACAGCCTCGCGGCCGGTGTCGACGCCGCCCGGGCGTCCATCGACTCCGGGGCCGCCCGGGCCCGGCTCGACGCACTCTGCGAGTTCGACCCATGACCCGGGTCAAGGTCTGTGGCCTCACCGCCCGCGAGGATCTCGAGGCGACCGTCTCGGCCGGGGCCGACGCCGTCGGCCTGATATGCGACGTCCAGACGGCGACGCCCCGGGAGATACCGTCCGAGACGGCCGTCGAGCTGTCGCGCGCTGCTCCCCCGTTCATCACGACCGTCCTGGTGACGATGCCGGCGACGCCGGACGCCGCCGTCGACCTGGCCGGACGGGTCCAGCCGGACGTCCTCCAGGTCCACGGCGACCTCACGGCCGGCGACCTCGCGTACCTCTCGGCGAACGTCAGCGGCGACGTGATGGCCGCCGTCACCCCCGCCGGGGCGGCCGACCACGATACCGTCGCCGACGCCCTGGTCGTCGATTCGTTGGACGAGGCGGGCGCGGGCGGCACCGGCGAGCCCCACGACTGGACCGCGACGCGGGAGCTGGTCGAGGCCCTCGCCTCGCCCATCGTGCTGGCCGGCGGACTGACGCCGGACAATGTCGCACGGGCCGTCGAGTCCGTCGACCCCTACGCCGTCGACGTCGCCAGCGGCGTCGAGGCCGACCCGGGCCGGAAGGACCCGGCGGCCGTCGCGGCGTTCGTCCGGGCGGCGGGGGGACGGCCGTGATCGGTCGCGAGGCGTTCCGCGAGCACGCCGGTGACGGCCCGGCGGTGGTCCGGGCCGTCGCCGACCTCGAGGCCGACCCGGAGCCGCTCGCGGCGTACGCGGCGCTGACCGGGGCGGACGACGACGCCTACGCCTTCCTGCTCGAGAGCGCCGAGAAGGTCGCCTCCAGCGACCCGGACGGCGCCTTTACCGCCGGCCGCGGCGCCGACCGCCACGCCCGGTACTCCTTCGTGGGCTACGACCCCGCCGCCGTCGTGACCGTCGAGGACGGCGTGGCGACCGTGGCGGTGCTGGAGGACCGCTACGAGGGGCTCGTGACCACGAACGGCGGCGACACCCTGGACGCGCTGCGGGCCACGCTCCCGGACGTCCCGCGCCGGAACTTCCCGGAGACGGACCGCCAACGGCTGCATGGCGGGCTGGTCGGCTTCCTCGCGTACGACGCCGTCTACGACCTGTGGCTCGAGGCCGTCGGCCGCGATCGGCCCGACGCCCGGGTGCCGGACGCCCAGTTCGTCCTCTCGACGAAGACGCTGGTGTTCGACGAGGCCGCCGGGAGCCTCTCGCTCGTGTTCACGCCGGTCGTCCGCGAGGCCGACGACCCCGACGCGGTCTACGACCGCCTCGTGGCCGAACGCGACCGCGTCCGGACCCTGGTGTCGGACGCGGCGGCGCCGGATACCGGCGGGTTCAGGACGGTCACCGACCGGGCCGCACCCCGAAAGGAGTACGAGGCCGCCGTCCGACGGGCCAAAGAGCACGTGCTGGACGGCGACGTCTACCAGGGGGTCGTCTCCCGGTCGCGGGAACTCGACGGCGACGTCGACCCGCTGGCGCTGTACGCGGCACTGCGGGACGTCAACCCGTCGCCGTACATGTACGTGCTGGATTACGACGACCTGGTCGTCGTCGGCGCATCCCCGGAGACGCTCGTGTCCGTCCGCGGCCGGGAGCTGGTGATGAACCCCATCGCGGGGACCTGCGACCGCGGGGCGAGCCCCGTGGAGGACCGGCGGCTGGCCGGCGAGATGCTCGCCGACGAGAAGGAGCGCGCCGAACACACGATGCTCGTCGACCTCGCGCGCAACGACGTCCGCCGCGTCAGCCAGCCCGGCAGCGTCCGCGTCGAGGAGTTCATGAACGTCCTGAAGTACAGCCACGTCCAGCACATCGAGTCCACCGTCACCGGCCGGCTGCGCGCGGACCGCGACGCCTTCGACGCGACCCGGGCGGCGTTTCCGGCCGGGACGCTGTCGGGCGCCCCCAAGCGCCGCGCGATGGAGATCATCGACGACCTGGAGGCCGACGCCCGGGGGCTGTACGGCGGCGGCGTGGGCTACTACGCCTGGACCGGGGACGCCGACTTCGCCATCGTCATCCGGACGGCGACCGTCAAGCGGGGCCGCGGCGTCGCCGGCACCGACCGGGTCACCGTCCGCGCCGGGGCGGGCATCGTCGCCGATTCGGACCCGGCCGGCGAGTTCCGCGAGACCGAGCGGAAGATGGAGGGGGTGCTCGCGGCGCTGTCCCGCATCGGGGGGCAGCAGGCGCCGGTCGACGCCGGCGGGGGCGGCCCGTGATCCGGGTCCTCGTCGTCGACAACTTCGACTCCTTCACCTACAACCTCGTCGAGTACGTCAGCCAGCACGACGACACCGATGTCGAGGTGCTGCGGAACACCGCCTCGGTCGAGGACGTGCGGGCGACCGACCCGGACGGTGTCGTCATCTCGCCGGGCCCGGGTCATCCGAAGAACGACCGGGATGTCGGCGTGACGACCGACGTGCTCCGGACCCTGAGTCGTGAGGTGCCCACTCTCGGGGTCTGTCTCGGCCTAGAGGCGGCCGTGTACGCCTACGGCGGCACCGTCGACCGGGCCCCCGAGCCGGTCCACGGCAAGGCCCACCCGGTCGAGCACGACGGCCGCGGGGTCTTCGACGGTCTCGAGCAGGGGTTTCAGGCCGGCCGCTACCACTCGCTCGTCGCCGTCGCCGTCCCGGACTGCTTCGAGGTCTCGGCCACCACCGGCGACGGCGGCGCCGACCTGGTGATGGGCGTCCGCCACCGGGAGTACCCCATCGCGTGCGTCCAGTTCCACCCCGAATCCGTGCTCACCGGCGTCGGCCACGAGGTCATCGCGAACTTCCTCGCCCGGGTTCGGGCGTGAGTCGGCCGCGGGGCCGGCGATGGCCTGGGCGTCGACACCCCGAGCGGCCGGCGGGCGGTCGCCGCGGGTCGATTCGTCCGGCCGGCTCGGCCGGTCGACTCGCTCGGTGGTCGGCGGTCGCAGGCCCGCAGCGGTCGGCTGGTCATCATCGCTGCCACGCCCGCGTCACCGGCCGCAACACGTACATAACGAAACTGATGGGTCTGCGGGTCTACCGCATGTTTCCCGTGGCGTCTCTCTCGTGGTCGGCCCTCGCCACCGGACACCGTCTCGGCCCGTTCGGATGGGACGACGGCCGGGGCACCGTCGCCTATCGGCACCCGCCGAAGCCCCGATCGTTTCCGATGGATTTCCGGCCGCAGTCGTGCGGTTTCGTCGACACGCGTTTCACTTTCAGTTCGGTCTGGCCACGCTTATGGGACTGCCCCCGAATCCAACAGTCCGTACGCGCTGGGGCACGCGCACATTCATCCGCCCGCCCGAACCACACCAGTGCCCCCGGACCGTATCGCCGATCGGACAAGAACCCGCTGACGCCGACGGGACACTCGGCGTCGCCGCACCACCGACCAGTCGATAGATGAGTCAGTCATCACGTCACACGCGCACACGCACACGCACAGCTACAGGTTTCGACATCACTGCGCCGCGGAGGGCCCCGTAATGTCCGGGGCCGACCCCTCCGTGGACGAGACCACGCTCCCGGTCAAACGGACCGAGGGCGACACCCTGGCGGATCGGCTGACCGGCAACGCCTATCACAATATCCTCCCCGCGCGGTACCTCCGGAAGAACGCCGACGGCGACCTCATCGAGGAACAGGAGGACCTCTTCGAGCGCGTCGCCAGGAACATCGCGCTCGCCGAGGCCGTCTTCGAGGCGGACACGCAGGGCCACGAGATCACGGTCCGGCCGGACCAGCTGAAACCCGACCACCCCCGGCGGGACGAGCTCGCCGCGGAGGTGTTCGGGAAGGGCGTGACGGCGGACGCGGATGCCGAAACCAAGCTGTCCGCCCACAACGTCAACAAGTTCGCATACGAGACGCTCGTCCCGGAACTCCCGAGCGAGGTCCGCGAGCACGTCGAGACGATGGCCGCCGAATTCCGAGAGCAGATGGAGCGGCTCTCGTTCATGCCGAACTGTGTCCCTCCGAACTCGATGGTCGCAGCGGAAGGAGGTCTCAAGCGGCTGACCGAAATC
>PXRI01000027.1 GCA_003021005.1 Halobacteriales archaeon QS_1_69_70 | reverse complement strand
GCGGCGAAACCCGGCGATGAGGAAAGCGTTATGGCCGCCCGTCGGGAGGTAGGCGCATGAAGGTACTCGTCACGGACCCCATCTCGGAGGCCGGCATGGCGCTCTTGCGGGAGGCCGGCCACGAGGTCGTCACGGAGTTCGAGGCCGAGGGCGACGCCCTCCGTTCGGCAGTCGCCGACGCGAACGCGCTGGTCGTCCGCTCCGGGACGGAGGTCACCCGCGAGGTGCTCGAGGCCGCCGAGGACCTCGTCATCGTCGGCCGGGCCGGCATCGGCGTCGACAACATCGACGTCGACGCCGCGACCGACGCGGGCGTCGTCGTCGCCAACGCCCCGGAGGGCAACGTCCGCGCCGCCGCCGAGCACACCGTCGCCATGACGTTCGCCACCGCCCGCTCCATCCCGCAGGCCCACGACCGGCTGACGGGCGGCGAGTGGGCGAAGGGGGCGTTCCTCGGCACGGAGCTGAAGGGCAAGACCCTCGGCGTCGTCGGCCTCGGCCGCGTCGGCCAGGAGGTCGCCAAGAAGCTCGACTCCCTGGGCATGGAGCCCGTCGCCTACGACCCCTACATCTCGGAGGAGCGGGCCGACCAGCTCGGCGCCGAACTCGCCGACCTCGAGGCCGTCTTAGACCGCGCCGACGTGCTCACCATCCACACGCCGCTGACGCCCGAGACGGAGGACCTCATTGGCGAGGCCGAACTCGCGGCGATGGCGGGCGGCTACCTGGTCAACTGCGCGCGCGGCGGCATCGTCGACGAGGCGGCGCTCGCGGCGGCCGTCGCCGACGGCGTCCTCGAGGGCGCCGCCGTCGACGTGTTCGGCGAGGAGCCGCTGCCGACCGACAGTCCCCTCCTCGACGTCGAGGACGTCGTCGTCACACCGCACCTCGGCGCCGCGACGGCGGCCGCCCAGGAGAACGTCGCCACCTCGACCGCCCGGCAGGTCGTCGCTGCGTTCCGCGGCGAGCCGGTGGCGAACGCCCTGAACGCCCCGTCGATCGACGAGTCGGCGTTCCCCCGCGTGGAGCCGTACGTCCACCTCGCGGAGACGGCGGGCAACATCGCAGTCCAGCTCGTGGACAGCCGGTTGGAGTCCGTCGAGGTGGTCTACGAGGGCGACATCGCCGAGGAGGACGTCGACCTGGTCACCGCGTCGGCGCTGAAGGGCGTGTTCCGCCCGCTGGAGTGGCAGGTCAACGCCGTCAACGCCCCGCGCATCGCCGAGGAGCGCGGCATCGGCGTCTCCGAGACGAAGCGCCGGCGGGCCGAGGACTTCCAGTCGCTGGTCACCGTCACCGTCAGCGACGGCGAGACGGACGTCGGCGTCTGCGGGACGCTGTACGCCGACGACGACGCCCGCATCGTCCGCATCGACGGCTACCGGGTTGACGCCATCCCCGGCGGCCGGATGATGCTCACCCGGAACACCGACGAGCCCGGCGTCATCGGCCTCATCGGCTCCGTGATGGGCGCCCACGACGTCAACATCGCCGCGATGTTCAACGCCCGCGAGACCATCGGCGGCGAGGCGCTGACCGTGTACAACGTCGACCAGGAGGTCCCCGAGGCCGCCCTGGGGGAACTGGAGGCCGACGACCGGATCATCGAGACGAAGTACGTCAGCCTGAACGGGTAGCTCCGGTGGAGCGTCCGTGCGGGAAGCCCCAGAGCGTGAGGAACCCCCCCGGGGAGTGTCGAGTGTCACTCCTCCTCCTGCCGGACGTGAATCCTCGAATCGACGGCCCGGTCTCCCGGCACGTTCGCCCGGACAGATGGACCGGGACCGATTCGGATCTTCACGAACGCCTGTCCGGCCGTCTCAGAACCAGGCCGTGAGCGTCGCCCACAGGCCGCCACGGTGGGAGGGCGACCGGCCGCGCTTTGCGTCCTCGAGCCGGCGCTCGTCCGCCTCGCGGCGGCGCTCGCTGCGCCGGAGTTCGGCCTCCAGCTCCCGCGTCGCGGCGTCGGCCGCAACCGGATCAGTCGATGCGGATGCCATGGCTACACGTGTGTGACGGCGTCCCAAAAGAGTCAGTCAGACACACGTCACATCGGCGCAGGCGCCGTCAGACGGCCGTCGAACGGGATCGTGGGTGAGGCCTGGGGTGGGGAGGCCTGCCGGCCGGACACCCGGCCACGGAAGTCGGGACGCATACCGCCGGAGTCGTCCTCCGGGCACCCGACCGATACGAAGGGGTGCCGGTGCGGGCCCTGTTCAGGTTAGGATGCCGTTCGTCTGACACATCGACTCACCGGGCGCAGGGCCCCAGTCGGCCTCTCAGAGAACTTCATCGGGCGGGACTGCGCAAGGGGCCGGTTTCTCGGGGACGGCCGGCGACGGTGAGGCGAGCGACGCGAGGCGAACTTCGCTGGACGAGCGACGCGAGTCCAGCGGAACAAGCACTGGAGCGAACAGGCGGCGCGACCAACGGGAGCGCCGCCGAATGGGCGAGCGGCGACGCCGCGAGCAGTGAGCGAAGCGCGCAGCGAGCGGGCGGCCCGACCGCAGGGAGGGCCGCCGGACGGGCGAACGGCGAGCGCGAGGCGCAACCGCAGGGAGCGCCTCGATGTGGCGAGCGGGGAGCGACAGCGACCCGCGAGCGACGCGAGCCGTGAGCCGCCGGACCCCAGGAGCCGGGGGCTTGCGTCCACCCGAGGATTACTCCACGCGTAAACTGAACATTGCCCACATGCGCGGGGGGAACGCCTTTCGTGGTCCGTGCCGACCGTGGGGCCATGAGCGACGAGCCGACCGAGGCAGACCCCGACGCGGCCGAGCGGTCGCGGCCCCGGCCCGGGCCCGACGCGCTGTACGGCGACAACCCCACGCCGCCGCAACTGGAGAACGGGTTCGGCTGGGACGCCGACCCCCTGCTCGTGGCCGGCGGCCGGGGGCACGTCGACGGGGAGTTCCTCTACCAGGACTTCGTCTACGATGACCACGGCGCCGACACCCGCTCGGTGTTCGACGGGAACCCGGAGGGTCACACGATGGGCGGCTTCTACTCGCGGGCGACGGGCGACTACCGGTACCCGAGCGACCCGGACCGCTACGGGTACAATGCCGCCGACCTGCTGGAGTTCCGCGCCCGTCCGACCGACGAGGGCGTCGCCTACCGGATCACGCTGAACACGATGCTCGAACCCGATGCCGCCGCCGTCGCCATCGGCGTCGACACCCGGCGGGACCCGGACGACGAAAGCGGCGACCGGCGAACGGACTGGGGGTACGGCCTCGGCGACCTGAGCGCCCCCGTCGACCACCGCATCGTCACCTGGGGCACCGGCGCCGAACTCGACGACGACCCCCTACCCGACGAACGCGTAAACGTCGACGTCCGCCGGAACCAGCTCGAGGTCGAGGTGCCGCTGGAACCCGGCGAGGCGACGTGGCGGCACTACATCGCCGTCGGCCTCCGGGACGACGACGCGGAGGCGTTCCGTGAGATCGCCGTCGACGCCAACGACGACACACCCGGCGGCCGCAAGCCGGGTCGGCCGGCGCCGCCGGTGTTCGACGTCGGGTTCCGGTCGCCGGACCAGGAGCCAATGGAGCGCAACGTCGACCTGGACACCCTCCTCCCGCGGCTGGCGACGGTGCTCGCGAACGCCCCGGGGGAGGTGCTCGCGGAGCTGGACGACCCCTTCGAGACCCTCCAGCGGTTCGGCCGGACGGCGAACCTCCTCGAACAGCTGGAGGACCCCCTGGACCTGTTGAACCCCCTCGGCAGCCCGTTCGACCCCTTCGAGGCCACCGGCCTGTCGGAGCTTCTGACCGAACTCGACCGGTTCTGGCTGCTCGGCGACGTCGAGGGCGTTCCCCGCGTCCTCGGGGTCGGCAACTGGCAGGACCACGCCCAGGCGACCGCGCTCGCCGAGCGCGACATCTCGCGGTTCCACGCCGACGTCGACTTCGACCGCCTCCGGGCGGGCGTCGTCGACCGGAACCTCCCCGAGTCGGGGTTCGTCACGTACCTCTACCCCTCCCGGCACGAGTTCGGGGCGGGCGTCGACACCCAGGCGAACGTCCTCCTCGGTCGCATCCAGCCGTACGGCGTCTACGTGCCCGAGGAGGTCGACCTCGAGGCGGGCGCCGTCCCGATGGTGACGGCGCTACACTCGCTGGGGAACTGCTACACCCAGTACGCCGCCTGGATGCGGGGCTACGTCGAGGCGCTGGCCGAGGCGACCGGCGGCGTCGTGTTCATGCCGCAGACCCGCGGCCCCGGCATCTGGTACAAGCGCCGGGCCGAACTCGACGTCTTCGAGGCCTGGCGGGACCTCGAGACGCGGATCGACGTCGACCGCTCGACGGTGACGGTTACGGGGTACTCGATGGGCGGGTTCGGCGCCATCATCATGGCGACAAAGCACCCGGACTGTTTCGGCCGCTGTTTCGCCGTCGTCGGCCCGCCGGCGGAGGACCCCCTCGAGGGCCCGACGAGCAACCTGCTGGCGACGCCAGAGATCCTGATGGAGGATCTGCTCGGCGGCGAGGAGGGCGGCCGGCTGTTCTCCATCTTCACCGAGGAGCCGGAGAACGCCCTCCGGCTCACGGACAACCTCCGGCACGTCCCGACGCTCCTGTGGCACGGCGGGACGGACCCCCTGGTGCCGCTGCTCGGCCCGACGAACTACGCGAGCAGGCTCCGGAACCACGGCTACCGCCACCAGATCGACGTCTTCCCCGCCGCCGACCACTTCTTCCTCGCGCTGCAGGACCGCTGGGAGCGCGGCCCCGCCTACCTCGCCGAGTGCGACACGCCCGAGTCGCCGGCGCGGGTGACGTTCCGGCACGTCCCCGAGTTCGACTACCCCGAGCTGGACGTCTACCACGACTCGGCCTACTGGATCACCGACGTCCGCACGGCCGAGGCGGCCGACAGCGGGCTCGTGGACGCCACGTCGCTCGCCGACGGTTACGCCGACCCCAGCCCGGAGGCCTACACCACGACCGGGACCCGACCGCTCGCCTACACCGGCCGGGGCGTCGAGTGGGTCGCCCCGACGGGGGAACCCGCCGGCCCCGACAACGCCCTCCGGATCGAGCTGGCCGGCGTCGAGGCGGCGACGGTGTGGCTGGAGGCCGCCGGGCTGGACCCCGCCGCGGAACTCGCCGTCGAGGTCGACTGCGACGTCGCGGCGACGCTGACGCTCCTTGGCGGCGGCGAGGCACACGACCTCGACGTCGAGGCCGGCCACGCGACGCACGTGATCGGGCCGCTTGTCGACCCGGAGGCGCGAGACTGACGGTTCCCCGTTCGACGACCACCACGGCATCGGTTCACGCGGCCCACGCCGGAGCTGCACCACTGGCGGTGGTGCATCACGACCCCCTGGGGTCTGGGTCGACCGGTGTGTTTAACCGTGACTGCCCGCTATGCGGCGGTATCGCTCGACCGAACCCGCCAGGTCGCTGACGATGGTCACTCATAAACCTCCCTGCGTGGACCGGGTCAACGGCCTTCCGTCGCGAAGGGGGTCATAGCGGTATGTCGAAGGACGAGGGCGCGTCCGAAGAGGTCGCCGCCGGCGCGTCCGAGGAGGTTGCCGACGTGGCGCCGGTGGACGACGCCGTAGCAGCGGCCGACGAGGTCGCTGACGGGGTGCCCGTGGCTGAAGGAGCGCCCGACGACGTCGCCGATGCCGTGCCCGGGGACGTCGCCGACAGGGCCGGAGCGGAGCGACCCCCCCGGCCGGGACCGGACGCGCTGTACGGCGACAACCCCACGCCGCCCCAACTGGAGAACGGGCCGGGGTGGGACGCCGAGCCCCTCCTCGTGTCGGGGTGTGACGCCTACGTCGACGGCGAGTACCTCTACCAGGACTTCGTCTACGACGACCGCGGCGCCGACGTCCGGTCGTGGGTGTCCAGCGCGCCGACGAACGCGCGGTCGCTGGGCGGCGTGCTCTCCCAGCCCACCGGCGACTACCACTACCCGAACGACCCGGACCGCTACGGGTACAACGCCGCCGACCTGCTCGAGTTCCGCGCCCGCCCGACGGACGACGGCATCGCCTACCGGGTAACGCTCAACACGATGCTGGAGCCGGACGCCGCGGCCGTCGCCATCGGCATCGACACCGAGTCCGACCCCGACCTCGAGACCGGGGCGGGCCGCCGGACGGACTGGGGGTACGGCCTGGGCGACCTCGGTGCCCCCGTCGACCACCGCATCGTCACCTGGGGCACCGGCGCCGAACTCGACGGCGAGCCCCTCGGAGAGGACCGCCTCACGGTCAATGTCCGCCGGAACCAGCTCGAAGTCGAGGTGCCGCTGGAGCCCGGCGAGGCGACGTGGCGCCACTACGTCGCCGTCGGCCTCCGGGACCGGACGGGCGGCGGCTTCAAGCAGGTCGGCGAGGAGCCGACCGAGACCCACCCCGGCGGCGCGAACGCGGACCTGGACGTCCCGCCGGTGTTCAACGTCGGGTTCCGGTTCGACGAGCCCTACGACCGGAACCTCGGCCCGGTCGACATCGGTCGCGGCCTGTTCGACCTCCTCGACGTCACCGGCGTCGGCCACACGCTGGTGGAGCAGGTGCTCGACCGGTCGCCCCGGGTGCTCGGCGAGGGCAACTGGCGCGAGCACGCCCAGGCGACCGCCCTCGCCGACCGCGACGTCTCGCGGTTCGGCGCCGATATCGACTTCGGTAAGCTCGAGGCGGGCGTCACGGAGCAGCACACGCCCGACGCCGGCATCGTCTCGCTTCTGTACCCCTCGCGGTACTACCTCGGCGAGGGCGTCGACCCCGACCACGACGTCCTCGAGGGCCGCATCCAGCCGTACAGCGCCTACGTCCCGGCGGACCTCGACGAGCCCGCGCCGATGGTCGTGCTGTTGCACTCGCTTTCCTGTTCGTACACCCAGTACCCGGTGTACACGCCGAACCTCATCACGCAGATCAGCGAGCCGAACGACGCCGTCGTCCTGATGCCGCAGGCCCGCGGGCCCGGCCGCTGGTACAAGCGCGAGGCCGAACTCGACGTCTTCGAGGCCTGGCGCGACCTCGAGGGCCGCATCGACGTCGACCGGAGCCGGGTGACGCTGGGCGGCTACTCGATGGGCGGGTTCGGCGCCTGCGTGCTCGCCGCCCAGTGTCCCGACCTCTTCGGCCGCGGCTTTTCCGTGGTCGGCCCGCCGACCGAGGACCCCCTCGAGGGCCTCACCGGCGGCCTCCTGCGCTCGCCGCCGTCGGTGACGACGACGCTCTTCGGCGGCGACGGCGGCGGCCGGCTCCTCAACGTCTTCACGGAACGCCCGTCCAGCGCCCTGGAGATATCCGAGAACCTCCGGCACGTCCCGATGCTCGTCTGGAGCGGCCTCGGCGACCCCGTGGTCCCCGTCATCTCCCCGGACAACTACGCCCGGCGGCTGAAGCGGCACGGCTACCGCCACCAGTTCGACGTCTTCCCGGCCGAGACCCACCTCTCGTTCGGCATCCGGGACCGCTGGACCGGCATCCCCGAGTTCGTCGCCCGGACCAAGGTCATCAGGAACCCCCGGCGGGTGACCTACCGCCACCTGCCGGAACTCGACCACCCCGAGGTCGATCTGGTCCACGACGGCGCCTACTGGGTCTCCGACATCGCCACCAGCGAGGACCGCAACTCCGGGCTCGTCGACGCCATCTCGTACGCCGAGGGGTACGCCCCGCCGGAGGTCGGCCCGTTCACGGAGTACGGCCGGGAGCCCCGCCGCCACCTGAGCCGCGGCGTCCAGTGGGAGACGCCGCCGATCGACGCCCGGACCGCGCCCGACAACCGGCTGGCGGTCCGCCTGGAGGGCGTCGAGTCGGTCACCGTCTGGGTGGAGGAGGCGGGCCTCGACGTCGACGACGAGGTCACCCTCGAGGTCGAAAGCGACGGGCCGGCGACGCTCACGCTGGCGACGACGTTCGGCAGTCACGACCTCGAGGTTCCGGCCGGCGAGGTCACCACGAAGGTCATGCTGGGCGACGTCGCTGCCGCCTCGGGCGCGGTTGCCTGATCGAGCACAGGGACCCCATCGAGCACAAGGGACCCGACCCAGCGCACTGGCCTGATCGGGCGACCCCACCGACTCGTGGGTCGGCGGCCGTCGCGTCCGGCGGCTGTATCCCATCCCCGGGACTCGAGCCGTCACGCGGGGCGGCCGTGCGGCGACCGCGGGCCGGTCGCCGGAGACGACCCCCTGCGTTTCGCACCCCACGACGGGTGCCAGCCGGTCGGCACTGCCGCCCGGCGGGACGGCGCCACCGGGGAGACGGGCCGGGCCGTCGAGCCGACTACGACCCCGGCGACAGCCGGTCGATGAGTCGGGCCAGGAGCCCGCCGTCGTCCGTCTCGATGGTCTCGCCGGCGAGGTGGGCCAGCACGGCGTCGACGTCGGCCGGGACGGGTTCGGGGTCGCGGCCGGCCGCCGCGGCGGCCTCGGGGTCCTTTAGCAGGTGGCCCGTCGTGAGACAGACCACGTCCTCGTCGTCGTCGACCATGCTCTCGGCCCGGAGCATCCGCAGCCCTGCCAGCGAGGCCGCCGAGGCGGGTTCGACGCCGATGCCCTCGGCGGCCAGCGCGCGCTGGGCGTCGGTGATCGCCGCGTCCGGGACGGCGACGGCGGTGCCGCCGGTCTCCCGGATGCCGGGCAGCGCCTTCGGGGCGTTCACCGGGTTCCCGATGCGGATGGCGGTGGCCACGGTCTCGACGTCGTCCCACCGCCGGACCTCCCCGGCGCCGGACTCGACCGCCTCGACGACCGGGGCGGCGCCCTCCGCCTGGACGCCGGTAAGCGCCGGCGCCTCCTCGGCCGTGAGTTCGCCGGCCGCGACCAGCTCCCGGAAGCACTTGTAGAGGGCGGGCCTCGCCGCGGTCGGTCAGCGCCCGGACGACGTCGAGGCAGTCGTCGAAGTTGCCGTCCACCTCGAGAGTGCGGGCGTTGTGGAGGCGGGCCTGGGCGACCTTTCCGGCGGCGACCTTCCCGGCGGGCAACAGGACCAGCGTCTCCAGCCCGGCGCGGGCACCGTAGGCCGATAGCGCCGCCGACGTGTTGCCCGTGGAGGCACACGCCAGCCGGTCGACGCCAATCTCCCGGGCCACGCGGACGCCGACGGTCATCCCGCGGTCCTTGAACGAGCCGGTCGGGTTCATCCCCTCGTGTTTGACCCGGAGGCTGCGGACGCCGACGGAGTCCTCCAGCCGCGGCACGCGGTACAGCGGCGTGGCACCCTCCGGCAGTGAGACCACTCCGGCGGCATCGCCGCCTCCGTTCGGGGCGCCGGGCGGTCCGCCGTCCGCGAACGGTAACGCGGCCGCGTACCGCCAGACGCCGTCACCCTCGAAGTCGTCGAACGAGGGGTAGGTCGCATAGCGGACCTCCAAGAGCGCGCCGCACTGCCGGCAGGTGTACACCGCCGACTTGAAGGGCGGGTGGTCGTGGCTGCACTCGATGCAGCGCAGCCACACCCCGTCGGTGGCGACGGCCGGCACGGACGGCGCCCCCTGTGGCGTCCCCTCGGGCATTGGGGGAGGCTGGCGGCCCGCCGGCAAAAGTGGGGTGGTCCCCGCCGACCATCCTTGCCCCGCGCCCTGTGGCCGGTCGAGGTTCGCCGCGGTGGACCGCCGACCCGGGAGTCAGGCATCGACCACTGGACGGTGGTCGCTGCGCCCTGCTCGTCTGGCGAACCCGCTCGCTCGCTGACACGACCAATGGCATGCGTATACGGGTCATGCGTCCCCACGCGTCAGACGCACGGCTGACTATTGGTAACATTTAACATAGCGCCACCGCGGAACGAAACCGACGGACCGGACCCGACGAGCAGTCGCTGTGCCGACCTCCGGCTCCCGAACGGCGAGACGGTGATCTACGACACCGAAGAGCCGACGGCGTGGATCCAGTCGCGGGGCGCCGTGGACCTCGACGCGCTGGTCTGACGCTACGACGCCGGGAACTCCTCGATGCGCTCGTGGACGTAGGCCGACCACTCCTCGAGGGTCTCGTGCATCAACTCGCGGGCCTGGTCGGGCGGCGTGGCCCGGTACTGGTAGACGTGGCCGCCGCTGTCGAGCAGCCGCCGCTGTCGGTCGGCGAGGCCCTTCTCCCGAAGGGTCGACAGCCCGCGGTTGACGTTGCTGCGGTCGCGGTCGACCCGCTCGGCCAGCTCCGCGACGGTGCTGTCCGGTGCGTCGAGCAACACCAGGTAGAGCCGCGCCTCGTGGGCCTGGATGCCGAACACGCACCGGAGGACCTCCTCGAAGCCCGGCTCCGCGTCGAGCATCAGGTCGCGGAACCGGGACGGATCCGGGTCGGGGTCCATACCCCACGTCCGGGCCGGCGGTCGATAAAGCCTCCCGAAACCGGGGGGTCGGCGTCGCCGGACGCCGACCCGACGGGCGAGGGGTCAGCCCTCGAGCAAGTGTGCGAGCAGCGCGTTCTGGGCGTGGAGCCGGTTTTCGGCCTGCTCCCAGACGACCGCGCGGTCGGACTCGATGACGGCGTCGGTGATCTCCTCGCCGCGGTGGGCCGGCAGACAGTGCATCACGTACTGGTCATCCAGCAGGGCCTCGGTCAGCCGGAAGCCGGCCGCCTCGAACGCCGCGAGCTTCCGCTCGCGGTCGGCCGCCTCGCCCATGCTTACCCAGACGTCGGTGTAGACGACGTCGGCGCCGTCGATCGCGGCCGCGGGGTCCGTCGTGGTCTCGGGCGCCCGGCCGAGGTCGGCCGCCCGGTCCAGCACGGCCTCCTCGACTGTGAACGCCGGCGGGGTGGCGACCGTCACCTCCAGGTCGACGAGGGCCGCGCCGAGCACGAGCGACCGGCAGACGTTGTTCGCGTCGCCGACCCACGCGACGTCAGCGTCGAAGCCGCCGACCCGTTCCCGGATCGTCAGGAGGTCCGCGAGCGTCTGGCAGGGATGGGCGTCGTCGGTGAGGCCGTTGACCACGGGGACGGTCGCATACCGTCCGAGTTCCTCGAGGTCGGCGTGGTCGAAGAGCCGCGCCATGATGACGTCGACGTACCGCGAGACCGCCCGGGCGGTGTCCCGGATCGGCTCGCCGTGGCCGAGGTGGATGTCGTCGGGCCCGAGGAAGACGGCGTGGCCGCCGAGCCGGGTCGCGCCGGTCTCGAAGGACACGCGGGTGCGCGTGGAGGGCTTCTCGAAGATCATCGCCAGCGTCCCGCCCTCGAGCGCCGGCGGCGGCCCCTCGCGCTTGTACCGCTCGGCGCGGTCCAGGACCGCTTTCAGTTCCGCTGCGGTGAGGTCGTCGATGGTCAGGAAGTTCGCGGTCACGAGAGAGCCTCCCCGACGGCTTCCAGCACCGCGACGGCCCGGTCCAGATCGGCGAGGGGGAGCCGCTCGTCGGGCGCGTGGTCCAGCGAGGCGTCGCCGGGGCCGTAGGTCGCCATCGGGCAGTCCCACGCGCCGGCGTAGACGTTCGTGTCGGCCGTGCCGGTCTTCCGGAGCTGCCGCGGCTCGCCGCCCCGTTCGCGGACGGCGGCGCGGAACGCCCGCGCGACCGGGCTCTTCGGGCGCTGCATCGTCGGCTCCACCGCGTCCGTCCACCTAACAGTACCGGCGTCGAGTTCGCCGTCGGCCAGCTCCCGGACCGCCTCGGTGGTGCGCCCCGGCGGCACGCGGAGCTGCACCTCGAGGGAAGCCTCGACCGCGAGGCCGTCGTCGCCGACGCCGCCCTCGATCGCGACCGGCTTCGGCGTCACCTGCTCGAACACCGGTCCGTCACCGTCCGTCGAAAACCGGTCCTCGACGGCCGCCCACCACGCGATGGCGTCCTGGATGGCGTTGTTCTCGGGCCGGGAGGTGTGGCCGGACTCGGAGGTCGCGACGTAGGTGCCCTGGAGGATGCCGCGGTAGCCGAGCGTGACGGCGTCCCAGCCGGACGGCTCGCCGTTCACCAGCGCGTCCGGGGGCTCGCGGTCCGCAACGAGGTGGCGGGCGCCGCGGGAGGTCGTCTCCTCGCCGACGACGCCGGCGAAGGAGACGCCCGTCCGGACGGCGGCCACCGCCCTCCCCGGGCACGGTGTCGACGTGCGAGGTGAACAGGACCGCGTCGTCCGCCGGGGCCCGGACGTTGCCGACCTCGTCGCGGTAGACCTCCCGGCCGTGGGCCTCGAGGAACGCGACAAGCGCCGCGGCACACTCGGCCTCCTCGCCCGTGGGCGAGGGGATCGACACCAGGGTTTCCAGCAGGTCGCGCGCCTCGTCGTCGGCCGGGACGTCCTCGCCGGGCACGGTCCCGTCCTCGCGGGGGTCGCTCACACCACGATCGCCTCCAGCGCGTCGATCACCCGGTCGGCGTGCTCGCACTCGACGGTCAGCGGCGGCAGCAGCCGGACGACGCTGCGGCCCGCCGGCAGCGCGAGGATGCGGTGCTCCATGGCGAGGTCCCGCAGCACCGGGTTGGCGCCCCGCTTGACCTCGACGCCGACCAACAGCCCCTCGCCGCGGACCTCCCGGACCGCGTCGCCGAGCGTCTCGCACAGCCCGGAGACGAGGTAGTCGCCGACGTCGGCGGCGTGGGCCGGAAGTCCCTCGCGCTCGATGGCGTCGAGCGTCGCGCCGGCGGCCGCCGACACGACGGGCCCGCCGGAAAAGGTCGACCCGTGGTCGCCCGCCTCGGCGGCGATCCATTCCCGGACGAGGGTCGCACCGACCGGCAGGCCGCTCCCGAGGCCCTTCGCCGTCGTGAGCACGTCCGGGACGACGCCGTGGCCGTCGGCCGCCCACAGCGTCCCCGTGCGGCCGAGGCCGGTCTGGATCTCGTCCAGTATCATCGCCGCACCCGCCTCGGCGGTCGCCTCCCGCACCGTCTCGAGGTACGCCGTCGTGGCCGGGTTGACGCCGCCCTCGCCCTGGACGGGTTCGACGATGACCGCCGCCGTCTCCGCGTCGACGGCCTCCCGCATCGCCTCGCCGTCGCCGTAGGGGACGAACTCGACGCCGCCGGCGAGCGGCCCGAATCCGGCCTTGTATTCGTCCTTCCAGGTCGTCGCGAGCGAGCCCATCGTGCGGCCGTGAAAGCCCTGCATCGTCGCGACGATCTCCGAGCGGCCGGTGGCGTGGCGGGCGAACTTCAGCGCGGCCTCGTTGGCCTCCGTCCCGGAGTTACAGAGCCACACCCGGTCTAGATCGCCGGGCGCGACGTCGGCGAGCGTGTCGTACAGCGCGGTCCGGGCGGCGTTCGGGTACGACGCCTGGACGTAGGTGAGCGTCTCGAGCTGCTCGGTGGTGGCCGCGACCACGTCGGGGTGGCAGTGGCCGACCGGGGCGCAGGCGTAGCTGGCGCCGAAGTCGAGGTACTCGCGGTCGTCCGTGTCGTAGAGGGAGACGCCCTCGCCGCGTTCGATGCCGATCGGTTTCTCGGAGAAGACGAACCCGGTCATGGTCACTCGATCGCGGTCGGCAGGATGTGGGTGCCGCCGCCCGACAGCGCGCTCCGGACGGGCGAGGCGGCGTTGGCGTCGGCGACGACGACCTCGCTCGCGCCGCCCTCCAGGGCCTCCGTCGCCGCCATCACCTTCCGGCCCATGAAGCCCTCCGCGGCGTCGGTCAACTCCTCGTAGCCCGCTGGCGTCTCGACACGGTCGATGACGGTCTCGGGGTCGTCGGGATCCCGGTAGACGCCCGCGACGTCGGTCAGCGACACGAGCGTGCCGCCGAGCGCCGCGGCGACCGCCGCGGACGCCCTGTCGGCGTCAGAGTTCACCGCCATCCACCGGCGGGACGCCGTCTCGCCGTCCGCCGACCGACGGTCGCCGACGTCGTCGGCCAGCATCGGCGGCGACACGACCGGTGTGTAGCCCCCGGAAAGCAGCGTCTCGAGGAGGTCGACGTCGACCGACTCGATGCGGCCCGAGTGGTCGCCGCGCCGGATCTTCTCCGTACCCTCCTCGATGACGCGCACGGCGGACTTCCGCGGGCCGGTGAACAGGCCGCCGTCGACGCCCGACAGGCCGACGGCGGCACAGCCCTCGTTCTGCAGGCCCGTCACGAGGTCGGTGTTTACCCGGCCGGCCATGGCCATCGTGAAGACCTCCATCGTCTCGGCGTCGGTGAACCGGCCGACCACGCCCGAGGGGGTCTCGACGTACTCCTGCTCGATGCCCATCCGCTCCAGGGCGTCGTCGACGGCCGTCGAGCCGCCGTGGACGACGACGACGTCCGTTCCGTCCCCGACCACTGCGGCGACGTCCGCCAGCGCGCCCCCGGGGTCGACGGCGCTGGCGCCGCCGATCTTGACGACGACCGGGGCAGCAGCCTCGCCGGCGGCCATCTATGGCGCCCCCACGGGGTGGAGGCCGGGAAACTCGAGGCCCGCGGTCTCCTCGAACCCCAGCGCGACGTTCGCGGCGTGGACGGCCTGGCCGGCCGAGCCCTTCATCATGTTGTCGATGGCCGCAAAGACGACGACTCGGCGGTTGCCGGGGTCGAGTTCGAAGCCGACCTCGGCGTCGTTCGACCCGGCGACGGCCTTCGGCTCCGGGTACCGGTAGACCCCGGAGCCGCCCGCCACCAGTCGGACGAACGGCTCGTCCTCGTAGCTCCCGCGGAACGCCTCCCAGAGGTCGCCCGTCGACACCGGCTGTTCGGGGTAGACGTGGCAGGTCGCCGACGCGCCGCGGATCATGTCGACCGCGTGGGCGGTCAAGGACACGGAGGTGCCGAGGAACTGCTCGATCTCGGCCTCGTGGCGGTGACCGGTCGGTGCGTACGGCCGCACGACGCCCGAGCGCTCGGGATGGCTGGAGGCCGCGCCGCCGCCGGCGCCGCCCTCCGAGGACCCGACCTTGAGGTCGACGACGATCCGTTCCCCACCGGTGAGTAGATCGTGGTCGAACAGCGGGGCCAGCCCGAGGATGGCCGCCGTGGCGTTGCAGCCGCCGGCGGCGATGAGGTCCGCGCCCGGCAGGTTCTCGCGGTTCAACTCCGGCAGGGCGTACTCCGAGTCGGCCAGCAGGTCCGGACGGTCGTGGCCGTCGTACCACTCGTCGTACTGCGCCTCGGTCTCGAGCCGGAAGTCCGCGCTCAGGTCGACGACGGTGTCGGCGGCCTCCCGGTAGGCGTCGACGTGTTCCATCGAGACGCCGTGGGGCGTACAGGAGAACAGCACGTCGACCGATTCGAGGTCGGCCGGGGCCGTAAAGCGGAGCCCCATCCCGCGGAGGTTCGGGTGGACCGACCCGACGGTCTTGTTCTCGTAGCTGCGGCTCGTCGCCTGGACGACGTCGAACTCGGGGTGGCCGGAGAGCAAGCGGAGCAGTTCGCCGCCGGTGAAACCACTGCCGCCGACGACGCTCGCCGTCGTCATGCGCCCACCTCGGCTCCCCTGCCCAGCCGGGCGGTCATGAAGTCACCTCGGTTCCCGGGCCCACCCGGGCGGTCATGGGGTCACCTCGACGCCCCGCACCGTCGCCTCGAGCCAGTCGACGACGGCGGCGGGGACGTCCACGTCGGTCACCTCGTCGAGCGCCTTGAACTCGACGGTGTGGTTGACCTCATGGACGGTGTACTCCCCGGATCCGGCGCCGCCGACCTCCATCAGGTCGACGCCGAGCAGCCCGCCGCCGACGGCCTCGGAGGCGCGCTCGACGAGGTCGGCCACGTCGGGGGCGATCTCGATCGCCTCGGTCTCGGCGCCCTGGGCGGCGTTCGTCAGCCAGTGCTCCGAGGAGCGGGCCATCCCCGCGATGGGGTCGCCGTCGGTGGTCACGACGCGGATGTCCCGGCCCGGCTTCTCGACGAACTCCTGGACGTAGAACAGCTTGTGCTCGTAGTGGCCGAGCGTCTCCTTGTGCTCGAGGATGGCCTCCGCCGCCGAGCGGGAGTCGATCTTCGCCATCAGCCGCCCCCACGAGCCGACGACCGGCTTGAGCACGCAGGGGTAGCCGAACGACTCGATGGTCGAAAGCGCCGACTCCTTGGTGAACGCGACCTCGGTGGCGGGCGTCGGGACGCCCGCCTCGGCGAGCACGAGGCTGTTGTGCGCCTTGTCCGCACAGACGGCCGCCGTCTCCGGGTCGTTGACCACGGGAACGTCGTAGGCGTCGACGAACCGGGTCAGGTACCGCGACCGGCTGGTCGCGAGACACCGGTCGACGACGACGTCTACGTCCGCGAACGCGGCCGGCGGGTCGTGGACGCCGAACCGCTGGGTGCGGACGTCGATCTTGGTGACGTCGTGGCCGCGGTCCCGCAGCTCGGACAACAGCAGCTTCTCGTCGCGGCGGATGCGGGAGTAGCAGATTCCTACGTCCATGTCCGTCCCTCGCCCGTGGCCGCCCCCCGGCGGCCCGCGCCGACGTCCATCGCCCTACTCACCCCAGTCCTCCTCGAGTTCGGGCGCCGGCTCGATGGCGAGGGGATCGACGCCCACGACCTCGAGTTCGGCACCGCAGGTCGCACAGTCGACGATCTCTCCGACCTCCAGGTCGTCGTGCAGGTCCAGGTCGGCCCCGCACTCCGGACAGTCCGTCATGGTACCCCGTATTCGCCCCGGGACGCACTTAAGCCCTTCGAACTTATCAGGATTTCATCACGATACATACCCCGATCTATCGGCACGAGAGTGCTTTTCAACCGACCACACTGAATTTGGTATCAGTTTACTGGTAGTACGTCCCCTGGCGGGGACGGCGGTCCCGGGCCCGACGGGGTCACCGCAGGTCCGGGCCCCAGCCGTCCAGCCCGCGCCCCTGGTGGCCCACCAGCGAGCCCCGTCACGGGCCCTGAGTCACACATACGAGGCCACCTCCCGGTCCAGGTCGTCCGCGGCCGCCGCCAGCGCGTCCCGCCGTCCCGCCAGCGCGTCCGCGTCGGCGTCGATGCCGTCCTCGACGCCGTCCAGCGCCGCCGCGAGGGCCGCGGGCGCCGGGCCGCCGACCGAATCGCGCGCCGCGACGCTCTCCTCGGGGTTGAGTGCCGCCTCGACGGCCGCCCGGTCCACGTACGTCGACAGCGAAGCGTCGAGGACATCGTCGGCCGCCGCCTCCACGGCCGCGTAGTCCGCCCCCTGCTCCGCGGCCCGGGCAACCACCTGGTGGGCGGTCCGGAACGGCACCCCCGCCATCGCGAGGCGGTCCGCGACCCCGGTCGCCGTCGCGAACCCCTCCTCGGCGGCCATCGCGAGCCGCTCTTCCTTCCAGTCGGCGGTGGCCATGGCGCCGGCGGCGACCTCCGTCGCCGCGGCGACCGCGTCGACGGCGTCGAAGGCGTGCGGGTGGGCGCGCTGCAGGTCGCGGTTGTACGCCCGGGGCAGCCCCTTCAGCGTCGACAGGAGCCCGTTAAGCCCCGCTGCGGCGTCGCCGGCCGTCCCGCGAACCAGCTCCATCGCGTCCGGATTCTTCTTCTGGGGCATGACCGACGAGGTGGAGGCGTAGTCGTCGTCCAGCTCGACGAAGCCCCGGTGGGCGTAGACGACCAGGTCCGCGGCCAGCCCGGACAGCGTTGTCGAAAGCGCCGCGGCGGCGGCGGTCGTCTCCACGAGGAAGTCCCGCGTGGAGGCGGCGTCCATCGCGTTCGCCACGAGGCCGTCGAACCCCAGCAGGGCCGCGGTGCGCTCGCGGTCGACGTCGAACGGCGTCCCCGCGAAGGCCGCCGCGCCGAGCGGCGACCGGTTCAGGCGCCCGTAGGCGTCCAGGAGGCGCTCGGTGTCGCGGGCCAGCGCGGACCCGTAGGACGACAGGTAGTGGGCGAGCGTCGTTGGCTGGGCGGGCTGGAGGTGCGTCAAGCCGGGCATCACCGTCTCAGTGTGGTCGACCGCGGCGTCGACGAGGACCTCGCGGGCGGCGACGGTCGCCTCGACGAGGTCGAGGACGTCTTCGCGGAGCCGGTACCGGAGGCAGGCGGCGACCTCGTCGTTCCGCGAGCGGGCGGTGTGCATCCGGCCGCCCGCCGCACCGACGCGGTCGACGACGGCCGTCTCGATGGCGGCGTGGACGTCCTCGCCGTCCGGGAGTGCGCCGTGGCCGGCCGCCTCGACGTCGGCGAGGGCCTCGAGGATGGCGGCCGCGTCGGCGTCGTCGACGATGCCCTGCTCGGCGAGCATCACGACGTGGGCGCGGTCGACCGCGAGGTCGGCGGCGAAGAGCCGCTCGTCGGCCGCGAGACTCGAGAGGAACCCGCGGGCGGGACCGCCGCTGAAGCGCTCGCGGCGGACGACATCGTTACCTTGCCCCGTTTCGGTCATGGTGTCTCCTCGTCGACGATGCGGTCGGCGAGCCGTTCTTGGAAGCCGTGGTACTTCGCGACGCCGGTGGCGTCGGCCTGCTCGACGTCGCCGGTCACGGCCTCCGTGTCGAAGGACGAGGCCTCGGCCTCGTAGACGGCGTACGGCGAGTCCCGGCCGACCGGCCGGGCCTGCCCGCCCTCGAGCCGGATCGTGACGGTGCCGGTGACGCGGGTCTGGGTCGTCTCGATGAACGCCTCCAGCGCCCGAACCAGCGGCGCGGCCACGAGACCCTGGTAGCCCTTCTCGGCCCACTCGTGGTCGACGCGCCGCTTGAACGCGCGCTCCTCTCTCGTGAGCACGAGGTCCTCCAGCGCCCGGTGGGCGTTCAACAGCACCGTCGCCGCCGGGTGCTCGTAGTTCTCCCGGACCTTCAGCCCGAGCATGCGGTCCTCCATGATGTCCGAGCGGCCGACGCCGTAGGCGCCGGCCACGTCGTTGAGTTCCTCGACGAGGGCGACCGGCTCCATCTCCTGCCCGTCGAGACTGACGGGGTAGCCGTTCTCGAAGCCGACCGAGAGTTCCCGGGTCGCCTCGCCGGGCGCGGTAGTCCACTCGTAGATGTCCTCGCCGGGCACGTGGCTCGGGTCCTCGAGTTCGGAGCCCTCGATGGAGCGGCTCCAGAGGTTCGTGTCGATGCTGTAGGTGCCCTCCTTCCCGCCAGAGACGGGGAGGTCCCGCTCGGCGGCGTACTCCTGTTCGTACGTCCGGGTGAGGCCGAGCTCGCGGATGGGCGCGATGACCGCCATATCGGCGTCGCGCCAGACGGCCTCGAACCGGAGCTGGTCGTTGCCCTTGCCGGTGCAGCCGTGCGCCAGGCCGGTACAGTCCTCGCGCTCGGCGACCTCGAGGATGGCCGAGGCGATGACGGGCCGGGCGAGCGCCGTCCCGAGGGGATAGCCCTGGTAGGCGGCGTTCGCGCGGACGGCGTCGAAGCAGAGTTCGGCGAACTCGGCTCTGGCGTCGACGACGTGATGTTCGAGGTCCAGCGCCGCCGCCGTCGCCTCGGCCTCGGCGAACTCCGCCGCCGGCTGGCCGACGTCGACGGTGACGCCGACCACCTCGTCGTAGCCGTACTCCTCTTCGAGCATCGGAACGCAGACGGTCGTGTCGAGCCCCCCGGAGAAGGCGAGCGCGATGCGGTCGGTGTCTGTCATCGATCGGTTGGTGTATCGGGACCGTCGGCCGGACGGTCGTCGTTGGAAACTGGGCGAACGCGACGGTGTGGGTGGGTCTGTGCGGGCCTAGCGGCCCGGTCGTCGCGGTCGCGGGAGAAGGGCGGACCCGCCGGTGGAACCACACGTTCCGGACCGGCGGGCTTCCGTCATGCATCTCTCTACTTCGACGGCGGTATTAAACCCTTCCGGGTCGGCACCGTCAGTCCCGTCCCATCGCCGCCACGAACAGCGCGGCCGGCAGCAGCGCGATCACGAGCGCCCGGAGCGCCACGCCGGCGTCGCCGGCGCCCCCGTCGTCCGGTGGGGTCTCCGTCGCCGTGGCCGTCGCCGTGGCCGTCGGCGTCGCCGCGTCCGGGTCGACGAACTCGGCGAAGAAGTTCGAGAGGTCCGAGGTCCGCGTGCTGATCAGGACGCTGTTCCGGCGGGCCCGGACGGGCTGTGGCGCGGTCCGGTTGCGGCGGTACCCCTCCGGGCCGTGGATCGCGACGTCGCGGTCCGGCCGGTAGCCCGCGCGGAACGGCTCGAAGACGATCACCCGCCGCTCGTCGTAGTACGCCAGCGCGTGCCACCGCGCCCGCACCACGATTCGGCCGTAGCCCTCGGCCTCTTCCGTCCGGACGGTCGCGTTCCGGATCGACATATTGTAGCCGGTCGCTGCGGAGCCGTTCTCCGCGGCGGCCCGGAGTTCGGCGACCACCTCGTCCCGGAAGGCGGCCCGGCGGCTCTCGTTGTCGGCGTAGCGCCGGTAGGTCGCCCGCTCGTCGTCGTCCGAGAGGTCGAAGGCGGTCGTGTGGTAGACGGTCGCCGAGCCCCGGGGGTCGAGTTCGAAGCCGACGACCGTCCGGTCCGGTTCCTCGTGGGCGGCGCTCGCGACGCCGACCGCCGGCCCGGACAGGAGGATCAGGGCGACCAGGGCCGCGAGCGTCCGTCGCATCGGCTCCCGCTGCGTGGCGCGGGCGCAAAGCGGTTTCGCTCCCCGCCGACTCGGCAGTGTTCAGTTAACACGTGGAGTAATTCTCCGGTGGACGCAAGCCCCCGGCTTCTCGGGTCGGGCGGCTCGCTGCGCGCTTCGCTCACTCCGTTCGCTCCAGTGCTTACGTCGCCGTCCTTCCCCGAGACGCCGGCCCCTTGCGGAGTCCCGCCCGATACGGTTCTGCGAGAGGTCGACTGAGGCCCTGAACCCGGTGAGTCGATGTGTCTCACGGACGGCATTCTAATCTGAACAGTGCCGCCGACTCGGCCCCAGCGTTTTTTGCGCTTCCGCATCCCACCCCCGGTCATGTTGCCCGACAGAGGCGAGCTGGACGTCGAGGACCTGCTGAAGATCATCCTGGTGCTCGTCATCATCTGGATCGTCGTCGGACTCGTGAGGCAGGTCGTCACGTTCTTCCTCGCCCCGTTCACCGGAATCTTCGGCCTGCTCATCGTCCTCCTCATCCTCCTGTACTTCCTGGACTATCTGTAGGTGTACAGCCTGAACGCCCCGGTTCCGGCCTCGGTCGCCCGCCTCGCCAGCGGGCTCGCGGCCGACCTCCTGGACGCGTCGGTCCGGCAGCGACACACGCTGGTCGTAAAGCGGTTAGGCGAGGACGACCCGGGCGGACTCGCCGACGCCGCCCGCGCGGTCGTCGCCGGGACGGAGCCGTTCCCGGCCCGCGTGACCGGCGTCGGGACGTTCCGGGACCCCCCGAGCGGGGCCGCACCGGTCGCGTACCTCGGCGTCGAGTCCCCTGGACTCCGACGGCTCCACCGCCGGCTCTGCGAGCGGGTCGAGCCCGTCGAGGGCATCGAGGGCGACGACTACGTCCCGCACGTCACCGTCGCCCGCGGCGGCGACGCCGACCGCCTCGCCGGCCGCGAGGCCGACGCCGCCTGGACGGTCGACCGGCTCCAGGTGTGGGCCGGCGACTACGGCGAGCCGGTCGAGTCGATCGCACTGCCCTGACGCCGTGGCGAGAACGCGATGTGCGGCCATCCGCCGGGGGAGTGTCCCTCCTCACGGCGCCGGCGGGTCGCCGTCCCAGGCGTCGAGGTCGCTGTAGAAGTTCAACATCGCGACCTTCAGCTTCTCGGGGGCGACGTCGATGTGCTCGCTGCGCTCCTCCGGGGGGAAGGAGGGGTAGACGCTGTACTCGCCCAGCTCGATGCGGTTCGACTGGGTGTACCGCTCGTCGAGCAGCACGCGGACGCCGTAGTCGTCGGGTGACCGGACGACGCGGCCGAGCGCCTGCCGGGTCTTCCGGACGGTCGGGATCTCGACGGCGTAGTGCCAGCCGGCCTCGTCGTCGCCGTCGCCGAAGGCGCCCGCGTAGGCGCGCTGGACGGCCGCCATCCGGTCGTCCAGGTGGGGATACGGCACCCCGACGACGACCACCGTCCGGGCGGCGTCGTCGTCGAAGCTGACCCCCTCGGCGAGGGTTCCCCACAGCGAGGTGAACAGGACGGCGTCGTCGTCGGCGACGAACGTCTCCCGGAGGTCGTCGGCGCGGGTCGCGGGCTCGTCGAGGTACGGCGTGGCGTCGCCGGCAAAGGCGTGGTAGTACCGCTCCGCCTCGGCGTAGCTCGGGAAGTACGCCAGCGTGTTCCCGGGCGTGAACCGGACGGCGTCCTCGACGGTGTCGCCGACCGTCTCCTGGACGCCCGGGTCGTCGCGCTGGCTGGCAAAAAGCGCCGGCGTCTCGACGGCGTAGGTCCGGCGGCGCTCTTCGGGGAACTGCTCACCGTAGGCCATCGTCTCCGGCGCCTCGAGGCCGAGGACGTCCTCGGTGACGTCGAACGGCCGCAGCGTCGCGCTCATCAGCACGGCGGCGTGGAGGTCAGCGAACAGCGGCTCGGTCACCTGCCGCGGGAGACAGGTGTACAGCTCCGCGCGCCCGACGACGCCGGTCTCGGACCGCCGGACGCCGACGACGGGGTACTGGCCCGGTTCGACGGTCGCGTCCATCCACTCCTCGATGAAGCCCGCCGCGGTCAATGTCGGGCACTCCTTCCGTGTCGTCGTCTCGACGTCCTTGTAGGCCTGCTCGTACCGTCGGTCCAGTTCCTGGCCGAGCGAGAGCGCCGCCTCGAGGTCCGACTCGTAGCCGCCGCCGGTGTACGCCCCGAGGAACGCGACAGTGAGGTCGTCCCGGCCGTCGTCTGTCTCGACGGTGACGTCCGCCCAGTCGTCGCCGACGGTCTCGCGGTCGCCGTATCCGAAGGAGGCCTCGTAGGTCTCGACCAGCGCCTCGCGGAATGCACCCAGGACGTTCGACGCGGCCTCCGCGCGGGCGTCCTCGCATCGTCGACCACCGCGATGACCTCCTCCGGGTCGCGGCCGAGCCACCGGAGGAACTGCTCGCGGATCATCGGGTCCAGGAGGTGGTGGTAGTTGCAGACGGCGAGGTCGATGCCCTCCATGCCGTCCTTCAGCAGTTCGTAGCCGCAGAGGTCCAGTTCGTGGGCGTGCCGGTATATCTCGTCGGGCGTCCGGACGTCCGCGTAGAGCCACTCGTAGAACCCGTCGGTGTCCCGTGTCAGGTTGTGGTAGTACCGGTCGCAGACGTTCCGCTCCTCGCGGAGCGCCTCGATGGCCGCCTGGACGTCCTCCAGTTCCTCGGCGACGGCGCCGCGGGCCGCGGCCGCCTCCTCGTCGCCGTGCCGGCTGGCGTCCAGCAGTTCCTGTTCGCGCCGCTGTAGGTCTGCGGCGTCGGCCTCCATGTCGACGAGGTCGTGGGTCGTGTCGCGGAGCGCCTGGCACTCCTCGTAGCCCACGTCGATGTGGCACATCGAGTCCTTCCCGCGGAACACGACCGCGCGGATCGGCTCGCGGTCGTTGATCGCGCGGGCCTCCTCGATGAACTGCCGGGTCTGCTGGTGGACGTTCGTGGTGATGACGACGGTCTTGCCCGCCGCCCGGGCGTACTCGAGGGCGGGCACGAGCGCGGCGAGGGTCTTGCCCGTCCCGCAGGCGCCCTCGAAGAGGACGTCCCGCTCGTCGACCAGTGCCTCCCGAATCTCCGCCATCGCGTCGGCCTGGTGGTCGTACGGCTCCGCGTAGGGGAAGAAGCGTCGGGCGCCCGTGGACCCTGACACGGCCGAACGAGGGGCGCGGGCGGACAAAAGGGTTCGCCGGGCGGGACGGAAGTGGTCCCCCGGCGGCCGGTAGAGACAGGGCGGCCAGTGTGACCCCGCCATGGGGGAGTGCGCGGCCGCTGTTGGGGTCCTGAACCCGGTGGCGGGCGACGGTTAGACCGCCATGGCGTTCAAGAGGAGGACGAACACGCCCAGGAGGACGCCGAAGGCGACGACAGTCCGGGGGTCCATGGTGGGAGCGTTGCGGCTCTCCTCGTCGAAGTACCGGACCAGTCCGGCGCTGGACATCAACCCGCCCGTGTTCTCACCGCTGCTCATACACCGGGATTCGAGTCCGAGGTCCTAAGCGTTTCGGCCCGGGCACGGCTACTGTTCAGTTAGCACGTGGAGTAATACTTGGGTGGACGCAAGCCCCCGGCGGCTCGGGTCGGGCCGCTCACGGCTCGCGTCGCTCGCGGGTCACTGTCGCTCCCCGCTCGCCCCATCGAGGCGCTCCCTGCAGTCGCGCCTCGCGCTCGCCGTTTGCCCGTCCGGCGGCCCTCCCTGCGGTCGGGCCGCCCGCTCGCTGCGCGCTTCGCTCACGTCGTTCGCTCCAGTGCTTGTTCCGCTGGACTCGCGCCGCTCGTCCAGCGACGTTCGCCTCGCGTCGCTCGGCTCACCGTCGCCGTCCTTCCCCGAGCCGCCGACCCCTTGCGGAGTCCCGCCCGATACGATTCTCCGAGAGGCCGACTGAGGCCCCGAGCCCGGTGAGTCGACCTGTCTGACGACCGGTATCCTAATCTGAACAGTAACCGGGCACGGGCCCTGATCGGGCGGCGAGGCCGACCGGGCCGGGCACGCCATGTCGCGCGACTCAAGTTTTATGCCCCCGAGACGGCCAGAGGTGGACGATGGGACTGAAGTGTTCGCTACTGGGCCACTCGTACGAGCCCGCCGACTTCGAGCGGGAGCGCAAGGAGGAGGGATCGGAGGTGGTGACCGTCACGCGGGAGATAGAGCGCTGTGTCCGGTGCGACGAGGAGCGGGTCGTCTCCGAGAGCACCGAGGTCGCCGCGGTCGTCGACGAGGACGACGTCGAGTTCAGTGACAGCGGTCGCGTCGGCGCCGACCACCCCGCCGTCGACGACCCGGTCGGGGCCGGGACCGGCGACGGGCTCGCCGACCGCGACCCCGCAGAGGAGGACACCGAGATCCTCACCGACGAGGAGCCGGGCCGCGAGCCCGGCGCCTGGCCGGAGGAGCCCGACGAGTCGTGGGAGCCCGACGATTCCCTGGATTCGACAGACTCCCCGGGAGCGGGCGAGGGAGCAGCGGCCGATGCAGCGGCTTCGGCCGGGACCGACGAGACGGCTGCCGCGGCCGACATGGAAACGGCGGGCGCCGGCGACGAGGCCGAGGAGGGGCCGGTCCGGCCGGACGAGGAGACGCTGTCCGGGCTCACCGTCCCGGAGGGCACCATCGTGTGCACCGACTGCGCGTTCAGCGTCGACGCCGACTCTGCCTACCGGGAGGGCGACCCCTGTCCGGACTGCGGCGCGTGGCTGACGAGCGAGCGAAATCCGTAAACCATCGGCTGCCGATACCCTGCCCATGGAAGAGTACAAGATGCGCCGGGGCGAGTACCTCGAGGACCGCGTGCCCGACCTCGAGGCGACGGTCGAGGACTACTTCGGGCCCATCTCCGACACCGAGGAGTTCAAGGGCAGCGACCTCCACGTAGTCGCCGAGCCCGACAACCCCGTCTTCGATCGGGTCGTCGCCGGCGCCGTCGCCTACTCGGAGAAGAAGGACAAACTCGCCGTGGAGTTCCACGAGCGCGACCTGGAGCAGCTGATGGAGACCGGTGACGTCGACGCCGCCGGCGACGCCAACGACGCGAAGAACGACTTCCTCCTGGAGTGCACCGGCCGGGACGCCAAGTCCCGCCGGGAGTCGCTGAAGCGTTCCGTCGAGGACGGCGAAGCGGAGACGCCCGATAGCGTCTGACTCGGACTACATCACCGCCGGGCCCGCCGGTTGGGTCGCCGCGTCGGTGAGAAGCGCCTCGAGGTTCTCGTAGGGGACGAACGCCAGGAGCTCGTCGTCACCGCTATACAGTTCTACGCCGTGCTCGTCCCGCTGGTAGGCCTCACATTCGAGTTGTCCGTTCGGGAGGATGGCGCGATACATGCGGCATCGTTGGGCGTGCGGACCCGAAGAGGTTTCGACGCTCCGGACGGCCGCCGCTCCGGACGGCCGCCGCGGCCGGGCCGCCGACCATCACCGATTTGTACAACCGGGGTATACCCGGTGTATGAGCGAGACGCGCAGCCCCGCCCCGGTCGAACGGCCCGTCGTCCTCACCATCGCGGGCAGCGACTCGGGCGGCGGCGCGGGCATCCAGGCGGACCTCAAGACCATCGAGGCGACCGGCGGGTTCGGCGTCTCCGCGCTGACCGCCGTAACCGCCCAGAACACGACGGGCGTCGAGTCGAGCCACGTCCTCCCGGTCGCGGAACTCCAGGCACAGACCGAAGCGGTGCGTTCGGACTTCGACGTGGCGGCGGTCAAGACCGGCATGCTGGCGACGACCGAGGTGGTCGAGACGGTCACGGAGTACGCTGCCGACCTGTCGTGTCCGCTGGTCGTGGACCCGGTGATGGTCGCCGCGACCGGCGACCGGCTGCTGACCGAGGCCGCGGAGGCGGCCTACGAGGACCTCATCGCGGAGGCGACGCTCGTGACGCCGAACGCCGACGAGGCGGGGGTGCTGACCGACGTCGAGCCCGAGGACGAGGCCGGCGCCAGACTCGCGGGCCAGCGGCTGCTGACGATGGGCGCCGACGCCGCCCTCGTGAAGGGCGGCCACATGCCCGGCGACGAGGTGCTGGATGTCCTCGTCACGGAGGACCACATCGAGACGGCGCGGCACCCGCGGGTCGACACCGACGCCACCCACGGCTCGGGCTGTGCGCTGTCGGCCGCGATCGCCGCCCGGCTGGCCCACGGCGAACCGCTGGTCGACGCCGTCGGCCGGGGCGTCGCCTTCATGGAGCGGGCCGTCCGCTACCACCACGACGTCGGCGAGGGGCCGGGCGCAGTCCACCACCTGGTCGCGCTGCGGAACGAGTCGACCCGCGAGGCGACCGCCGAGGCCGTTACGGGTGCAGTCCGGCGGTTCGAGCGCGAGAACGTCCGCCCGCTGGTCCCCGAAGTGGGGATGAACGTCGTCGGCGCGACGCCGTACGCCGAGGGGACCGACGAGACGGCGGCCGTCGAGGGACGGATCACGAAGACGCTGGACGGCGTCCGGGCCACCCGGGGCGTCAGGTTCGAAGCCTCCAGCCACCTCGCCCGCTTTCTGCTCTCCGCGCGGGAGTACCACCCGGGCCTGCGGTTCGCGGTCAACTGCCGGTTCGACGACGACGTCGAGGCGGCCCTCGACTCGGTGGGCTGGCCGGTCGCCGAGTACGACCGCGCGGCCGAACCCGACGACGCCGCGGGCACGATGGACTGGGGCGCGAGGCAGGCGTTCACCGGTGGAGGAGGGAAGGGCGACCGGGCCGTGGCCGTCGTCGACCGCGGGGCGGTCGGCAAGGAGCCGATGACGAAACTCGTCGCCGAGGCGGCGACGAAGCTTGCAGATCGGGTGCTCGAGTTGGAGCGGGCGGTGGCGTCAGGACCCGACGCCGACGACTGAGACCGAGCTGCCGGTGCCGCCGACCGACCGCCACTCGCCGTCGCGTTCTCCAGTGAGGTGGGCCGAACTCGTCCCGGCAGGTGCTTTCGAGGCCCTCCGGCGCCTCCGCGACGTAGGCGGCCTCGCCGTCCTCACCGACCGCTTTTCCGGCTCCGGCCGCTACCGGACGCCGATGACCGACCTCCTGTACCTGCCGGACGCCGACGGCGTGACCGAGTTCTCGGCGACCGTTACGGAGGCCACCGAGGAGTACATCGTCCTCGAGGGGACCTACTTCTACCCTGAGGGCGGCGGCCAGCCACCGGACCACGGCGCCATCGCGTGGGACGGCGGCCGCGCCGAGATCGACGACGTCCGGAAGGACCACGGCGACGTCCGTCACGAGATCGGCTGGCTGGAGGGCGAACCGCCCGAGCCGGGCACGACCGTCGACTGCGAGATCGACGCCGACCGCCGCGAGCGACTCAGCCGGATGCACACCGCCCAGCACGTCGTGAGCCGGGTCGTCCTCGAGGAGTACGGCGCAGAGACCGCCGGCAACCAGGTCGGCCCGGACCGCTCCCGGATCGACTTCGAGCCCGCCGACTTTGCCGGGACGGACCTACAGCGGATCGAGCGGCTGTCGAACGAGGCCATCGAGCGTGACCTCGCCGTCACGAAGGCCGAGCGGCCGCGCGACCGCGTCGAGGCCGAGGTCGACGAGGGCCGCGCGCTGTTGGACCTCATCCCCGACTCGGTCGATCCGCTCCGGGTCGTCGAGATCGAGGAGTTCGACACGTGTCCCTGCGGCGGGACCCACGTCGACGCCCTCGGGGAGATCGGCCGCGTCGCGGTCGTCGATCGGACCTCGAAGGGCGCTGACGTGGAGCGGGTCACGTTCGAGCTGGAGGGGTGATCGGTATCGGCCCACTCGGCACCGGTGAGCGTGCACTCTGGCCAACTTCAATCCACCACACATGGAAGGGAACGAACTCATTGCGCTGGAACGTCTCTCTCCAGGTGGAGACAATCATGAGCCAGACGTCGACGCCGCTGGGGTCGCTGTTCGAGACCCAGCGGTCACTCATCGACCGGACCGTCGAGACCCAAGTAAAGATCAACCGGCAGGGTATAGACCTCACCCGCCAGGCCGTGAGGCCGATCGTCGGGGTCACGCCGGGCGCCGACGACCGCGCCGAGGAGCGAGTCGAGGACGCCTTCGAGCAGCTCGATGACGCCCAGGCCGACCTGTTCGCGGACCTCCAGGAGGCCGCCGAGCGCGGCGTCGACACCTCCGAGGAGGTTACCGAGTGGTCCGTCGAGGTCGTCGAGGGCCTGCGGGGGAGTGCAGACGAGTTCGAAGCCGACGTCGGTGAGACGGCCGAGGAGGTCGAGATCGAAGTCGAGAATGCAGCCGAGGACGCGATCGACGCCACGACCGAGGAGTTCGAGGAGTTCTACGGGACGCTGTCGTCCGAGCTGCCGGCGTTCGACGACACGGTCGTCGAGAACCTCCTCGAGGAGGGCGTCGAGAGCCTCTCGGACCTGACGTCCGCGGACGTGTCGTCGGTCGCCGATGCCACCGACACGACCGAGGCGACGGCCCGCGAACTCATCGACACCGCCGTCGACCGCGAGGGCGAAAACGTCGCTGACCTCGAGGGCATAGGTGCGACCTACGCCGACCGGCTGGCGGCCGAGGGCGTCCGTACGCAGGGCGACCTCGCCCGGACCAGCGCCGAGGAGGTCGCCGAGACCGCCGGCGTGAGCGAAGAGCAGGCCGGCGAGTGGGTCCAGCGGGCACAGGACCGGGCCTGAGGGCGTCGCCAGCCGACGTCCACCGCCGGCCGCCGGGGCGGGCACCGACCACGGGGGCCGTACCTATCTTTCGCCTGCGTGTATACCTGAGTGAGGTATGAGCGACTCCGAACAGCCGCCGGAGTCGGCGGGCCACGGTCACCACGACCAACGGGCACGACCACGCCGTCGACGGACCGGGCTACGCGACGCCGCAGTCAGCCGTAGAGCAGGCCGACCGCGAGACGACGGCCTACGTCATGGGCCTGTACGTCGGGACCGACGTCGACGCGCCGGACTTCCTCGCGGTCGTCGACGTCGACCCTGACTCCGACACCTACGCCGAGGTCGTCGACTGCCTGGAGATGCCGAACCGGGGCGACGAACTCCAGCACTTTGAGTCGACGGGCTCGAGCGCCGGAAGCTCCTGGTCCCTGGCCAGCGCTCGTCGCGGATCCACTTGGTTGACACTGCCGAGCGGCGGAATCCCTCCTTCGGGACCGTCATCGAGCCGGAGGCGGTGGACGACCAGGGGCTCTCGGCACCCAACATCAAAGGGTTCATCGGATACGGGGTCGAATTGCACCTGCGGTGGTTGGTAGGGGACGCTTCAAGCCCGCGAAGGTTCGCCTGAAACTCCATCCCCAGCCGGTGGTAGTGTGCGGCTTCGCTGCTTCAACCCCACGAAGGTTCGCCTGAAACTGGGCTTTCGCAATCTGCCGGTCGTTCGCCTCCCCGCTTCAACCTTACAAGGGTTCGTCTGAAACATTTGCCGGCCCTCGACCTCATCGTCAGTTTCGAGCCAGCTTCAACCCCACGAGGGTTCATCTGAAACCAAACGCAATCCGGACCGGCTCGGTGACCTGGCAGCTGCTTCAACCCCACAAAGGTTCGTCTGAAACGCGGTACGGAGCAGACGAAGGCGTGCTGCTGGCACAGCTTCAACCCCACGAGGCTCGTCTGAAACCCAGCCGGGACGCCGATCGACTGCTGGCGGAGGCAGCTTCAACCCCACCATGGTTCGTTTGAATGATTCGGCACGCCGGCCGACGACGGTTATCGACGCGTGGCTTCAACCACCCACCAGGGTTCGTCTGAAAAATGCACTCGATTTTGTGACCGATCCGACTGTCCATAGCTTCAACCCCACGAGGGTTCGTCTGAAACTCGCGGGACGCCGAGATCGAGGCAATGGTCCACGAGCTTCAACCCCACGATGGTTCTTCTGAAACGCTCATCCCAGGGGTGGAACCGCCCAAGCTCGCCGGGGCTTCAACCCCACCAGGGTTCGTCTAAAACACGCCGTTGACGCCGATGAGCACGGTTTTGAGGTCGCTTCAACCCCACAAGGGTTCGTCTAAAACGAAGTGGACGCCGGCGTCGACGATGTTGCTGGCGTCGCTTCAACCCCACGAGGGTTCGTCTGAAACCGTCGCCCTGCAGGGGACGTACACGGCAGAGACGCTTCAACCCCACGAGGGTTCGTCTGAAACTCGTCAATCTGTACGCCTCGGTCTTGCAGGACCTCGCTTCAACCCCACGAGGGTTCGTCTGAAACAACTGCGTACGATTACCTCGTCGAGCGCTCGGTGCAAGCTTCAACCCCACGAGGGTTCATCTGAAACCTGTTCGGCCAGCTCCTCGAACTCGCCCGGCTGCTTCAACCCCACGAGGGTTCATCTGAAACCCAGTCTTCGAATGCTTCGTCGGCCTGCTGTTCCAGGCTTCAACCCCACGAGGGTTCATCTGAAACTCTTGATATAATTCGACTCACGGAACTTCTCAATGCTTCAACCCCACCAGGGTTCGTCTGAAACCCCCCAGGATTTCGTCCGTCGAGTTCACGACTTGGACGCTTCAACCCCACGAGGGTTCATCTGAAACGCGGTCGGATATGACGAGCAAGTGGAGCCCGGGGCTTCAACCCCACCAGGGTTCGTCTGAAACTCGTCGGGGTCTACGGCCGGTCACACGTCACGGTGATGCTTCAACCCCACCAGGGTTCGTCTGAAACTCGTCGACGACCAACTCCTCGTCGTCGGCGCCCGGGACGCTTCAACCCCACCAGGGTTCGTCTGAAACGTTTGAGATCTTGCTGCAGAATATGCGGGATGCCGGGCTTCAACCCCACCAGGGTTCGTCTGAAACGTAACGTCCGCCGAGACGGCGGCCCAACTGAGCGAGGGCTTCAACCCCACCAGGGTTCGTCTGAAACGGGTTTTTCCAGGAAGCCGAGACAGCGTCCGGCGGGCTTCAACCCCACCAGGGTTCGTCTGAAACTGAGTGACGATCAAGCCGAGGGCGGGAGTGACAGTGCTTCAACCCCACCAGGGTTCGTCTGAAACTCACTGCTTCGGGCTGTCGCACCTCGACCGGGTCGGGCTTCAACCCCACCAGGGTTCGTCTGAAACTATCCACGGGCATCCGGCAGGTCTTCGGCGACGTCAAGCTTCAACCCCACCAGGGTTCGTCTGAAACGTCGCTGTAGGCGGACGATGACGTGGTTTCCGGTCGCTTCAACCCCACCAGGGTTCGTCTGAAACGCTTCGGCCATCGCTGGGGTTACCCCCGCCGCGCTTGCTTCAACCCCACCAGGGTTCGTCTGAAACGTTCCATCATGGTCGGCCTCCTCGTTTTCTCCACGAGCTTCAACCCCACCAGGGTTCGTCTGAAACGCCTACTATGGTGTCGAACTCCGCGGGGAGTCCCGGCTTCAACCCCACCAGGGTTCGTCTGAAACTCAGCGAAAACGTCGCGAAAGCTCGGAACGCTCTCGGCGCTTCAACCCCACCAGGGTTCGTCTGAAACTCGAGGCGGGGAGCTGTGGGTCCGCGCCGGCGTTCGCCTGGCTTCAACCCCACCAGGGTTCGTCTGAAACATTCCAAATCGGCGACGGGTGGATCGAGGCGGATAGCTTCAACCCCACCAGGGTTCGTCTGAAACACGTTTATGGACTCGAACCGCGAGCGTCTCGTGGGGGCTTCAACCCCACCAGGGTTCGTCTGAAACCATGAGTATAGCTATTACGACCGGTTCCAAATCCCCGCTTCAACCCCACCAGGGTTCGTCTGAAACGAGGGTCAGATAGTGACGATGAAGCTGTATTGTCCCGCTTCAACCCCACCAGGGTTCGTCTGAAACTTTCTACGTCCAACGGATACGTAAACGGGTCGGACGCTTCAACCCCACCAGGGTTCGTCTGAAACACCATGCCCGATTCACGGGGCATAGGCGGTCTACGGCGTTGATACAGTAAAGAGCTTCCGTCAACCGTCAATACGCCGCGTCACCCGAGGGGTCGACGGAACGGGCTACAGAAACCGCTGGTCTTCCGTCGGATCGTCGCCATACACCGTCCGATCCAGGAGCGTGTCCGAGGACAGCTCGTAGATGATCGTTGACTCGCCGGGGATCAGTAGGTCATCCACCTCGTGTTTCAGCGTAGCGAGATCGCCTTCGGAAATCTCGCCTTCGAGGACGGAGTTTTGAACGTGAGTCAAGTACCGTCGCCCCAGTTTGAGGGCCTTCTGCGTGCGGTCGGCCTCCAGATCGTAGACCATCACGATGTACATCTTACCACCACCGTTGGAACGGCTCGTACACCTCGCCGGTGAGCAGATGTTTCTTGAGCTTGTACGCTTCGAGCCGCATGAGATACTGATAGCTGACTTTCCGGTTCAGCGTCGGGTGTTCGACAGTCCGCTCCAGCGTCTCTTCGAATTCCTTCGTGTACGTCTTTCGCCCGGACTCGTCTAGCAGACAGGATCCGAGTTCCGTCTCGAATTCGTCATCCGAAATCTGATTCCGATTCAATAGCCGGAACAGGACGCGATCAGCGAGTACCGGTTTGAACAGGTCGGCGAGATCGAGCGACAACGAGTATCGGCGCTCCCCCGGCTCGTGAAGGTAGCTGATGGTCGGATCGAGCGCGGTGGCACGTATCGCAGAGACACAGTTGGCATAGACCAGCGAATTACCGAACGAAATGAGACTGTTGATCTCGTTGGGCGGCGGATTGTACTCCCGTTGCGTGAGCTGGAACTCCCCCGGGAGGATCTCGTTGAAACTCCGGTAGTAGGCTTTTCTCGCCGTGGCTTCAGTTCCCAGTAGTTCATTGACCGGTAGTCCCTCATCGACGCTCTCGGCGGCTGCGTCCAGCTCTTCGACGACGCCGTCAAGATCGTGGTCGCGGCCGTTGTAGTAGACTACGTTCGTCCGCATATTGTGGATGCTCCCTCTCACGATCGCGGCGGCAATCTGTCGTCTGTGGTCGCTATCGTCGTAGGCGCGCACTTGATTGACGACGGTCTTCCCGGAGGTCTGGCCGCGTTTCGGCATCACCGACCCCGAGTAGTAGTCTTCCCACCCGAAGACGTGGAGTGCGACAGTCCGGTCGTTGAGAAACGACATCAGTCGCGTGTTGAAATCGATCTGGCCGTGGAGGAACAGGGCCTCGGCGTTCTCGATTGGGATGTACTCCTTTTCTCCGTCCTCGGGGACGAGCCTGATCGTGTCGTCGCTCCGTTCGAGCCGGCCGTCGGAAAAGACGTGGTAGTTTCGATCCATTCTTAACACCAACAGAAGTCGTGGTACGCACACGAGTCACAGAAGGGCTTCTCCTCCGCTGGTGGTGGCGAGGACTGTTCGACGATGTCGTGAATCCCACGGATCGCCGTTTCGACTTCTTCTACCCGTTCGCCCGTGAGTTCAACAGGCTCCCGCTTCCGTTCACGAGGATGGGCCAAGACGCCATCCCTCTGGATGTCGGCCACGCGGTCGAGATACCAGAGGTAATACGACAGCTGCATCTCGGCTGGCTCGGTCAGCGTCGAGGAGGGTTTCACCTCGACGACCCGGCCATCGTCCAACAGATCGAGTGAGATCATCCCGAGGTGTAGGTTCTCACGTTTGTCGTCGTAGGCCGTATCATCGACACGAGTCCCACGGACGACGGTCGGATTCTCGCGGTCGATTTCGAGGTTCCGGCTCGCGAACCACAGTTCCCGTTTGCAGACGTGATAGTATTGCATCATCACGCCCGTGACGCGGAACGGCTCGTCGACTGGCTCGCCCCGGGCCGTCGCCAGCAGGCGGGCGACCGGATCGTTGCTCATAGGATACGCCTCCCTGCGGTGCTGTCCGGAATAACGAATCCAGTGTTCTGATCGAAATACTGGCTCAATTGGTGTTCGCGGCCATCGAGCCACAGTACATCCGTATCCGAGTGAACCTGATTCAGCTGTCGGAGTGTACCTTTCTTGTCCGACTCACCGGGGTAGACCGGGATCGATACACGGAGCTGTTTGAGTTCATCCATCAGCTGCCGAACACGGCCAAACTCGTACTGCTGCCAGGCGTCATGTACCTGCTCTATCTGCCTCCGTTCGGAATCAGTGCGACAAATGATGATATCCACTGCGTGGCGCCGGTCGATCAACGATAGATCTCTTAATTCGTTCCCCCGAAGGTCATCGACGTACGTGACGTAGGCCTGTTTGCCGACGTTCTTGTCAGTGTGGAGTCGTCGATAATATTCCGTGACTGCCCCCCGGGCAACCTCAGTCTCGGACAGCGATGTATCATCTCCGCGTATGGAATCAAGCGTCTCGGCTGCGACCGGAAGGAGGGCTGCTCCTCGGTTGTAGACCGCTTCTGCAGGTGTTTTCTCCTGTTCGCCGGGAACGTCGAGCCACCAGACCACTACCTGTCCCTGTTCTCGTTCAAACGACCTGTTACAGCGACCGGCCGCTTGCACGATACTGTCGATCGGGGCCAGATCACGGTAGACGCGGTCGAAGCTGATATCGACGCCAGCTTCGACGAGTTGCGTCGATATCGTGAGGAGACAGTGTTCATCGTGAGTGAGTTCTTTCGCGGTCTCGATGAGTATGAGTCGATCTACCGGGCGAAGTCGTGTCGAGAGGTGAAGTATCGATACATCACTGCGGGTTTCGATCCGAGTAGCGAGTGCCTCAGGATCGATGTCGGTTGTCGTGTCGGCAGCATCGATTGCCTCGGCATACATATCTCCGACACTCGGGAGCGAACGTCGGGAATCGGTAAGTTTGTCGAACAGATTACGTGCACTGTCGATCGTGTTACAGACGGCAAGCGCCGACGCTCCGGAATCGACCGCATCTAGCAGTTCGGCGCCGGCGTCGACGTAGGGTTTCGGTTGAGACTGGCTTTCGATATAGCGCTCGGTCGAGGCATCAAGTTCGTACCGGACGCGTTCGGTCGCCTCGAAGTACATATCGGGGTCGTCAACCAGTTCCGTCACCGCCTCTGCTCGCTCGGTTGCTTCATCGAACAGCTGTGGCTGAGTGGCGGTCATAGCGATAACCGTCGCGTTGTACTGCTCGGTCAGAATTGTGACGAGGCGGGGGACGAGCTTCCACCAGTCAAGCGGGAGGGTCTGTGGCTCATCGAGGATAACGACGCTGTCCCGGAGTGCGGGGATCTTCATCGACTGTTTGTTGGCAGGGCCTGCGAGGCTTTCGAACAACTGGACGAACGTCGTCACGGTGAGCCCGGCACGCCAACTTTCAGCCAGCATCCCCGCCACGTCATCATTCTTGTCCGCCTCGTCGTCGTCTACGTCATCTTCGTCGACGATCGTTGTTTCCGAGAGGTGGTGGTGGGCCGTTAGTAACCGACCCAGTGTGTCGGTATCGTAGATTGCTTCGATCTCATCGACGACCTGATCGATGATGGAGGTAAACGGCAACGCGTAGACCACCCGCTTCCCGCCGAGTTCGTCACGGATGGTCTGTGCGGCCGAAAGCCCGGTGAGCGTTTTTCCCATGCCGGTTGGCAGCGTGAGTGTCGCTACGCCACCACCTTCCTCGGCAAATTGTTTCGCGTTCGTTACGACGGCTGATCGCGCGCGTGATCGATAATGGTTCAAGCGCTCAGTTCTGGAGCCGTCCGGATTAGCAGCCGATGATGCTTCGAGATCAGCGACGTACTCGTCCAATACCTGTATCGAAGGCCGTACTACGCCGTAAATGGAGCCGGAATCAGTATCCTGGCTCCGGCTTGCTGCACTCGTCTTATCCGCGAGCACGAGCGATCCCCAGATCTCAAGGATGAGGCCGTAACAGGCCTCTGACAGGGCGTCACGATTGATCGCCGTTCCGCTCTCCGTGGCAACACTACAGGCGATCTCATCGAGAAGTCCCTTGTACGACTGCCGAAATTCATCCCACGACCCAGCGCTATAAGTTGCCTCATCGAAAATATCGGCCGCAAGGTCGGGGACGTGTCCCTCGATGTCGTTCAGCTGCATGGCGATTGCTGCCTGTTTCCGTTCGGCCACGGTCTGGGCACGATCCGTGGAGTTCTCCGAGTTGTACGCACAGTCGTATATATACTGGGTCACGTCGGGAAGCCGACCGTGGTGTTTGGCAACCGCAAGGAAGCCGGCAAGACAAGTCTCGGTTTCAAATCCCTGTGCGTCGAGTGCGTAATATGCTGCGAATGAGCCGATCGGAGCATGGTACCGACACGGCTTGAACTCCGGCTCAGTATCGTGGAGAAGATACTCCTGAAAGTAGGTGGTCGCCTTCCCGAAGTCGTGAACGTGGGCGAGGGTTTCAACGACTCGCTGAAGCGACTCACCGTCGGGTGTCTTCGCCCCGTCGGGAACGATCTCGGTGGCCCGTCGGGCGACATCGTTCAGATGCTCCCCAAGGTGGACCCCCTCGTAGCCGGTGTTGGGTGGGTGGGAGTACCGAACAGCCATCAGACGAATACCACGGTTCGACCGTCGACGATCCCAGGTGACGTATCCGAAACTCCAAGCGCCTCGGCGTCGGGGTTGTAGGCGTAGGTCGTAAAGCCCGTTGTCGTCCGACCACCCGAGTCAGTTTTCATAAACGCTGGCGATTCCTCGATTTGACAGCGGGCCCCTGCATCGAGAACGACATCGTCGATCGCGTTCGGTACAGCCGAATCAACCTCTATCGTGTCGTCCTGAGGGCTCTCCTCAACGTCGTATTCTCCGTGATACTCGAACTCCGCCAGGTGCTCGGAGAGACCGAGACTCGGTACATAGTGGGATTCGCCTGCCGCAAGCGTCTCACGGAGTTCGCTATACCACCGATCGTCGTCGAGTGCGACGTCGATACGGTATGCCGGGTCGACCAGTACCTCGTAGTTATGTTGCTGCCGGAGAGTCGTCGGGTCAGGAAGTTTGACACTGAGTTTCCCGCGCCCGTTGAGTGACTGTAAGTTTCCAGCAGCAGTCGAAAGCGTGTTCATCGGCATGTTGATAGTCCGAATCTCACGCACAGGTTCGATTGCAACTGCCGACCTATCGGGTGCGAACAGGTCATAGTAGCCGTCCCGTTCGATTCCGAGGACCGCTGCGAGGAGTCCAGCAACGGTCGTTCGGGGGATGATTCGATAGGTCTGTTTGACGATGTTACCTTCGATCCGTCGGAAGTGGCCCCACGGGCCACGAACCGTAAATGAAAGACAACGGTCTGGCAGGCCGTTGCTCTCGCGGGACGTCCGGCCGTCTTGCGAGTGTTGGGCCATCGTTACGGCGTAGTATCGTCACTCGGGAGTGTCGCGGTCTGTTCGTCGTAGACGTCGATTTTTTCGACGGCATTCACTCCGACCGCGTCTTCGAGGGCGTCGTGGAGTATCGAGGGGCCACCAAGCTCGCCATCGTAAGTAAGTTGTACAACATCGCTGGCAACCACCCGAATTCCTTCGATTCTATCACTTGCCTCATCGAGTCGGTCAACGAGGCCTGTCACGTCTAGGGTGAGGTCACGAACCGTTCGGAGTTCCTCGGCGGGTTTCGAATGCTCCTCGTCCAGTTCGAGATCTCGGTCGAGACCGCCGAGGTGGAAACTTTCGTCGGCGTACTCGACACGACAGTACAACCGGGGTTCCTGCCCGACCTTACTCCGGCTGATAGTTTGGTTCTTGATCGCACGCCAGCAGAGCGTATCGAGTCGTTTGACGTCCGCTCCGGTGAGGTTCGTGTCCTTCGCACCGTGTTCGTCGACGAGGCCGTGGAACCGGATCAGCCCGTACTGAATCCGATGGTCGTCGAGATCGAACCCACCCTGCTGTTTGTTCTCCTGTGTGGCGATCACGCTCGTCAGGCTGTCGTACTCCTCGTTTTCGTTGACAGCGTGCATCGATTTGCCGGGGGAGAACTGGACGGGCCCGGTGAAGTGATCCGGTAGGTGCTTGGCATATACCTCGTCGGTGTCTACCGACATCGTCGCGCCGAAGTATCGCACGTCGACGCTTTCATCCAGGAACTCGCCGAACACGTCGTCGCGGAACTCCTCGGCTGCATCGTCGTCATCGAGATCGTAATCGTCGGGATCGACAGCTTTGAGTCGGTCTTCGAGGAGCTGCCCCCGCGTGTACTGGTCGCCGTCCTCATGCACGTTCCGTATATAGACGCCGTGGCCGTCATCGTCGAGTTGATCGCGGAGATACCGCTTCAGGCGAACGTCGGTGACGATTGCCTGCTGGGTTTGTGGGTCGATCCGCGGCCGGTTGGCACCGGATAGCGGATTGCCGTTCGGATTGGCATCGACGGCGTCGTACAGGAAGACGATTTCCGAGCGGTTCGTGACTGGATCAGATGTTTTGGACATGGTCAGTGTTACTCCTGGGTTTCGTCGGCGTCGGTTTCGCCTCGATTCCACGGGTGGTCATTCATTCCATACGTCACCCCTAGCGCGTAGTAGAAGCGGAGATCGTCCGTCTCTATCTCCCAGTTTTCCGGGTCAGGATCTAAGATCGTATCCCGAAGCCGGTCGACGATGTGGTCGGCCTTCGTTCCGGGATAATTCCCTCGTTGTTTCTTCTCCTGACGGGTATAGGTAAGCGTCTTGGCGACGGTCTCTTGGGTGACTTTTTTGATCCGTGATCGGGTGATCGATTTGACCGGGTACTGGTCGACGAGTGTCGTCGAGCGGTCTTCGCTGTACTCCTGATAGCTTCCGATGTCGCCGACGAGCGCGCCCAGGAGGAACGCTCCGCGTCGTTGACTCGTCACGGATTGCGGATCGTCGTCGTGGGCTGCTGACAGTGCGGGCGTCTCAGCGATGAACGATTCGAGTTTCGGTGCGGCAGGGTGGCCCCCGTCCGCGATTTTTATTTCGTTTACTGATGGCATAGTGTTCTTTGGATAGGTTGTTTCTCTTGTAATTGGATCTCTACTCGGATCAGCCGATTTCAGCAAATTGACCCGGTCTTCTGCTAGTGCGCAAAGTTGTGCGAACTGGCTGGCGACTAGGAACGAAGGGAACCCTTCATGTTCCTCGTCGTTAGCTTGGTCATTGATAATCCGGTCGACATACTCCTCAAGCAACACATCGACCGCAATCGGTTCTCCGCTCAGAACACTGACCAGCGCGTTGAGTCTTGGATCATCTGCATCTGCTTCATCATCGTCTCGTTCAGCAAATGTCTGATAGAAGTACCAACCCGTCGAGACAGCGTGTAGCTGTTCGTCGTTTGTTTCAAGAAGGCTCCACTTTTCGTTCGTCGGAAGCGGTGCAGTCCACTCGGCGTCGGAAGCTCTGTTGAATGCTGAGACACTTTTGACGAAACGATTGTGACTCAAGGCTAATTCTTTTGGATAATGAAGGCGACCGTTCAATGTCTCGCCAAATACATCGTATCTCGAGTTCTGATGCGGCATTACTGCAGTAATATAAAACCGAAGACGGTTTTCACCAAAGATGTCTTCCTGCTTATCGTAAGCCCTCTCAATTGGTGTTTTATTGGCCTCTTCTACAGCTGAGCTATATAGAATAGTATAAATTTCATACAACTCTTCTGCTGTTGGGTTTCCAAATATGTAGGGAAGATAGTATACTTTTGCGCCAAATGTTCGATATGCGCATGTGTCCATGAACAGTTCCGCTTTAATCAATGTTAGTGCACTATCCTCTGAGACAGAATGTGATCTCCAAGCCTCATCAATATCCAGACCTGGGAATTTTTCCACCTGTTTCCCAAGATAATAATTGATCGGATCTTGAGCTGTTCCGACTGTTCGAGTGTTATCTCGGGTGACAATATCAACAGCCTGTCCCGAGGAATCTGTTGCTTTGTTTTTTGTTGTAAGTTTAGAAAGACGTTGTCTTCGCATACCCTCCATTAGTATATCCATATCAGAGGGCCAATGAAAGTCTCCATCGGATTCGGTTTTTATTTTTACAGTAATGAGAGCAGTCTGATCCCCGTCAATTTGTTGTTGAATACTCGTCTTTATTTTATCAGTCAGATCGTCATTTTCTCCGATTTTGTTAAGATCATTAATAATCCAACCCTCACTGTGATCGTCCCGAAGTTCCTGCACAGCATCTTCGGAAGGCCACCGGGTGAACCGGTGTGTTGCGTATTCTCCTAATCTTTCTGGAGATTTGTTTTGCCCTGACTTGTGAGTTATACTGTGATCAATTCCAGCACCCCTATTTTGATAATAGCAGTGGGCGACTACCGGAATATGTTCTTCAATATATCTTGTTATCCACACTGATCCTCGGTTATCGTTAGCTAGCTGCGGTTCATCTCCTGAAGCATCTACACGGACAACGATCAGACTATCGTCTGTATCCAGAAGCTCATCAGCTTCGTTAGGCGTGAGGTAAGGTGCGTACTTACCACCGTCTGTCGTGGCGAGCGTGTAGAGTTTCCCATAGAGGTACTGGAGATCCCGAAGCGACCCAACCGGGGAATCCGGCAGTTCGGCCTCCAGCTCCTCGGTCGTGTACTTCTCCCGAAACTCGTCAGGCGAAAGCATCACGTCCCTCCAGTTCGCTCTCGCCCGGTTGCGTTTTCTCCGTGATATTCACGAATCCCAGCCCGAGCGCGTTCCGCTCGCCAAGGCCAACGTCCAGCGCCAGGTTGAGGTGCCGGCGGTGGTCGTCATCCCGAACCGTATATTCGAACTCCCACTTGCTCAACACGAAGGTCATCTCCTCGCCTTCCGTGACCGTCACGGGGACGGCGAACGTCTTGATGAGTTCGTAGCCGTCGAATAGATCAGCGTCGACGTCGCTCGGTCCCGGGAGATACTCCGGGGCGTACAGCCCATGCTTCTTGTCGAGGTTGGCTTCCAGTTGATTCCGGAGTGGCTCCATCGTGTGTTTGGGCCGCCAGAAGACGGCCGTATCCCCGCCAGGGTGATCGATGTCGTATTCCTCACAGCGCCATGGTGGAATGCGGACGAGCAGGCCGGTCCCCATCTCTAGGGTCCCCCTCGTTCCTGGCTCGCCCACGTCAGGGTCAAGCGCACGAACATCGTCGACGTGGAAGGGCATCTCGCCGACATTCAGCTCGCGGTCTTCGAGGAAATCCGCCGCGACGGTTGCGAGCAGTTCCTCGTCGTGAGAGGCCACGAGCAGCGTTCGGTCGTCGCCCTCCCGCATATCTCTCGGCGGGAACGGGTTCGACATGACGAACCCCGGTGGGTCGCCGGTGTCGTGCAGTGTGTCGTGTTCGGTTCCGTCGAGCGCGCGCCAGATGCGACCACGTAGCTTGTGGTGGTAGGCGTTGTCGTAGGCGGCGTCCGCTCGAGCGGACAGGTCAATTATGATTCGCACGTTTAGCTCTCACCCCCATAGTGGAAGCGTTCTGTGTATAACCGGCTGTAGCAAAAAAGTGAGCATTGGATAGCGAAAGTAAAACCGCACGCCAGCGACGCCTACATCACCTGCGTCTCCGAGTCGACCTCGTACCGGTGGAGTGTGGGCTCGCCCGCGATGTGCGGGGCGAAGTCGGCCTGGAAGGCCTCGAAGTGGTCGCTGGACATGTGGGCGTCGACGGCGTCGGCGTCCTCGTACCGCTCGATGACGCGGACCACGTCCGGGGCTTCGAGGTCCGTCGTCACGCGGTATTCGAGCACGCCCGGCTCCGCCCGGGAGGCCGCCGCGAGGTCCTCGAACAGATCGAGCGCGGATTCGCGGCTGTCGGGCGTTATCGGCATCTCCGCGAGCATCACGATCATACACGCCCGCCACGACCAGTGCCGACTAAAGGCTTGGTGCTGTCGCGGCGTGGATGGGAGTCGTGACGGTACCCGGGGAGGCAGGCGGGCGGGGCAAGGGGGTGCCAGACAGACGGCAAGCAGGTGCAACGAGGGCGGGCGGCAGACGGGTGCCAGGCGGACGGACCCCCATGCAGGTGTCAGGCACACGAACCCCACGCAGCTGCCAGGCATGTGAGCCTGGAGCTCAACGCGCCGGAGTCGAGCCTCGAGTCGCCCCGCGAGTTGAAACCGTTGGGGTGTGAGAGCCCGGTATGAACCTGGTGACACTGGGCGGGGCGGCACTCCGCTTGGCGCCCCGCGGGACCGACCGCCTCGAGACGGCCGACGCGTTCGCGGTCGACGTCGAGGGCGCCGAGAGCAACGCGGCGGTCGCGGCCGGTCGGCTCGGCGCGGCCGCGACGTGGTACTCGCGGCTGCCCGACGACCCGCTGGGGCGGCGGGTCGCCGCCGAGCTGCGCCGCAACGACGTCGATGTCGCCGTGCAGTTCGCGGACGACGGCCGACAGGGCGTGACGTTCTTCGAGCGCGGCGCGCGCCCGCGCGAGGATGGACGCGTGGACGACAGGGCAGACGCGGCCGTCGAGAGCCTCTCGTTCGACGCGCTGCCGTCCGAGCCGGCCGCGGTGGCCGACGCCGCCTACGTCACGGGCCGCACGCCGACCACGTCCTCGTCGCTGGCCCAGGCGACGGCGGCGTTCCTCACGGCCGCGACCGACGGCGGCGCCACGACGGCGATGGGACTGTTCGACGCCGAGGCCGTCGGCACCGGGGACGATGAGGACGTGCTCGAGCGATTGGTCCCGGCGATCGACGTCCTGGTGGCCACGCCGGCGACCGTCGAGGCGGTGTTCGACCGGAGCGGCGAGCCGACGCAGGTCACCCACGCGCTCGCGTCGGACCACGGGTTCGAGACCGTGGCGCTGCTCCGGGGCCAGACAGCGGCGGTCTGGCGGGACTCGACCGTCCACGAGTACGAACTCCCCGCGGTGGAGACGGTCGACGTGACCGGCGCCGCCGACGCGTTCGCGGGAACGTTTCTTGTCGGGTTGCACGAGACGGAGGTCCAGACCGCCCTCCGGCGCGCCATCGCGGCGGACGCGGTCGCGAAGACGATGCCCGGGTCGGTCCCGGTCTTCACGCGGGCGGAACTTGACGCCGTGGCCGACACCGTCGAGCGGCCGTAGCGCGGGAGATCGTCGGGTCCGGCATACGGGGGTCCGGCCGCCGGGTTGGGGGCATCGAGTCCTCCGGCGTCGGGGCCGGCGGCCGGTCAGGCGACGGTCAGCCAGCCGTCGATGACGTCCTCGACGAGGGCCGCGCGCACGACCTCCGGGGCCGCGTCCTCGCCGAGGGTGACCCAGCGGATGCGGGCGCCCTGGACGGCGGCCAGGAGGTGGGCGGCGGTGCGGCGCGGGTCGACCCGGCGGAAGCGGTCCTCGTCGACGCCGCGCTGGACGACGTCGGCGACGGTGCCGTGGACGCGCCGGTCGTTCTCGGCCAGCTGGGCCCGGAAGGCGTCGGTGTGGGGCGCCTGGGCGCGCAGCTCGAGGAGGGCGGCGTGGAACGCCCGGTGCTCCTCGATGCCGCGGTCGTCGGCGCCGAAGAGGAAGGCGTCGACCAGCTGGACGAGCCGGTCGCGCGGGTCCTCTGGGTCGGCCTCGGAGACCCGCTCCTGGAAGCGGTCGAGCAGGTGGGCGAGCAGCTCGACGAGCAGCTCCGCTTTGGTGTCGAAGTGGTAGTGCAGAAGCGACGTGCTGCAGTCGCACTCGTCGGCGATGTCCTGCATCGTCAGCGACGCGTAGCCGTGCTCGCACAGCGCGCGGGCGGGTTTCGGCGTCGAGACGACCGCTCGGTCGGGAACCGCGGCGTGCCATTGTGTCCCACGCTTAGCCACGAAATTTATGTTCGGACGTCGACCACGGGTAGACATGAGGTTCAGAAGCGCCGCAGTCGCAGTCTTGCTGGCCGTGGCAGCCATCGGTGCGGCAGCCGCGCCAGCCGCGACCCAGCAGGCGGAGGGCGAGGCGTACAGCGGGGCGTTCGTCAGCTTCGAGGCGACGGACGCAGCGGTGGCGGACTACGAAGTCGACGGCTCGGTCGTCGTCGAGAACGTGACCGTCCAGTCGGCCAGCGAGACAGAGGGCGGCATCGGCGCCGGCCTGGGGGCCGTCACGAGCGTGAACGGCTCCGGGTTGAGCGTCCGGAGTACGGGCGAGGCCGGTGCCACGTTGACCACCGAGAGCGGAGCCCAAATGGAGGCCAACGACAACCAGCGCGGCGTCCTCCAGGTCCGCGCCAACGGCGAGAGTCAGGTGGTCCAGGCCGAGGTGTCCGGCCAGGCGGAGTCCGAAAGCGACACGAGGGTCGTCGTCCGGAACGACGACGGCACCGAGGGCACGTTCCTCGTCGTCGGCGACGGTGAGGCCACCACCGACGAGGACGGGGACGTCGTCGCGCGGATCGAGGGCGACGGCCAGCTCGTCTACCGGCAGTACGACGGCGAGCGGTCCGACGACGACGAGACCCAAGAGCGGATGATCCAGGACGGCACGGCCGCCGCAGAGGTGTACGTCCACAGCGCGGCCGAGAGCGGCGGCGACGCCGATGGGGAGGCCACGAGCGTCGTCCAGTACAGCGAGGACACCAGCGTCGAGGTGGAGGAACGCAGTGAGAGCGAGATCAACATGACCGCCGAGCGCAGCGAGAGCGAGGGGAGGGTCATCATCACGACCGTCTCCGACGAGGCGTTCGGCAGCGCCGAGAGCACTGAGGTGTACGTCGACGGCGAGGCCGCCGCGGAGGCCGAGTCCTACAGCGACGTCGAGGCGGCCACCCAGGGCGCCGACCGGTCGCGCTACCTCGTCCGCAGTGACTCGAGTGCGCAGGCCGCCACGGACGTCGTGGTCGGCGTCAACGAGTTCTCGGAGCGGTCGATCAGCATGCAGAGCGACGGCGACACCGGCGGCGACGGCATCGCCGCCGACGGACCCGGCTTCGGTGCCCTCCTGGCGGTAGCGGCCCTCGCCGCGGCGTTCGTCGCGGCGAGGTACCGGGCGTGAACGACAACCCTTAAGTAATCAACAGGTCAACACTATGATGCAAATGAATCTCAGAGCGACGGTCCTCACAGCGCTTTTGGTCACGTCCGTGATCGGCGCCGCCGCGGCGCCCGCGGCGACCCAGCAGGCGGAGGGCGAAGCGTACAGCGGCACGTTCGTACAGTTCGAGACGGGTAACGCGGCGGTGACGAACTACGCCGTCGACGGCTCGGTCGTCGTCGACAGCGTGCGAGCCCAGTCGGCCAGCGAGACCGAGGGCGGCATCGGCGTCGACGCCGGCGCCTCCTCGAGCACCTCCATCAGCGGATCGGCGGTCAGTACCCGTAGTCAGGGTGACGCCAGCGCGTCGGTGGCCTTCGAGAGCGGCACCGACATGGAGGCCCACGACAACCAGCGCGGCGTCGTCACGTTCACCGCGAGCGACGGCGACCAGGTGGTCCAGGCGAACGTCAGCGGTGACGCCTCCTCCGAGGGCGACACGCGAGTGGTCGTCCAGGGCGACGACGGTGCGCAGGGCACCTTCATCGTCGTCGGTGACGGCAACGTCACGACGAACGCCGACGGCCAGGTGACCGCCCGCGTCGAGGAGGACAGCCAGCTGGTCTACCGGCAGTACAACGACGAGCGCTCCGACAGCGAGAAGACCCAGGAGGAGATGATCCAGAACGGCGAGGCGACCGCCGAGGTGTACGTCTACGGCGCCGCCGAGAGCGGGGAGGACGGCGAGGAGAGCGCCGAAAGCGTCGTGACGTACGGCCAGGACACCAACGCCGAAGTGCAGGAGCGCAGCCAGGACCGCATCAACGTTACCGTCGAGCGGACCGAGAGCCAGGGCAAGGTCCTCATCACGACGGTCTCCGAGAGCGCGGTCGAGAACGCAGAGAGTCTCGAGGTCTACGTCGACGGCGAGGCCGCCGCACAGGCGGACTCCTACAGCGACGTCCGGGCCGCCACCGAGGGCGCCGACCAGTCGCGCTACATGGTCCGGCAGTCCGGGAGCGCCGAGGCGGCCGTCGACGTCATCGTCGGCATCAACCAGTTCAGCGAGCGGACGGTCTCGATGCAGAGCGCCGGGGACGGCGGCGAGCCCACCGCGACTGACGCCGACGGCGACGACATGAACGGCGACGACACCGACGGCGGCGACGGCACCGACGGCGACGGCGCCGGCTTCGGCGTTTTCGCCGCGCTCGTCGCGCTCGCGGCGGCCCTGATCGCCGTCCGCACGCGGTCGTAGGCCGGCTGCTGCCCGCCGAGGTACAGCGACGCTCGAACTAGACGATTTTCGCCGGCTGCCGGGCAGCGGTGAGCCGCACGGCGCGTCGGCCATCCGGCGGCGCTTTTCGGCTCGCGGGGCGCTTCGGTCCCCGTTTGCCCGTTCCGAGGCCTCCCTTCGGTCGGCCTCCCGATCACCGCTCGCTCAAACGGCGACCTCCCTTCGGTCGGCCGCCCGCCGCCCGGCTCGCGGGTCGCTTCGCTCGCGGCTCCCGATGGTCGCCGCTCACCCTTGGAGGTCTCGCTTCGCTCGACCTCCCGCTCCCCGCTCGCCCGTCCGGCGGCGCTCGCTCGTTCGGCGACCCTCCCTCCGGTCGGGTCGCCTGACCATACGCCTTTTACCCTCCGTCCACGGCAACCCCCGACATGGACGACGGCGCCGCGGCCGAGGACACCGGCGTCCGGGCGACCGTCCGACGGTTCGTCGCCCTCGAGCGGGACGTGGTCGTGCTGTCGGTCGCGATGTTCGCGTTCAGCCTCGGCTTCCAGATGACGAGCCGGTACGTCCCGCGGTACATGTCGGTGCTGGGCGCCGGCGCGGTCGCCATCGGGCTGTTCGGCACCGCCGGGAACTTCCTCGCCGCGGTCTACCCCTATCCCGGCGGCGCAATCTCCGACCGCATCGGCTCCCGGCTCGCGCTCACGCTGTTCGGCCTGGCCTCGACGCTCGGGTTCGTCGTCTGGCTGTTCGCGGCGCGGTTCGGCACCGTCACGCTGCCCGCCGTCGGCACGACCGTCGACGTCGTCGGCCGCGAGGTGGTGGTCGGCTGGCTCGACCCGGCCGTCCTCCCGGTCGGCATCTTCCTCGGGCTGCTGTTCGCACAGGCCTGGAAGTCCCTCGGCCTCGGCGCGACCTTCGCCGTCGTCAAGCAGGCCGTCGAGCCGGACCGGCTGGCCACCGGCTTCGCCAGCACCGAGACCGTCCGCCGGACCGCCTTCCTCCTCGGGCCGCTCCTCGCGGCAGGCGTCCTCGCTATGTACGCCTTCGAGCCGGGGTTCCGTATCGTGCTCGCCATCGCGGCCGGCGTCGGCCTGCTCGGCACGGTTGCCCAGCACGTCCTGTACGACGCCAGCGAGGACACCGTCGGCTCGTCGTTCGCCGGCGTCGCGTCGCTCCTGGACGACCTCCGCTCGATGCCCGCCCCGCTCCGGCCGCTGCTCGTCGCCGACACCGTCGTCCGGTTCGCCAACGGCATGGTGTATGTCTTCTTCGTCATCGTCGTCACCGAGTTCCTCCAGGTCGGCGTCGCGCTGCCGGTCGTCGGGCGGCTCTCGCCGGACGCGTACTTCGGCGTGCTGCTCGCCCTCGAGATGGTCGTCGCGCTGCTCGTGATGGTGCCGGTGGCCCGGCTCACGCGCCGGGTGGGGCTCAAGCCCGTCGTCGCCATCGGGTTCGTCGTCTACGCCGTCTTCCCGGTGCTTCTCATCACCGCCCCGCCAGACGCGGCCGTACTGGCGGTCCTGTTCGCGTTCTCGGGGCTCCGCTTTGCCGGCCTCCCGGCGCACAAGGCGCTGATCGTCGGGCCCGCAGAGGCCGGCGCCGGCGGCCGCGTGACCGGCACCTACTACCTGGTCCGGAACGTCGTCGTCATCCCCTCGGCGGCCGTCGGCGGCGCCATCTACGCCGTCTCGCCGACCGCCGCGTTCACCGCGGCGTCGGCCGTCGGGCTCCTCGGGGTCGCGCTGTTTGCGGTGTTCGGCCGCGAGTTCGAGCCGGCCGTCGCCGACTAGCCCGCGCGGAACTCGCCGTGCTTGACGCCGAGTCCAAACGCGACGAGGCCGAAGACGAGCATCGACGGCGCGACCATCATCACGATGGTGTCGGTGCCCATCGGGATCGGCGCGGCTATCAGTCCACCGAGGCCGGCGGCGACGACGACCACCAGCGCACCGAGCGCGACGGGGAGGCTGAACTCCATGTTCGGCGCTTGGCGGCTTTCAGACATAATAGCCCCGTCTCCGGCAGGGCGAGGGTGGTCACGGGAACCGCACCGTCTCGGTCGCCGGGTCGACCTCGACGCGGGCGCCGAGCGGCAGCGGCGCCGTCGGCGTCGCGTGGCCCCAGTCCAGCCCCAGCACGACCGGCGCTGCCGGGGCGTATCGGCCGACCGTCTCGACGACCGTCGCGTAGAGCCGCTCGCGGTATGTCTCCCGCTCCTCGCGGGGCGGCTCCTCGAGGTAGCTCCGGGCGGGCGGCCGGCCGAAGAGGACGGCCTCGAACCGCTCCAGCAGGCCACGCTCGCCGAGACACGTGAGCGTCGCGGCCACCTCCTCGGGCTCGGGGATGGTCTCCGCGGTCTCCAGACACAGCACTGCGCCGTCGAGGGCGTCGACGGGCGGCAGGTAGCGGTCGGCCGCCAGGTGCCACCCGACGACCGCCCGGTTGCCGCCCCACAGCCGCCCCGTGGCGGTCGCGTCGCCGCCCGCCCACCGCGGCCCCGGGTTCGGCTCGTAGGCCGGCGGGGACCCCAACTCGGAGGGGTCCGTCCACCACGTCGAGGGCTCGTCGGTCCACTCGTCGCTGGCCGAAAGCTCGCCGAGCGAGGCCTCGAAGAACGCCCGCCGGCAGTACCGCTCGGTGTATGCCGGCAGTTCGCCGGGCACCGCCAGCTCGTTCAGCAGCTGGGCGCCGTTGTAGGAGACGACGCCGGCCCGCCAGAGGAACAGTCCGAGGTTGGTGTTGTCGCTCATCCCGTAGAACCGGGTGGGGTTCGACCGGAGAACGTCGACGTCGAGGTGTCGCAGGACGCGGAGCTGGTCGCGGCCGCCGATGGTCGCGACGACGCCGCCGACGTCGGGGTCACGGAAGGCGGCGTGGACGTCGGCGGCTCGCGCCCGCGGGCTGTCGGCGAGGAACTCGTTCGACTGGCGGGCCGTCGGGTAGACGACCGGCTCGAGGTCGAAGCCCGTCCGGAGCCGTTCGAGTCCCAGCTCGAAGACGTGCGGTGCGTCGTGGGCGCCACCGCTGGACGGCGCGAGGACCGCGATACGGTCGCCGGGCGACAGCGGCGGCGGCGTGACGAACTCGCCCACGACGGACGGTCGCCCGAGGCGGTCAAAAGCCTTCTATGTGAGTGGCAGGCCGTTGCCACGACCCGGTCAGCTGACCGAGAAGCCGCCGTCGACGACGAGGCCGTGGCCGGTGACGAACGATGCCTCCTCCGAGAGGAGGAAGGCGATGGCGTCGGCGACCTCCTCGGGGTCGCCGAGCCGCTTCAGCGGGTACTCCTCGGCGGCCCGCTCCTTGGCCGCCTCCGGGTCGTCCCTCGACTGGAAGTACTGGTCGCCGAGCGGCGTCTCGATGAACCCCGGACAGACGGCGTTCGCGCGGACCCCGTCCCGGCCGGCCTCGGCGGCGACCGCGCGGGTGAAGTTCAACACGGCGCCCTTGGTCAGCGAGTAGACGGACAGGCGGGCCATCCCGAGGAACGACGCGAGCGACCCGACGTTGACGATGGCGCCGCCGCCCTGCGCCTTGAGGTGGGGCAGCGTGGTCTGACAGCCGTGCCACACCCCGCGGAGGTTCACGTCGAGGACGTACTCGAAGAGGGTGTCGGTGACGTTCTCGACGGTCGCCGGCGGGTGGCCGACGCCGGCGTTGTTGACGACGGCGTCGAGGCCGTACTCCTCGGCGGTCGTGTCGACGACGGCGTCGAACGCCTCGGCGTCGGTCACGTCGAGGTGCTGGAAGACCGCGTCGCCGCCCGCCTCCTCGATCGCGGCGACGGTCTCGTGGCCGCCATCGTCGTCGATGTCGGTCGCGACGACGAACCCGCCGTCCGCGGCGACCGTCAGCGCGGTGGCCCGTCCGATCCCGGAGCCGGCGCCGGTGATGAACACCGTGTCGTTCTCGAAGCGCATAATCGGATGATGGCAGCACTCGGATTAAATCCTCTCTCCTGCCGTGGAGCAGATCGTGGCCGCTCGAGTGGGCTGGGCGGTGGCTAGTTCGCCTCGGGGCCCAGAAAGGCGCCTCACGTGGGTTCTACCGTGCGACGAAGCCGGGCAGCGCCGGGCGACCGAGGACCGAGACAACTTTTTAATCCGTCGGTCTGCGACGGGATCGTATGGTCCCGGACGTGTTCGACAAACTGTTCGTCGGCCTGCTCTTCCTCGCCATCGGAGTGGTCTATACGGTGTATCCACCCTGGTTCGATCGCTTCGTCCGGTGGGTGAAATCCGTCGATATCGACAAGGAACCGGACGAGTTCGAGCTGTCGGACGGGGCGGTCGCCCTCATCCGGTATGGGGGCTTTATCCTCGCCTGTATCGGCGGTGTCGTCACGCTCGTACAGGTAGGACGGTTGCTCTCGTGACCCCGTGTGGGTGACCGCCTCGGGAGGTTCCGCCGAAGGACGGGCTTTTGCCGCTCGACGTGCTCGAACGGTGTATGGATGCACACATCGAGGGCGTCCGCGTCGCCGAGACGCCCGGGGGGCTTGCCGCGGTCGTCACCCTCGGCGTCGAAGGCGCCGAGGACGTCCTCCCCATCTTCATCGGCGTCGAGGAGGCCACGAGCATCGCCCGTGGCATCGACGCCCAGGACGTCGGCCGGCCGCTGACACACGACCTCTTTCTGGACGTGATGGAGGAGCTCGGCGGCCGCGTCGACCGGGTCGTCGTCGCGGACCTGGAGGACGACACGTACGTCGCCGACCTCCACGTGGTCACGCCGCGGACGAACGCCGTGGTCGACGCCCGCCCCAGCGACTCGCTGGCGCTTGCGGCCCGCACGAACGCCGCCATCGAGGTCGAGGAGTCGGTGTTCGAGGCCGGCAGCGAGCCGCCCGGGGAGTACGAACAGCTCGACGACGTCCGGGAGCTTCTGGCATGAGCGACGGCACCGACGGCGGGGCCCTCGGGGGCGACGCCTCGACCGACGAGGTGCTTTCGGAGTTGTTCGCCGTCGTCGAGTCCCGGAAGGCCGAGCTGCCCGACGACTCCTACACCGCGTCGCTTTTCACCCACGAGAAGGGCGAGGACGCGGTCTTGGAGAAGCTCGGCGAGGAGACGACGGAGCTCCTGCTCGCCGCCAAGAACGGCGACGACGAGGCCCTCGCCCACGAGGCAGCCGACATCGTCTACCACCTCCTCGTGTTGCTCTCGATGCAGGGGATGGAGTTGGCCGACCTGCGACGGGAGCTCCGCGAGCGGCGCTGAATCACGTGCGGGCCGGCGGTGGACTCCCTGGCGGATCCGTCGGATCAGCGGCGCTCGAACCGGTAGGTGACGATGCTGCTTTCGTCGTCCCACTCGAAGTCGCCGGGGTGAACCTTCTCCATACGGGACTTGTAGGCGTCCAGCGACGGCGAGCCCTCCCGCTCGGCGTCGGCGTCGGTGAGGTCACCCAGGGTGCGTTCCTCGACGCTCGTGACCTCGAACGTCGCGCCGCCGAGCTCGAAGCTATCGCCCTCGGACGCGTACCGGTTCGAGCCGCCGCGGCTGAGCTGCGTGACGTCGCCGTCGATGGCGGCCTGCTGGACGCGGTCGTTCGGGAGCAGCGCTTCGGGGTCGATGTCGGCCATATCCCGCCTGCGTGCTGCGGAACTTAACCGGCGAGGAGCCCGTCAATAGCGCCGCCAATGGTGGTGTCGATGGCGAACTGGAACGAGCCGACGGCCCGCTGGCGACGTCTCCGGGGTCGGCGGGGCCGCGACGGGAGGAGCGGGGACCGCCTGACTCAGGGTCGGACTGCATCGCGGAGACGGCTGTCGGGCCCTCGTCATGCGGTCAGACGGGCCCGGCGCGGAGCGGGGGACACGCGGCGCTTATACGGCGGCATGTTGTATCCCGAGTATGCAGTTCGAGGACCTTCCGACGACGCCCCGGTCGGAGGAGCTGGTCGACAAGGCGTTCTCGCGGGCGGCACGGGCGGGGCGGGCCAAGCGGGGGAAGGAGGCCCAGGAGTCGATGCTGCAGACGGCCGGCAACATCCTCTCCGACAACCTCGAGAACGTCGTGACGTCGTGGCCTGACTTCGACGAGCTCGACCCCTTCTACCACGAGTTCGCACACGCGACGCTTTCCGACACCGACGTCGGCGGTGTCGACGCGCTCCGGCAGTCGCTGTCGGCGGTCATGACTGCGGGCCGGCAGGCCGACGACATCAAGGGCGAGTACCAGGGCCGCATTCGAACGGCGGACACCGAGACGGCGCGGAAGCTCCGGAAGCAGGCGTTCGCCCGCCTTGCCGATGTCACCGAGGATGTCGCCGACGACCTGCGCGCCATCGGCGAGGCCCGCGAGGCGCTGCGGACGCTCCCGGACATCCGGGCCGACGAGCCGGCCATCGTGGTCGCCGGCTACCCGAACGTCGGGAAGTCCTCCTTCGTCAACCACCTCACGAACGCCGACACCGAGACGGCCGCCTACCCGTACACCACCACTCGAATTACCGTCGGCCACCTCGAGCGGGACCACGTCCGCTATCAGCTCGTCGACACGCCGGGGCTGCTCGACCGGCCGGCCGAGGAGCGCAACGCCATCGAATCCCAGGCCGTCTCGGCGCTGACCCACCTCGCCGACGCCGTGCTCGTGCTGATCGACGCCAGCGAGGACTGTGGCTACCCGCTGGAGCGGCAACTGGCGTTGCTCGCGGAACTGGAGTCGTCGTTCGACGTGCCGGTGCTATCGGTCTGCAACAAGGCGGATCTGTCGCGGGCGGTGGAGGCCGACCACTACATGAGCGTCGCGAACGGCGAGCACGTCGAGGCGGTGCTGGAGGCGGCCGTCGAGGTCACCGGGTACGAGCCCGAACTGCCGTTCGAGGAGTAGGGAGACGGCGAGCGAAGCGAGACGTCTCCGGGATTCCGAGCGGCGACCGCAGGAAGCCGCGAGGAGTAGCGAGGCGCCGAACGGAGTGAGGCGCCTCGAAGACGGCGAGCGGGAGGAGTGAGCGGAGCGAACGACGACACGCGAGCCGCGAGGCCGACCGCAGGGAAGCCGCCAAACGAGCGAGCGGCGAACGAAGTGACCCGCGTGCCGCGAGCATTGATCGATGCGACCGAAGGCACGCGACCAGTGAGCGGAGCGAGCCCTCGGAACGTGCGAACGGTGAGCGAGGTCTCGCTCCGCTCGATCTGCCAGCGGTGAGCAGAAGACCGAGAGCAGCGTGACGCCGGCCGAAGGTATGCCGCCGAACGAACGAGGAGAACACAGCGTTCACTCTCGGAATCGTTCTATCGGGACGTCTGGTATGTCGTCGTAGTCGTCGTCGCGGCCGACCAGGAGTGTCGCGTCGAGGTGTTCGGCGGTTGCGAGTGCGAACGAATCACCGAGTGCCGGGTTGTATCTGAGGATATACTCCGAGGCCGTTACCCAGGCGTCGCCGACGGTCACGGTTTCGATGCCGAGGTCGGAGAGCCAGTCGAGATACTCGTCGGCGGTGCTGCGGTCGTATTTTCGCGCGATGGTGTAGCGGATCTCGGCGAGATTCACGGAGGTGGTGTAGCCGGTGGTGTCCTCGATGGCGACCGCGTCGAGATACGTCTCCACGACGTCGCTTCCGGGTTCATCGTCGGCGTGGGCGACAAGCGGTTCGGCGCCGAAGACGATGCGGTCGGCGATCGCCATTACTCCTCCGAGAAGACTTGCTCGTCGCGGTCGGTTCGTTCCTTTTTTCGGTTCGTCTGGAGGATTTCGGTCGCCGGCTGGTCGGTGGTTGCAGTGTGTCGGGCGGCGAAGCCGCGCATCTCGCCGGGTGAGCGGACGTGTTCCACGACGATCGTGCCGTCCTCGGCCTCCCGGAACAGAACTTTCCCGGGGGCGGTGATCCCGAGCTTCTCGCGGAACTGTTTCGGGATGGTCGCCTGGCCGTGTTTGGTGACGGCGACGACTTCCTTCTCAGAGTCTTCCGTTCGTTCAGTCTTACTCATCGTTCATATATTTCTCGTCGTTCATAGTAAGACTTTCGCACCCCGACCGCGGATCGTCGGATCATTCGATCGAGCATTCCTGCTTTGAGAGTGAACCTGTCTCCTCGAGGTGCTCGTAGAGCCGCTGGTAGACGTCGGCGGCACTGTCCTCGGGGTCCATGCCGGGCGCCCGCGTCCGGAGGGTGTCGAAGTTCCCGACGAGCACGCAGCGCTTGCGGGCCCGGGTCAGCGCGACGTTCAGCCGGCGCGGGCCCTCGTTGGGGAACGTGAGGAAGCCGCTGTGGCCCTCGGGGTTGCTGCGGACGAACGAGACGACGATGGCCTCGCGTTCGCTGCCCTGGAAGGCGTCGACGGTGGCGACCTTCACGCGGTCGGTGCCGTGGTGGTCCAGCCGGGCGAGGGCCGCCCGGATCTTCCCGATCTGTCCGGAATAGGGGGTGATGACGCCGACGTCGTCGGGCGTGACGCCGACGTCCAGCAGGCGGGCGACCTCCTCGGCGACGACGGCGGCCTCGGCCTCGTTGTAGTAGGAGTTCGCGGGGCTGCGTTCCTCGGTGCCCTCGACGTGGACGGCCGCGAGCGGGTCCAGCGGGGCGATGGACCAGGTGCGGTTCCGCTGGCCGTGGGTGAGGTCGTCGCTGTAGAACTCCCGGTTGGGGAAGGCGGCGATGGCCTCGTGCATCCGGTACTGCGTTTTCAGCGTGGCGGCGACGTCGTCGCCGTATAGCGCCAGCAGGTGGTCGAACAGCGACTCGACCATCGCCTCCTCGGCCTCGCCCTCCCCGGCGTAGTACGGCGGTAGTTGCCGGTGGTCGCCGGCTAGCACGAGCTGTTTCGCGCTGGCGGCGGGAATGAGACTGTCCGGGATGGTCGCCTGGGTCGCCTCGTCGACGACGGCGCACTCGAAGATGTCCTCGCCGAAGCGGTGGGCGCCGCTCATCGTGGCGCAGACGACGTCGGACTGGTAGAGGTCGTTGCCGGCGTACCGCTCGGCGACGAGGTCGTTGCTCGTGCGGTCGCCGGTACGGGCGGCGGTGAGGTCGGTGGACTCGACGGCGGCGTGGATGGAGGAGGGATCGGGCCGGTTGGGGGTGCTGTCGCCGACGAGCAGGTTGTCGACGGCCTGGTTGGAGTGGGCGACGGCGAGCACCCGGTTGCCGTCGGCGCAGGCGGCGCGGACGACCTCCACCAGCGTCCGGGTCTTCCCGGTGCCGGGCGGGCCGTGGATGCAGAAGACATCGTCGGCGGTGAGCGCGCCGTAGGCGGCCTCGTACTGGAACTTGTTGAGACGGGCCTTCGACAGCGGGACGTCGAAGCCGTCCCGGAACCCGACCGCGGCGGTGCCGCTGAGCCAGCCGCGCTTCCGTTCGTCGTCGGCGACCGTCGAGACGGCCGCCCGCTTGCGGTCGTGGGGCACCGGGTTGAGCAGCTCCCCGACGACGAACCGCTCCTCGGAGTCGAGTTCGAAGACGTCGAGGTCGGGGTTGTCGGGACCCCGGTCCCAGTGGAAGGACAGCTCCAGTTGCCGCCCCTCGATGTTCACGACGTCCGCCTCCGCGGGGAAGCCCGGGACGTCCTCGATACTGTCCACCAGCACCTCCGAGCCGGGATAGATGTCGTACTCCTCTGTGACGTCCACCGGGCCGTCCAGGCGTTCGTCGGGAATGCGGAACCGGTGCAATTGCTGGCCGTAGGCGTCCTCCGTCGTCCCGGCAGCCACCAGTCCCTCGAGGCCGCCGCGGTCGGCGAGGAACTGCGACGTCGGCAGCAGCTCACAGGCGCGGCGGGCGTCCTCGCGCTCGGCCACCTCCTGGTCGGTGATCATCGCGCGGAGTTCCTCGAGTAGCGCCTCGCCGTCGTCCGGCAGTGGCGCGTCGCTCTCGACCGGCTCGTCGGGCTCGAGGTCGGCCGGGTCGGCCGCGTCGGCCTCCAGCACGTAGGTGGGCTCGGTCCCGGGGTCGAACTCCGGGTGCCAGAAGCGGAGCCGCCAGGCCGGGTAGGTCTCGCCGAGGTCCTCGACGGCCACCTCGGCGAGGTCGCCGGTCGAGAAGTCGTGGTAGACGACGCACGGGACGACGTGGTCCGGGTAGTAGATGAGGAACTCGCCGGTGAGGTCGGCGCCGTCCGGCTCGTGCAGCGGGAGGACGACCTTCTCGTCGTCCAGGATGAAGTCGGCGTTCCGCTTGAACGTCTCGATGACGTCGGTCGCGGGCACGGAGGTGTCGAGCCGCCAGCGACCGACATGTCTGCGGATCTCCCGGTCGAAGACGGCCGGGCGACGGTCTAGCTGCATGAAGGCGGCGTGGACCGCGTCCAGCGAGCCGACCATGGTGGCCGACCTACTCCGACGCGGTATAAAACCTCACCGCCTGCAGGCGGTCGAACGGCTCGCTCGAGCCGGCTCCGCCGCCGGATCGTCAGCCAGGCGTCAGCCGCGCGGCTTACTGGAAGTCCTCGAACGTCGTCGAAGCGACTTCGCCGCGGTTCGTCGCGAACTCGTCGAGCGCGACGAACTCGAGGTCGTTCTCCCGGAGGCTCCGCCGGACGCGCGAACTCGCCGCCGGGGCGACGAGGATGCCGCGGGCGTCGGGGTTGGACGCGCGGAACTGCTCCATGTACCGGTTGAGCTGGTCGACGTGGGTGAGCGACGCCTGCCGCCGCTTGACCTCGATGACGACCGGGCGGCCCGCGTCGTCGGTGCCGTAGACGTCGATGGTGCCGTACGGGGTGTCGCGCTCGTGCTCGATGGCGCGGAGGCCGTCGTCGACCGCCGCGGGGTGTTCGAGGATGTACTCGTGCATGTCCGTCTCGGTGCCGTCGAGTTCCAGCGGCGCGGTGTCGTCGGCGGCGAAGGTCGTCAGCTGGTAGGTGTCCCGGAGGAACACCCGGACGAGTTCGTCCGGCGCCGAGCGGCGGGCCGTGATGACGGGGTCGCCGTCCGCCACGTCGGCGGTGACGGTGCTACCCGGCGGCTGCCAGTTGACCGGGTCGTTGCCCGCCGGCCGGTGGACGAGCAGGGTCCCGTCCGGCTTGAGGAGGATCACGCGCTCGCCGGGGCCGAGGTAGCCGGTCGCCCGGCCGTCGTACTCGACCTCGCACTCGGCGAAGACGGTGATGGTGTCGCCGGCCCGGACGGCCTCCTCCAGCGTGGCGACGGTCGCCTCGACGGTTGGGTCCTCCCACGTCGTCGTTCCCATCTGCGCGGAAGGGACGCTTCGCGCGCCCAAGAAGGTACTGACTGCGCGTCGGCGGGGCGCGATATCCCTCCCGAACCACGCCTCGATCGCGGGTCGAGCGACGAGTCGGCACACAACACTATGGGCGCCGCCCCGCAGGAGCCGCCATGGCCCGGGCGACGGCGACCCTCCGTCGAGCCGCGATCGGCACCGAGACCACCCGGCTCCGCGCGACCTGGCGGGTCCTTTTGGCGGTGCCGCTGTTGCCGCTCGTCGGCCTCCTCGCCGCGCGGGTCCAGGCGGCCATCGGGCTACGCGGAATGGTCGCCGGCGGCCCCGTCCAGGGCCTCATCTTCCTCGTCCTGCTGGTGGCCTGGGCGGCGCTCGTCGACCGCCGACCGATCAGTGACTACGGCGTCGTCGCCTCCCGGCGGTGGGTTTCGGACCTCGGCGTCGCACTCCTCGCGGGCCTCGCGGTCTGGACCGGCTGGCACGGTCTCGCGGCGAGCCTCGGCTGGTTCGATCTCGCTGCGGGCCCGGCATTGGACGGGGACGAGGTGGCCGGCGTCGTCGGCGTCTTCGCGTCCTTGGCCATCAACACCTGGGTGCAGGACGTCGTGTTCTTCGCCATCGTGCTCGCCGTCGCTGCGGAGGGGTTCCACGCCCGCGGCGTCGGCCGCCATCGAGCCGTGCTCGGCGGCTGGCTGGTCGGCGTCCTGTTCTTCACCGCGATCCACGGGACGCCGACAGTGATCGACGCGGCGTCGACGGCCCTCGGCGGCGCCGTCTTCGGGCTGCTGTACGTCCACACCGGCGACCTGGCGGCGACCATCGGCGTCCACTGGGCCAGCAGCTTCGCCGCCGGCCCGATGTTCGCCGACCCCGAACGGGCCCGCGCGGTCGTCCAAGTGACCGGCACCGTCCCCGGCGTCGACGCGATGGCACCGGCGCTCGTCCTGTACCCGGTCACGTACCTCCTGGTCGTCGGCTGGCTCCGGGTCTCGCGCGGGGGCGTCGGCGTCGACCCGAGCATCGCGACGTGGACCGAGCGGACCGGTGGCCTGCTCGGAACCCGCGGCCAGTGAGGCGGCCGACGCCGCCGACGGCCCCGGCCCGGCCCCCTTTCCGGGGCTGTCCGCGACGCCGCCGGGCCGGTCCCCTTTCCGGGGCGGTTCCGCGACGCCCACGGCCCGGCCGCCGGTTCGGCCGTCCCCGGAAGCCCGGAACCGCCTCGGCCGCGCTCTTGCGGCCGCCGGTCCACCCCTCGGCCATGGCGCACACGACGCTGGCGGACGAGCCGACGTTCCCCGACCTCGACCCGGGGCTGACGCTCCTCGAGACCGACGGGCAGGCGGCCGGGGCGCTGCAGTCACTCGCGCTCGACCACGTCCTGCTCGGGGACGCCGAGGCGGTGTGGGTGGACGCGGAGAACAACGCGGCGACGACGTCGCTTTCGAAGGTCGCGCCGAGCCCACGGGTCCTCGACCGCATCCGCGTCGCGCGGGCGTTCACCGCGTTCCAGCACTACAGCCTGCTCGAGGACGTCGAGGGCCCGATGACGCCGGCGACCGGGCTGGTCGTCGCGCCGGCGGTCGACTGGTTCTACGGCGCCGACGACCTCCGGACCGGCGAGGGCGAGACGATGCTCGCGGGCGCGCTCGACTGCCTCGAGACCGTCGCCGCCCGCCGCGACGTCCCCGTGCTGGTCTCGAAGACCGGCCGCGCCGGCCTCGGCGAAGCGGTCGCCGGCCGCTGCGACCGGACCCTGGAGTGCGTCCACACCCGGTTCGGCCCACGGTTCACCGGCGAGGCGTTCGAGACGCTCGTCTACGAGCGGCCCGGCGGCGTCCAGACCACGCTCGCGTTCTGGCGCCGCGTCCTCGAGCGGCGGCACGCCGCGGCGCTGTCGGCGGGCCCGGAAGCGGGGACCGAGGCGGCCGTCGAGCCCCGGGAGGTGGCGCGCGTTGGGCCGCACTAACCCGACGTTCCGGAACGTCCTGGAGGCGGTGAAGTCCCGCTGGGGCGACTACCGCCGGGCGCTCCGCCGGCGGGACCAGACGCCCTTCGACCGGCTGTTCGAGTACGCCGACGCCCACGCCGACGCCGCCGGCTACCTGAACAACGACGACCCGATGGAGCCCATCCTCGTGTCGATGCTGCTGGGCCAGGAGAAGCGGCTCGCCGAACTCGACGGACGCATCGCCGAACTAGAGGACGACACCGCCGAACTCGACGGCCGCACCGGCGAGCTGGAGGCCCGCATCGACGGACTGGAGGGCCGGGTCGCCGATCCGCCGGCCGGCGCCGACGAACCCGGCGCCCCGGCCGGCGCGGGCGCCGCGACGACGGCCGACGGCGGGGACGCATGACGTTCAAGATCGACTACCGCGACGGCGACGTCCACCGGTGGTCGCTGACCGACGACGGCGTCGAGTGTACGGTCGACACCGACTACACGCCGACGTGCTACGTCGCCGCCCACGGTGCCGACGCGTCGCTGGCCGAGGCCGAATCGCACCTGGACTCGCACCCGGGCGTCGCCGCGACCGACGTCGAGCGCTGGCGGACGGTGTGGCGGCACGACCCCGAGCCGGTGGTCCGCATCGACGCGACGACGCTCGAGTCGCTCACCGACGTCGCCCACGAGGTCCGCGGCTGGGGCGACCCGGGCACCTACCGGCTGTTCAACGTCGACTTCGCCCGGGAGTTCCGGTACTGCCTCGAGTGCGGCGTCGACCCGACGCCGCCGGCCGACCGGCCGCCGTCGACCCTCGCGCTGCGGCTGTCGCCGAAGGCGCTGAACGACGGCGACGTCGCCGGACTGACCGTCGACGGCGAGGCTGCCGGCGACACCGAGGGCGACGTCCTCGACGCCGTCGCCACCGCCCTCGCCGCGCGGGACCCCGACGTGCTGGTGGTGAGCGCCGGCGACCTCGTGCCGCTCCTCTACCGGAAGGCCCGCGAGCACGACCGCGCCGGGTTCGAACTCGGGCGGCGGCCCGGCTGGGAGCGGCTCGCCGCCGAGTCGACCTACGAGAGCTACGGCCGCGTCGGCCACTCGCCGGCGCGGTACAACGTCCCCGGGCGGGCGATCGTCGACGTCTCGAACTCCTTCTTCTGGCGGCAGACGAACGTCAGCGGTCTCCTCGATCTGGTCGAGCGCGCCCGGAAGCCGCTCCAGGAGACCGCCTGGGCGAGCATCGGGAACGTCCTGACCTCGATCCAGATCCGGGTGGCGACCGACCGCGGCGTCCTGGTGCCGTGGAACTCCTGGCGCCACGAACGGTTCAAGCCGATGACGACGCTGCAGGCGGCCGACCGCGGCGGCTTCATCTTCTCGCCGGACGTCGGCCTCCACGAGACCGTCCACGAACTCGACTTCGCGTCGCTGTACCCGAACATCATGATCACGCGGAACGTCAGCCCCGACGTCATCCGGTGTGACTGCCACGCCGACCGCGAGGACGTCCCCGGCCTCGGCTACAGCATCTGCGACGACGAGGGCTACATCCGCGACGTGCTGGAGCCCATCGTCACCGACCGCAAGCGGTACAAAGAACAGAGCGCGGCCACCGACGACGCCGAGCGCGCCGCCGCGCTGGGGGGCCGTGCGAGCGCGCTGAAGTGGATCCTCGTCTCCTGCTTCGGCTACCAGGGGTTCAGCAATGCGAAGTTCGGCCGGATCGAGTGCCACGAGGCGATCAACGCCGTCGCCCGCGAGATCCTCCTGGACGCGAAGGCGACCCTCGAGGGCCACGGCTGGCGCGTCGTCCACGGCATCGTCGACAGCCTCTGGGTGCAGGCGATGCCCGACCGCGAGCAGACGCCCCTCGAAGCCGTCGCCCGCGCGGTCACCGACGAGGTCGGGATCACGCTCGAGTACGAGGGCGCCTTCGACTGGATCGCCTTCGTCCCCCGGAAAGACAGCGAGGAGGGCGCCCTGAACCGCTACTTCGGGAAGCGCGCCGACGGCGACGGCTTCAAGCAGCGCGGCATCGAACTCCGCCAGCGGAGCACGCCGCCGTTCGTCGAGGACTGCCAGGCGACGTGGCTGGAGACCCTCGACGAGACCCGGGCGCCCGAACCGGTCTGCGACCGGCTGGCGGTCCAACTCGCCGACCTCCGCGCCGGCGACGTCGACCCCGACGCCCTCCGCATCCGGCGGCGGGTCTCCCAGGACCTCGCCGAGTACGGCCGGTACACCCGGAACGCCGCCGCACTCGAGCGGGCCGCCGTCCAGGAGTTCAGCGTCCCGCCCGGCGAGGACGTCGAGTACGTCGTCGTCGACGACGACAAGCGCTCGGCGGCCCGCGTCCGGCTGGCCCACGAGGACGTCGACCGGTACGACGCGGCGTTCTACGCCGACCTGCTCGTCCGAGCGGCCGAAAGTGTCGTGTCGCCGCTGGGGTGGGATAGAGCGCGGATCCGCCGGTACCTCGCCGACACCCAGGACGCCGCCATCACCGCGTACTGACGAAACGGGTGGAGTTCAGGCGATTTCGAAGCAAGCGTGCAAGCGAAACCGTTCGGAGGAACGACCGAACCGCCCCCACCTCGAAAGCCCTCAGCCGGCTAGCGAACACACCCGTACACGATAACAACAAGACCGCACCACCTCGAAAGCCCTCGGCGCGCTCGCGGTCGCTGAGCAGGATATCCTCCCTTCGGTCGGATAGGGCCTGCTCAGCGACTACGCTACGCCGCCAGCGCGCCTCGCCCTTTCAGTCCACCAGGAGACTGAACGGTCGGCGTGGCGTGCGCGCCTCGACCGCCGCTAGCACCCGCAAGCGGCGGTCGAAACGTCGTGCGCGAGGGGCGACCGAACCCGAGCGCAAGCGAGGGTGAGGGAGTCGGCTGGGGAGGTCCGAGGGTGGGTGTGGAGCGGTGCGGTCCTGGTGGAATCGAAGGGCGAGGCCGGCGAGGCGTCGAGCAAAGCGAGACGCCTCGAGTGCGAACGGCGACCGAAGGGAGCCGTGAGCCGGGTACGGGAAGCACGGCGAAGTAAGCACGCGACCGGAGGGAGCGCGCGCAGCGAGCCGCGCGACCGTAGCCGGCCGAGGGCTTCGGGCGTGGTGGGTCCTGCAGGTTCAGCAGACCCGCCGAGGACTTTCCGGGTGGTCGTCCGTCGCCCCTCCACACACGAACCATTCGTGGGCCGCGAGCTAGCAGAGGGCTTCGGAGACAGTTGTCATGTTCCCTCGTCCGCCACCCGACCGCCCGACGTGAAGAACTCGGGGGCGGTCCACCAGCGTGCTCGGGAATACGTTTAATAGGCGGTGCGCTAGAGTTGGAACTCCGAGTCGACCCGACCCCATGGACTGTCTCAGCTGTCCCGACCCCGGCGTCGTCAACCGCGTGCTGGTCAACCGGCTGACCGGCGAGGAGGTCGGGCTGTACTGCGAGGACTGCGAGGCCGAGGCGTTCGGCGGCGTCCTCGGCGACCCGGCGTGGCACCAGGACAACGGCTGTGCGTTCTGCGAGGGGGCCGGGACCTACCTCCTGCCGCGGGTCGACTGCCTCATCGAGGCCGACGACGGGAGCCCGCGGCTGGTCGAGTACCTCACCATCGAGGGATCGGTCTCGCTGTGTCCGGCCCACGTCGACCGGCTGCTGCCGGATGGCGTCCGCGTCGACGAACTGGCCGCCGACGAGCCCGGCGTGCTGCACCCGGTCGAGGCCTGACCCCGGTCCCTTGCCCCGCGTTCACTCGTCGTACAGTTCACTGATCTTCTCGATGTTCCAGGCGTACCCCCGGTCGTCGTCGATCGGCGTCTCCAGGACCATCGGCAACTCGCGGAAGGCCTCGTGGTTGACGAACTGCTCGAAGCCGGCCTCGCCGATCTCGCCCTCGCCGACGTGGGCGTGTTCGTCCTTCTCCGAGCCCAGCGGGTGTTTGGAGTCGTTCAGGTGCAGGTAGGCGACGTTCTCGAGGCCGACGTCGTCGTCGACCTCCTCGACGAGGTCGTCCATACCCTCGGCGGTCCGGAAGTCGTAGCCGGCCGCGAAGAGGTGACAGGAGTCCAGACACACCTGGAGGTCGCCGTAGTCGTGGTCGGACTCCCGGACCATCCGGTCGAGCTGTTCCATCGTCTTCCCGACGGTGGTCCCCTTCCCGGCGGTGTTCTCGAGCAACAGCGTCGTCTCCGCCGGGACGTCGAGTTCCGAGAGCCGGTCGGCGACGTTCTCGACGCCGGTCTCGGCGCCCGCGCCGGTATGGGCGCCGGGGTGGAACACGTAGTAAGGGATGCCGAGCGTCGCGCAGGCATCCAGCTCGCCCTGCACGGTGTCGACTGACTTGACCGCGAGGTCTTCCTTCGGCGTCGCGAAGTTGATGAGATAGGTGCCGTGGACGATCCAGGGCCCGGCGTCCTCGCCCAGCGCGTCCTGGAACGCCGCCCGGTGGTCCTCGTCGACGTCCTTGACGCTCCAGGTGCGCGGCGAGCCGGCGAACACCTGGCCGACGGTGCCGCCGAGGTCCCGCTGTGTGGCGACTGCGGCGTCGAATCCGTCACCGATCGAGACGTGGGCTCCGACCTGTAGCATACGGCGGGAGTGGGCCGCCGGCCACGTAACGTCTGCCATCGAGCGGCCGACCGCCCGCGACGACAGACACCCAAAGCGCCGTCGCGGGGGTCACGCGTACTCGCCGCACGCCGGGCAGACGGTGCCCCACTCGTCGCAGTGCCGCTCGGAGAGCCAGAACGTCGCGCCGCAGCCGAGACAGGTCCGCCGCGCTGCCGACGACCGTGTGTCCTCGCCCATCGTATGCCACCCGAGGGGCGCCTCCCACGTGTAGGCTGTCCGGTCGCTTCCGGAATTCCGGTACCCGCGGGCGTCCGGGCTGCCGGACTCGATGGACACTTCACCGGGCGGCGGCAAGGGAACGCCACCGTGAACGTCCGGTTGCGGGACGGCATCGAGATCCACTTCGACGCCGGCGAGACGTTCGTGGCCGACGCCACCCGGCCGGCGGGCGACGTGAACTTCGTGAGCCACGCCCACGGCGACCACCTCTACGACGCGCCACCGGATTCGGTACTGTGGTCCGAGACCACCGCCGAACTGGCCGCCGTCCGGCGCGCCGACGAACCGGTCCCCGCCGGCGGCGGTCACCCCCACGTCAGGCTTTTCCCGGCCGGGCACATTCCCGGGTCGCGGGCGGCGCTGCTGGAGGACGGCGACCGCCGGATCCTCTACACCGGCGACGTCTCGACCCGCGATCGGTTCTTCCTGTCGGGGTTCGAGCCGGTCGAGGCCGACGTCCTCGTCGTCGAGGCGACCTACGGCCGGCCGACCTACGAGTTCCCGGCCCAGGCCGACGCCGAGGCCAGGATCGTCGAGTGGCTCCAGGAGACCCGGCCGACGCCGCTCGTGCTGTTCGGCTACACGCTCGGCCGCGCCCAGGAGCTCCAGCGGCTCGTCGAGCGCTCCCGGCGGGACGGCCTCTACGTCTCGACGGCCATCGCGGAGATCAACGCGGTCCTCGAGCGGTGTCAGGATCTCGCCTTCGACGCCGAGGTCTACGACGACGACGTCGACCTCGGCCCCGACGACGTCCTGGTCCTCCCGAGCCAGACGACCCGGCTCGCGTTCGTCGACGCCATCGTCGAGGCCACCGACGCCATCACGGCCGCCTTCTCCGGGTGGGCGGTCGACGACAGCTACCGGTTCCAGGCCGGCGTCGACGCCGCCTTCCCCCTCTCCGACCACTGTGACTTCACGGAACTGCTCGACCTCGTCGCGGCCGTCGACCCCGAGACAGTGTACACCCAGCACGGGTTCGCCGACGACCTGGCGACGGAGATCCGCTCGCGGCTCGGCATCGAGGCCCGCGCGCTCAAGCGGAACCAGTCCACGCTGGGCGACTTCTGAACCGCCGCGCTATCGAGCCGGACCGGCCCGTCGGCCGGCCCTCAGAACTCGTCGAGTCGCGTCCGCCGCGCCCCGGACGCGGCCGACTCGCCCCGGCCAGCGATCTCCTCGACAGTCGCGGCGTAGCGGTCCGGCAGGTCCGCGAGCGACACCCGGACGACGAGGACCGTGACGTCGTCGGCGACGCTGCCCATCGCGGCGCGCTGGCTGCGCTCGAGACCGGCGTCGCCGGCCTTGACCTCACACCGGTACTCCGCGAGCACGGCGTCGCCGCCCGATCGTCGGACCGTCGCGACGCAGTCCGGCTGCCAGCGTGCCGCGTCGCCGCCGCCCGACGGGGCCGCGACGGCGTCGGCGTCCGCCTCGACGCGGACCTCGATCGCCTCCTGTGGGAGCTCTAGGTCACGCGCGGCGTAGTGGGCCAAAAGCGGTGGCGAGTCCCCGGTGCCGACCACCAGCGCCTCGCCGAGGGCGCCGTAGAGGTTCGCGCCGACGTCGAACAGGAGCGTGCCGTCGTCGGTGACGGCCGGCTCGCGGACGCGCCGGTCCGGCGCCGGGACGAGGTAGGCGGAGACGTCGTCGGCGTCGTTCGGGGCGGCCCGCTGGACCCGGACCGGCGGCTCGCCCGCCGCGGAGAGCCGGTCGGCCAGCGCCTCCGCCTCGGCCCGCGAGTCGAGCCGGACCCGCCGGTCGTACTCGGCGGCGTACTCTCCGACCGCCGCGTTCCGTCGGGCGGCCGACTCCTTGATGCTGAGGACGTAGGGCATGGTGGCGTGTCACCCGCGAGCGGGTGGTCCAGGTGGCGGGTCGGGGGCAAGTTAGTGTTTGCCCTCGACGTGTCTCGGCCGCCGGGCGGCTACTGTTCTCCGTACAGCCGCTCGACCGTCCCGATGGTGTCGGCGTCCGCCGGGCCGAGATCGGTCCGGATCTCCGAGAGCCGGGGGAACCGGAGCGCGTAGCCGGAGCCGTACGTCGGCGAGGACTGTATCTCCTCGTACTCCACCTCGAGGACGACCTCTGGCCGCAGGTCCGCTTCGCGGCCGTCGACCGACTCGATGAGGGGCTCGACGAGGTCCGTGAATTCCTCGAGCTGGGCGTCGGTGAACCCTGTGTGCATCCGGCCGACCTCCAGGAACGCCCCGGAGTCGGGGTCCCGGCAGGCGAGGTACGGCCGCCCGAGGTAGTCGCTCTTGCGACCCTCGCTCCACTTCGCGCGGGTGACCACGAGGTCGAGCGGCTCCATCGTGGACTTGACCTTCAGCTGGTAGCCGACGCGGCTGCCGGGCTGGTAGGTCGCGTCGAGGTTCTTCACCATCACGCCCTCGTGGCCCCCGGCGACGACTGTCTCGTAGAACGACGCGGCGGCGTCCGGGTCGGCGGTGCGTCGGTGGTCGGCGCGCTCGATGCGGTCCGCGATCGGGTCGAAGACGGCGCCGAGGGCGGCGAGGCGGTCCCGGAGCGACTCCGCCAGGAGTGAGTCCTCGCCGAGGAGCAGGCAGTCGAAGACGTGGACGGTCACGGGGACCTCCTCGGCCATCGCGTCGACGCCCCGCTTGCGCTTGATCCGCCGGGAGAGCTCCTGGAACGGGACGGCCTCGCCCGTCTCGGGATCGTATCCGACGACCTCCGCCTCCAGGATGTAGCGGTCGGCGGCCACCGCCTCGCGGGTCGCCTCGATGACGTCGGGAAACTGCGCGGAGACGTCCTCGAGCCGACGGGTGAACATCCGGACGTCGCCATCGCCGTCGGCGTGGAGCTTCGCGCGGATGCCGTCGTACTTGGTCTCGACGAGCGCCACGCCATCGTCGTCGGCCAGGGCCGCGAACGCGTCCGCCATGGTGTCGGCCTTCCCGGCGAGCATCGGCTTGATCGGGCGGAACACCCGGAGGTCGAGGGCCTCCAGTGCCTGGAGGCCCTCGCGGCTGGCCGTCTCCGCGACCACGGCGGCGTCGTTGGTGACCGCGTAGGCCCGTTCGACGGCGTCGGCGTCCGCGGGGCCGTCGAGGAACGCCTGCGCGATGGCGTCCCGGAGGATGCCCTCGCCGACGCCGAGCCGCATCGCGCCCAGGACGGTCCGGACGACCCAGCGGGCCTCCGC
>PXRI01000026.1:74112-85404 GCA_003021005.1 Halobacteriales archaeon QS_1_69_70 | reverse complement strand
CCAAACGCGGCGTCCGGACCGTCGCCGTCGCGCCGGGCCAGCACGGCCGCTCCGACGCCCTGCGGAACGCGGCCAACGCCGAGATCACGCTGGAGTGAGCCGCCCCTCACCGCCCCGGTGACGGACGGTGTTCGGCGGGGTGCTCCCGAATACGACGCCGGCCGCCGTCGCCGTCGTCGTCGCTGCCACGGGCCTGATCTGGGTCGGGAGCAGGTGGCTCAAGTGGGCAACGGAACGCGGCGCACTACGGCCTCCCGGCGGTGGTCCAGGGGTCGATTGTCGCCATCGCCGCGGGCCTGCTGACGCTTTCGACGGTGCTGCGTTTCACTCTCCTCCGGACCGACCTGGTGCTCACCGACGCCGAATCGGACGCGCTCTTGGCGGCGTATCTCGCGTTCGTCGCCTGGGTCGCGGGGGAGACGGTCGGCCTGGTCGTTCTCGTCGTCGGTGCCTGAATACCGCCACTCGGCCGGCTCCCGACCGACGCCGCGGCGGGAGTGCGACGAGACGCATTCCTTTTCAGCGAACCGGGCGAACAACCGCCCATGTACGACGGTCCGGTGCTCGACAACCACCTCCACCTCGACCCCATCAACGGCCGGGGCGTCGAGGCCGCGGCCGCGTTCGCCGACGCCGGCGGCACCCACCTGAACGTCCTCAACAAGCCATCCTGGGACCTCGTCGGCGAGGTCGACGGCGCCGAGGGGTTCCGACAGACGTTCGACATCACCGTCGACGTCGCGGGGGCGGCCGACGACCGCCTCCCCGGCCGGGCCTGGCCCGTCCTCGGCGTCCACCCCGCGCTCATCTCGCAGCTCCTCGACCGCGGCTACGGGACGAGCGAAGCGGCCGACCTGATGCGGACCGGGATCGACGTCGCCAGTGAGTACGTCGCCGACGGCCCGGCGCTGGCCATCAAGTCCGGGCGGCCGCACTACGACCTCGACGACCCCGTGTGGGCGGCCTCGAACGACGTGATGCGGCACGCATTCCGGCGGGCCGCCGAGGTCGGCTGTGCGGTCCAACTCCACACCGAGGGCGGCGAGGACTTCACCCGGGTCACCGAATGGGCCGAGGACGCCGGGCTCCCCCGCGAGCGAGTCGTCAAACACTACGCCGACGGCCGCATCGACGGGCCGCTCCCGAGCGTCGTCTGCAACAAGGAGGAACTCGAGCGGGCCTGCAGCGGCGAGTGGCCGTTCCTCCTGGAGACCGACTTCCTCGACGACCCCGACCGGCCCGGCGCGGTCTTCGGGCCGAAGACCGTGCCGAGGCGGACGGCGTGGCTCGCGGAGTCCGGGTACGAGGCGGCGCTGTACCGGGCGCACGTCGAGACCCCGTCGCGCGTCTACGGGGTCGACACCGAGGCCACCCTGGCGTAGGTCCGAACGGGCCGTGCCCGTCACAGCCACAAGCCATATTTGATGGTGGGGCGTCGGCCAGGGACGTATGTCGATCGGACAATCGGATTCGGAGCGGCCGTACGAGGTCGGTGCAGCCGCCGGATTCCTCGCGTGGCTCGTCGGCTACGTCCTGACGTACCTCCTCACCGCGACGGAGTTGGACGACTCGGCACTCAACACCTTCATCCAACTCGCCGAGGGCGAGTCCGCCACCTACGAACTGGTCGGCTGGGTGTTCTACAACGCCCACTTCATCGACGTCCGGTATGTCAACGTCGCGCCGTTCTCACCGCGGCGGCACTTCGTCGGCGGCGAGGCCGGGTTCACCGTCCTCTTGTACCTCCTGCCACCGCTGATGCTGTTCGCCGCCGGCCTGGCGGTCGGGCGATACCGCGGCAGCGCCGACACCGCCGAGGGTGCGGTCACCGGCGCACTGGTGCTCCCGGGCTACCTCGTGCTGTCGGTCGCCGGCGTGTTCCTCTTCGAGGTGACCGTCGGCAACGCCTCCGGGAGGCCCGACCTCCTGGCCGCCATCGTGCTCGCCGGCTTCCTGTACCCGGCCGTCTTCGGGGCCGTCGGCGGCGTGGTCGCGGCGGCCACGACCGACGAGCGGTCAGTCCTCTCGTAGCGGCCGGGCGAGTATCCCGCCCCACGGCTCGAAGCCGTGCCGCTCGTAGAAGGCGGCGGCGCGGGCGGCATCGGGGTCGACGTCGAGCAGGAGGCGGTCCCCTGGCAGCAGGCGACGCCGACGGCGGTCGCAAGGAGGCCGCCGCCTTCCCGTCGCCGCCGGCGTCGCCGAGTGCCGTATCGAAGTCGGTCTTCGCGGCCCAAAGGGGGGTCCGGTCGGCACTTGGATCGTACGACCGTAGCCCGACAGCCCCGTCCGGCCGCGAGTCCTCGGCCGGCATCTATGCGTCCCCCTCGGGTGGCGCGCCCTGGAGGTGCTTGGCGGCGACGGTGACCAGGCCGGCGACGACGAGGAACAGCTGCCAGCCCCGGACGGCGATCGGCGCCCGCCGGTCGACCGGCCCGGGTTCAGGTTCTTTCGACGGCTGGGCCGGGTTCGCGACGTGGGTGGTTTTCGTCGTCCCGCCCTGCCCGACGTCGACGCGGGGTGACCCGGTCTCGGGGTCCGTGCCGACCTGCACGAACGTCTGGACGAAGCCGTCGGCGGTCGAGAGGTACGCCTCGCCGTCGAGCTTGAAGAACCGGTCGAGGAGGGGGTAGAACAGGTTCACGCCGTCGAGGTGGGACCAGTCCAGCCCGATCTGGACGAACATGTGGACGAACAGGCCGACCCAGGCGAGCCGGACGCCGTAGCCGCCGACTCGTTCGCGGAGCCAGGACTCCTTCCGGACCGTATCCCAATACAGAAGCGGCGCGAGGGCGATCGGCAAGAGGAGGGTGTGCAGCAGCGACCGGTGGGCGCCCTCCAGGACCAGGCCCGCCAGCGTGTCGATCTCGGGGACGAGGAGCAGGCCGACGATGACGAGGAGCGCCCGCCGGTCGTAGTACGTTCCCAGCAGGCCGACGCCGACGAGGAACGCGACCCCGGCGTGGACGACCGGTGACGGCATCAGCGATCCCTCCTCGCGACGGCGGCCCGGGCCGGGACGGCGGCGACCGCGGTCGCGACGACGACCGCCTGCCAGCCGGCGTCGACGAGGCGGATCGTGCGCTCGGCGTCCGTCGGGTTCGACGTCCCAGGGGTGGGGTTGACCCACGTCTCGACGTGTCGCGTGTCAGTGGTGCCCCGCGTCAGGTGCTCCAGCCAGCCGTCGCCGAACGCGACGTACGACTGGACGACGCCATCCTGGGTGGACAGCACCAGTTTCCCCACGATGGCGAAATACCGTTCCGAGACGGGGTAGAGGACGGCCGCACTCGAGATGTTGAACAGGTCGAGCCCGATGCCGGCGACGGCGTAGACCGCGACGGCGACCCAGGCGACCCGGACGCCGTACCAGCCGTACCGGGCCCGGAGCCACGACCGGTCCCGGCGGGTGTCCCAGTACAGCACGGCGGCGGCCGCGGCGGGGATGAAGACGGTATGGAGGGCGGCATTCGTCGCGCCGTGGATCCAGAGGCTGAGGAGGGCGTCCAGGTCCGGGAGGGCGGCGACGAGCCCGACGACGGCGAGCGACCGCCGGTCGAAGGCGGGCCCCAGCAGCGAGACCCCCAGCAACACCCCGACGGCGACGGTCACAAGCGTCGGCGGCATTGCTGAACCGTGGGCGGGTGGGGGCATAAGTTCGCTGGCGAGAACGGGACTGCCGGGACGAGGGCGGGGCTTGCCGGCACCCGGACTCGTACTGATCGCTGTAGCTGTTTAGCAGTTCCACCGCCCGGAGTCGGGCGGTCGAACCGGTCACGACCGACAGCAGTCAGTATCAGTCGGGGGCGAAGATGTTCTCGATGGAGCACTCGAAGTGGTCGGCCAGCTCGAACGCCAACTCGAGGGAGGGGTCGTACCGCTCCCGCTCGATGGCGTTTATCGTCTGTCGCGTGACGTCGACGGCGGCCGCGAGGTCCGCCTGGCTCATGCCGGCGGCCTCCCGGCGCTCCTTCAGGTCGTTTTTCATCGGTACCGGACGTACGCGAGCGCGACCCCGAACGTCGCGTAGACGGCCAGGGTGGTGAACGCGACCGCGCTGGTTGCGGGCCCCCACGAGAAGTGCCCGGTGGCCGACAGCGCGACGAGCGACGGGTAGACCAGCGCCGACAGCCAGCCGAAAAGCGTCAGGGTGGCCGCGCTGGCGCGGCCCACGATGCGGTCGTCGCGCTCGTCGAACATCCTGCCATTCGAGACGACTGGCAGGACGAACACGGATCCGAGCGCGAGGGCGTAGATGCCGATGCCGACGAACGGCCGCCGGAGGAGGGTCCCGCCTGCGAGCGCTGCTGCGGCCAGCAGGCTGAGGCCGACGGTTACACGTTTATACGTTTCGGGGGTCGATGTAGCATCCATCATTGTACAGTGGGCTAGGATCGTTTTCGGTCAGGTGCGAAATCGCATGACTGCGTACAGCAGGCCGTAGACGCCGAAGAGGACGGCGTACCCGTAGAGGGCACCCTCCGCGAGGGTCGGTAGCTCGTAGCCGGCCGACTGGAGGGCGGGCATGGTCGGCGCGACCAGTATCAGGGCGGCGCCGGCCACACTCAGCGTCCGCTTTGCCGTCTTCGCCTCCATCGCCTCGTGGCGCTCGTCGTACAGCGTCACCGAACTGCCCTTCCAGACGGCGAGGAAGCCGAGGAAGCCAACCCAGTAGACGCCGAGCGCGACGACCGGCAGCTCCGCGCGGAGGCCAGCGATGTACCCGACGAACCCCACGGCGAGGGAGCCGTACATGACGGTCCGGTAGCGTCGGCGCTTGGAGGGCCGATTCGTTCTCGTGGTTGCGTTCTCTGTCATGGTCGGTCTGTAAAGGGCTCTTGTCGTAAAGTCCCCTTTACAGTAAAGAATACTTTACACATCGACTTCAAGCTTGTGGTCGGCTCACTCCTCGAACGTGGGATTATGTCGGCGGCCCCCCATCGGCGGGTATGCGCGAACCCAGCGAGGAGCTCGCCGAGCGCATCGCCGGCGAGATCGCGCTCTCGGCGGACCCGGGCGCCACGCTCCGGAAGTGGCGCGAGGAGTTCGACGTTACCCAGACGCGGCTCGCGGAGGAACTGGACGTCTCCGCGTCGGTCGTCTCCGACTACGAGAGCGGGCGCCGGGAGAACCCGGGCATCGGCGTGGTCAGTCGCGTCGTCGAGGCCCTACTCGCTATCGACGAGCGCCGTGGCGGCGACCGGGTCCGCCAGCACGCCCGGGTGCTGTCGGCCGGCTTCGACCGGGACGTGGTCCACGACCTCCGGGAGTACGAGGCGACCGTCCCGCTGGCCCGGTTCTACCGCGCCGTCGACGCCGAGACGGTCGCCGCCGGCCGCGCCGACACCGTCGCCGGCCACACCGTCATCAACAGCGTGGCGGCGATCAAACGGCTCTCCAGCGAGGAGTTCTACCGGCTGTACGGCCAGTCGACCAACCGCGCGCTCGTGTTCACCGGCGTCACCCGCGGCGAGTCCCCGCTAGTGGCGCTCCGGGTCGTCACGCCGACGCCCTCGGCGGTCGTCCTGCACGGCATCGAGCCGCCGGAGCTCTGGGAGCACGCGCCGGCGCTGGCGCGGGCCGACGGCGTCTCACTGGCGACGACGACGCTGCCGCTGGAGGACCTGCTGGAGGCGCTCCGGGAGTTCCCGTGAGCGCCGGCGGGTCGTCCAAAAAACCACCGAGTAGACAGAGCTAAATATCGAACAATATGATAAAGAAAAGTATGGATCGGCGCACGTACCTCGGGGCCCTCGCCGGAGGCGCCGCCATCGGTCTCGCGGGCTGTACGGCACTCGGTGGCGAGACCGCACTGACCGTGAGCGAGGAGACGAACAGCCACGGCACGGACCTCCTCTTCTCGGACGGCGACGGCGACGTCGTGCTGGCCGTTGGGTTCCAGCGTCGTTTCCAGAACGACGACGCCCGGCGCCACTACCCGATCCAGCTCACTGCGACCAGCCAGCGATCGGGCATCCGAATCTCCTCGCTCCGGTACTCGTTCCGTTCGCCGCCCCACTCCGGCGGGTTCACTCCGGCGGGCATCTCCCTTGAACGAGGACGGCCACGCCCACCTGGCCGACATTCGCCGGACGTCCGACGACCCATCGACGACCGTGATCGAGCTGTCCGACTTCGAAGACGCGTACGGGGACGGGACCCTCGAGCTGGAGATACTCGCGGCCGACGACGCCGACAGCCAGTCACAGGATCTGTGGGTGCGCGTCGAGTCCACCCTGGAGTCGGACGGGTTCTCCGCCGAACAGTACACCGCCAGGGGAGAGACGACGTTGACGCTCTCCGACCCTGCAGACGACGCGTAATCGAACGGTTACTCGAGGAGTTCCGCGTTGACCTGGCCGTCCTGACCGGGCCGGGAGGTGACGCGGGCCGTCCCGACCGACGTCTCGACCACGGCGCCCTTCGTGACGATGTTCCGCCGCACGTAGTTCGGGTTTGAGGGGTTCTCGACGACGTCCTCGATGTCGGCGTGCTCGACCCCATCCTCGGTCGCCACGCTGGCCACGCTCCGTGAGACGGCCCGCACCTTCGTGGTACCGCCCCGGGTCTCCGCGACTTTCAGTTCGTCCTCGCCGACGGTGGTCTCGGTCGGGGCCGACCCCTGCTCGTGTTTCTGCTTCTTCCGGACCCGCCGGCGACGGCCGCCGGTGCGCGTCTTCTCGGACCGAGCGTGGTTCATAGGGGAACGGAGCCCGGCCGCGCACTTGAACTCCGTGGTTCCGGGCCCGCGAGTGCATGCTGTCGGTCCGGGTGGGCGTGGCGGCGGGTTCTAAGCCGGTGGGCCACCATCGACCGCCCATGACGCTAAACGAACTCCCCGACGTAGCGCCGGCGGCCGGCGAGGTCGAAACCGCGGAACTCGTGGTCGACGACGACGTGCTTGTGAAGCTCTTCGCCTTGGGCCCCGGCGGCGCTTTCGAGCCGCACGTCCACGACGACGCGACCAACGTCTTCCACCTCCTTTCGGGCGAACTCGTGGTGGCGCAAGACGGCACCGAGGAGACGGTCTCGGCGCCCGCCGTCGTTCATAACGAACCCGGCGTCGAGCACGGTGCCAGAAACGAAAGCGACGAGCGGGCGCTACTGACCGCGAGCCTCTGTCCGCTGCCGTGAGACCCACGTGCGAAAGCCTACACCACCACGGCGCGAGTGGAGACGGATCGACACTCGCCGACTCCGCCGGGACGACATCCTGAGTGCCTAGTGAAAAACAGGGTGTTCGACGAGCGGCGGTTCGGCTCTCCGCCCGTATTGCCTACTCCTCGGACTCCTCCCCGCGCCCCGCCAGCCCCGCCAGGTGCGGCGCCTCCTCGATGATTATGTCGCCGGTCCCCAGACGGGCGGCGTTCTCGCTGCCGGGCAGACAGAAGACGGGCACGCCATCGGCGACCCCAGCCACCGCGCGGGTGCCGACCACCTTCGTGCCGATCTCCTCGTAGGACAGCGTCCGGAACAGCTCGCCGAAGCCGGGCAGCCGCTTGTCGAACAGCGGTTCGACGGCCTCGGCGGTGACGTCGTCGGGGGTGACGCCCGTGCCGCCGGTGGTGACCACGCAGTCGGTGTCGTCGCGCTCGACGAACCGGTCGACGGCGTCCTGGACGCCGTCGTACTCGTCGGTGACGAGTTCCCTGATCGTCACCTCGTGGCCGGTGCCCTCGAGCACCGATTCGATGGCGTCCCCGGCGGGGTCGTCGTCGAGGCTCCGGCTCGAGGAGATCGTGAGGACGGCGACCCCGAGTTCCGCCGCGTCGTGGCGGTGGTGGTCGTGGTCGTGAGTGCCGTGATCGTGGTCGCCATGACCGCCCGCCCCTGCACCGTTGTCGTTCTCACCCATGCTCCAACACCGGCCCAGGTCGGTTAAAGACCATCGCCCCTGGCCGGGTGGGGGCGGGACACTCCCGGCGTCGCGTCTGTTGGACCCACGCGGTGACAGTCGCGGCGTCGCGCCAGTGGACCCGCGCGGTGACAGGCGCCGCGACGGCCGGACTGCCGCCGCCGGCTTCGCTACTGTTTTCCACCCGGCGGCCGCACCCCCGGTCATGAAGGCGGTCTTCTACGAGGAACACGGCTCGAGCGACGTCCTGGAGTACGGCGAGTTTCCCGACCCCGACGTCGGGCCCGAGGAGGTGCGCCTCGAGGTGCGGGCCGGTGGCATGAACCACCTCGACGTCTGGACCCGGAAGGGCATGCCGAGCCCCGAGGCGATGCCGCACGTCCAGGGCAGCGACGCGGCCGGCGTCGTCGAGGCGGTCGGCGAGCGCGTCACGCGGTTCGAGCCTGGCGACCGCGTCGTCGTCGACCCGGGGCTGTACTGCGGGGCGTGTGAGTTCTGTCGGGAGGGCGAGGAGTCACTCTGCGTCGACTACAAGATGCTCGGCGAGCACGTCCGCGGCGTCCACAGCGAGTACGCCGCCGTGCCGGCGACGAACCTGCTTTCCCTCCCGGCGGACGTCGACTTCGTGACGGCCGCCGCCGCGCCGCTGGTCTTCCAGACCGCCTGGCGGATGCTCATCACCCGGGCGGAGATCCAGCAGTCCGACAGCGTGCTGGTGCTGGGCGCGTCCGGCGGCGTCGGCCACGCCTGCGTCCAAATAGCCGCGAACGAGGGCTGTGAGGTGTGGGCGACCGCCTCCAGCGACGAGAAGCTGGCCCACGCCGAGGAGGTGGGCGCCGACCACACCGTCGACTACACCGACGTCAACTTCGCCGATGCCATCGAGACCGAGACCGACGGCCGCGGCGTCGACGTCGTCGTCGACCACGTCGGCGAGGCAACGTGGTCGGATTCGCTGTCCGTCGCCGCGCGCGGCGGCACCGTCGTCACCTGCGGGGCGACCTCCGGCATCGCCCCGGAGACCAACATCCCGACGGTGTTCTGGAAGCAGCTCGACATCCTCGGCTCCACGATGGGCACGCCCGGCGAGATGGACGACGTGATGGCGAAGGTCTTCGACGGCACCTTCGAACCGCACGTCCGGGCGGTGCTACCGATGACCGAGGCCGCCCGCGGCCACGAGATGCTCGAGAACCGGGAGGGCTTCGGCTCGGTGGTCCTCGTGCCGGACGCCATCCACGACGACGTGGTCGAGTGATCGCGCGATGGGCGACGGCGACAGCCACGACCCGGACGCGTTCGACGAGGGGGAACGCGGGGACACCGACGTCGCCGCAACCGGGCCCGTGCCGGCGGACGCCGCCGGGCGGCAGCGACGACCCGGGTCGGCCGCGGTCCACGACCGGGACGCCGACCCCGCGGCCCGCCGGGCGCCAGCCGAGCGCACGTTCGACTGGCGCGGCCGGGTGCTGGTCGCCGCCATCGCGGTCTGTTTTCTCCTCGTCCCCGGCGTCATCCTCGCGTTCCCATACGTCGGCCACCGCCTGGGGCTGTCGTTCTACCACACCTACCTCGCGTTGCCGATGATCCCGGCCATCGTGCTCGCGATACTCGCCGTCTGGGCAACCGCCAGGCCATGACCGGCGGGTCGGGGGCCCGGCGACTTCCGGGCCTCAACCCGACGGCGCGGTCCCGGAGGTCGCAAGGGTCCGGGTCATGGCCACCCGGCCCGGGCCGTCATCGAGGCGGGCTGCGAGGTTCAACGGCCAGGCGGGCCTCCGCCACGAGTCGGCCCGCCGGTAGGCGATCGTCGGTGCGATCAGCGAGCTATCTGTGGGTAACGGTCGCGGCACGCACCGGGCTGCTCGACCGATGGCTGCCCGGCGGGGCCTGGGGCATCGTCACGTCACGGAGGCCGACCGCCCGTGGCGGGATCGTGGGAGGTCCCGTCCGCTATCAGCTTGTACAGCAGGGCCACGGTGCCGATGAAGGTGGCGACGAATCCGATGGTGGTGAAGACGAACCGGACCGACTCCCATGCCCGGTAGGGTAACACACTCACGAACAGCCTCGTCCCGATTACCTGCAGCAAGATGCCGACCAGGACGACGATGTAGATCCCGACCATCTCCCGGCTGACCGCGTACGTGAGCGCCGCCCTCGCGTTCGTGTACGCCATGGTGGCCAGCCGAACCGGCGTCGCGAAAAAGGTTGCTCTTCACCCGGACGGCGGCCCGGGGGGCTCGTCAGTCCCCGACGTCCCGGCGCATCGCGATCTCGAACCACGGACAGAGCCGGAGCTGGCGGTACCACTCCGGATTCCGGTGGAGGCGCCCGTACGGTACCCACAGCAGGCCGGCCACCTCCTCGGCGTCCGGGTCGAGGTCGAGTTCCTCGAGCGTGCACTGCAGGACCGCACAGACCTCCCACTCGAGGCCCTCGTTCCGGTAGTACCGCTTGTACTCGAACGTGTCGGTCACCCGGAGGTTGCTGTACTGTTCGGGCGTGATGCCGAGTTCCGCCTCGAGGCGCTCGCGGGTCGCCGCCGTCTGGCTCTGGCCGGAGACCGGGTGGGAGGCGACGGTGCCATCCCAGTAGCCGTCCCACAGGCGCTTGTCGTGGGCGCGCTGGGCTAAAAGTAGGTGCCCGTCGCCGTCGAACACCAGCACCGTGAACGCGCGGTGGCGGACACCCTCGCCCGTGTGGGCCTCCAGCCGGTTGACGGTGCCCGACGGCTCGTCGGCCGCATCGACCGCCACCACCTCCTGGCGTGCGTTCTCGTGTCCGGGCTCCGGCCCCGTGGTCTCGAGGTCGACGTCGTCAGTGCTCACGGCAGGCCAATCGGCGACCGACGGTAAGGACTCTTCGCTCTCCGGCCACGTCACCCGACATACCCGGGGTCGCTCACTCCGAGGCCCAGGGGGCCGGGTCCGGGTCGTAGGTCTCGCCGACCAGCATCCGGACCCGGCCGGGCAGCGTCTCGATGTCGGCCTCGTGGCTCGTGATCATCTCGCCGTCGAGGCTGAACGACACCGGGTCGTCGTCGATCGACCGGACGGACAGCCCCGGGGTCGCCAGCCGGTAGATGTGCTCGCCGGAGCCGCCGAACAGCCGTTCGGAGGCCGCCTCGCTGACCACGTCGATGGTCGGGCCGTCCTCGACGATGGTGACCTCGAACAGCCCGTCCTCCATGTCGGCCTGGGTGTCGGCGTCGACCGGGAACCGGCGGCCGTTCCCGACCAGGACGAACGCGGCGTCGCCGCTCCAGGTCCGGCTGTGGGCGTCGTTCGTCTCGATGGACAGCGAGAGGCTCTCGTAGGAGACGGCCTCCTGGACGGTGTTCATGACGTAGGCCATGACGCCGAAGTTCTCCTTGGCGTCCTGGGTCGTCGCCGCGCTGGCTTCGGCGGTGATCCCGCCGACACAGGAGTTGACGAACG
>PXRI01000026.1:0-73968 GCA_003021005.1 Halobacteriales archaeon QS_1_69_70 | reverse complement strand
GGACCTCGAACCCGTGGTCGGCAGCCAGGTCACGGACCGTCCCGGCGTGGTCCGCGCTCCCGCTTTCGGGGTTCAACACCACGACCCGGCGGTCCTCGGGGCGGTCGTCCATACCGACCGGGTTCGTGTCGAAAAATAGAAAGGTGTTCCGGTCCGGAGACCAAGCGTGTTCGCCGTCGACCTCCACACTCACACCCGCTTCTTCCACGGCCGCCGGCGGCTCGGCGACCTGTACGACCCGCTCGGCTACCGGCTGGTTGCCGGCACCGCCGGCCTCCGGGGGCTCGACGGCGTCGCGACCACCAACCACGACTACTACACCGAGTTTCCGGACTCGCTCGGCGTCACCGCCGTCCCCGGCACCGAAATCACCACGAGTCGCGGCCACCTTCTGGTGGTCGGGCCGGATCCCCCGGCGGAGACCGACCCCGGCGAGTTGACCCCGGCCGAGGCGGTCGCCCTGGCCCACGACCGGGACTGTGCAGCCATCCTCGCCCACCCGTTCCGGAACAGCACGATCCGGGACGTCGAGGACCTCCCGCTGGACGCCATCGAGGTCAACGGCAAGCACCCGCGGACCCGCACGTGGGTCGAGCGGATCGCCGACCACCGCGACCTCCCGGTGGTCGGCGGCAGCGACGCCCACTACCCCGTCGAGGTCGGCCGGGCCTACACCGCGGTCGAGGCGCCGGAACTCACGCCGGCCGCCGTGGTCGCGGCCATCCGCGAAGGCCGGGTGTCGGCGACCGTCGACGATTCGCTACCGTACCGGCTCCTCCGGGGGTTCTACCGGAAGGTCCACGAGCGCAAGCGTCAGCTGGACCGGCCCGAGGCGGCGACGCCCGGCGTCGGGGACCCGCCGGGCGAGGACTGACCGAATGGCGAGTGGACCGTCCAGCCGGGTCCGGCGGACTGACGCGACCACCCGCCCGCACCAGTCACCCGAGCTTCTCGTCGAGGATGAGCCGCGTCTTCGTGCTGACGACCTCGTCCAGCTCCCGGGCGCGCGTGATCATTCCGTTGAGCGCGCCGGTGTCGGCGGTGTCGGCGACCACCACGATGTCCTCCTCCCCCGAGACCTGCCAGACGAAATCGACCTCGGTCCAGTCGGCCATCCGCTCGCTGATGTCGCCGGTGTCGACGTCCACCGCGACGCCGACCTCGACCATGGCCTTCACGTTGCCCGTCCGGGTCGCGACGGTGAACCGCTCTATGATCCCCTCGTCGATCAGGCGCTCGACGCGGTTGCGGACCGTCCCCTCGCTGGTCCCGACGCGGTCGGCGATCTCGGTGTAGGCCGTCCGGGAGTCCCGACGGAGGATGGTGAGGATCCGGCGGTCCAGGTCGTCCATCGGGCCCGGAGCTTCAGGCCGCCCGCACTTACCGATTACGAATTTCGAAGCGTTCCTTCGAACACAAGGATTATTTGGGGGTCACACGTACGCATCTCGTAATGACGGTGGCCTACCTCGCGCTGGAGGACGGCCGGGTCATCGAGGCCCGGAGCCGCGCCCCCGGCCGCGCCCGCGGCGAACTCGTGTTCACGACCGCCTACACCGGCTACGAGGAGTCCCTCACCGACCCCAGCTACGAGGAACAGGTGCTCACCTTCTCCTATCCCCTCATCGGGAACTACGGGGTCCGCGAGGCGCGGTTCGAATCCGACCGGGTCCACCCCCGCGCCGCCGTCGCCCGCGAGTTCACCGACGACGTCGCCGCGTGGCTCGACGGCGAGGGCGTCCCCGCCGTCGACCACCTCGACACCCGCGACCTCGTCACCGCCATCCGCGAGCAGGGCGCGATGCAGTGCGGCATCGCCGCCGGCCCCGACGCGACGCCGGCGGCCGCCCGCGAGGAACTCGACGCCTGCGTCGCGATGAGCGACCACGTCGACATCGGCGCCCGTGTCAGCGTCGACGCACCCGAGACCCACAACCCCGACGGCGACGGCCCGACCGTCGCGCTCCTGGACTGCGGCGCCAAGGGCTCTATCGTCGACTCGCTGGTCGACCGCGACGCCGTCGTCGAGGTCCTCCCGTACGACGCCACCGTCGCCGACGTCGAGGCCGTCGACCCCGAGGTACTGTTCATCTCGAACGGGCCCGGCGATCCGAAGAACTTCGAGGCCGCGGCGGGGCTGGTCTCCAAGTACGCGGGCCGGCTCCCGCTGGCCGGCATCTGTCTCGGCCAGCAGGTGATCGCCGAGGCACTCGGCGGCGAGACGGAGAAGATGGAGTTCGGCCACCGCGGCGTCAACCAGCCGGTCCAGGACCTCCGCTCGGGCCGGGTCGTCATGACGACCCAGAACCACGGCTACACGGTCGCCGACCCAGGCGACCTCGAGGTCACCCAGGTCAACGTCAACGACGACACCCCCGAGGGCCTCGAGAGCGACGACCTCAACGTCATCACGCGGCAGTACCATCCGGAGGCCAACCCCGGGCCCCACGACACCCTCTCGTTTTTCCACGACGTCGTGGCGCTGGCCGCAGAGCGGCGGGCCGTCCCGCACGCCGACTGACGCGCGCGTCTCAGACTCGTTCGAATTGCGTGGAGTGACCCACGAACGGGGGTAAACGGGCGTTTCAGTCCACGTACCGGTACTTCCGCTCGCCCATCCGGCCCCAGCCGTCGAAGACGAACTCGCCGTCGGGGGCGGTGAACTCCTCGACGCCGGTCTCCTCGTCGAAGTTGTGGGCGTCGTGGACGTCCTCGTACTCGGTAAAGGAGAGGTCGTACCGCGAGGCGAGCTGGGCGTCGACGTTCAACGCGTCGATCTCCTCCAGCCAGCCGTCCTGGACGGTTTCGACGTGGATCTCCGCCTGGGCGCCGGAGCCGTAGGAGCCGACCAGCAGTCGCTCGCCGGCGGCGTCCTCGCCGGCCTCGGCCAGCGCCGCCAGCCCCGAGACGCGGGCGACGTGGACCGACCCGGTGTACCAGTTGCCGACCTCGCGGGAGAGGTCCAGGGTGGGGTCGATGGTTTCGTCGTACCACTCCTGGTAGCGGTCGGTCTCCTTGAGGGCGTCCGTGTACTCGCCGAGGGCGTCCATGTAGGCGTCATCGTCGTCGAAGGCCTCCGGCCGGGGCTGGCGGCCGATATCGTCGGCGAGTTCCGCTTCGATGTCGGTGTCGCGGGTGATGTGCCGGTAGGCGAGCACGCCCGCCTTCCGGACCATCCCGGGGAACGGCGTGTGGAACGGCCCGAGCCGGAAGTCCTCGGGGTGGATGTTCCCGCCGACGGACTCATAGTCGACCAAGGCCTCCCGCATCCGCGCCAGGTAGACCGCCACCGAGCGCTTGCCGTCGACGCTCGGGAACTGCTGTTGGGGTTTCAGGAAGTCCGTCTCGTCGGCCGACCCGTAGCCCTGCTCGGTCGATAGCGCCACCAGGTCCGGGTCCTCGTCGATGAGCATCGCGACGGCGCCGGCGCCCTGGGTCGCCTCGCCCGGGTCGTCCCGGGCGTACAGCGCGGTGTCGGTCGCGACGACGAGCGCCGCGCGGCCGCGGTGTCTGCCCGCGCGGATCCAGTTGTAGGCGTCGTCGATGCTCTGGGTGCCGGCGACGCAGGCGAACTTCCGCTCGCCCTTGTTCGCGTGGTGGAAGTCGCCGTCGAACACTTGCTCGAGACAGCCCGCGATGTACGTCGAGACGGGCTTGGAGTGGTCGAACGCCGACTCGGTGGCGACGTCGATGCGCCCGACGTCGGCCGGCTCCAGGCCCTTCCGCTCCATCAGCCGGTGGGCGGCGTTGGCGCCCATCGTCACGATGTCCTCGTAGGTGTCCGGCAGCGAACTCGCGTACAGCCCGAGCCCTTCCGTGTACTTCCCGGGGTCGTCGCCCATCTCCGGGGCGAACGTCTCCGGGAGGTCGAGCTTCAGCTTCCCCGCGTGTATCTCGATGGCGTCGATGCCGACTGCGGTGTCGGTCATGTCCGGGTGGATGGGAGAGCGGTATAAGTGTTTGACGACCCGAAGTTCGTCAATCGTCGAACCAAGTACCCGTTTCCATCGGATCGCTCGCCGGAGCCGCCCGTCCCGGCACGGGGCAGATATGACTCGTGCCTATCGGTCGGATTGTCTCGTTGTCGGGGAGTATCAGGTCGTCGAACATGGACAGTTTGCTTCTCCGGCCGAGCGGGGTCACGTAACGCCGGTCGTCTGTCTGGGTTCGGTGATTCCGGTGTCCTCCACTGTCTGACTCCCGGTGATGTCGTCGATGTATTTGAGGCTCCCGTCCTTGAGATACATGATCTCTAGTTCGCCATCGGTGTCCCAGTCGACTGCCGCGACGGGGGAGTTGGTGACACTGGAGTCGAGTTCGGTCTCGTCCCCGTTGCTGTCGACGAGAAGAAGCCGTCCCGACCCGTCGACCATCGGAATTCGGGCCGTGCCGTCGCCGTCGAAGTCGGCCGGTCGCCCGAGGCTGTTGCTGCTCCCGAGTTGGTCGTAAATTATTGTTCCCTCGTTACCTTCAGGCTCGGCCCCCTGCTCGAAGTACCGAAGCTTCTGGCTGCTGCCCACGTAGACGAGTTCGTTGGCATCGTCGCTGTCAATGTTCGCAGGCCCAGCCACGGCGTCGACCCCGTTGGGGTTCACGACCTCAACGTCTCCCTCCGAGGGGTTCGTTCGGTAAATTTTCGACTGTCCCCCGCCGGCGAAGTACACCGAGGTTTTGGCACCGTCCCACCGGCCGACGCCCAGCAGCGACGGCGAGTGCGAATTATTCGACGAGAGTTTCGTCTCGTCGGACCCATCCGGGTCGACGATGTGTACCTTCCCGCTGGTTTGATTTACGTACGGAATGTCGTCGCTGCTGTCGCCGTCGATGTCGGCGACGAGCGGCCCGAGCACCTGGGCGTCGGCGGCGAGCGTCGTCGTTCCCGTCGCCTGTTCGGCCGTCGTTACCTTCTCGTTGCTGTCGGTGAATACCGCCCTGATACCGAGGGGGACGAAGTTCTCGACGGTAATGTCGATGACGTCCCCGGAGCCCCCGCTCGCGGCGTATATTTTGACGCTCCCGTTGGCCTCGGGGTGCAGCGTGGTGGCGGTCTGCCCGGCCGAATCGGTCTCGTTCGTGGCCGGCGTCACAGTCCCGACAGTGCTGTCGCTGACCGCGAACCTGACCGTCGCGTCCTCCGCCGTCGGGATGGTCTCGACGGTCAGATCCAGCGTCTCCGAGACGTTCCCGTCCAGCGTGCACTCGGTGTCCGAACACGGCGCCGTCGTGCCGTTCTCTCCGCTCGGGTCCCGCCAGCGGACCTCGTAAGCAGCGTCGCCTGCGGCACCGTCATCCGGCGGCGGGGTGTACGCCGGTTCCCCGTTCAGTCCGATGACGGCACAGGAGACCTCGTACTCGCCGCCCGTGAAGTTGAGTCGGACCCGGTCGCCTGACGGCGTCGCAGTGACGTTGGACTCCTCGCCCAGGATTTCCTCGTTCCACGTGTCGCTGTCGAACCGGCTCGGCACCCGGACGTTGGGGTCCACCAGCGTCGTCGTGTACTCCCGGGAGGCGTTCAACTCGAGGCTGTAGGTGTCGACGCCGTTCGCGTTGACCTCGCCCGTGAGGAGATAGAGGCTGATCGTCCCGGAGTCGACGAGTCGCTGGTCGAACAGCGTGCCGGCCCGGTAGTCCCGGGAGACGACCCGGTTCTCGTAGCCGATCGATTGCGGCGGCCGGTACTCGTTGTAGTTGGACGTGTAGACGAGCGATCGCGTACTGGGGGTACCGCCATCGGAGCAGACGTCCTTGGGGGCTCCCCCCTCCGTGACATCGACGGGGCCGACCTCCTCAGTATCGAGGCGCCCGGCGGCCGGCGGTGGGTTCAGCGCGACGGCCCGGGAGGGATACGTGGCACCCAGGTCGATGGCCGTCGACCTGGTCGCGTCGCTCTCGACGGCGTTGACGACGTTGGTGCGCAGTTCGGCGAACTGGTCCTGGACGGTCCGGTGGTGGTCGGCCTCGATCTCGGCGTTCTGCTCCGGGACGACGAACGCCTGGTAGCCCGAGAAGGACAGCACCAGGATCGTAAAGACGAGAAGCGAGCCGATGACGACGGACTGGCCCCGTTCGTCGCCACGGAATACCATACCCCTCACACGTGACAGTGAGACAAAAGCGTATCGTCCGACGGACCGGCCGTCGTCGTCGGCCGGTTCACTCGTCCTCGTCGATGACCTCCGGATCCGACAGCGCCGTCCCGAGCGAGTCGAGGCCGTTGACCCACTCGGCCACCAGGCCGTAGTCGATCTCCTCGGCGACCTCCATGTCGAGGTCGCCCTCGTCGAACAGGAGCGTCCCCGCCTTCGCACAGTGGGCCAGGGCGGCGTCGAGGTCCTCCCCGGCTTCGGCGTCCGCGGCGGCGCGGACGAACTCCTCGACGTCGCCGTCGTCGGCCGGCCCCCCGGCGACGTACTCCTCGGCCGCGTAGAAGACACAGACCAGCGAGGTTTGGACGCCGTCGACGAGCATCAGCTTCTCCTCGTCCTCGAACTCGACGTCCGCCAGCACGATCTCCCGGATCGTCGCCAGTTCCTCGAGCGCCGCCTCCTCGCCGAGTTCGCCCTCCTGGTGGTCGGTGACGATCTTCGCGACGGCGATGGCGGTGTCGTCCTGCAGGTTCAACAGCAACCGCGCCGAGTCCTCCTCCTCCGGGTCGATGTCCTCCTCGCGAAGCCTATCGAGCCAGTTGTTCCACCGTTCCTCGGTGTAGTACTCGCCAGGGGGCGTGCTCATGGCCGAAGGTATGGAGGACCGGGGATATGCCTTTTCCTTGTCCCGGCAGGCCGGCCAATTGCGCCGGAACTCACCGGTCTCGCTGGGCCTCGCGGCCGAGTTCCCGTTCGACCGCGGCGACCTTCTCGGCGGCCTCGACGTCCAGCGTGCGCCTGTCGTCGATCTTCAGGAACGTACTCACCCGGTCGGCGTCGACCGCCTCGTGGGCCGCACCCACGGCGGCCAGCAGGGTTCCGACCTCGTCCGTCTCGATCACCGTCCCCATCGGGTTGGTCTCGTAGGCGACGTCGAAGTTCTCCAGCGCCTCGACGGCCTTCGCCACCTCGCCCGCCATGCTGTCCTCGATCACCGGTGCCACGCTGAGCAGGGCCACGACCGTCATACACGGTCGTTGAACCCCCGCGGAGTTAAGGTCGACCCCTCCTCGGGGTCAGGCGTCGCGGTACCGCCGTGGTGTCCGCCGGTCCTGCCAGGGGTGGGTGGTCGAGACGGAACGCCAGCAAACGTGTTCCACCCGTCCACCGGACGGGACCGGTTTCGAGGGCGACCGGTCACCGAGCCTTCTTTCCGGACCCGGACGAATCCGTCCGTATGAATACCGCCTCATCGCGGGCTCGCCGGGCCGCCGCACGCGGCCAGGAGGTCCTCCGCGCCGTCGTCGTCGAGGTCCGGTCGGAGAACGTCACGTTCATGGCCGGCAGCATCGCCTACAACGCCTTCCTCTCCCTGTTGCCCTTCCTCCTTCTCGCGCTGTTCGTGCTGACGACCGTCGGGGGCGATGCGCTCGCCTCCCGCGTCGTCGAGTCGCTCGTCGCCACCATCACACCGGTGTCGGCGGCCTCCGGCGAGTCGGCCCGGTCGATCGCCGACGTTCTGCTCTTGGCGGCCACCAACGCGACCGAGAGCGCCGGTCTCTCCCTTCTGTCCATCGCGGCACTCGTCTGGGGGACCCTCCGCATCTTCCGGGGGCTCGACCAGGCCTTCTCGGACATCTACGAGTCCGAAGCCACGAACTCGTTTCTCGACCAGATCGTCGACGCGGTCGCCGTGTTCGGCGCCATCGGCCTGGCGCTGTTCGCCGTCACGTTCGCCGAGACCTTCCTCGAGGTGCCCTCCTTCGGCACCGCCGGCGTCGTGGTCCGACCGATCCTCTCGGCGTCCGCCGTCGCCGTTGCCCTCCTCCCGATGTACTACGTCTTCCCCGACGAGGACGTCACCCTCCGTGAGGTCCTGCCGGGGTCGCTCGTCGCCGGCGTGGGCTGGACGCTCCTCAGCGTCGGCTTCCAGGTGTACGCCGCCTCGACCAGCAACACCGATTACGGCATCGTCGGCGTCGTCATCCTGCTTATCACGTGGCTGTACTTCGGCGGCCTCGTCCTCCTGCTGGGGGCGGCCGTCAACGCCGTGCTCGCCGGTCGCTCCGCGGACGTCGGTGACATCGCCTGGGAGGCGGGGCCGGGTAGCGACCCCGCCGGGAACGACGCCCCCTTCGTCGCCCCGCTCGAGGACCTCCAGGGGACGGTCGACGACGCCACCGAGGTGCGGATCGAGGCCGGCGACACCACGGTCGAGGTCCCGCCGCCCCACGAGGCCAGCGTGACGGTGACGACCGTCGAGCGACCCGCCATCCTCGGCGGCAACCGGGAGTCCGGGACCGTCGTCCTCCGATGGGACTCGCGGGAGTGACCCGCCCATGGCGGACTGGTCGCCGGATTCGCCGTCCATTGGGCTCGCCGTCCATCGGGCTCGTCGTCCATCGGGTTCGCCGTCCATCGGGCCCAGGTGTCGACCGTGGCCCGGGTGGGACGACGCCGACGTCGTCAACGACTAAAACCCCGGCGGTCCGAGGCTCCGCGCATGCCGGACGACCGGGACCGCGAGCCGCCGATCGAGTTCACCGTCGAGGCGAACGGTATTGACTTCGCGTGCCGCCGCGCGGGCGACGGCGACCGACTCGCGCTCTGTCTCCACGGGTTCCCCGACGACGCCGGGTCGATGGACCCGATCCTCGACCGGCTCGCCGACGCCGGCTTCACCGCCGTCGCGCCGAACATGCGCGGCTATGCGCCGACCGACCCGGCGCCGGACGGCGCTACTCGCCGACGGCGCTCGGTGACGACGCCGTCGCGCTCGCCGATGCCGTGCCGGCCGAACTCGACGTCGACGCCGACGACCCGGTGCTGGTCGGCCACGACTGGGGCGCCGTTGCCGCCTACGCGGCCGACCGCACCGACCCCGACGCCTTCGACCGCATGGTCGCCATGGCCGTCCCGCCGGGGTTCGAGGCGCTGCTCCTCGAGCATCCCCGGCAGCTCCTCCGGAGCTGGTACATGTGGGTCTTCCAGCTCCCGGACGTCCCCGAACGGGCCCTCCGCTGGCGGGACTTCGCCCTCCTCGAGGCCCTCTGGACCCTCTGGAGCCCCGGCTGGGAGGCCCCCGACGAGCGCATCGAGTCGGTGACGACGACGTTCCGTGCTGGCGAGACCGCCGAACACGCACTCGAGTACTACCGGGACACGGTCGGCGCGCAGCTCTCGTCGCTGGCTGGTGACCTCCTTCGGCTCGACCCGCCATCGATCGAGGACGTTCCGCCCGTCCGGACGCCGAGCCTCGTGATCGCCGGCGAGGACGACGGCTGCATCGGTCCCGAACTCTTCGACCACGCCAGCGACATCATCGAAGAGGCCCGGGTCGTCCGGATCCAGGATGCCGGCCACTTCATGCATCGGGAATGGCCCGAGGTCGTCGGCGAGGAGATCGTGGCATACGTCAACGGCTAGCCACGATCAGTGTCCGAGATACCGGGCTAGGGCCCCGGCGCCGACGACGAGGGCCCCGGTGACGAAGGTGCCGGGGATCGGGAGGACGAACAGGACGACGCCGGCCACGATTGCGAGACTCGACGCTCTCATGGTAGCCGGACGGCACGACGGACGGATAGTGGTTGGGGTTCCCCGGGAGTCGGGCCACGAATGTGGCTGCCTCCGAGTCAGTGGCGTCGGCCGGGGGTCGGCGGTACTGACGGATCCCAGATCCGTTTCGGCCGGGATTCTCGCGAGGAACAAGGGACCGGTGGTCCTTCGGGTAGTCGGCGCACTGCACCGACGACGGAGCGAACGAGAAGTCGGGCGACGCACGACCGAAGGGAGTGAGTTGGCCGGGATTTGAACCGGAGGAAGACGGTCCGGGCTGCGTCTTCCAGGGCTCAAATCCCGGGTCTCGCATTCGTGGCTCCCGTGGGAGCGAGCAGCGCCTCGCCGTGCTCGGCGCTGCTCGCGATGTGGTCGCCACAGAAGTGCGTCGGCCGGGATTTGAACCGAGCCGAGACGGTCCTGCTCGCTCCCGCTGGTCGCTGCGCGGGCTGCGACTCGTCGGCTTCAAATACCGGTTCCGATTTCGCGACTCGCTGCGAGCCTCGTGGCCCGTCGCTGCCGCTCCGGGCCACTCGGCGTGTTGCTCGTCGCAGAAATGCGTCGGCCGGGATTCTCGCGAGCGGAGCGAGCGAGAAGTCGGGCGACGCACGACCGAAGGGAGTGCGTCGGCCGGGATTTGAACCAGAGCCAGACGTTCCGGGATGCTCGCTGCGCTGCGCTTCCGGGCTGCGACTGGCAGGGCTCAAATCCCGGGTTTCGCATTCGTGGCTCGCGAATAGTTCGCGACGCCTCGCTGCCGCTCGGCGTCGCTCACGGGGTGCTCGCCACAGAAGTGCGTCGGCCGGGATTTGAACCCGGGTTGTGACCATGGCAAGGTCACGTGATACCACTACACTACCGACGCGCGTTCGCGTCCCAGAATACCGCAGAGATGGATAAAAGCGTTCCGGAACCCCCGCCGAGACCCGGGGCCACGTGTCCCCGACACCCACGCCTCCAACGCCTGTCAACCGGCCGCAAGACCGCTCCATACCGCGGTGCTTTTAAGGATGGGTTCGGTACGACCGGTACAGTCTAGTGTAGGGACGAGGAAGCGTCACGGCATGACACGCAGCGTGCTCGTGCCGTCGTCACTCGCCCGGGAGGCCGAGGACGGACGCGAGGCGACTCGCAAACTCGGCTACGTCGCACGCGCGGCGGTCGTCTTCCGGGTGGACCGGCTCCTCATATTCCCCGACCGGGGAAGCGAGGGGCGGTTCGACGACGGGTTCGTCGGCACGGTGCTCGAGTACGCCGCCACGCCCCCGTACCTCCGAAAGGAGGCCTGGGGCAGGCGGGACGAACTGGAGTACGCCGGTGTCCTGCCGCCGCTCCGCGTCGCTTCACGGACCGGCTCCGGATCGGACGGTTCGGGGTCGTTGAGACAGGGAATCGTGACCGAGGTCGGTCCTGACGGGCGCGTCCGGGTCAATTGCGGACTGCAACACCCGATCTCCCTCCCCGCTCCGGACGAGGAGCACGCGGAGGGAGAGCGCGTCGCCGTCAGGGTCTCTTCGCGACGGCCGGTTCGCGCGAAACTCGAGGACGTTCCCCTTCCGGGGTTCGACGTCGAGCGTGCGACCATCGAGGAGGCGCTCACGCGGCCGGACGCCGGCGTGCGGATCGCCGCGTCCCGGCACGGCGAGCCGCTGTCGATCGACCGGCTCGGCCAGCTGGCCGGGCGGGCGGCCGACGACGGCACGACGGTCGTCTTCGGCGCCCCCGAACGGGGCCTGCCCGAGCTACTCGACTGCCGGCCGGGCGAGGAGGCGCCGTTCGACGACGAACCCACAGCGCGGTTCGACCTCTGGCTGGATGCGGTTCCGAACCAGGGCAGCGAGGTCGTGCGGACCGAGGAAGCGCTGTTCGCCACCCTCGCGCCCCTCACACTGGAGTGAGACACGAATGCCACAACCACGCAGACCACGCAAAGGCTCGCTGGGCTTCGGCCCCCGGAGCCGCGCCGCCGGCGAGGTACCGCGGTTCGACAGCTGGCCGGACGACGACGGCCAGCCCGGGCTCCAGGGCTTCGCCGGCTACAAGGCCGGCATGAGCCACGTCGTCGCGATAAACGACGAGCCCGACTCCCCCCGCGAGGGCCGGGAGGAGACCGTCCCGGTGACCGTCGTCGAGACGCCACCGATGCGGGCCGTCGCCCTCAGAGCCTACGAGGACACGCCGTACGGCAAGCGCCCCCTCACCGAGTCGTGGGCCGACGACGTCCACGAGGACCTACAGCGGGCGCTGGCCGTGCCGGACGAACAGACCACGGACGCCGAACGCCGGATCCGGGACGCGCTCGAGGAGGACGCGCTCGCGGACGTGCGGGTCATCACCCATACCGTCCCCGGCGATCTCTCGAGCGTCCCGAAGAAGCGACCCGACGTGATGGAGACGCGCGTCGGCGGCGGCTCGCTCGACGACCGCGTCGAGTACGGCTTCGACCTGCTCGACGACGGCGGCGAGCACGCCGTCACCGACGTGTTCCGCGCCGGCGAGTACGCCGACGTCGCGGGCGTCACGACGGGCAAGGGCACCCAGGGGCCCGTCAAGCGCTGGGGCGTCCAGAAGCGGAAGGGCAAACACGCCCGGCAGGGCTGGCGCCGACGCATCGGCAACCTCGGCCCCTGGAACCCCTCGCGCGTCCGGTCGACCGTGCCCCAGCAGGGCCAGACGGGCTACCACCAGCGCACCGAGCTGAACAAGCGGCTCCTCGAGTTCGGCGACGACGACGTCACCCCGGACGGTGGCTTCGTCAACTACGGGGAGGTCGACGGTGCCTACGCGCTGGTGAAAGGCTCCGTCCCCGGCCCGGACAAGCGCCTCGTGCGCCTCCGGCCGGCGGTCCGCCCGGCGGACCAGCCGCGCCTCGACCCCGAGGTGCGGTACGTCTCGACGGAATCGAATCAGGGATGATCCATGAAGGCAACAGTACGCGGCCTGGACGGCGACGACGCGGGCGAACTCGACCTCCCGGAGGTCTTCGAGACGACGCTCCGGCCCGACCTCGTCAAGCGCGCGGTGCTCGCCGCCCGGGCCAACCGAACGCAGGACGCCGGTACAGACGAGTACGCGGGCCTTCGAACCCCGGCGGAGTCCCACGGCAGCGGCCGCGGGATGGCGCACGTGCCCCGACAGGACGGGCGCGCCCGGGAGGTGCCGCAGGCCGTCTCCGGCCGTGCCGCCCACCCGCCGAAGGTCGAGACGGACCGCGGGCTCGATATCAACGAAAAGGAGCGGAAGCTGGCCACCCGCAGCGCCGTCGCGGCGACGGCGGACGGCGACATGGTCGCGGACCGCGGCCACGCCTTCGACGACGACGTCGAGTTCCCGCTGGTCGTCGACGACGAGTTCGAGGAGCTGACGAAGACCCAGGAGGCGGTCGACGTCCTCCAGTCGCTGGGCGTCTACGCCGACGTCGAGCGCGCCGAGGACGGCAAGTCGGTCCGGGCCGGCCGCGGGACCACCCGGGGGCGGAAGTACACCGAGCCCACGTCCGTCCTCGTCGTCACGAGCGAGGAGCCCTCGCTCGCGGCGCGGAACCTCGCGGGCGCCGACGTGGCGACCGCCGCCGAGGTCAACGCCGAGGACCTCGCGCCCGGCACCCAGCCGGGCCGGCTGACGGTCTGGACCGAGTCCGCCGTCGCGGAGGTGGCCGACCGATGACGCTGAAACACCCGCTCGTCACCGAGAAGGCGATGAACGAGATGGACTTCGGGAACAAGCTCCAGTTCGTCTGCGAGAGCGGGGCGACGAAGGACGACATCGCCGCAGCGATCGAACGGCAGTTCGACGTCGCGGTGGCCTCGGTGAACACACAGAACACCATGGACGGCGACAAGAAGGCGACCGTCCTCCTCTCCGAGGAAGACGACGCCCAGGAAGTCGCCTCCAGGATCGGGGTGTTCTGACCGTGGGACGACGGATCCTCGGTCAACGGCGCGGTCGCGGCTCCCCCACGTTCCGGTCGCCATCGCATCGCTACAAGGCCGACCTCTCCCACCGCACCGTCGAGGACGACGACGTCGTCACCGGCGAGATCGTCGGCATCGAACACGACCCCGCGCGGTCGGCGCCGCTTGCGGACGTCGAGTTCGACGACGGCGACCGCCGCCTCGTGCTCGCCCCCGAGGGCGTGACGGTCGGCGACGAGATCCAGATCGGCGTCTCGGCGGAGATCGCGCCCGGGAACACGATGCCCCTGGCCGAGATCCCGGAGGGCGTCCCGGTGTGTAACGTCGAGCGCCAGCCCGGCGACGGCGGGAAGTTCGCACGCGCCTCCGGCGTCTCCGCGACGCTTCTCACCCACGACCGCAACGCCGCGGTCGTCCAGCTGCCGAGCGGCGAAATGCGCCGCCTCTCGCCGGAGTGCCGCGCCACGATCGGCGTGGTCGCCGGCGGCGGCCGGACGGAGAAGCCGTTCGTCAAGGCCGGCAACAAGCACCACAAGCTGACGGCGCGCGGCACCAAGTATCCGCGCGTCCGCGGGATCGCGATGAACGCCGTCGACCACCCCTTCGGTGGCGGCGGCCGCCAGCACCCCGGGAAACCAAAGAGCATCTCCCGCGACGCGCCGCCGGGCCGCAAGGTGGGCGACATCGCCTCCAAGCGGACCGGTCGCGGCGGGGCCGGAGGCGACGAATGAGTTCGGACTACCAGATCGGCCACGAGGGCGAGTTCACCTACCGTGGCCACACGCTCGAGGAACTGCAGGAGATGACGCTCGAGGAGGTCGCGGAACTGCTGCCCGCACGACAGCGGCGAACCATCGAACGGGGCCTCTCCCCCGAACAGGAGAAGCTCCGCGAGGAGGCACGCGAGGCGGACCCGGACGCGACGGCCGACGACCCGATCCGGACCCACCTCCGCGACATGCCCATCCTGCCGGCGTTCGTCGGACTCACCTTCGCGGTCCACGCGGGCCAGAGCTTCGAGCGCGTCGAGGTGGAACCGGAGATGATCGGCCACTACCTCGGCGAGTTCCAGCTCACGCGCCAGTCCGTCGAGCACGGCCAGGCGGGTATCGGGGCCACCCGCTCCTCGAAGTTCGTCCCGCTCAAGTGACCATGGGAATCAGCTACAGCGTCGACGCCGACCCGGACGAGACCGCCAAGGCGATGCTCCGGGAGCGGCACGTGAGCCACAAGCACAGCACGGAGATCGCCCGCGAGCTCAGGGGCAAGACGGCCAGCGAAGCTATCGAGTACCTCGAGGCGGTCATCGAGGAGGAGCAGTCGGTCCCGTTCCGCTCGCACAACTCCGGCGTCGGCCACCGCAGCGACATCGAGGGGTGGGACGCCGGCCGCTATCCCGCGAAGGCCGCCGAGGCCTTCCTCGACCTCCTCGAGAACGGGATCAACAACGCCGACCACCAGGGCTTCGAGGGCGAGACGATGGAGATCGCCCACGTCGCCGCCCACAAGGTCGGCGAGTCCCCGGGCCAGAAGCCGCGCGCGTTCGGTCGGGCGTCGGACTGGAACACCCCGCAGGTCGACGTCGAACTGGTACTGGAGGAGGTGGCGGCCGAATAATGGCGGACGAACACCAGTTCATCCACGACGGCCTCCAGCGGACCCGGATAGACGAGTTCTTCTCCGAGGAACTGTCCCGCGCGGGCTACGGCGGCATGGAGGTCGCCAAGACGCCGATGGGCACCCAGATCGTCCTGAAGGCCGAAAAGCCCGGGATGGTCATCGGGAAGGGCGGCAAGAACATCCGGAAGATCACCACGGAGCTCGAGGAACGGTTCGACCTCGAGGACCCGCAGGTCGACGTCCAGGAGGTCGACGAGCCCGACCTGAACGCCCAGGTCGTCGCCGACCGGCTGGCGAACGCCCTAGAGCGCGGCTGGTACTTCCGGAAGGCCGGCCACACGACCATCGACCGCATCATGGACGCCGGCGCGCTGGGCGCGGAGATCGTCCTGAGCGGGAAGGTCACGGGCGCCCGCTCGCGCGTGGAGAAGTTCAACCGCGGCTACGTCAAGCACAACGGCGAGCCCGCCGAGGAGATCGTCGACAGCGGCGTCGGCACCGCCGTGATGAAGCTGGGCACCATCGGCGTCCGCGTGAAGATCATCCCGCCGGACGCCCAGCTGCCCGACGACTTCGAGGTCTACGAGGACGTCGAGGTCGCCGAACTCGTCGAGGAAGCCGACGGCGACGTCGACGAACTCCTCGAGACTCCCGACGAGGCCGAGGCCGAACCCGTCGGCGCCGACCCCGAGGAGGTCATAGAACAGGAGACCGCGGCCGAGGCGCCGGACGAGGAGATCATCGAAGCGGAGGTCGACGCCGAGACCGGCGAGTCACCGACCTCGCCGCCGGACTCCGCCGAGGGCGGGCAAGAGGAGCCCGAGGCCCTCGACGAGGACGTCGAGGAGGAGGCCGCCGAACTCGTCGAGGAGATGGAGGAGGCGGTGGCTGACGACGAGACGGAACCCGAGGGAGACACCGGTGCGGTCAATGATGATGACGGGACCGAGTCCGCCGATGCGGATGAATCGGCTGACGATGAATCCGCCGATGAGGAATCGGCCGAGGATTCGGCTGACGAAGGATCGGCTGGTGATGAATCCCCCGACGAGGAATCGGCGGGCGAGGATTCGACCGAGGAGGATTCGACCGACGAAGAATCGACCGACGCGGCCGACGAGGACGACGAGGGGGGCGACTGACGATGGCCATCCTGTACGTCGAGGAGATCCGCGACATGACGCCCGCCGAACGCGAGGCGGAGCTAGAGCAGCTCGAGACCGAGCTCCTCAACGAGAAGGCCGTGCTGGCGGCCGGTGGTGCCCCGGAGAACCCGGGCCGCATCGGCGAACTCAAGCGCACCATCGCCCGCCTGAAGACGATCCAGCGTGAGGAGGGTGATCCGGACGTATGACGCCGGAATCACTGCCCCGTCACGAACTCGCCGGCCTCGACGTCTCCGTCGAGGCGTCGCCGAACCCGGACCTGGTCGGGGTGGCCGGCCGCGTCGTCGACGAGACGACGGGGACGCTGCTCGTCGAGACCGACGACGGGGTCAAGCAGCTGCCGAAGGCGTCGACGACGTTCCGGTTCTCCCTGGATCGCGGGACGCGACCCGCCTCGAGTCAGGCGGGCGGTGACGACCTGCGAGCGGACGAGGACGTCCTCGTCGAGGGAGAGCGGCTCGTCGCCCGTCCGGCCCGACGCACTGAGACGAACGGAGGTTCAGTATGGCGATAGGACTCGACGTACCCACCCCGCCGGAGCCCGACGACCCGGAGGAGTACGACTACGAGACGTGTCCGTTCCACGGCGAGCTGTCCGTCCGCGGACAGGTCATCGAGGGGACGGTCGTCTCGACGGAGATGGACCGGACGGTCGTCGTCCAGCGGGAGTACGAGGTGAAGGTGCCCAAGTACGACCGCCACATGAAGCGACGGTCGCGCATCCCGGCCCACGTGCCGGAGGTGCTGGAACCGCTGTCGGTCGGCGACGACGTGAAGATAGCCGAGACGCGACCGCTCTCGAAGACGAAACACCACGTCGTCGTGGGCGTCCCGGACGGCGACGAGGGAGGTGACGCCTGATGGAGGCGATGAACGCCGAGGTCACGCAGGGCCTCGAGAAGGGGTCGCTGCTTTCGTGTGCGGACAACACCGGCGCCCGCGAGCTGAAGGTCGTCTCCATCGCGGGATACTCCGGCACCAAGAACCGCCACCCGAAGGCGGGGCTCGGCGACCGGGTGACCGTCTCGGTGACCAAGGGCACCCCGGAGATGCGGCGGCAGGTGCTGGAGGCGGTGATCATCCGGCAGCGGAAGCCGATCCGTCGGCCCGACGGCACGCGCGTGAAGTTCGAGGACAACGCGGCCGTCGTCGTCGACGAGAACGAGGACCCACGCGGCACCGAACTGAAAGGCCCCATCGCCCGCGAGGTCGCCGAGCGGTTCGGCACCATCGCGAGCACCGCGACGATGATCGTATAGCCATGACACGACAACCACACAAACAGCGCAACCGCGAGGAACGCGCCACGCTACACGAGAAGCAAAAGCAGGTCCGCGCGCCGCTATCCGGCGAGCTCCGCGAGGAGTTCGATCAGCGGAACGTCCGCGTGAACGCGGGCGACACCGTCGAGATACGGCGCGGTGACTTCGCCGGCGAGTCCGGCGAGGTCGTCGACGTAGACCTCCGGGCGGCGACCATCGACGTCGAGGACGTCACCATCGAGACGGCCGACGGCGAGGAGGTCCCGCGGTCGCTCGACGCCAGCAACGTCGCGGTCACGGAGCTTGACCTCGAGGACGACCGCCGCGAGACGCGTCTCCGGGAGGACGACGCATGAGCAACCACCAGAAGCGACTGGCGGTCCCTGACTCCTGGCCCGTCGAGCGGAAGGAGGCGACCTACACGACGAAGGCGGGCGCGGGCCCGCACGGCGAGGGCGGCGTGCCGCTGCTCATCGTCCTGCGTGACGTGCTCGGCTACGTCGACTCGACGAAGGAGGCCCGCTTCGCGCTCGGCCAGGATAGCGTACTCGTAAACGGCAGGGCCGTCTCCGACGAGCGCCGGCCGATCGGGATGTTCGACATCCTGACGTTCCGCGAGCGTGGCGAACACTACCGCGTCTTCCCCGACGAGGGCGGTCGGCTCTCGTTGACCTCCATCGGCGCGGACGCGGCGGGCTCGAAGCTCGGCAAGATCGAGGGCAAACGCCAGGTGCCGGGCGGGGACACGCAGCTGACGCTGCACGACGGGCAGACGCTGCTCGTCGAGGACGCCGACCAGTATGGCACTAACGACTCCATCGTCGTATCGAACGATGATGACGAAGTCGTCGCGCACTTCCCCTACGAAGAAGGTGCGCTGGTGACCGCCGTCCGCGGCGCCCACGCCGGCCGGATCGGCACCATCGACGACATCCAGGTCACGCCCGGCTCCTCGGCGAACAACGTCCGCATCGAGGACTTCCACGGCGACGACGACTTCGAGACGATCGAGGCGTACGTCGTCATCATCGACGAGAACTTCGTCGAGGGCGCCGACGCCGACGCGGACGAGCCGACCGAGTCCGAGGTCGAGGAGGAGCCGGACGAGGAATCCGAGGCCGACGAGGACACCGAGGTGGTCGACGAGACGGAGGCCGAGGAGGCCGACGACGAGGCTGACGACGCCTCCGAGTCCGATGCCGAGGCTGATGAGGAGTCAGCGGAGGTCGACGACGCCTCCGAGTCCGAGGCCGAGGCTGGTGAGGAGCCTGCGGAGGTCGACGACGAGGCTGACGACGACGAGGAAACTGAAGCTGCCGACGAGGCGTCCACCGTCGCGGAGGCTGACGACGAGTCCGATGTGGGGGACGCCTCCGACGCAGACGCCGAGGAGACAGAGTCCGAGGAGGCGTCCGAAGCGGCCGCGGAGGGCGCCGACGCGGAGTCCGACGATGCGGAAGCAGATGCTGCGGATGCCGCCGGGGCCGACGACGGAGGTGACGACCAGTGAGTTCCGGGTCGGAGGCCGGCGAGGTCCACGAGATGCGGCAGCCGGCCGTCGAGAAGGTCGTCGTCCACATGGCCGTCGGCCGCGGCGGCGAGCCGCTCGCACAGGCCGAGGACATCCTCGCGGAGATCACGGGCCAGACGCCGGTCCGGACCGTCGCCGAGGCGACCGTCCAGGACTTCGAGGTCCGGGCGGGCGACCCGATCGGCGCCAAGGTCACGCTCCGCGGGGACGAGGCCGAGGCGTTCCTCGAGACCGCGCTATCGTTCACCGAGGTCTCGCGGTCGCAGTTCGACGAGACCGGGAACTTCAGCTTCGGCGTCGAGGAACACACGGCGTTCCCGAGCCAGGAGTACGACCCCGAGATCGGGATCTACGGACTGGACGTGACCGTGAACCTCGTCCGACCGGGCTACCGGGTCGCAAAGCGGGACAAGGTGTCCCGCTCGATCCCCTCACGGCACCGGCTGACCACCGAGGACGCGATCGCGTTCCTCGAAGCGAACTACGAACTGGAGGTGAACTAGATGACGGAACGGGAGACGGGCGAGCAGGCCGCGAAACGGACCGGTCAGCTCGAGGCGTGTCAACGCTGCGGGCGCGAGCAGGGCCTCGTCGGCAAGTACGATATCTGGCTGTGCCGACAGTGCTTCCGCGAGGTCGCCCGCGGCATGGGATTCAGGAAGTACAACTAACCATGGCGGACAACGACCCACTGGCCAGCGCGCTGTCGGGACTCGACAACGCCGAGAGCGTCGGCCACCTGGAGCAGACGATATCGCCCGCCTCGAACGAGATCGGCTCCGTCCTCGAGGTCCTCTACGACCGCGGCTACGTCGACGGCTTCCAGTACGTCGAGGACGGCAAGGCCGGCACGTTCGAGGTCGAACTGAAGGGCGCGATCAACGAGTGTGGCGCGGTCAAGCCCCGCTACGCGGCGGGCGCCGACGAGTTCGAGAAATGGGAAAAGCGGTTCCTCCCGGCCCGCGACTACGGGACGCTCGTCGTCACGACCAGCCACGGCATCATGAGCCACTACGACGCCCGCGAGACGGGCGTCGGTGGCCAGGTGATCGCATACGTATACTGACAATGAAGGAGACTATCGAGATCCCCGAGGAGGTCGCGGCGACGATGGACCACCTCGAGCTGACCGTCGAGGGGCCGAACGGGAGCGTCACGAGACGGCTCTGGGAACATGATCCACGGCGTGACCGAGGGCTGGGAGTACGAGATGGAGGTCTTCTACTCCCACTTCCCGATGCAGGTCGCCGTCGATGGGGCGGAGGTCAGGATCGAAAACTTCCTCGGCGAGACGGCGCCGCGGCGGACCACCGTCCGCGGCGACACCGACGTCGAAGTCGACGGCGAACGACTGACCATCCGCGGCCCGAGCATCGAGGACGTCGGCCAGACGGCGGCCGACATCGAACAGTTGACCCGCGTGCCCGACAAGGACACGCGCGTCTTCCAGGACGGCGTCTACATCACGGCGACGCCCGAGCGAGGTGAGGTCTGATGGCGGACGAGGAGACCTACGAGGAACTGACGGACGTCGAGGGCGTCGGTCCCGCGACCGCCGGGAAGCTCGGCGGTGCGGGCTACGGCTCCATCGAGGCGCTGGGAGACGCGTCGGTCACCGAGCTGGTCGAGATCGACGGCATCGAAGAGGCGACCGCCGAGAACATCCTCGAGGCGGTCGGCGACCTCGAGTACGAGGTGCTGACAGACGTCGAGTCGATCGGCCCCCAGCGGGCCCGGAAGCTCGGCGGCGCCGGCTTCGAGTCGGCCGCCCAGCTGAAGGAAGCCTCCGTCGCGGACCTCACCGACGTCGAGGGCATCGACGAGGCCCTCGCCGCCCGGATCAAGGCCGACGTCGGCGAGACGGAGTTCGACGACCTGACGGACGTCACGGGCGTCGGCCTGCAGAAGGCGAAGGTGCTCGGCGGCTCCGGCTACGAGGACGTGGACGACCTGCGGGAGGCCTCCGTCGAGAAGCTCGCCGACATCACCGGCTTCGACGAGGAGCTGGCGACACAGATCAGGGCCGACGTCGCCGAGTCCGACCCCGAAGCCTCCGAGGCCCTCGACGACGTCGAGGAGCACGACGACGATGATGACGCGTCGGCTGCCGACGACCTTGACGTCGCGGCTGACGACGCTGCCGACGACGTCGGCGAGACAGCGGCCGACGAGGCAGACGCGACTGACGAGGCCGATGGGACTGCGGCGGCCGACGCGGCCGACGAGGCCGACGCCGGCCCCTCGGGTCTCGAGGACATCGCCGGCGTCGGCGACTCGAAGGCCGAATCGCTCCGCGAGGCCGGCTACGACTCCGTCGACGCCATCCGCGGGGCGAGCCAGTCGGAGCTGGCCGACGTCGAGGACGTCGGGAACGCGCTGGCGGCCCGGATCAAGGCCGACGTCGGCGACCTCGAGGTCGCCGAGGAGACCGAGGCCGAACTCGAAGAGGAAGAGCCGGAGCCGGACGAAGAGGCCGAGGCCGAGGTCGAGACCGAACTGCGGCCCCGCGGACTGGTCGAGAAGACGCCCGAGCTGACCGACGAGGAGGAACGGCTCCTCCGACAGCGTCGGCGCGACGGGAAGCCGCAGTTCAACCGGCAGGACCACCACGTGAAGAAGCGCACGCCCACCTCCTGGCGCCGCCCGCGCGGCCAGCTGTCGAAGCAGCGCCGCGGCGTCAAGGGGAAGGGCGATACCGTCGAGGCGGGCTTCCGGACGCCGACCGCGGTGCGCGGCAGGCACCCGAGCGGCTTCGAGGAGGTCCGCGTCGAGAACGTCGACGACCTCGACGGCGTCGACGGGGACCGGGAGGCCGTCCGCATCGGCGCGACCGTCGGCGCTCGCAAGCGCGAGCGCATCGAGGAGGTCGCCGAGGCGGAGGAAATCCGCGTCCTCAACCCGACCTACGTCGAGGTGGAACTCGAAGAATGACTGACCTGACGGCACAGAAGCGACTGGCCGCCGACGTGCTCGGCGTCGGGAAGAACCGCGTCCGGTTCGACCCGGAGGCCCAGGGCGAGATCGCCGACGCCATCACGCGCGAGGACGTGCGCGACCTCATCGAGGACGGCGTCATCGAGGCCGAGCCCACGCAGGGTAACTCCCGTGGCCGGGCCCGCGAGCGCAACGAGAAGCGCGCCTACGGCCACCGGAGCGGACACGGCTCCCGGAAGGGCACGTCGGGCGGTCGCACGGACGGATCGGCGGAGTGGCAGAGCCGCATCCGCGCACAGCGCCGCACGCTGCGGGAGCTGCGCGACGATGACGAGATCACCCGCTCGCAGTACCGCGAGCTGTACGACATGGCCAGCGGTGGCGAGTTCGACAGCGTGGGTGACCTGCGGCGGTACGTCGAGGACACCCGGGGTGAGCAGTGATGGCGACAGGACCACGGTACAAGGTGCCGATGCGTCGTCGCCGCGAGGCCCGGACCGACTACCACCAGCGGCTGCGCCTGCTGAAATCGGGCAAGCCACGCCTGGTCGCCCGGAAGAGCAACGACCACACCAGGGCGCAGCTGATCGTCACGGGCCCTCGGGGCGACGAGACCGTCACGAGCGCCGTCTCGGGCGAACTCGGCGACTACGGCTGGGAGGCGCCGACGGGCAACCTGCCCGCGGCGTACCTGACCGGCTACCTCGCCGGCGCCCGGGCGGTCGAGGCCGGCCTCGAGGCGGCCGTCCTCGACATCGGGCTCAACACGGCGACGCCCGGCAACAAGGTGTTCGCAGTACAGGAGGGAGCGATCGACGCAGGGCTGGAGATCCCGCACAACGAGTCGGTGTTCGCCGACTGGGAGCGGACCCGCGGGACACACGTCGCGGCGTACGCCGAGCAGCTCGACGAGGAGCTGTACAGCGGCGACTTCGACGCGACCGAGCTGCCGGCCCACTTCGACGAGGTGCGACAGCGCCTGGAGGACACGTATGAGTAACGGATGGGAGCCGCGCACGCGGCTCGGACGGAAGGTCGCAGAGGACGAAATCACCGCGATGGGCGAGGCCCTGCAGTCCGGGCTCCCGCTGAAGGAACCGGAGATCATAGACCAGCTCCTCCCGGGACTGGAAGACGAGGTGCTCGACATCAACATGGTCCAGCGGATGACCGACTCCGGCCGCCGGGTGAAGTTCCGGTGTGTCGTCGTCGTGGGGAACCGCGACGGCTTCGTCGGCTACGCCCAGGGTCGCGACGACCAGGTCGGCGGCGCGATCCAGAAGGCGATCGACATCGCGAAGCTGAACATCGTCGACGTCTCCCGCGGCTGTGGCTCCTGGGAGTGCGGTTGCGGTCGACCGCATACCGTCGCGCTCGGGACCACCGGCAAGGCGGGGTCCGTCGAGGTCGAACTGCAGCCCGCGCCGCGCGGGCTGGGACTGGCCGGCGGCGAGACCGTCCGGCACGTCCTCGAGTTGGCCGGCATCGAGGACAGCTGGACACGGTCGTCCGGGAACACGCGGACGACGGTCAACTTCGCGAAGGCGACGTTCGACGCGCTGACTGCGACCGCCGAGTCCCGGGTGCCTGAGCGCACCCTACAGAAGCGGGAGGTGGTCGAATGAGGGCGGTCGTCCAGGTCCGCGGCGAGGTCAACCAGAGCGCCGAGGTCGAAGACACCCTCGAGATGCTGAACCTCGGTCGGGTGAACCACGCGACCTTCGTCCCGGACACCGAGGCCTACCGCGGCATGGTCGCGAAGGTCAACGACTGGGTCGCCCACGGCGAGCCCTCCGCTGAGACCGTGGCGCTGCTGTTAGAGCGGCGCGCCGAGCCCGCCGAGGGCGACGCCGCGATCGACGACGAATGGGTCGCCGACCGCACCGACTACGACGACGTCGGCGCGCTCGCGGCGGCGCTCCTCGACGAGGAGACCACGCTGTCCGAGCAGGGGCTGTCGCCGACGCTCCGGCTGCACCCGCCGCGGGGCGGCCACGACGGCCTCAAGCGTCCGACGGTCGAGGGCGGGCAGCTCGGCCCACACTCCACCGCGGAACTCGACGGCCTCCTGGAGGTGATGCGGTGATGACGGACAAGACGCGCCGCCAGCGCGGCTCCCGGACCCACGGCGGCGGCAGCCAGAAGAACCGGCGCGGCGCCGGCAACCGCGGCGGCCGCGGCCGCGCCGGCCGCGACAAACACGAGTTCCACGACTACGAGCCGCTCGGCAAGTCCGGCTTCGACCGACCGCAGAAGGTACAGCGGGACGTCGAAACGATCAACGTCCGCGAACTCGACGAGGACGCCGTCGTGCTGGCCGCCGATGGCGACGCCGAGGAGACCGGCGACGGCTACCGGGTCGACGCCCGCGACGTCGTCGACGACGGCCACGACGTCGACGTCGTGAAGGTGCTGGGCGGCGGCCGCGTCCACGAGTCCCTGGAAGTCGTCGCCGACGACTTCTCCGAGGACGCCGCCGCGGCCCTCGAGGACGCCGGCGGCGAGGCCGTGCTCTCGGAACGTGGCGAGGAACTGGCCGCCGAGGCCGAGGCGGAGGCGGCGGAGGAAGCCGACAGAGATACAACGGACGAGGCTAACGAGGACGCGTAGATGAGCTGGAAGGAGGCCGCCGAACCGGTTCTCACGCGACTCCCCGCCGTCGAGCGCCCGACGGGCCACGTCCCGTTCAGGCGCAAGCTCGGCTGGACGGCCGGCGGTTCCGGTCGATCCTGGGCGGCGCCCAGGGGTCGCTGCTCCAGGTCGGGATCGGTCCGATCGTCACGGCGTCGATCGTGCTCCAGCTGCTCGGCGGCGCGGACCTCCTCGGGCTCGACACCGAGGAGAATCCCCGCGATCAGGCGCTCTATCAGGGCCTCCAGAAGACGCTCGTCATCGTGATGACGGCGCTGACCGCGGCGCCGATGGTGTTCGCCGGCTTCCTCAGGCCGAACTCGGATATTGCCCTGCAGCTCGGGATCAGCACGACGGCACTGGCCTGGATCATGTTCGCCCAGATCTTCGTCGGCGGGATGATGATACTGTACATGGACGAGATCATCTCCAAGTGGGGCGTCGGCTCCGGGATCGGGCTGTTCATCATCGCCGGCGTGAGCCAGCGGCTCATCGGCGGATTCCTCTCCTGGGAGGGCCTCGGGAGCGACTACATCGGCTTCTTCCCCCAGTGGTACGGCATCCTGACGGGCGCCATCGAGATCGGCTCGCCGTTGACGATGTCGGGGCTGTCGGACCTCTTCCTCGACCAGGGCCGGCTCCTCGCACTCCTCACGACGTTTCTCATCTTCGTCACGACGTTTCTCATCTTCGTCGTGGTCGTCTACGCGGAGTCCGTCCGCGTCGAGATTCCGCTTTCACACTCGCGTGTGAAGGGCGCCCGAGGCCGTTTCCCCGTGAAGCTCATCTACGCCAGCGTCCTGCCGATGATCCTCGTCCGGGCGCTCCAGGCGAACATCCAGTTCCTCGGCCGCATCCTGTACTCGCAGTCGCCGGACGACGAGTCGGCGATCGTCCTGTTCGGCGAACGGCTCCCGTGGCTCGGCCAGTACAACGACCCGCCCAGCGGCTTCGCCCAGCCCATCGACGGACTGTTCTACTATCTGGCACCCATCTACAGACGAGGTGACTGGATGTGGTGGCTCGGCCGGACCACCGGCATGGGGCCGAAGGCGACCGCCAAACAGATCCAAAACTCCGGGATGCAGATCCCGGGGTTCCGGCAGTCGCCCGGCGTCACCGAGAAGGTCCTAGAGCGATACATCCCGCAGGTCACCGTGATCGGTGGCGCCCTCGTCGGCCTGCTCGCCGTCATGGCGAACATGCTGGGCACCATCGGGCAGGTCACCGGCACCGGCCTGCTGCTCACCGTCTCCATCACCTACAAACTCTACGAAGAGATCGCCGAAGAGCAGTTGATGGAGATGCACCCGATGATGCGACAGATGTTCGGGTAGAGCCGCCGAACATCTCCCTGATGTGCGTCGGATTGGTTGCGTACCAGCGCGTTTCTCGGCGTCGCAACGGCGTCGGCGCACGTGCGGGCGGCCCGTCCAGGCCGCCCCGCGACGGTAGCGGCCAGGCCGGTACCGAAGCACCCCACTGCCAAGTCAACCGTGGAACCGTCGGCGTCGTCGACGACAGGGCTACCCCGATTCGACCCGGAGCCGGTAGTCCCTCGGCGCGTCATACACCTCGCGGAACAGCGCCTCGACGAAGTCGGCGGCGTGTTTCGGGTCGGTGACCGCGGAGAGGTAGACCACGCCGTCGTCGGCCTTCCGGGTGGCCGGCTGGCGGACCTTGAACACGCCGTACTCCTCGAGGAGGGCCTCCAGCCGGTCGCGGTCGGCCACCTCGACCCGGAGGCGACGGTCCTCGAAGACCACCCGGTCGTCCGTGTCGTCGGCGACGAACTCGACCCGGTCGTCGGCCCGGCGGGCCGTCGCGATCGCCGACACCACCGCTTGGCGCCGATCATCCGGGGTCGACTCCATGGGTGCCGTTTCGCCGCAGTAGTCAAGAAGGCGGCGCTCGCCGCGGTGGGACAACTCTATGACCGGGGGCCGAAAACCGGCGCGTATGAGCAAGCCGAACGTCCTGCTGTTGGGGCCGCCCGGCGCCGGCAAGGGCACCCAGTCGAGCAACGTCGTCGACGAGTACGGCGTCGACCACGTCACCACGGGCGACGCCCTCCGTGCGAACAAGGACATGGAGACCGCCCACGGGGCGCCACGCGAGTACATGGAGGCCGGCGAACTCGTCCCCGACCCGGTCGTCAACGAGATCGTCGAGGCCGCTATCGACGCGGCCGACGGCTTCGTGCTGGACGGCTATCCCCGGAACATCGCCCAGGCGGAGTACCTCGATGACATCGCGGACCTCGACCTCGTCGCCCTGCTGGAGGTCCCCCGCGAGGAACTGATCGCGCGGCTGTCCGGCCGCCGGATCTGTGCGAACTGCGGCGAGAACTACCACGTCGAGTTCGATCCGCCGGTGGAGACGGGCGTGTGCGACAGGTGTGGTGGCGACCTCGTCCAGCGCGATGACGACGACGAGGAGACGGTCGAAGAGCGCCTCGACGTCTTCGCGGCGAACACCCGACCCGTCGTCGAGTACTACGACGAGGCGGGCGAACTCGTGCGGATCGACGGCGAGGGGTCGCCCGAGGAGGTCTGGGCGGCCCTGCACGAGGAAATCGAGTCTGTGACCTGAAGAGGGCGTGCGCCGAGGTGCTTTCCGATCACCGTTCCACATCCTCGATGACGTCGCCGGGTTCCCGGACGACGACCCGCCCGGGGAGGCCGCCGTCGAAGGTCGCCCGGAGGCTGTATTCCTGGGCAATGAGGTCGCTGGTGCAGCCTACATAGGTATTCCGGCGTTCGTAGGCTGCCATCACGTCCTTGCCCGTGGACGTAATCGCTACCTGAAGCGTCTCCTCGCCATACAACAGCGATTCGAGACCGACCCGAAAACATCGACTGGAGCCGACGACGACTGTGCTGGACACGACGACGGCGTTCGCGGCGGGCTCGAACGTCACGTCGACTTCCTCGATGTGTGGACCCTCGGGATCAGCCCCACCTACGATGTCGAACCTGTAGCTATCGAGTTCGTCCGCGATGGGGGCGTCCGCCGGATCCGGGGCGGGCGACGTCGTCGCCGAGGGAATGTCCGTCGCCGTACCGGTTGGTTCCTCGTCGGGCCCGCCGGTGTTGCACCCGGCCAGTCCGGTCGCGACGAGGAGGCCGGCAGAGAGCAGACGCCGTCGTTCCATACGCTCCCTGTCCTCTGAAGACGCTTAAAAAGGCCCGTAATGTGAAACGCGCGCTTGAGATATCTCCAATCGGGAAGGTAAAAGGTTGATTACGGCCGCTTCCTAACACGACGTCAATGGCACGGACCGCATCGAAGGTACAGGACCTCGTCTCGGAGGACGCCGAGATGGAGGCGGCCCTCGAGCACGTCCTCGAGACGGCCGGGGAGGGCAGCGTCGCGTGGGGCGACGTCTCCGAGGAGTTGACGAGCGGCCAGTGGGGACGGCTCATCGAGACGGGCGTCCTCGTCGACTCCGACGGCGAGGGGTTCGACGTCGCCGACCCCGAGGGGGTCCGGTCGGCGCTCTCGGACGACGACCTGGAGCTGCCGGACGCTCCCGACGAGGACTCGTCGTGGACGAAGTGGGACAAGATGGCCGCTGTGGTGTCGATCGCGCTGTTCGCCGGCTACACCTTCAGCGAGGTTCGGGACCCGCTGGCGGGCACCCTCGACATCGCGTTCGGCCCGCTCATGGAACTGCTCCCCTTCTTCGCCGTCGTGATGGTGCTTGCGCTTTTCACCGGCCTGTACTCGACGCTCCTGCAGGCGAACCTCATGGATATGGAGGTCATGGGTGCCTACCAGGACCGGATGAAGGAGATCCAGCAGCGCCGCAAGGAGGCCAAGGAGCGCGGCGACGACGAGGCCCTCGATCGGATCCAGGACGAACAGATGGAGGCGATGGCCGACAACCTCGGGATGTTCAAAGAGCAGTTCCGGCCGATGGTCTGGATCATGGTGCTGACCATCCCCGTGTTCCTGTGGATGTACTGGGCCATCGGGTTCCGAAGCGGGGGCGAAGGCGTGTACGAAACGTCCAAGATCGTCGTCCCCTTCGTGGGCAAGAGAAAGTGGACCTTCGACTTACTAGGCCCGATCCAGTTGTGGATCGTCTGGTACTTCCTGTGCTCGATGGCGTTCACCCAGGTCATCCGGAAGTCGCTGAACATCCAGACGACGCCGACCTGACGGGCCGCCCGGGTCTGTCACCCCGACCCGTCGAGCAGCCGGGCAGGCCAGCCACCGACGCGCCGGCCCGTGAAGGGCAACCTCTTTCAACCGCAGCGGCGGAGTGTCGCCATGCTCGTCACCATCTCCGGCCCCGCCGGCAGCGGGAAGAGCACCGCCGCCGCCGCGCTGGCCGAGGCCCTCGACTACGACCACGTAAGCGGTGGTGACATCTTCCGCGACCTCGCCGTCGAGCGCGGCATCACGCCGCTGGAGTTGAACAAACTCGCCGAGGACGACGACGAGATCGACCGCGATCTGGACCGGCGGCTCCGCGGGATCGCCGAGACCCGGGACGAGGTGGTGCTCGAGTCCCGCCTGGCCGGCTGGATGGCCGGCGAACACGCCGACTTCCGGATCTGGCTCGACGCCCCGCTGTCGGTGCGCGCCCGGCGGATCGCCGACCGGGAGGACAAGCCCGTCGAGGTGGCCCGAGAGGAGACAAGCGAGCGCCGCGACAGCGAGGCCCGCCGCTACCGGGAGTACTACGGCATCGAAGTCGAGGAACTGGGCATCTACGACCTGTCGGTCAACACCGCCCGCCTCTCGCCGGGGGCCGTCCTGGATGTCATCCTCACGACCGTCGAGGGCTACGAGCCCTCGGGCGACGAGGGCCGCGTCCCCATCGAGGGCGTCGAGTACGACTTCTGACCATGCGCGAGCGCGGGCCGCCCGCCGAGCGCGACCCGGCCGACCTGCTGTCGTTCGGCGTCGTCAACCTCGACAAGCCGCCGGGGCCGTCGGCCCACCAGGTCGCCGCCTGGGTCCGGGACGTCGCCGGGGTCGAGCGGGCCGCCCACGCCGGCACCCTGGACCCGAAGGTCACGGGCTGTCTGCCGGTGTTAACCGGCGACGCCACCCGGCTGGCACAGGTGTTCGACGACGCCCGCAAGGCATACGTCGCCGTCCTCGAACTCCACGCCCCCAGGCCGACGGACTTCGAGTCGATCCTCGCGGAGTTCGAGGGCCCCATCCACCAGAAGCCGCCGCGGAAGTCCGCCGTCGCCCGGCGGCTCCGCACCCGGACGGTCCACCGTCTCGAGGCGTTGGAGGCCGAGGAGCGGCGAGCGCTCCTGGACGTCGAATGCGACAGCGGGACCTACGTCAGGAAGCTCTGCCACGACCTCGGGCTCGCGCTGGGCACCGGCGCGAACATGGGCGAGCTCCGACGGCGACACACCGGGACGTTCGACGACACCGGCCTCGTCACCATGCACGATCTGGCCGATGCCGTCGCATTCTGGGAAGAGGACGGGGACGCCGACCTCCTGCAGGCAGTCGTCCGGCCCGCCGAACGCGCCCTCCGGGGGCTCCCGCAGCTCACCGTCGCCCCCTCGACCGCCGCGGAGATCGCGAACGGCGCGCCGGTGTATGCCCCGGGCGTCGTCGAGCACGATCTCGAGGGCGCCGACGAGGGGGCCCTGGTCGCCTGCTATACCCCCGACGGCGCCGCGGCCTGTCTCGGCTCGCTGGCCGGCGACCCGGGCGCCGACGAGGGCCTGGTCGCCGTCCTCGAGCGGGTGCTGGTGTGACGAAACGAAGAGATTAAAGGCGCGGTTGCCCTCCCTCGATACGCCCGGGACCGTGGGGTAGTGGTATCCTCTGCGCATGGGGTGCGTTGGACCCGAGTTCAACTCTCGGCGGTCCCACTGGAATCGTTCCGACCCACCACGCGAACAGCGCCGAGCATCGCGAGGCGCTGTGAGTTTTCCTGGGTCGGAAGATGGAAGCGGCCCCGAGAGTTGAACGAGTGAGAGTTCAACTCTCGGCGGTCCCGCGAGCGACCATGGGAGCGGGCGCGGCCTCGGCGCGTCTGCGACGCGTCGCCGGTCCCACTTTTCGCGCAGCGAACAAGGGAGCACGGAAGACGAGCGGTAGCTAGACGCGAGCGAAGCGAGCGTCTCGAGAATACGCGAACAGCGAGGGGAGTGAGTCGTGAGCGGCAATGAGTCTTCTGGCGGCCGCGGGCGGCCGTGGGAGCGAGCGCGACCTCGGCGCCTCGCCGACACGCTGGCTGTCCCACTCGACACGCCACTTGGAACACGGCCATAATTGGGTTTAGCTCAACCCGGAACATCACCCTCAGATACATTACTCTGGAGCGAAAACGAGCGGTATCACGCCACGAGAGCCGTAGACGCCGGGCTCTCACTACGAAACGACACACATGAAAGAAACCCTTGAGCGCCTGTTCAAGTCGGACGATCGCGCCGTCGCGCCGGTCCTCGGAGTCGCACTGCTTTTCGCCATCGCCGCCATCGGCCTCTCGGCATGGCAGACGACCGTCATCCCACAGCAGAACGAGGAAGTAGAGTTCGACCACTACGGCGACATCCGGGCGGACATGGGCGACCTCCGGCAGGCCCACCACGAGGTCGCAAGCTCCGGCGAACCACAGTCACCGACGCTCCGGCTCGGCGCGAGCTACAGACCGAGGGTGTTCGGGGTGAATCCACCGAACCCCCAGGGGTCACTCGAAACGGAACCGCTCGGAACCTACGAGATAAAAGGCGAACGCGTCGACGTGACCGCGGAGGAGATCTGTGGCACGACACCGCAAACCGACGCGCTGCGGTACGATCCGGCGTACAACCGCCTCTCGGACTCGGATACCCCACCCATCGTCTACGAGAACACGGTCACCACCCGGGAGGGGCTAAATCCGGAGCCCACCCAGGTCCTCATCCAGGGGTCGAACATCAACATCCTGCCGGTCCAGAGCGAGGTGAACCGAAGTAGCCCCACGACGTCGGTCACGCTGGCGAGCGAGGGGTACCTGAGGGAGAAGGAACTGAACGCGTCCGCCACGCCGACGCTCGTCGTGCCGACGAAGATTTCGGCCGACGTCTGGAATGATGAACTGCTCGACTCCCAGAGCGGCTCGGTCACCACTGTGTCGTCCGAAGCCGGGGAATTGTCCGACGTCGACGCCCTTGACGAGAACGAGGTCGGCATCGAACTCAATGAGACGGATCAGTTCCCGTGGACGGTCCGGTGTGCCATCACGACCATTGGAGACAAGCCGTCGCCGGAGTTCGAGGGAAGCAACACGCCGCAAGAGCCGAAGATAAAGAATGGCGGTGTCGGCCGTGGTGGCATCACCGAGCACACGCCCGACTCCAACACGGACAGGATAGTCATCCCCAACGGGAAGTGGGTCGATATCGCCAACATCGAAAGCATCAGATACGCCAACGCGGAGGCAGTCCCGGTAAATACCGACAACGTCCAGGGAGAGGGGGTCATCATGGAGTACGTGCTCCGGGACGGCAACAGCGACAAAGAGGTTTCGGTCAAGGTCGAAGCGGCCTACGACGCCGGTAACGACGAGTGGGTCGGCTACGTCGGGTTCTCCGACGACCCGAGCAACGACCCGAACTCGATGCAGTTGCGGGAGAGCGCGGCCCGCCACATCCTCCAGAACGAAAGTGTCGAGAACGGCCCGGACATCCTCGACGACAGCATTTACCAGGACAGCTTCCAGAACCAGGACGACATCGGATCGCTCGTCGACACCATCCAGGTAATGGAAGACGCGACCCTGCATACCTCCAACGTCGCGGGCCGCCTGGACATGAAGGTGGAGGCGGGTGATCTCATACACGACATAGACGACGAGGACGAGTTCAAGACCATCAAGGAGGGGGAAACGAGCGAAATCGAGTTCGACGTCACGGCGAGGGGCGAGATGGAGGGGGAGGAGAACGTCGACCTCGTCATCCGGGACAGCAGCGGCGATCAGATAGACAGCGCCAGGCCGCGGGCCGACCGCCAGACCCTCACGAACGTCGACGGCGAGGAGTCGTTCACCCTGACCTGGGAACCGGACTGGGAACAGGTCGACAACGGCGAGTACCAGATACTCGTCGAGGGCGAGAGCGACCAAGAGTTCGCCACGGTCGAGATCTTCCAGGGCGGGAACGTCCGCCTCAACGTCACGATCGACAACGCGACGTCGCCGGTAGACTACGGCGATACCGTCGAGACGAACGTCACCGTCGAGAACGTCGGCGACACCGACGCCGATGACGCACAGTTGGATCTCTCGATGGCCGACCAGGACGGACCGCAGCGACAGTTCGACCTCGCGGCAGGCGAAAACACCACACTCACCCTGGAGTACGACACCCAGGAGAACCTGGACCCCACCAACACCGGTGAGAAGACGCTGAAGGCGACCTGGAACGACGAGTCGACCGACACCGAGACCGTCGTCGCGACGTCTCCGACACCGGTGACGCCGTCGAATACGACGGCAACGACGGGAGCTGGACCATCGTCCAGGGCGACGGCACGGAACTCTCCCCGGACCTCGATAACGGGAAAGTCACTTACAAGGTCGGGTCCGACGACTCGGAGGGCGACACTATCAGGTTCCAGGGGTCCGGCATCGACGCTTCCTCGGCCGATGCCGACATCCGCTACGACGTGGAGTACCGGGTCGAGAGCGCTAACTCCTACGCCGCAGGGGAGAACGGCGACACTGAAAGTACGTCCTTCGAGACGACGTCAGGCCAGCAGATCGAGGTCGAGATCGTCGACTCCGGGGAGCCCATAGAATACGGCGAGACCTTCACCGCGACGGTCCGGGCCACGAACGAGGGCGGCGCCGAGGGCGATTCGGGGATCCTACTGTCGCTGGCCGGCGAGGGTGGACCCGAGGAAACGGTCCAGCTTGCACCTGGCGCGTCGACGAACGTCACGATGACGTACGACACGGAGCAACTCGACAGCGACGTGATCGGTGACGCCAAACTCGAAGCCGAAGCACGCAACGACACGGACTCCCGGACCGTGACCATCGACCCGCCGACGCTCATCCAGGAGCCGACCGTCGAGGACGTCCCGGCAGGCGAGAGTCGGGTGAACCAAACGATGGGCTTCACCCTGGGCGAGGACACCGGCGGCGCATCGATCAGGATCGACCTCACCAACACCAGCGACGACGTCAGCCATGACGCCGACAGCGCCAACTGGACCATCGTCGAGGGTGACGGTTCGATCTCCCTGAACGCGAACAACAACCAGGTGGAAAGCGTCACCTACCAGACCAAATCCGAGTCCGACCTGGAGGGTGACCGGATCGTCATCGCGGCCGACTACACCGACACCAGTGACGCCGACACCACGTCGGCTACCGCATACGACATCACCTACGAACTGACGGACGCGAACGACTACCCGACGGGCGAGACGAACTCGACGTCCTTCGAGACGATGCCTCCCGAGTGAGTGGTTGCAGCTTCGTCGCCGACGGGCACGGCCCGGTGGGTCTAAATACCAGGACGCCCGACCGCGGCACGTGACCGACCGGAGTGGTTCGCCGGCGCCGGAGGATGTCGAGGACCCGCCCACCGTCACCTGCTCGCGCTGCGACCGGTCATGGACGCTGACCTACGAACTCGACGAGCTGCGGGTCGGCAACCGGGCCGTCGAGAAGTTCGCGCTGGACCACAGACAGCACACCGGCCACTTCCCCGAGGAGGTGACGCCGTGGGTCGCCGACTGCCGGCAGTGTCCGGACGGCGAGGCGTTCCTCGCCGAACGGCCGACACGCCGCTGGGCGGCGGCCCACGCCCGACACACCCGCCACACGATCGAGGTCCGGCACGGCGATGACGAACCGGCGGTCGTCGGCCTCGAGGAGTAACCACGAGGCGGTGTGGGTGGCAGCACATTTTTGCATCCGTCGGCCGACCTGGATCGAGGGTAACGGCAACGGGCCACGGACGCCGAGTCGGGTGCCGTCGACGCACTCCGGTGACAGCTCGAGGAAGGGCTGTTCTGAGCGCCGCGGGGGCCTCGTCCGACCCCTACGCCAGGTTCGCAACGAACAGGGCCACCTGGCCCAGAAGGACGACGAAAAGCGTCAGCAGGGCGCTCAGCTCGTAGGCGACGCGTCCGTCCTCGAGGTCGTCGGCCCGCTCTAGGCGGGCGGCGACCCAGCGGAAGCCGACGTACAGCGCCGCCACCGCGACGGGGAACGCTGCGAACACCAGCGCCGTCGGCGCGAACTCGGGGCCATAGTACGTCCCGACGGACCAGCGGATCCGGACACTGTCGCCGAGGCTGGTACGCGCGAGGACGCTGAGGATGACACTCGCGGCCACGACCGCCAGACCGCTCCAGGCGGTCGGTCGAAGCCGGCTCTCCGGTCGGAGGCTGTCTGCAACCATCACGTCACCACCGACGGTCGGGTGGGAGATAGTGGGTCGACCACGACTTCAGCGCGTGCAGTCGTGGAAACCGCTTTATCACCCTGCCACGACACCCGGACCATGAGCGAGGAGTGCGACGTCGGGACAGTCGGGTCGCTGCTCGGTGACCCGACGGTCCGGACGATCCTCGTCCAGACCGATCAACGACCCATGTCAGCCACCACGTTGAGCGACCACTGCGAGGTCTCACAGCCGACCGTCTACCGCCGGCTCGAGGACCTCCGCGAGTGCGACCTGGTCGTCGAGCGGACCCGCCCGGACCCCGAGGGCGGCCACCACCGAACCCTCTACGCGACGAACGTTCGGTGTATGACCGTCGAACTCGATGACGGCCGCCTGAAGCTCAGTATCGACCGCCGCGAGGACATGGCCGACCGGTTCACCCGGCTCATCGAGGGGATGTGATGGTCCCGATACAGCTGTGGGAGGCCTCGCCGCCCGAGTGGGTCGTCGTCTTCGCTCAGGCGACTGATATCCTCAGCGCGCTCGTCGGCCTGTTCATCGCCTACCAGGCCTACCGGGGTTACCGCCGCAACGACAGCCGGCCGATGCTGTTTCTCGCCGCCGGGTTCGTGCTCGCGCTGGCCGTCCCGTTCCTGCTCCTTCTGGTCTTCGTCGCGCTGCCGTTCCTCGGGGAGATGCTGGCGACGCTCCTGTCTCAGACCAGTCAGGTCGCGGGACTCCTGCTTGTCGTCTATGCGCTCCGGATGCCGGCCCGATAGTGACTGCTGTAAGTAATTATAGGATCGACCGCCCGACTGCTGGCGTTCGTACCGGTAAACGATTATAGTAATCACTATGATTCATTCGGGGTCGAACCGCTCCGCGATGAACCGTTCTCGTAGTCGGCCCCGTCGTCTACGCCTCGCCGGAGTTCGACGCCGTAGGGGCCGCCTGGCAGCGGTTCGACCTTGAGCAGTTTAGCGCCGCCGGTGGTGCAGCCCGCGACCACGAGACCCCCGACGGTCACGGGTGCCGCCCGTCGCGTCCTCGTAGGCGGGCCGACGCTTGCGGTGGGTAAGGGGCTCCTGTTACCTGAAACGACCGTTCGAGTTAGCCCCTCACTCGCGCCGCACGCCGGGGTTCGTGACGGCCCCGCGGGCGGCGGAGCCGAACGCCCGGCCGTACTTCCTGAGCACGCCACCCTCGTACGTGGGGGCCGGTTGCTCCCGGGCGTCGAGGCGGGCCTCTAATTCCTCCTCGGTGAGGTCGACGCCGAGCGTCCGGTCGGGGACGTCGATGGTGACTGTGTCGCCGTCTTCCAGGGCGGCGATGGGGCCGCCGTCGTACGCCTCCGGGGCGACGTGGCCGACGGAGAGTCCACGCGTCGCCCCGGAGAAGCGGCCGTCGGTGACGAGCGCGACGTCCGCCGCGTGGCCCTGGCCGTCGCGGGCGGCGGTGACGCCGAGCATCTCTCGCATGCCGGGCCCGCCGCGGGGGCCCTCGTTGCGGATGACGATGACGTCGCCCGACTCGACGTGGCCGCCCTGGACGTACTCGGTGGCGGCCGCCTCGTCTTCGAACACGCGCGCCGGGCCCTCGTGGTGGAGGTCTTCGGCGGCCGTGACCTTAAGCACGCTGCCGTCCGGCGCGAGGTTGCCCGAGAGGATACGGATGGCACCCTGCTGGTTCTTCGGCGACTCGACGGTGTACAGGAAGTCGACGTCCAGCTCCTCAACGGCGGGCGGGTTGACCCGCTCCAGCGCCTCCCCGAGCGTCTCGCCGGTGACCGTCAGCGCGTCGCCGTCCAGCAGCCCGGCGTCGTGGAGTTCCCGGAGGACGACGGGCACGCCGCCGACCTCGTGGAGGTCGTTCATGACGCGCTCGCCGCCGGGCTGGAGGTCGGCGATCTTCGGGGTGCGGACGCTTGTCTCGTCGAAGGCCTGGATGGAGAGGTCGACGCCGGCCTCGGCGGCCATCGCGAGCAGGTGGAGGACGCCGTTGGTCGAGCCGCCGATGGCGACCTGCAGCGCGATGGCGTTCTTGAAGGAGGCCCTCGTGAGAACGTCCGAAGGCCGGCGGTCGGCCGCGACGGCGTCGAGTACGACCTCGCCGGCCTCACGGGCGACGTCGTAGCGGGCGTCGTGCTCGGCGGGCGGGCCGGCGCTGCCGAGGGGGGCAAAGCCGATCGCTTCGCTGATGGCCGCCATCGTGTTCGCCGTGAACATGCCGCCGCAGGAGCCGGCGCCGGGACAGGCGGTGCGCTCCAGCTCATCGAGTTCGCCCTCGGTCATCTCGCCGGTCGCGACGGCGCCGCGGGCTTCGAAGACGTTCTGGATGGTGACCGCGCGGCCCTCGTGCTCGCCGGGCATGATGGAGCCGCCGTAGCAGAACACCGACGGCAGGTCGGTCCGGATGGCGGCCATCATCATCCCGGGCATATTCTTGTCGCAGCCGCCGATGGTCACGAGGGCGTCCAGCCGCTCGCCGAACGCGACCAGTTCGACGGAGTCGGCGATGACCTCCCGGGAGACGAGCGACGCCTTCATCCCCTCCGTGCCCATCGAGATGGCGTCGGAGATAGTGATGGTGCCGAACTCTATCGGCATCCCGCCGGCGTCGTCGACGCCGTCGATGGCGGCGCCGGCGATGTCGTCGAGGTGGACGTTACAGGGCGTGAGCTCGGCGGCCGGGTTGGCGACCCCGACCATCGGGCTGGCCAGATCCTCGTCGTCGAACCCCATCGCGCGGAACATCGCCCGGTGGGGCGCCCGCTCTATACCCTCCGTGACCTCGCGGCTCCGGAGGTGGTCGGGCTTCTCGCCGGGACCCGACCCGCGGTCGTGTGGCTCCTGGCGGCTCATGGGAGCCAGTTGCCGTCCAGCGACTTAACCACCTGTGTCCGCGCCCCCGTGTAGCGGCGGCCCGCCCACGGGCGGCCCCGGACGTCGTCGCCACCGACTGCGCCATCCGTCCGACGCGGACGGGCCGGTGTCGCGGCCGAAACCCACAACCGCCGGAGGGGCGAAAGCCGGCCGATGACGGTCCGCGTCGAGGCGGGAGCCAGGCTCCACGTCGGCTTCTGCAACCTCTCGTTGGCCCACGAGCGGCTCTACGGCGGCGTCGGCCTCGCCCTCGACGAGCCACGCGTGGTCCTCCGGGCCGACCGGGCCGACGGCGTCGACTGTGCGGACCCGTTCGTCGCGGCGTGTGCCCGGACCGCCTGCGAGGTCATAGACGTCGCCGGCGCCGACGTCACCGTCGAGTCGACGCTGCCGCGCCACGTCGGCCTCGGGAGCGGCACCCAGGTTGCGCTGGCGACGCTCGCGGCCGTCACGGCGGCCCACGACCGGGCCCCGGCGGTCCGGGAGCGGGCGCCGGCGATGGGGCGCGGCGGCCGGAGCGGAGTCGGTGTCGCCGCCTTCGAGGCCGGCGGGTTCGTGGTCGACGCCGGGCACCCGACCGAACGGTTCACGGTCGACCCGCCGGCCGTCGGCGAGTGGACGATTCCGGCGATCGCCGTCCGCCGGAACGTCCCGCCGTCGTGGCGGTTCCTGCTCGTGGTCCCGGACGCCGACCCCGGGCCGAGCGGCGACGAGGAAACCGAGCGGATGCGCGCCGTCGTCGAGGGGGCCGACCCGGCGGTCGCCGAAGACCTCGCGACGCTCCTGGTCCGGCGGCTCCTCCCGGCGGTCGCCGAGGGCCGTCTCGCGGCGTTCGGCGACGCCGTCGGCGCGTTCGGTCGCCTCAACGGCGCGTGGTACGCCGACGAGCAGGGCGGCGTCTACCGGCCGCCCGCCGGCCGGATCATCGACGCCCTGGCCGACCGGCCGGCCGTCCGCGGCGTGGGCCAGTCCTCCTGGGGTCCGACGGTCTTCGGCGTGACCGATGACTCGATGGCCGACCGGGCGAGAGCAGCCGCCGAGGACGCCCTCGCGGCAGCCGGCGTCGACGGGACGGTCCGGGTTGTCCGCGCCAGAAACGAGGGCGCGCGCGTCCACCCGGCCGGGGACGGCTCCACGATTTAAGGGTCCGCACGCGTTGGGAGGGGTATGGACCGCATCCCGTTCGGGATCCGGCGGCTCGACACGACGATCGGCGGCGGGGCGCCGCCGGGGAGCGTCGTCCTCCTGTCCGGTGACGCCGGGGCTGGCGCCCGGGAGTTCATGTACACCGCCGCAGTGATGAACGGCCTCGCGGAGGGCGACCCGGAGCTTTTCGACCTCTACTACGGCGGCCTCGACGACCGGGCGACGCCGCCCGGGGAGGTCCACTACATCTCCTTTACCGCGGCGGCCCGACAGGTCGAACGGGAGATCACCCTCGCCATGGACGACGAGATCGTCGAGGAGAGCATCGGCAACGTCGAGTTCCACGACCTCTCGCCGGAGTTCTTCCGGCTGAGCCAGGTACCCCGGCAGTGGTACGCCGACCGGACCCGGGCCGTCTCGGAACTCGGCGGGTCCCAGGACCGGAAGGCCGTCCCGGAGGCGCTCGGCGACCGGCTCACCGAGCACGGCGGTGGCAACGTGGTCGTCATCGACTCGCTGGCGGACCTCGTCGGCGCCCGGAACGCCGACCTCCCCTTCCCCGACATCCCAGTGCTCCTGAAGGGCCTGTCGCGGGCGGCCTACGACTGGGGTGGGCTCATTTTGGCCCACGTCAACCGAGAGACGCTGGACGCCCAGCAGCACGGCCAGCTCGTCGACGCGGCCGACGGGACGCTGTCCTTCGAGTGGGAAAGCGGCGGCTCCTCCCGGGCCCGGACCATGATCGTAAAGCAGTTCCGCGGCGTGCTGTCCCGGATCGAAGACGAGAACATCGTCCGGTTCGAGACGGAGATCGGCGACGCCGGCTTCGACATCAGCGACGTCCGGAAGATCAGGTAGCCTGCCGGTCCACCCGTGGCCCCCGGACCTCGATGCACACGGCGGCCGGAAACGGCCGGGAGCGACCGCGGTCCGGGGGGCGAACCCTTAACTTTCCAACGGTCCTACGGCTCGCACATGGCGACCGAGTCGGCGGACGGGGCTGACGGGGCCCTCTCGTTGCCGCCGCCGCTGGAGGAGTGGCTCGACGATCGGGCGGCCAGCCTCGGGGTGTCCCGCGAGGAACTGCTCGTCCAGGTGGCGAGCGCCTACCGGGCGACGGCCGACCACGACGGCGGCGGCGGATCGCTCGCCGACGAGGCCGACGTATCGGACCTGATCGAGACCGAGGTCCGCACCCAGCTCCAGGACCACCGGTCGGACCTGGCGGCCGTCGAGGACCGGCTCGACGCGATGGAGGCCGGCCTCGAGGACGACCTGGAGTCGATCCGGAACCGCGTCCTGCAGCTCCGGGACGCGGTCCGCAACCGGGCGAAGACGGACCACACCCACGACGATATCGCCCGGTTCGACGACAGGCTCGACGCCGTGACGTCCGACCACGCCGACCTCTCGGAGGACGTCGCGGAGCTGGACACGGAGCTGGCGGACGCGACGGGCAAGCTCGACACGCTCGCGAAGGTCCTCGTGGACCTGACGGGTGACGGTGAGGACGCGACCACGGAGCGACGCCGTCACCTGGAACGCCTCCGGACGGCCGCGAGCCACCGTGGCGTCACCGAGGGGACGTGCCACGATTGCGGGGGTACGGTGTCCATCCCGCTGCTCTCGGAGCCGTCGTGTCCGCACTGTGATACCGACCTCCGGGACCTCACGACGACCGGCATCGTCTTCACGCGGACCGTCCTGACCGGCCCGGAGCCGGCGGACGACGCGGGCGGCCCCGACGAGGGGCCGGCCGACGAAGGTGAGCAGCATGGGTGAGCGAGCGCCCGAGGGGAACGCCGGTGACGGCCCCGGGTCGGACGACGGCGCGGAGCCGGCCGACGGCGCGGACGGGACTGCCGACCCGTTCGCCGACCTCGACGCGGCGGACGTCGACGGGGAGGTATGGGCCGAACTCGACGAGGGCGCCGACGTCGACGGCGACCTGTTCGAGCGGCTCGCCGAGGAGAGCCCGACCCGGACGGTCGACCTGGAGGTCGACGCCGACGCCGAGACCACCGTCGTCCCGAAGTCGAAGTACTGCCAGCGGTGTGAGTACTTCACCGAGCCGCCGGACGTGAGCTGTTCGCACGCCGGCACGACCATCGCGGAGGTCGTCGACACCGACAGCTTCCGGGTGCAGAACTGCCCCGTGGTCGCCGACCGGCACGGTGCCTCCAGCATCCTCGAGGGGGAGAGCCCGGACCGCACGCTTTAGGCCGCCGGGCCCCTCCGGCCGGGCATGCAGTTCTGCGACGACTGCGGCGCGATGATGCGGCCCCGGGACGGCGAGATGGCGTGTTCGGCCTGCGGTGCGAGCCAGTCGAAGGACCCCGACCGCGCCGAGGCGTTCGTCTCGACGGAGTCCCAGACCGACGGCGACGTCATCGAGTCCTCCGCCGACGCCGACTTCGAGGGCAAACCCACCGCCGACGACGTCACCTGCGAGTCCTGTGGCAACGGCGAGGCGTGGTACACCATCAAACAGACCGGGTCGGCCGACGAACCGCCGACGCGCTTTTTCAAGTGCACCGACTGTGGCAACCGGTGGCGGGGGTACAGCTGAGGGGCGATAGCGAGGCCGAACGAAGTGAGGCCTCGGTATAAGCGAGCGGGAGGACCGACTGCAGGGAGGGACGACACGCGAGCCGCGCGGCCGACCGGAGGGAGGCCGCGGACTGAGCGAGCGGCGAACGGAGTGAGCCGCGAGCCGGGCGGCGCGACCGCCAAGCACGGGATCTCCGGGCCGGTATACCCTCCGGCAACACTTTTGGCCCTCTCTCCGGTTGTGAGGCCCATGCCGGCGAAAGCGACGGCCGAGCCGACGGATCCGGCGGTCGTCGACCAGTGGGACGGCGGCGTCGGCTGGATCGCCCACCCCTAGGAGACGATGGAGCGTGCGAGCCACGCGCTTTCGACCGACGAGGGCGTCTGGCTCGTCGACCCGCTCTGTGCGCCGGGCGTCGCCGACCTCCTGGGGGACCTGGGCGAGGTCGCCGGCGTGATCCTGCTGTCGAACTACCATCTACGAGACGCCGACGTCTTCGCGGAGCGGTACGACGTCCCGGTCACGTTGCCGGCGTCAATGACCGGCCTCGAGGACCGCCTCGACGCGTCCGTTTCTCGGCTGGAGGTCGGCACGGCGGTCGGTGGGTACGAGCTGTTCACGGTGGCCCGCAGTTCCTGGTGGCAGGAGTACGGGCTGGCCGACGGGGAAACGCTCGTGGTCGGGGAGTCGGTCGGCACGGCCGAGTACCTCCGCGCCGGCGAGGAGGCCCTGGGCGTGATGCTGCTTCGCCGGCTGACGCCGCCGCGGGCGGCGCTGGCCGGACGGGACCCCGACCGGGTCCTGACCGGCCACGGCCCCGGACTCCACGAGAACGCCGGCGAGGCGCTCGAAGATACACTGTCGTCCGCCCGTCGCCGGCTCCCCAGAGCCCTGCTCGAGAACGGCACGCGGCAACTCCGCACCGTGATCGCGGCAGTCCGAACCTGACGCGTCGATCCCCGGCACCACGAAGCCGCCCGCCCGACATCCCTTTCCCGCTGGCTCCCCGACCGCCGGTGTGCGCGTCGAGGTGTTCCCCGGCAGGGAGGCCGTCGTCGACTTCGACCCCTCGCTGACCTTCGAGTGTGTCGACGACTGCACGTGGTGTTGCCGCCACGGCGTCCTCCTGTACGAGAAGGACCTGCTGGAACTCGCCGCCCGCGAGTCGGTGAGCGAGGCCGTCGCGGCGTTCCGCGGCCGGGACTTCCTCCGGCGGGAGCCGAAGGCCGACGGCCACCCGCACGCCGCGGCCGACGGCCAGGCGTGCTTCTTCCTCGGGGAGGACGGCCTCTGTGCGCTGCAGGCCGAGCACGGCTGGAAGCCGGCCCGGTGTTCGGTGTTCCCGCTGGAGGTCCACGTCGAGGCCGGCGACATCCACGTCTCGGTCCGCGCGGCGGCCCACGAGCACTGCGACGGCCTCGACGTCAGCGACCGCCGCGTCGTCGACCACCTCGACGCCTTCCTCCCGGAACTGCTGTGGGAGCTGGACGACCCGACGACGAAGGTGGAACTCTGAGGCAACGAACCCCCGGTTTATATCACCCGGCGTCATCTATCCGGTTCAGGCACCATGCATTTGGTCGCCGTCCTCCGTGAGGCCCTCCAGGCGACCCGGGACGTCGCCGTCCTGGCGGTGCTCCCCTTCGTGGTTGCGCTGCTCCGCTGGAACGATCTCGTCCGACTCGGCACCGACACCAGCCGGGTGTTCTCGGTCTCGTTCCCGATGCCGCACTCGTTCGTCATGATCTGGTCGTTTCGTGCAGCCACCGACCGATGCGGGCGGCGGTATCGAGCCCGCCACGCTCCCGGCCGTCGTCGGTGTGGCATTCGGCGCGGCGTTCCTGCTCTCGCTTGCCGCCTACGTCGTCGCGACGGGCCTTCTCCTGGCCGGCTACCTGGGGAGCATCGATCAGTCGATTCGGACTGGCAGGTTCGACTTCGTGGCGAACGTCCGCCGATACGGGCGGTCGTTGGTGGCCTACGAGGCCCTCATATTGGTCGTCCTGAGCGCCATCGTCCTCCTCCTCACAACGGCGCCGTTCCTCTTCCCGGTCGCCTTCGTCAGTGTCTACGCGGTGGGATATCTCACGTATCTCGCGCCGTATCTCGTGGTGGCGAGCGAGGACGACCTCCTCGAGGCGATCCGGCACAGCGCAGGCCTGACCACCAGCCGTGCGGACGCCGCGCTCGCGTTCCTCGGGTTCGCCGTCCCGGCCACGGCGTTCTCGCTCCCGCTCTCTCGACTTGCGTACAGCGACGGTGTCCTCGCGGCGGTGGCCGCAGCTGCCCTCGTCGCCCCGGTGGGCCTCGTCGCCGCCGTGTTCTTCGTCCTGGTCGCTCGTCGCCTGGCCGAGGGCGCCGACCGATCGACGGCCACGTAGCACCTCGCGTCCCGAGAGGGGGCTACGATTCGCCTACCCACCCGTCTCTGCCCGATTCCGCGGCCTTCAAGCGCCCGCCGGCCCACGGGACGACAATGAGCGAGGAGGATGCACCCGACCGGGCCGAGTTCGGCCACGACCCGGTCGAGCACGCCCAGGTGGCGGTGGGGATGACCGTCGCCGAGCTGGCCGACGAGTACGGGAAGGCCGGCATCGGCGCCGCCGACCTCCACGAGGCCATCGAGGTTACCGGCGAGATCTTCGCCCGCGAGGACACCACCACGTTCCTGGGGCTGGCCGGCGCGATGGTGCCCGCCGGGATGCGGGAGATCGTCGCCGGCCTCATCCGGGACGGCCACGTCGACGCCCTGGTGACGACCGGCGCGACGCTGACCCACGACGCCATCAAGGCCATCGGCGGCACCCACCACCACGGCCGCGAGACCCACCCGGAGCTGTCGGCCCGCGACTTCGACGAGCGGTTGCGCGAGGAGGAAGTCGACCGGATCTACAACGTCTACCTCCCCCAGGAGCACTTCGCAAAGTTCGAGGCGCACCTGCGCGCGGAGGTCTTCGAGGCGGTCGGCGACGAGGTCGTCTCCATCGCCGAGTTCACCCGCGAACTCGGCCGGGCGAACGCCGCCGTGAACGACAGCCAGGATGTCACCGCAGCGCCCGGCATCGCCGCGGCCGCCTACGAGCAGGAGGTGCCCCTCCACGTGCCGGCGATCCAGGACTCCGTCCTGGGGCTGCAGGCGTGGCTCCGCTCGCAGGGCAGTGGCTTCTCGCTGGACGCGCTGGCCGACATGTCCCCGCTAAACGACCTCGCGCACGCCGCCGACTCGACGGCCGCCATCGTCGTCGGCGGCGGCGTCCCGAAGAACTACGTCCTCCAGGCGATGCTAGTCACGCCGGACGCCTACGACTACGCCGTCCAGCTGACGATGGACCCGCCCCAAACCGGCGGGCTCTCCGGCGCCACGCTCGAGGAGGCCCGGTCGTGGGGCAAACTCGAACCGGACGCCCACAGCGTCTCCGTCTACGCCGACGCGACCATCACGTTCCCGCTCCTGGTCGCCGCGGCACGGGATCGAGCCGACTGACCGTCGCCGCTGGTCCGGATCGGACCGACTGACCGCCAGGGGGAACGGTACCCAAACGAGGCCGGCGACCGGTCGACGGGGCCCGTCCGACGCAATCCGGCCCCGCCCTCTCGGTGCGCTACACCGAGCGGGTGTTCGTGCTGCCACACTCGGGACACTGGGTAAGCTCCCCGAGCGGCGGGTGCTCGACGGTGTCCCAGGCGTCGCCCGTCGGCGCCTCGAAGCCGCACGTCAGACACCGGTGTGTGGTCTGAACTGACATGGTCATCACTCCGTCGCCGACGCACTTAACGCTACCTCGTCACCCGGCGCTCCTTGGCGGACCCTAATCGGCGTCCCCGACGGGGTCGCCTGCGGGCCGCCCCGGGCCCCGGAGCCGGCGGACGTCCAGCCGGAGGTAGTGCAGCAGCGTGCCGGTCAGGCCGGCGTCGGCGACGCGGCGACCCGACGTCGTGACGAGCGCCGCCGGGTGGTAGGCCGTCGGGGCGCGCCGGCCGAGCCGACGGCTGAACGCGGTGTCCTCGTTGGGCACCTCGGGGAACCCGCCGACGTGCTCGAAGGCCTCCCGCCGGACGACCGTGTTGAACCCCGGCAGGATCGGGGCCGACAGGCGCGGGAACGCGTGGTTGATCGTCCACTCCATCGCCTTCGCCCGCCGCGGCCCGGCGATCCGGCACCTGGAGGAGGCGGCCGCCAGTCCCTCCCGGTCGGCGAACGCGAGCATCCGCTCGAGGTACTCCGGCGCCAGGGTCGTGTCGGCGTCGACGAAGACCAGCCACTCGCCGGCGGCCGCGGCCGCGCCGCGGTTCCGTCCGCTCGCGATGCTGTGGCCGCCCTCCCGGACGACCGCTGCACCGTGGCGCCGGGCGACTGTCCGGGTCCCGTCCGTGCTGTCGCCGTCGGCCACGACGACCTCGTAGGGCCGCGCTGTGATCTGGGAGCCGATGCTCGCGAGCGTCCCATCGAGGTAGTCCACCTCGTTGCGGGCTGGGACCACGAAGCTCACGGCCGGTGTCGACATCACCGGACCGTGACCGGCGCCCGGACCAAAAGCGCACGGGGTCGCCGCACGCCGGCGGCGACCACCATACCTATGCCGGTCCGGGCCGAGCGCTCGGACACGATGACCGATGCCCAGGCGCTGTTCGAGGACCTCCAGGCGGAACTGCAGGACACCGGCCAGACCCTCGGGGACCTACTCCAGCAGGCCATCGAGGAGCCCTCGTCGGCCCCGGACGTCGCCGTGGACCTGCTCCAGGAAGCCGCCGAGACCGGCCAGTCCGTCGGGGAACTCCTCCAGGACGCCATCCAGATCAGCGACGACGTCTTCGCCGAAATGACGGACGGCGACCTGTTCGTAAACTTCGGCGACGACGAGGCCCGGTTCGCGTTCGACGACGACGTCCTGTTCGTCGACCCGTCCTCCGAGGAGTTCGAGGAGCTGCTCCGCGGACTGGACGTGTTCGGCATCGGCGAGGAACTCGGGTTCGTCCCACCGGCCGACGACGGCGAGACGTAGGGAGAACGCACTTCATCGCGGGCGCCGTACCGGCGGGTGGCCAATGACGAGAGACGGGGCCGAGCCGTCGTGGGCAGGCGGCGGTGACGAGCCCTATGAGTGCCGAGGCCAGTTTTCTATGCATAGGTTTGCGAGGAGAAGTGAACGAACGTCAGAGAATCGCGTCTGCCACCCTCTGAGAGAGGGCAGTCGTCATTTGAGGTCGAATAGAGTAAACTCTGAGGAGTCAGTGCAGGAAGATAGTTGTCTATAGCATTAATCACCCATTCTGGTACGTCCTCTCTCAATCGTTCACGAACTCGGTCGTATAATTCAGAGCGGTTGAACCATCCATCGCCGGTAAGACCATCGTCGTATGCGTAACTCCAAAAGGGAAGAAAGGCTCTCCCTGCGTCCACGAACCGTCGTCTCGGGATGAAGTAGTACTTCCTATTGACTCCGGGCTACCACTCCACCGCTATTAGAAACAAATCGCCGGTTGCGCTCCCGCCGGTGACTCTTTCCCACGCTGAATCCGGGTCAAGACGTTCATTGGTCTGATTAAGGTGTCGGGAAAGCGTATGATAGAAAGTGGTGGCTTCTTTGAGCCAAGAATTCGTTCAAAGATTGATTCCCAGTCGATCTTCTGATTCTTTTCGTACTTGTATTGGGTCATAGTTTGATTGAGGGCGCAGAGGGACGCTATTGTCTCCTCAGCATCATGTCGGTGTTTGTCGGTGAACACTGGTTAATCAAGTCAGCCATAGACAGCACGTTCTCTGGACTAGTGGTTGATGTGATGGGGCAGGGAGAGCGCGAATCTCTGTTCCAGCGATTCAGATAGATCCGGAATAGAAAATCCACCAATCCTACTAGCGACTTCTCCGAGCGCCGTAACATGCCTGCTCGCTACTGCCAGGCGTGTGGTACAGAACTTGACGACGAATCATCGTACTGTCCCGAGTGTGGTGCCGCAGTCGGAGACGACTACGAGACGACCGATAACGCGACTTCGACAGAGAACGACTCGTGGGAGTGGTTCTCTCCCCGTGGCCCGTTCCAGTCACCTCGTCGCGCCGTTGCCTCCCTGAACCTCCTCGGGTTCGTCTCGTTCCTGCTCGCCATCGGTCTCAACGGGGTGGGCCTGCCCATCACTGCGCTCCCGCATCCCATCCCTATCGCACTGTTCGCATTCTGGTTCGGCGTTATCGTCGTTGGACTACCGCTGTGGAGACTCCTGCACGTCACCGACAACGTGCTCGGGTTCCTCAAGTCCGACTGATAACCCTAATCGAAGAGACGTAGCAGACTCATTGCTCTCGGGAGGCAGGTTCTATCTGACCCATCGTGGGGGCCGGTGGGACGAACAGGGAGAGACCGTCGCGTCTTGTCGTAGACTCGAACGCAGGCGTACCGGCGACCGTGAAGTTACAACAGGAACCTCGTTGAGTAGGACTTCACGCAGAATTTTGCAGGAAGTTCTTTTCTAACTCAGCGAAACAAGCATCGAATTGATGATAGTGTCATCGATTGCCGTGTAAGATGGAAGGCACCTATCTCCATTCGAAAAGTTTTGAAATACGGATTATTGCTCGCTAACTCGCGAGCTGGACGACCTCATCGATATCGTCCTTCTTCTCGATGAGTTCAAGAACTCCGGGAATGCGCTCGTCGGGAACGCCTGCTTGCTGTAGGCTTTCACATGCTAGAGTGTACAGTTGAGCCTTAGAGAAAGCGGCCTCCGTCTTTTCGAGTACCTCTTCCTCAGTCTCTTTGGATGAGTTGAACGTCGGCGGGTTGTTGATGAATTTACCAGACGGCCCCGTATAGCCGTACCTAACATCAGCACGCGGCGACTCGTCTTGTGGAATAATCACCTGAAGCATCTTTCCTGAGCCGTCAGACTCATCATCCTTTTGCGTCGATTCGACTGGATACTCTTCGAGCACTTTGTAACTCGTCATTCACTCTCATTTACGTAATGGCCACTTATAAAAATTGGGTCATGGTATACTCCCGAATATTCCTGAATTTTTGGAGGTAAATCAGAAGTCATTCAAGGTTTGCTTTGTGCTTGCTAAATGCACTCTCTGTATGTTGCATAGCTCTACCTAATAATTCCGAAATAGATGCCGCTGTTTCGCTGTCTTCAGGACTTCACGCAGAATTTTGCAGAAGGGTTCGTCGCGTCTACTCCGTTCCCCTGAGAATCAAGACGCTTGTCGTCTCTCACGGTCCAGTAGATGTCTGATAGAACACAGGGACTCACTCCGTCAACCGTCAGACGAACGAGTCTCTTGCGTCTCCGCGAAGTGCTCTACGAGGCGAAGTTAGAGGCCGAGCGACTTGATGCACTCGAGATATTCCTGTCGGGCGTCGTCGCGGTCAACGCGGGTGTAGACATCCATCGTTCGGTTGTTCGCGTCTCCACGGATGTGCAGGAGGATGTGGTCTTTCATCCCCTGATTGCGCATCAACATCGTGAACACCGTCCGAAACGTGTGAGGCGTGAACTTGCAGTGGAAACGCGTCCTGCCCTCGTCCATCACGCCTGCCTCGACCGCAGCATCACGAACGGCCAGCTGCACCTGCGTCGTATCCATTCGACTCCCCCGAATGCTCAGGAACAGGTACTCGGAGTCGGTATCTGGGCGAACAAGGCGATACCGCTTGATAGCGTGTCTCACTTCCTCGTCAACAGGGACGACCGTCTGACTCCCGCCCTTGCGCTCACGAAGGCGGATGAATCCGTCGTCGAGCATGAGGTCGACCTGTTCGATTTCAAGGGCCTCATGAATCCGGCAGCCCGTCTTTGCGAGAATAACGGCAATTGCCTTGTTCCGTGGGTCAACGGTGTCGTGGACGATTTTCTTCGCGTTCTCCCACGTCGCGCAGTCAGGGCGCTCACGGTACTTCTGCGGGATTTCTTCGCGGACGACCGCCGCGGGGTTCCCGGTGATGTTCTCGAACCGTGGGCGCTTCATCGCCCAGCCGAAGAATGATTATAGCGATTCGAGGTATCTACGTTTCGTGTTCTGCGAAAGGTCACGAGCAGCGAGCTTCCCGACGTAGTCCTCGATGTGGCGCACCTCGACGTCTTCGGGTGCGAGGTCCGGGAACTCCTCGTGGAAGAACGATTTCAGGGTACGCGAGTAGGCGTTGAGCGTCCGACGACTGCGACCCATCGCTTGCTTGCGTTCGATGAAGTCGTTGACCGCGTCGTGGTCGTTCTCGTAAATCTTCTCGCGGGTCTTCCCCGTCATGCCTCGACCAGCTCCGCGTCAGCGTCCTCGTGAGCGAGTCGCCACCCATACCCCTGCTTATACTCGACCTTGTTCTCTTCCGCGAGGTCGAATAGTTGCTCTTCGACAGCATCCTTGACAATGCCCGTGAGGACGCCGCTTCCCGTGACATCTTTGAGGATGCTTTCGAACTCCTGGTAGCGGTCGGTCAGGAACGCAGTGACGAACTCCTCGTGTTCGATATCGATTTCGCCGGGGTCGGAGTTGCGGGCGTTTTCGAGTTCGTCCTGTAACAGCTCGACTTGCAGTTGTAGTTCTTCGACCTTCGACTCGTTCTGACTGTACGCGAGGAACCCTTGTTGACGAGCAGCACGGGCCTCTTGTATCAGCTCGTATAGGTACTTCGACCGACTCCCGTAGCCCTGTTCTTCGGCCTCTTCCATCCACTCCTCGGCGTGCTTGCGACTCGGGTAGAGGGCGACATAAGTCGTCTCCTCGGACAAGCCGACCTCGTCTTCCCACTCGGTCTGCTGTGGCTCGATGTTACTCATTCATGTATCACAACAGACAATTAGGACTGGATGCACCTAGGCCTATGGATAGCAACGACGGATTTGACGACTGAATCACTTCTGGAGAAGAAAGCCTTAGTCACTACTGTCTCAATCACCAGACAGAATGTCGCATACGGCCCGTAGATTTGCACAACAAGCAATGCCAGTCGGACAGTTTATGAAAACTCTCTCAGAGGGGTTCTATTGGGCTTATGAGTATAATCGCGGGCAATGGATGGGGGTAGAAAATGCCACTGCGCCTAATTCAGAAATAGACGCGGATAGTCAGACTGTCTGGGAATTGAACTTAGAGGAAGCCACGTATAAGAATGATATTGAAAGGCTGAAGGAACACATCATTTTTGCAACGGTTGGACAGGCAGTAGACGATAGAGATCAACTCTTGCAGTTCTTCCGAGGTCGTACTGGTTCCGATAGGCTATACGAAGAGAAAGCGTTCCGCAACTTGACGAACGCTTGGCGCGATGAGTACTGCCTGAACTCCCCAGTTAACGCAGAACCCGAGGAGAGAATGAAGACTGCTGAATGGCGGATTACGATGTGTTATTATGCACTCTACAAATCTGCGTCAGCAATAGTTCATACGAAAGATAGCTCTGACCTATCGAACTCCCATGTGAGAACGCTCAATATCCATGCAAGTCAGTTCTTATCATCTCGTGCTCGATGTCTATACGGATACCCCCTAAATCACAATCCTTCCTCGGGAGACTTCTTCGAATTCAGACTTCCATTCCCGCAACACATCAGTGTTGAAGACGAGAAATGGAGAGAACCACTCCGCGAGGATAGGATAGACTCCTACGCAGACCACTATGAGCGCCTTATGACGGCACTGTATAGCAAAGCGAAAAATATCAGCACTTGGGATTCAGACAGAGAGACATCAACGTTCTTCCATGTGTTCAAACTTCTTCGAGAATGGGCGAACTACGGACACGGAGGTATATTCAGCAGATTGTACGGACCCGGCTATATCAAGTTCATAGATAGAGCGATTCAACTATTGACATACTCGGCAATTTCAACCGCAGAGGTGGCTGCGATTTGTGCATTCGGGTTCGAACGGTTTGAGCGTGAATTGCGGTATTACCGTGAAGCCTGCGAAGAGGGTATTTCAGACGGTGCTTTACACGTTGACGAACGATTTAAAATATATCAGCGGGCACTGAGCAATTTCTAGTCTGGTGTAACCGGGTGTGAACCTTGATATTTCTCGAATTTCAACCACTACTACCTCCAGCCAACCCAGAAGGAAAACGTAGAGCATGATGGATATTATATTCGCAAAAATGACAGTATATCGGGATAGTCCATGACCTCAATCTATCTTGGAAACTGGCACCTGTTTTCGGACGAGATTGGCGATATTGAACTGCCGAAAGTTGATCCGGAATTTGCTTTGGGCCAATCAGTGGGTGTCTGGCCGGTTCCGGATTCTATCTCTACGGATATTCCAAATCCTGGGGATTATGTGATCTTCACGTCAGCGAGTGGTGAGATACATGGGATAGGACGCATTGGTGGGATATCCACTCAGGAATCCACCATTGATTATCTCCACCAACTAGTTGATCAAGACGAAATCAACGAATCCATTGGGGCTGTAGCTACAATTGTTCAGTACCAAGAACCAGATTACCAACGCCGAAGTGGTCGGCCCAATTTGGAAGCTGTGTTTGAAGATATTGATGCGAACGATTTGGATGAGGCATTACCTACAGGATTTCCTCCGGGGAGGAACTGGATACTACAGAAAATCCCAGATCGGCTATGGAGTGATTACACCTCTCCGAGCTTGCCTCTCGGAAAGGTTCGTGGTATAGACTCCTCAAATTTCTATACTGACCCCGGTGGAGGGAGAGGCCCCAACCGAAACTACTCCTCTGATGAGTTCGACGACAATGGGGGTGACTTGATTGTCGATCGAACTGGGACCTTGCTTGAGCAAGCTTACGCGAGTAGATCTTTAATTCAAGATTCTTCTAAAGCTAGTCTCCAAATTGCAATTCTGTTATTTGGTATCGTTGTGGCTTCCCTTTCGGTATTCCGGCAGGAAATCGAATCGGGCCTCGTCAATGTCCAAGATCCCATGATCTGGGGTGGTTTATTCATTGCGACCGGAGTCATCCTCGCTGCATTCGTCTTTATACATACGACTGGAAGTCCCCGCCCGTATGCAGGGCTAGTGGCCGACCAACAAAACAAATTGAACAAGAAGTTACCGGAGATCAGCGAGGAGGATGGTAAGCGCCTCACAGCGGAGTTTTCAGACATATATCATGATGTCGTAGATTGGGTTAGAGTTGGGAACAGAATCTTAGGCGGAGTAGTCGGTGCGGCAGTGGGATTGTCACTGGGGGGAGTCTTCTTGAGTACTCTGTCGATACTATTCCAGGTCGGTATGGAGAAAACAATCGCCGGCAGGGTGATTATTGGAATTTCAATTGTAGTCATTATTCTAACTTTGTATGGAGCCTACTTCGCGTATGATGGAGTAGAAAATTATGAGCGTGATTGAGGAAATAGAAAATAACAATTGGAAGAGCGCCTTCTGGATCAACTAATTCTCAGGTGAGAGATGTCGAGGGAGGTATAATGTTACGAAAGAAGCATCACCATTGACTGGCGGTGTAAATTGGTGAGGAAATCGGCAATGAATGGGATGGTGGTGTAGAATATAATCACATGGTTGAACATGTGAGCAAAGCTGCACCGGTGGAGTACCTCCAGAGCAGTATCTCAGATAACGTAGACTCAGAAAAACTTGACGCGAAGACGGTCTATCCAGATGTTATCATACATGACAGAGTGGAGGCCGCCATTTTTTGTAGAAGGTGTTGCCGAGGACTTCTAATCGTGGTCTTGGTAGACATCGGCCACAATTAGTCACAATCCAACCAGGATTTTAATATCGATAGAGCACGAACAAACGTCTATGAGCATCATTCAGGACTCCGAGCACAGCGACGGTGCCCCGATCATCGAGGGGACCGGCATCCGGGTGAAAGACGTCGCGGTCGCGTACGAGCATAGCGGGTACGAACCTGACGAGATCACTCAACTGTATCCGGACCTCTCGCTCGGTGACGTCCATCGGGCGCTCGCGTACTACTATGACAACATCGACAACAAAGAGCGATTGGGCGATTCCGACCGGGGGCGAGCGCGTCCGGAAGACACCGACTGGGACCCGAACGCGTGGCGCTTGCACCTGTGGCGGCGGTGGGTCACCCACCTGGGTAGCTTTCGCCTAACTCCACGGATGGAGTTCACTGACGAGGGGGTCGTCATCGACAAGCCGCCCAGTGACCTCGACGAATTCATACTCGAGGTCGGCGGCATCCTCGATGACGTCGGCATCGAGTACTCCGTCGTGAGCGGCTACGTGGCAGTGTTGTTCGGTCGCGCGCGTGCGACCGAAGACATCGACGTGATCACGGAACGGTTCGACGATGGAACGGCCGATGAGCTGGCGAAGCGACTTCAGGAGGCGGGCTACTGGGGCTCGGCGATGCCACTCGAGGACGTGTATGAAACGTTGGCCGACGACCTCCCGGTCCGTGTCGCCGAAGACGGACACCGGGTTCCGAACGTCTAACTCAAATTCGCCTCCGACGAGCACGACCGTACCTCCCTCGACGACGCTATCCACGTCCGCCTCGGCGGGGAAACCATCCGTGTTGGCTCGCTGGAGTTCCAGATCGCCTACAAACTCGATATGGGTGCCCGGAGGGATTACGAAGATGCGCTCTACCTCTACGAAGTCGCGGGACCAAGCCTTAAGAGGACTGCACTCGAAAGATACGTCACGAAACTCGGGGTCGAGGATGAATACGAACGATTCATGGGATAGTGATGACAAACACGCTCACAATCGCGAGGAGCGGCGCCGCCAGATCCGCGAGTGGGCAGCGTACGTCCGAACGCATCCCGACGAGGACTGGGGTGAGCAGGTGAACACGCTCGTGGACTCACAACTCCAGTCCGCACGCCACCTCGAAGACGAGCGTCCCGACCGCGAAACGTTCGAGGACTCCCCGCTACTCGACAGCTAGGGCCTCGGTCGATCCGTATCCACCGTCTAATCGACCGTGGTTTGTGGATAGAAGGTGAGTCGTGAGTGCCGAGGCCATCATGTTTGACGGTAGACGACGTCTCTGAGGGTATCTGGCTGTGGCCTTGGTCGACTCAGGCCCCGGTCAGCTTCACGCCGAGTACACTCCTTACCCGAACACGAGTCTCCAGTCGGACCCGAACTTATATCGGTAGGCGTCTAACGAACTCCTATGGGAACCGATGGCGTTTCGGATCACGTTCACGAACTTGCCGCACACCACGATATCGACGAATCGGCGGTCATCCAGCGGGCGGTCGAAACCGGTGTCGAGACGTTGTATCGCAACATGCTCGTTAGAAAGTATCTCGCCGACGAGATTACACGTGAGGAAGCAGTTGACCAACTCGGCATCGAAGTCATCGAAGAGGTCGAATCCGCCCGAGCTGCGGTTGAGGAGGACGTAGAGTGGGGACTCCATGCCTGAGGAGTCTCGATGAGTAGACTGGTCGTTGCCGATACCGGACCGCGAGCGACGGGGGTCACGAACGTTCAGGACTTAGTTCGGGCGCTGTCGCTACGCCTGGGACTCGTTTCGCTCGGATATCTCGCGGATGCTCACGAGGATGCCCTGGAGCGTGTCGTCGTCGATCCGGTTCCGCAGCGCCGCCTCGACCCGGCAGACTGATCCGTCGTTCCGCCGCATCTCGGTCCGGATCGTCCGTGATTCGCTGGGCTGGTCGACGACGTCGTGTATTGCGGCACTCAGGTCGTCGACGGTCGCCTGTGGCTGGTCGGGGAAACCGCCCTCGCCGATCAGGGCCTCCGGCTCGTACCCCAGCGTCCGTCCCACTGCGTGGTTCACGTACCGTACCGTTCCGTCCGGCGCGAGTATCGCGACGACATCCCGGAGGTCCTCGACCATCCGTTCGTACCGCATCAGTTCCATCTCGCGCTCCCTGCGCTCGGTGACGTCGGTCGCGACGCCGGCAAGACGCTCGAGTTCGTCGTCTTCTCGGATGGGGTACATGTCGACGTTGAGCCAGCGTGTCCCGCGCTCCGGGTGCTGGATCCGGAACTCCTGGTGCTGTGGCCCCTCGACGTTACCGGCGCGCTGTGTCTCGACGTCGGCCCGGAGTCGGTCGAGGTCCTCCGGGTGGACGTGTCGCTGCCACGACGACGGGTCCGCGGCGATGTCCTCGCCGTCGATCCCGTACAGTTCCTTCGCCGCGGAGTTGACGTACAGGACCTCCGAGTAGTCGGCCGCGACGATGAAGAGCCCCTGTGGGACGGCCTCCGCGAGGTGCTCGAACCGCTCGTTCAGTTCTCGGAGTTGCCGCTCCCGGGTTTTCTGCTCGGTGACGTCGGTCGCGAAGCCGACGATGCGGGGCTCGCTTGCCTCGTAATAGGCGTGGCCCCGCATCCAGCGCTGCCGGCCGACCGCGGGGTTCGTCCGGTAGTCGATGACGTCGTACTCGGACTCGCCTCGCTGCATCCGGCCGAACAGTTCATGGAGCCGGTCACGGTCCTCGGGGTGGACGGCCCGTTCCACGAAGTCGGCCCCTTTCGTTCCGTCCCCGGACGGTTCGTCGAAGACCTCTCCCATCGCCCCTTGGCTGCGGAGGTCCCCGGTGTCGGGGTCGACCTCGAAGATGACGGAGTCGGTCACTTCGAGTGCGAGTTCCATTCGCTCTCGCATCCGCTGGCTCTCGCGGTCGACCCGATGCCGATCGACGGCGTTTACCACCCGGTTTCTCAGGATCGCGTATTGCTCCGTTCCCGAATCCTTCTGGAGGTAGTCGGTCACCCCGGTCGAGATGGCCTCGCTGGCAACTTCCTCGGACCCTCGCCCGGTGAACAGGATGAACGGGAGGTCCGGATGGTCGTCTCGAACGGCCTCCAGGAACTCGATACCGTCCCGGCCGGGCATGTCGTAATCGGAGATGATACAGTCGAAACGGTCGTCGGCGAGCCGATCCAACCCGTCGCTCGCGCTGAGTTCGGTGTGGACGCTGAAACGGTCGTCCTCGCGCTGGAGGTACGTCGCGGCGAGATCGGTGAAGTCCGGTTCGTCGTCGACGTGCAGGATGTGGATAGGTTCGGGCGAACCGCCCGGGAGGGATGACTGGGAAGGCATCTCGATTGCTCTCTCCTCGTTCGTGGCGAGCAACTCTGCGTGCTCGATTGTAATGGTAGCGGCAAGCTCGGCGTCCAAAGGACCCGTGGATGGGTCCCATTGGTGGGGGCCGTGTAACATTGCCCGTCGACCGAATGTCGCGGACGCTGACCATGAGCGTACGGTCGTCGCTGAGCCTCCTGCTGCATCCGACCCCGATGGGTCGAGAGTCGAGGTGGCCGAAGCGCTCGGGGCCGGCCGGCTCGCCTCCCAACGAGACGCGTGACTGGAGCGTACGTGGCGAGGCTGCTCGTCCCAACGCGAACGGGCCTGCTCGTCCTAACGCGACGACGGCACCTCACCCCTCGTCTGCCCGTTCCTCGGGCGGGACGAAGGGGCCGACGGAGACGGTATGGTGGGCGATGGTGGCCGACCGGAGCACGTACGCGAGGAAGACGGCGAGCGGCGCGAGGATGATCCCGATCGCCAGGCTGACGAGGAGCGGGAGGTGCTGCGCCGCGACGGTGACCGAGTCCGACCGGTAGATGAGCGCCATCGCGATGCTGACGACGAGTGCGACGAACCCGCTGTAGGCGACGAGCCGGGAGAGCCGTGCGAGGTCCTGCTGGAGCGAGAGCGTCTTGAAGAACTGCCGTGTCACCGCGACCGCCTCCAGGAGGTCCACGATGGCTTCGAGTTCCGTGACTGCCGCCTCGGAGAGCCGGTCGCCGTACTCGTTTCGCACGTGTCGCGTCGCGGTCAGGTTCCGGGCGTACTCGGTGCCGAGGATGACCTCCAGGACGTTCACGATGGCCGTCTGGCCCGCCGGGCGAGGACCCGAGGCGGTTCGCGCGCTCGGTCAGCGTCTCGGCCACCAGCTCGAGGAACTCGGCCGGGTCGTTCGGCACGGCCGGTTCGTCGGCCCGATCCCGGAGGCGACCGCGGAGGTCCTCCGCCCCCTCGAGGCGGTCGAACAGCTCGTTTGGGGAGCCGAACACGCGCGACAGGATGAGCTGGTCGATGGACAGTGCGATGGTCACGAGCGTCACCGTTCCGGCGATGAGGCCACTGGAAAAGGCCGACGCGGCGGCGCTTTTCGGCCCGACGGCCAGTACCCTGAACCGTGTCAGGGGGACGAATACGGCGACGACGGCTCCGACGAGGACCGCCGACACGGCGAGGCGGTTGCCCCCGAGAAGGAACCAGTGCATCGCTCGTTCCCGCGGGCCGTCGATGCTCCGCACCGAACGCGCCGTACTCACGTCCCCACTCATGGATACTCCGGCACGGTGGCCACGCTCGTGATGACGACGGAGGTAGCGGGCGGAGTGTCGTTCACGCTTCGGGACGCCGGTTCGGAGTCATATCCCATAAAGTCGGTGACACGCGGGAGCGACCTCGAGGATGGACCCGACCGGAATCGGCACCGGCACTGCGTCGGCTCCCACCGTGATGCCGGAGGCCATCGTGCGCGATGGACGGTCCCGGAATGCGACCGGGGGCGTCGCGGCACTCGTCCGGGTTACTATCGAGTGACCGTACCCGTCGGGCGAGGGACCCGGAGGCTCGATCCGAACCCGGAGGTTCGGTCCGGGGGCTCTTTCAGCGTGGCGGTCGGCGCGGGTCGGCAGCGACCACGTCCCCGAACGCCCGCGCGACGCGGTCCTCGGTCGCCGCCCTCGACCCGGAGTTGTCGACGACGACGTGGTCGAGGGCGAGTGGCTCGAAGCGGTCGCGGAACTCGACGTGGACGTTGAGGTCGGCGTCGCTCACCCCGTCCCGCTCCTCGATGCGGCCCTCGAGCACCGACGCCTCGCACTCGACGCGGACGAGCCGGAACCGGGCACCGACCTGGCTGGCGAGGTCGCGGGCCTGGATGCGGCGCTCGCCGGTCTTGAACGTCGCGTCGAGGACCACCGACTCCCCGACATCGAGGTGGTCGAACGCCCGGGTGAGGAGTTCGTCGTAGACGTCGACGGTCTCGGCGGTGGTGTACGAGGGGTCGGCGTACAGCTCCGTCCGGAGTACGTCCGTGCGGAGGACGGTGGCGGGTATCCGATCCGCGACGGCGCGGGCCACGGTGGACTTGCCGACGCCGGGCAGCCCACAGACCACGGCCAGGACTGGCGGCAGCGGCGAGCGGTCAGCCACCGGGGACGCCCCGGCCGCCGGGCGACGGTCCAGCGGCATCCAGGTTGGGACAGCGCTGTGGGACGGATGAACGTTTCCGTCCCCAACGCTTTTTCCGGCCCGTGCCGTCGGGCCGGCCATGGACCGGCTCATCGTCGAGCACGAAGAGCAGCTCTCGCCCGTCGTCCTCATCACTACCGGCGTGCTGGGTCTGGTGTTCCTGCTCGGCGTCGCGTACTTCGCCGCCGGCACCCTCCTGTAGGCCGGCCCGGCCGGTGGCGGGCCCTCGCGACGAACCACTCGACGGGGCGGCCATCGAGCGGCCGATAGCGGGCCCACGCGACGAACCGCACGACGGAGCGAGCATCGAGTGGCCGGCGAACGCCGGACCGTCCGCTATCGGTACAGCGAGAGGTAGATCATCACGAAGCCGACGATGTAGGGGATGGTCTCGGCGATCTGGAGGAGCTGGAGGGTCGACCCGAGGTCGCCGTCGAGGGCGACCTGGGTCGTCAGGTTCGTCACCGCGATCCCCATGCTGATGAACGCGAAGCCGATGAACGCGTACTGGAGGCGCTCGCTCGGCCGTTTCGTGTACGCCTGGAAGCTGATCAGCGTCAGGCCGAGCGAGAGCCCGAAGAGGGCGAGCCGCACGAGGACGAGCACGCCCTGGAGGACCGTGACCATAGGCCGGCAACCCCGGCGGCGGTATTAAAACTACGTGACGGCCGTTACTCCGGGCTCAGGTCGTCCCACAGCTGGGTGAACCGATCCGGCAGGTTCTCCCTGCGGTAGATTCGGACGTTGTACTCGTCGTCCTCGAGCCGGATGACGGTGCTTTCGAAGTTGCACTCGTAGACGTTGTAGTGGTTGCCGTCCTCGGCGACGGTCGTCCGTTCGGTCACGAGGTCGTGTCCCTCCAGGATCTCCAGGCGCCGGTAGATCGTCGGCAGCGAGAGGTCACAGACCCCGCTCAGCTCCTTGGCCGACCGCGGCTCCCGGCTGATGGAGGCGAGCACCGTCCGGGCGTGCTGGTCGCCGATGGTGTCGAGGACGTCCTCGATGCTCCGGTCGTCGTCCACGTTTCGAATGGCACGCGCCGATACAAAGCGTTTCCGGCCCCGACCGGAGCGCGGCGTCGACCCGGTGCTGAACCATCGGATCGTACCCACTGCCGACGCCGACGAGACGGCGTCGGTCCGAGCGGACCTGGCCGAGTAGGCCGCCCTCGGCGGTCTCGATCCACACGCGTTCCACGTCGAGCGGCGGTCGCGGCCGCCTCACGTGGTGTCATCGCCCGACTGCAACGGGTCCGCATTCTCCACGGCGACGACGACGTACCGCTCGTCGGCCTCCCGGATCGGGGCGGCGCTCACCCGGAGGCGGTACTCGCCGCTCGGCAGCGTGGCGACACATTCGGCGTCCCGGACCGGTCGCCGGGCGTGGGAGACGACCGCCCAGAGGTCGTCGCCGGCGTCGATGTCGTCGCCGCGGTCGTCCCGGAACGTGACCGACGACTCCGCCGGCCGGTGGCCCTGCAGCGCCGACCGGTCCGCGTCGAACACCTCGGTGGCACGCTCGTTGACCCGCCGGATCCGGCCCTCCTCGCCGAGTAACAGGAGCGGGCACGGAGCCAGTTCGAACACCCGCTGGGCGAGGGTCCGCTCCCGGCGAAGCTCGTTTTGGGTTCGCTTCCGGTCGGTGACGTCCTGGGCGTTGAAGATGACGCCTTCGACGTCCGGGTTCTCGAGGTGGTTGGTCCCGTGGACCTCCACGTGGCGCCAGCCGCCCTCCCGTTCCCGGAAGCGGATCTCGACCGTCACCGATCGGCCCGGCTCCTCGAGGATGTTGCCGAACGCCCGCTCGGCCCGTTCCCGGTCCTCATCGTGGACGTACTCGAAGGCGATCTCCCCCTGGAGCTGGTGTGACGAGAAGCCGGTGACGTCCTCCACGGACGGGCTGAGGAACTGGAACCGGCCCTCGCCGTCGAGTATCCCCGTGACAGTCGGCGAGTACTCGATGAGCGCGTGCAGCCGGCCACGCTCCCGTTCGATGGTGGCCCGCGCTCGCTGTCGCGCCCGCTTGGCCTGGGCCGAGGCACGTCCGGCGTCGACCACGTTCTCCACCCGGTGGGCGAGACGGATGAACCGCTCGGGGCCGCCGGTCTTCGCCAGGTAGTCGGTCGCGCCGAGCGAGATCGCCTCGCTCGCGATGTCCTCGTTCCCCTGACCGGTATACAGGATGAAGGGAAGCTCCTCCGTGGTCACCCGGACGCGGCGGAGCAGGTCCAGGCCGTCCATCTCCGGCATGGCGTAGTCGGCCACCACGCAGTCGAACTCCTCGACCCGGTCGAGGACCGTCTCGGGGTCGGTCGTCGTCTCGACGGCGAGCCGGTCGCTCGCGTCTTCGAGGCCCTCGGCCGTGAGTTCACAGAGTTCCTCGTAGTCGTCGACGTATACGACCGAGATCGACTCCTCGCGGGCCCCCGTGTCGGGCGGGCCCGGTTTCATCGACATGTGTGCCACTTACACACAGGTTAACGGATAAAGGTTTTTTGGGCGTCACCGGTTTGACGCCGTCGTTCATGAATCGTTCGCCCCCTCAGCGCATTCATCACCGTAGGCGATCCTTATCGCGGCCGAACCGGTCTACGGTCTCGATGGCGCTCCGGAACAGCCCGGCCGTGAACCCGAGGACGACGTACCGCCGGCGGATGGCCGGGATAGGGGGCCGCGATTCGAGCGGCAAACCCGGTGCCGCCTCTGATTCGAGCAGGCGGAACGAACGCGTTCGGCGACGGTGTCCCGCGCTCCCGTCTCGTCCGGCCGCCTACGACGGATCAGTACACACGGGGACGTGGCCCCGTCTCAGTATGTGAACGTTCGCCCGTCTACAGCGCCGGGGGTTTGGCCTTGGTGTCGACGACGATCGTGTCGGCCGCCAGGTCGCCGAGCCGTTGCCGCCGGTCCGTCAGGAACATGGCGAGGAGGCCGATGGTGTCGACGGGCCGCAAGAGGGTCCGGATCAGCGACGCCCTCGTCGAGATGGGGTCGTCGTCCTCCGAGATGACCACGATGCCCATGGCCGTCTTGCCCAGCGTCTGGCCGAAGGCGGCCTCGAGGCAGCTGAAGTACGCGAACGCTGCGACGACGCTGAGCGCCATCGAGAGGAATCCGAGTGGCACTGCGACCATGAACGCGACGTTGGTCGCGAGTCCGAGGACGACGCCCAGGATGAGTAGGTCGACGACGAACGCCATCGCGCGCTTTTCGAGGATGTCCCGCTCGGTGCCGAGGTTCGGGGTGGGCCGTTCGAACGTTCCCATACGGCTCCCTGGGCGACACGTCCCATAAAATTACGTCAGACCACCGTATGACGCCGGTCTGGCCCCGGCAAGGCCCGGTCGGCCGGGGCTCGCACGGAAAGTTCAGGGCCCCGGGTGGTGGAGTTGTCGGGAACGGCTCCAGTTCGATCATGTCCGTCCGAGAACTGTTCCATCCACACGCCGACCCACCGGAAGCTTAAGCGGGGAGCCGACGAAACTCGCTGCGTGACGGGCGAATCGACGCCCCGGTTCGCGATCGCCGAGCGGCCCAGGCGTCGATATCCGCGCCGCGGCGGCGTCGAGTACGAGGGTCAGACCGCCTTCGATCTCGCGCCCGGTACCGCCGTCGATGACGGGGACCTCGTCGAACTCGTCGAATCGGTGCTGTCGGCCGACGGCTACACGTACGGGGACTGGTTCGACCTCCCGATGCCGCTGTACCTCGTCCACGACCACCGAACGGGGGATACGTTCCGCGTCGCCGTCCGCGACGGGACGGTGGAGTTTCACGCGCTCCCGGGGACCGACCCGCCGGGGTTGCGACGGCTGTTCGAGCGCTTGCGGACCGCCTCCGGCTGGACGTGGTCGGTCGATCGTCGGACCACCGCCGACTGATCGGGGTCGGACGTTTGGACGATTTTGCTAATGACGTTTGGACGGTTTTTCTACTTCATTGAAGGGGAAGGACGGGAAAGTTAGAGACACGATGCACGGTGAGCTACCCAGACGGCGGTTCGTGCAGGTCGTCGGCGCCGCGGGCGCCGGCGCAGCACTGACCGGGACGGCCGGCGCCTCCGAGGTGTCGACAAGCGTCCTGGACGACTCGTTCGACGAAAACGGCGGCCTCCAGGAGTCGCTGATCGTCTTCGACGACAGCGAGAGCGCGACGCGACTGGATTCGCTGGACCTCGAAGAACCGTACCAAGTGTTCGAGCACGTCGACATCGCGTGGACGTTCCTCGACGCCGACCAACTGCAGACCGTCGCCGGCTGGCCATCGGTGCGTCGCGTCAAGCGCGCCGAGGAACTCGAGTGGTACAACGACTCGACGTCCCGGGAGTCCATGGCCGTCGACGCGGCCCACGAGCTGGGCTACGACGGCGAAGACGCACACTTCGCCATCATCGATTCCGGGATCAACGGGAGCCATCCCGGCTTCCGGGGCCGCGTCGAGGCGAACTACCGCTACGTCGACGAACCGACGGGCCCCCGCGCTCCGTTCTGGGTGGACGCCCGCGATGGCGACACCGACGAACTGGGCCACGGGCTCCACTGCACCGGGATCGCCGCCGGCGATGGCGGTGGCGGCGTACGGGGCGACTACACCGGGATGGCCCCGAAGGCGACCATCACCAGTTACTGCACCACCCAGTACATCTACCTGCCGTACGTCGTGTCCGCCTGGAACCACCTGCTCGGCCGCATCCGGACCGAGCCGGACTTCCAGCCGGACGTCGTGTCGAACTCCTACGGCGTCGCCCGCGGGAACGTCTACAACCCGAACGACCCGGTCAACGTCGCCACATGGAAGGTGTTCCAGGAAGGTGTCCTACCCGTCTTCGCGTACGGGAACGACGGCGAGGCCGGTGAAAACACGGGCAGCCGGTTCGCGAAGGCGCCGCACGTTCTCGGTGTCGGTGCCGCCGAGAAGACGATCGATCCGGAGGACAACGCGAACAACCGCCCGATCGTGGACTTCTCGTCCCGGGGTCGGAGTAACGTGCGGGCGGACTTCTACGACCGCGATCTCTTGATCAGTAATTTGGAGGATTTCTTCGACATCCAGAACAGCGAAACCCGGACTGTCAAGGAACAAACGTTTACAGGGTCTGTCGGGCCAGCAGTGAACACCGGGCCCGCCCTCATCGGTGTGGTCGACGAGGACACCGGGTCGAACTACGAACACTTCACTGCCGCCGATAACGTCGACCTCGTTGACCTGACGCTGTCCCTGAATCCCGAGGGTCAGTGGGTCAGGATGAGAGTCTACGAGAACCGTGGCGACGATTGGGTCGAGATCGCACAGTCGCGCGAGGAGATCCTCAAACAGCACGACACCCTGACCGTCGACGTCGTCGGCGGGTTCGACTATCTCATAGAACTCGAGCCCGAAGACTCCGTAACTGCTGACTACACCATCGAATATACGTCGTATGCGAAACGGCGGGGTGATTTATACAGGAACCGCCCCATTACGCTGTTCCGCCCCGGCCTGAGCGCCCACGGCAACCAGGTCATGAGCAGTCAGGACAAGTTCGACGTCCTCGGGCCGCTCGGCGAGTTCGGCGCCGGCGAACCGTTCTACGGGCGGCTGTCCGGGACTTCGATGGCCTGTCCCGGCGCGGCCGGCATCGCGATGATAGTCCGGCAGGCCCACCGCGAGAACAGCGGCGGCGAGGAGCTGTCGCCGATCGACACCATTCGCGTCCTCGAGCACGCCGCGGCCGACCACAACCCGAACTACACGGTCGTCAACACCGGTACCGGGTTCGTCGACGCCGAGGCGGCCGTCGAGACGGCCGAGGCCCTCGCCAACGGGTCTCTCACCATCGAGGACCTCGACACCGGCCTCGACGCCCTCGTGGAGCCGCCGGAGACGGTCACGCCGCCGGACGTGATCGACCTCACCGCCTCGGGGAGCCGGAGCACCGACAGCTCCGTCAATCAGGATTCACGCACCCAGCAGGTCTCGGTCACCATCGACTCGTTCAATGACGAGGCGACAGACGAGGTCGAGGTGTACGACGAGATCCCCGCCGAGTGGACACTGATCGACGAGTACAGCGACCAGGCGACGGTCGCCGCCGACCAGGGCGACACGGGCGACTCCCGGACCCGGCTCCGGCTCTTCCAGTCGGCCAGCGACGACACGGTCTCGGCAAGCGAGGTCGATGGCGACGCCAGCGTGACCTTCACTTACCTCGTCCGCACGCCGGAGGGCGGCCCCGACGAGTCCGGGCCGTACTCGCTCGGCCCGGCGGAGGCCGTCCTCACCGAGTGGGCCTTCCAGAGCGACGAGGACAGGGAGCGCGGCTCCGGGTCGGACACCTTCGGCGGGACGGACACCGTTCTGATCGCCGGCACGCCCCTGTAACCGCCGGCGGCTGCGTTCGCGTGCATCTCCGTTCGTGCGGGTTTCGCCACCGTGCGGGCACCTGTGCTGTCCGCTGGAGGCCCTGACGTCCTCGATGGTACCTGGCTCACACACGTTAAAAGGGAATCCGGCAACCCGATCCAGGATCGGCGAAGACGTGCCTACCTCTCGGCGATGGGGCTCGGACTGGGACGACAAAGTCACTACCTTGAGACGTCGCTATCCCAGGTTACGTTCCGGAGAAGCGAGGCGGCGGGCCGTCGTCAGTCGAGCCCGAACCCGGCGCCCAGCAGCCCGACGGCGAGGACCAGGTGGAGCACGTTGTCGGCCATGTTCAGCGCGATCAGGTTCTCGAACACGCCGGGGAGCGCGAAGCCGGCGACGGTGACGACCAGGTACACCACGCCGAATCCCTTCAGGTACTCGCCCGCGAACTTCCCGCCGGCGTACGCCCCGGCACCGAGCCCCACGAGGCCGCTCGCGAGGTGGATGACGTCGTGCAGGTAGTTCCGGCCGAAAACGATGAGGGGGTCGTTCGCCCCGCCGAGTATCGGTCCGAGTATCCCGACGAGGGTAAACACCGCCCCGAATACGAGCGCGACGGTCTTCTGCTGGCCGCTGCCGGTCTGTACCTCCGATCGCGTGGTTGTGGCACCTGCCATGATTGGACGTTCCGGATCGCATTTGATAGGTATTTACCCAATTTCAACCGTATTTGTCGCCGGCTGGACCCATAATCGTCTTACCCCCCGCCCCCATCCTCGCGTCCATGAGTGTCTCCCGCGTCGTCGAGCTGGAGGGCCACATCATCGACTCGGGGATGATGCAGGCGGCGTTCGGCATCGTCATGGACCAGGGCGGCTCCTTCGACGTCGAGGAGTTCGAGATCGGCCGGCGGAAGGACGAGGAGTCCTACGCCCGCCTGCTCGTCACGGCCGACACCGAGGACGACCTCCAGCGGATCGTCCACGACCTCCACCAGCAGGGCGCGAACCCCGCGGATCCCGACGACGCGACCCTCGAACCCGCGCCGGACGACCGCGTCGTCCCGCAGGGCTTTTACTCCACGACGAACCACCCGACCCAGATCCGGTACCACGGCGAGTGGATCGACGTCGAGGACGTAGAGATGGACTGTGCCGTCGTCGTGGAGAAACCGGACGGGGGCGACGCCGACACCGTCGACCCTTCGGCCGTGCGCGCACGGACGAGAACGCTGAACGCGGTCGAGGCGGGGGACCTGATCGTCACGGGCGAGGCCGGGATCAGGGTCCAGCCGCCGGAGCGGCCCCGCGGCCAGGAAGGCGCCTTCGGCTTCATGCAGGGTGGCGTGTCGGCCGAGCGGCCCTCGAAGTCGACCATCCGGCGGATCGCCGGCGCCATCGAGGAGACCAGGGCCGAGGGCGGAACCGTCCTGGTGGTCGCCGGCCCGGCCGTGATCCACTCCGGCGCCCGCGACGACCTGGCCCGTCTCGTCGAGGGTGGCTACGTCGACGCGCTCTCCATCGGGAACGGCTTCGCGGTCCACGACGTCGAGCGGGCCCTCTACGGGACCTCGCTGGGCGTGAACACGGAGACGCTGGACCACGCCCGGGGCGGCCACCAGCACCACATCTACGCGATCAGCGAGATCATCCGGGCGGGCGGCATCGAGGCGGCCGTCGAGGCGGGCCAGCTCGACTCCGGCGTGATGTACGAGTGCGTGGCGAACGAGGTCCCGTACGTGATCGCGGGCTCGATCCGCGACGACGGTCCCCTCCCGGGGACGATCACGGACGCGGTCGAGGCCCAGGAGGCGATCAGAGCGCAGGCCCACGAGGCCGACATGGTGCTGATGCTGTCGACGCTGTTGCACTCCGTCGCCGTCGGGAACTGCCTGCCGTCGACGACGCGGGTCGTCTGTGTCGACATCGACCCGGCGACCGTGACCCAGCTGCTCGACCGCGGGTCCGCACAGGCGGTCGGGATGGTCACCGACATCGGCACCTTCGTCCCGCTGCTCGCGGCGGAACTACTCGCCGATGGCCACGAGGCGACCGAGGCCGGAGCCTAACGGTCCGACCCGGCTACGCGCCGGGGACGCCCTCGCGGTACCTCGAGACGGCGTCCTTCGCGGCCAAAAGCTTCTCGGCAGCGTCGGCGTCGGCGTCCTCGGCGACCTCCTCTACGGTCCGCGTGATGCGAGCCAGCGCCCCATGGTCGAGGGTTCGGTCCTCCTCGAGGGCCCGTTCGACCTTGCCGACGGTCGTATCGATGCGGCCGGCGGCCTCGCCGTCGACGGCGTCCCGGGCGGTGCGGAGTCGGTCGAGTGCGGTTTCGAGTTCGTCTGCGCTCATGTCTCCAGTGGTACGGCGACGACGGGTATATCTGCCGACAGCAGCACCTCCTGGGCGGTCGAGCCGAACACGAGCTTCCCGGTGCGGCTCCGTTGGCGGATGCCGATCACGACCTCGTCGGCGTCCCGTGCGTTCGCGAACTTCTTGATGTCGGTCGCCGGGTCGTTGCCGCGGACGAGCTGGTGTGTCTCGGTGTTCGGCAGGCCCTCGGCGAGCGTCGCCATGGCCTCCTCGCCGTCGAGGACGTCGTCGTCGCTGGTCTCGTTCCCGCCCGGCAGGGAGTTGACGACGTAGACGGTCTCGGCCTCCGACGCGTGGCGGCTCAGGTACCGTCCGAGCCGCGTGCTCGTGGCGACGTCGTCGGTCGCGGCCAGGTACGTTGTCATGTCCGTCACGTCCCCACCCAGTCACTTAATTGTGCACCCGGGTGGCGGCCGGCAGGCCCGATCTGCCCGGCCGATGTGCCCGGGCCGGTGATCGCACTTGGGGTCCAATGGGCATTGGGTCGGGCTGGCTGATCGGTTGCCTATGGATCGGGGTGGATAGCCGGTCCATCGGTATGGTGTGATGCCACCTTTCACCCATTGGGGGAGAGGTGGAGCGAAACTCCGGTGTGGGGCGGCCGGGAACCGGGGCTCTCATTACCGGTGGCGCGCAACCTGACGACGTCCCGTTTCCATGACCGCTCAAGGCAGCCCCTACGTACCTCACACCGACGCCGAGACCGGGGAGATGCTCTCGGCCGTCGGGGCGGCGGACGAGGCGGCGCTGTTCGACATCCCCGAGGGGGTCCGGTTCGACGGCGAGTTCGGGATCCCGGCCCGGAGCGAACAGGCGGTCCGGGCGCTGGTCGACCGGACGCTGCGGGCCAACGACGACCTCGTCGAGTTCCTCGGCCGCGGCCACCACGACCACTACGTGCCGTCGATGGTCGACCACCTCGCGGACCGCTCGGAGTTCCTCACGAGCTACACCCAGTACCAACCGGAGGTCGCCCAGGGGTTCCTCCAGGCGCTCTTCGAGTACCAGTCGCTGCTCGTCGAACTGACGGGCCTCGAGGTCGCGAACTGCTCGATGTACGACGCGGCCTCGGCGCTCGGCGAGGCGGCGACGCTCGCCGCCCGCGTCCGGGCGGCGTCCGGCGACCGCGTGCTCGTCCCCGCACACCTCCAGGCGGGGCGCCGTCGGACCCTGGAGAACTACGTCGCCGGCCACGACCTGACCGTCGAGTCCTACCCGATGGCAGACGGCAACGCGGACGTCGACGCGCTGGACGCGATGGTCGACGAGGCGACACTTCTGGTGTATGCGGAGACCCCCACGGTCCGCGGCGCCCTCGAGGAACGACTGGCGGCCGTCGGCGAGGTGGCCGACCGTGCCGACGCGCTGTTCGCGGTCGGCTCCGACCCGGTAGCGCTGTCCGTCCTCCGGCCGCCGGCCGACGTCGGCGCGGACGTCGTTGTCGGGGACGCAGCCGCACTCGGTGTCCCGACCGCCTACGGGTTCGGCATCGGGCTGTTCGCCTGTCGCGAGTCGTTCCTCCGCCAGGTGCCCGGCCGGCTCGTCGGCGCTGCCGAGGACGACAGCGGCCGCCGGGCCTACACGCTGACATTGCAGACCCGCGAACAGCACATCCGCCGGGAGCGGGCCACCTCCAACATCTGCACGAACCAGGCGTGGGTCGCCCTCCGCGTCGCGATGCACGCCGCCTGGCTCGGCCCCGAGGGCCTCGTCGACCTGGCGAACGACTGCGTCACCCAGGCCAAGGAGCTTGCGGCCCGGGTCGACGACGTCGACGGGGTGACGGCACCCGTCCACGACCGCCACCACTTCCGGGAGTTCCTCGCCCGCACCGACCGGCCCGCCTCGGCCGTCGCCGCCGACCTCCGGGCCGCCGGCCACGCTGTCCACGTGGTCGGCGAAAACGAGGTCCAGATCTGCGCGACCGGGACCACCGCGGACGAACGTGACGGGTTCGTCGACGCGCTCGGGGAGGCCGCCCGATGACGGATGACACTGCATCCGACGGAACCTCCGACGAGACCCCGGGGGACCCGGCGACCGACGAGACCGGGGACTCGCCGACCGACGGGGAGCCCGACAGTTCGGCTGCAGACGGGACCCCCGGTGGCGCTCCGGGTGAGGAGGACCCCGGCGAGCCGCTGCGGTACGACCAGGCTCGCTGGACCGAGGACGCCGACACCTACGAGCCGCTCCTGGCCGAGAAGAACCTCGACACCGTCGACGTCGACTCGCCGCTGCCGGACGACTTGACCCGCGAGACCCTGGAGCTGCCGGCGCTCGCCGAACCGGAACTGGCGCGGCACTACACGCGGCTGTCGGCGATGAACTACGGCGTCGAATCCGGGCCCGTCCCGCTCGGCTCCTGTACGATGAAACACAACCCCGCGTTCGTCGAGGACGTCGCCGCCACCCCGGCGGGCCTCGTCCACCCGGACCGCGCCGGCGAGACCGTCCAGGGCACCCTCGAGCTCCTGTACCGGCTCCAGGACTACCTCGGCCGCATCGGCGGGATGGACGCGGTCACGCTCCAGCCGCCGGCCGGCGCTGCGGGCGAGTTCACCGGCATCCGGATCGCCCGCGCGTCCCACCGCGCCGCCGACGACGAGCGCAGCGAGGTGCTCATCCCCGACTCCGCCCACGGCACGAACTTCGCGTCGGCCGCCATGGCGGGCTACGACGTCGTGACGCTGCCCAGCGGCGACGACGGCCGCGTCGACCTCGCGGCCCTGGAGGCGGCCCTCTCCGGGGAGACCGCGGCGCTGATGCTCACGAACCCGAACACGCTCGGGCTGTTCGAGCGGGACATCCTGGAGATCGCGGAGATGGTCCACGACGTCGGCGGCCTCCTGTACTACGACGGTGCGAACCTGAACGCGCTGCTCGGCCGCGCCCGCCCCGGCGACATGGGGTTCGACGTCATGCACTACAACGTCCACAAGACGTTCGCCACGCCACACGGCGGCGGGGGCCCGGGCGCCGGTCCCGTCGGCGTCACCGACGACCTCGCCCGGTTCCTCCCCGACCCGCACGTGCGGAAGACGGACGACCGATACGAGCGCTACACCCCCGAGGGGACCATCGGGAAGGTCCACGGATACGAGGGCAACTGGCTCGTCCTGGTCAAGGCGTTCGCCTACATCGCGCGGCTCGGGGACGCCGGGCTGTCCGACGCCAGCGCGAAGGCCGTCCTCAACGCGAACTACCTGGCCGAACGGATCGACTACGAGGTCCCGTTCGGGCCGTTCCACCACGAGTTCGTCGCGAGCGCGGGCGAGACGGACGCCGCCGACGTGGCAAAGCGCATGCTCGACTACGGGGTTCATCCGCCGACGACGAAGTGGCCCGAGATCGTCGACGAGGCCCTGATGACCGAACCGACGGAGTCGGAGTCAAAGCGCACGCTCGACCAGCTCGCCGCCGCCTTCGACGCCGCCCGCGGGGACGATGAGGCGGCGCTGGCCGACGCCCCGGACCGGACCGCCGCCCGCAGGATCGACCAGGTCGCGGCGGCCCGGAACCCGCGGCTCTCCTGGCATGCACTTGACGATGTGTGAGCACCCTCCGCGGTCGCCTGTTCGGACCGATCGCCGCGGCCGTCACGGCGACGGGAGGGGAGCAATGGTCATGTCGACGGGGATGAGGCGGCCGCGGGCAGCTGGGGTCCGGCGGTCAGGCGCTGGTGTCGATGCCGTCGATGGTGACGAAGCCGTAGTCACACTCCGGGCAGTGCCACTTCTCCTTCACGCCGAGGTGGTGACGGGTACTCGCGGCCTGGTAGAACTCCCGCGACGTCTCACAGTCCGGGCAGTCCCGTTCCACAGCGAGGCTCATGCGTCAAGATAGGAGCCCCCTGCTTTGAAGCTTACCGGTTCCCGACCGCCGTTGAAAGTCAGGCTGTCTTCGGTATAGTCGACGGTCAGGCTGTCTCCGGTACAGGTGACTGTCAGGCTGTCTCCGGAAGAGACGCCACCGGCCGATCCGGCAGCGCCGTGGGCCGGCGACCCCGGCCGGCCATTAACCTCCCTGCTATGCGCACCGCAACGCCCAAGGGCGGCAGTTACCTTTGTTAGCCCGTCTCATGAGCACACCAGTCATCGTCGACGCCGTCAGGACGCCGTTCGGGAAGCGAGACGGCTCCTTCAGCGACACGCACCCGCAGGACCTCGCCGCCGAACCACTCACGGCGCTGCGGGAGCGGAACGGCTTCGACCCCGAGACCATCGAGGACGTCGTCTACGGCTGCGTGACGCCCGTCGACGAACAGGGACTGAACATCGCCCGGCTCGCGCCGATGGTCGCCGGCTGGGGCGACGGCGTCCCCGGCGTCCAGCTCAACCGGATGTGCGGGTCCGGCCAGCAGGCGATCAACTTCGCGGCCGGCCAGGTCGCCGCCGGCTACCACGACGTCGTCATCGCCGGCGGCGTCGAGCACATGACCCGGGTCCCGATGGGGTCGGACGGCCAGAGCGTCACCGACACCTACTTCGAGCACTTCGAGGAGCTGACCACGCAGGGCGAGGGCGCCGAGCGCATCGCCGAGGAGTACGGCTTCTCCCGGGAGTACCTCGACGAACTCGCCGCCGAGTCCCAGACGCGGTGGGGCGAGGCCGCCGCGGCCGGCAGGTACGACGACCAGGTCGTGCCAGTCGACACCGAGGTCGACGGCGAGGACGTCCGCGTCGAGGAGGATGAACACCCGCGCCCGAGCACCGACGTGGAGACACTGTCGGATCTCCCGCTGTCGTTCCGCGCGCCGGGCGAGGGCTTCCACCACGCCGGCAACTCCTCCGGCATCGTCGACGGTGCCGGCGGACTGCTCGTCGCCAGCGAGGCGGCGGCCGAGGAGCACGGCTGGGACCCGATGGCACGGATCGTCGACACCCACGTCGTCGGCGTCGACCCGGTGACGATGCTCAAGGGCCCGATCCCGGCCACGGAGGAGATCCTCGAGCGGAACGACATGACGGTCGAGGACGTCGACCGGTTCGAGGTCAACGAGGCGTTCGCCTCGGTCGTCGCCGCGTGGCTCGAGGAGACCGGCGCCGACCGGGAGCGGACCAACGTATGGGGCGGCGCCATCGCCCACGGCCACCCTCTAGGTGCCACCGGCTCGGCGCTCGTCGGGAAGCTGCCATACCAACTGGAGGAATGCGACTGTCGCTACGGCCTCAGCGCGATGTGCATCGGCTTCGGTCAGGGAATCGCGACGATCGTCGAGCGCCTATAAATCAACTTTTCGCACGCTCTGCGGGTTCGCCGCCGGCGTCCGCCGGCGAACACCGGTCACGCGTGGCGGCGAGACCGCCCCAATATCCTGCCGGTAAGATAAATAAATCCCGGGCGACGACGATAGACGGAGTCGAGTCAAGATGCGATCTCACCATATAAATGCATCGTCGTAAGTTCCTCTGTACCGCGGCGGCAACCACCGGTGTCCTCAGCGGCTGTAATGAACGGTCGGGTCAATCCGAGACGAGTGAAACGGAGATGACACTTGGAGCGAACACCGAACTTATGATCGAGAGCGCGGAGACGATCGAGAACACCGACGAGTTCGTCACGGACACCGACTTCCCCGAAGAACATGTCGATCCGGACGCGAGCGCGCGGTTCGAGGCCGAACTCTTCCAATCACCGGAGCGTCCCCCGGAAATCGAGTTTCGACTGACGAACACCGGGCCACGAAATAACTTCTTCATGGCTCCGTACTACCCGTTCTCGACACTGTACAGTGAGTCCCAGGAATTAGTCCTTATTCCAGACAAGAAAGAGGGAATGGACCGACACTTTGGCCCATTCAACCCGGACGGGCCGAGTACACGGGAAGAATTCATTCCCGACGACAATAAAAACGGTTGCTGGCGGTCACGTGGCAAACCGATAACAAGGGACCCGGGCGTTATACCAGAGTTGGATCGCGAGGAGACGGTTTCGAACCGCTCAACAGTCCTCCTCTCCCCGGACGCCCCGTGTCCACCGTCTGACACCCACATACTGAGCAACGTCTTTGCAATCGGCGGTATCAGAGCGAACGTAACAGAAGCAGTCGTCGAACTACGCGTGACTCAGTAGCGACTCAAATCGACGGTGTCACGACAAAAGAAACAGCCATCCCCTCGGCGGGGGTGATACTGCGGACTAGCCAGAAACCCGATGACGCCGGAACGCCCTGGCTGTCCGAGTTGCTGCTCGTGTGACCGGCGGTACCGGGAGTCCAGTGCGGCCGCGAGCGGGGTGACTATTTATTTTTCGGCGCCGAACCGGCGGATATGCAGGAGACACGTAGGCGGGTTCTCGAGGCGCTGGCCGGCGGCCCGGTCGGCGGGCCGGCGCTGGCCGATCGGCTCGGGGTCTCGCGGGCGGCCGTCTGGAAGCACGTCGAGGCGCTCCGGTCGACCGGGTTCGACGTCGAGAGCCGCGAGGGTGGGTACGTCCTGACGTC
>PXRI01000025.1 GCA_003021005.1 Halobacteriales archaeon QS_1_69_70 | reverse complement strand
GGGCTCATCATCGTCGGCTCGGTGTTTCTCCTGGTGCCGGGGCTTTTCGCCGCCGTCGCCTTCTACTTCTTCCGGCAGGAGGTCGCCCTCGAGGACCGGACCCTCATCGACGCGATGGCCGCCTCCTGGCGGCTCACGCGAGGCGACCGCCTGAACGTGTTCGCACTCGGGCTGCTCGTGGTCGTCGTCTCCCAGCTCGACGCCGTGGTCAGCCTGCTGGTCGGCGAGGTGTCGGTACTGGCCGGAACCATCGTCGCGGCGGTATTGGGCGGGGTACTCGCAGCCTTCGGCGCCGCGGTCGTCACCCGGGCCTACCTGCAACTGACCGGGCCGGAGGCGGCTGACGAGCCCGCCGAGCCGGCCGACCCCTACGACGCCGCGCTCGGCCCGGAGGACATCCCCGAATAGCAGCCGTAGGCCGTGAATCGCGGGCCGGTCTCCCGTCGCGCTCGTCATGATACGTGGCCCGGTACCGACACGGACGCTCAGGAAGGTCCGTCCGACAGTCGGGACCGACGCACGGATTGGAAACGCCGTGTTTAACCGCGTTCGCTGCCGACTCGACCACGATGGCAGACCCGCGCGTGCCGGGCGACGATGGCAGCCTGGAGCTCCCGTGTGGCGAGACCCTTTCCGCCCACGAGCTGGACATGGGGCTGCGGGAGGTCCGGTGTGACTGCGGGGCGGCCCACGCCGTCGTCGTCGACGTCCACCCGCCGTCCCGGTTCGTCCCGGAAGAGGTCGTCGGCGTGCTCCGCGAGACCGTCGAGACCGACGACGAGTTCCCCGCGTTCGGCACGCCACACGTGATGGGGATGGTCCTGGAGGAGTTCCCCGACCGCGTGGCCGTCGCGGACCTCACCGACGACGGCCACGTCGGCTACGCGCTGCTGTGGGTGACCGACTTCGACGGAGTTCGAGTCCCTCCTGGGCGAGTTCGACGTCGAGGCCTTCGTCGAGGCCTACCGGGACGCCCGCGAGTTCGACTCCGAGGTCGACACGCCGGTCTGATCCCACGTTCGCCCGCCAAGCCGTGTCATACGTCGCTAGACAAATCGCCGCTACCTGTCGGACAACGCTAGACGATCACGGGGCGTGGGCCGGCAGGCCCCGAAGCGCCGGTCCCCGGGGCGGCTCACAGTTTTCCCTTAACGCACTTTGGGTGACCCATCGGAAGTGTCGGACATCGCTAGACGATCGGAGGACGGTCATCACGATCTGTCGGACAGCGCTAGACATCGACGACCTGGTGGGATCGGGAGCGTCTGCTGGCCGTCGGACGGCAATCTGACGGTGCGGGATGACGTGTCGGTCATTCGATTCCGCCATGTGCGTCCGGCGGGAGTTCGAGCGGAACCCTGCGGTGCTCACCGAGGCGGACCCCGACGCGGCGATGACGGCCTTCGAGGCCGTCAGGCTGCTCGAGAAGGACGGCGACGCGTTCGTCGGCGCCAACGGGGTGCCCCACTCGAGCCTGTGACGTGTATCCCACCCCGGGACCCGTGCCCGGCGAAACGTGGTCGGACCTGACAGGTCGGTACTGGCGGCGCGTCGGCGGGCACGGAGTTTTAAGGCCCCGGCCCGACTCCAGGGGTTCATGCGACCGGAGATCGAACGGCGACGGTTCCTGGAACTGGCCGGCGCCACGTCGGGGGTTGCAGCACTCTCTGGATGCACCGATGACGACGAGGAAGGAACGGACACGCCCACGGCCACCGACGGCGAGGACGGGGAGCCCGACGAGGAGACGGCGACCCGGAGCGACCCGGAGACGCGGGAGGGCTACCTCAAGCGGGCGAACGCGGTCCTCCACGCGGAGGCCCCCTGGATCTACCTCAACCGGCAGTACAGCGTCTACGGCAAGTCCACCGACGTCGAGTGGGAGGCCCGCCGGGACGAGACCATCGACGGCTACGCGATCGAGCCGACGGGCGACCGCTCGTCGGTCACCATCACCCAGTCCGAGATGGACTCCGGGCTGGACCCACACGACCACCGCGAGACCCCGACTGACAACATCGTCCGACAGGCTTACGAGGGCCTGCTGGGCCGCGACCAGGAGGGGAAGGTGGTCGAGCAGCTCGCCACCGGCTTCGAGCGCGTCGAGGACGGCCGGGTCCGGTTCGAGCTCCGCTCGGACGTCACGTTCCACAACGGCGACCCGTTCACCGCGGCGGACGCCGCCTTCTCCGTCAACCGCATCGTCCGGTCGGACGTCGGCGGCCTCGAGAGCCCCCAGGTGGACCAGCTCGCCGGGGTCACCGGCGCGACCCCGGCGGACGACGGGGGCGCCGTCACCGTGGAGTCCGACGGCATCAACCCCGTCGTGTTCTCGCTGTTCGCGACCTACTGTGACGTGGTGAAAGAGTCCTGGATCGAGGAGAACGACGGCGCCTACATCAACTCCCACATGAACGGGACTGGCCCGTTCGCCCTCGAGACCTACGAGCAGGACGTGAAGGTCGTCTTCGAGCGCTACGACGACTACTACCGGGAGCCGGCGCCGGCGGCAGAACTCACCATTCAGGCGGCCGACGAGTCCAGCACCCGCGTGAACCAGCTCCGGAGCGGGGAGACGGACATCGTCGTGAACGTCCCGCCCCAGAGCGTCGGCGAGATCCAGGACGCAGAAGCCGCCGAGATCAGCGCCGTGCCGAGCACCCGGGTCCTCTACAACGCGATGATCTACAACGCGGAGCCGTTCGACTCCGTGAAGTTCAGGCAGGCAATGAACTACGCCATCGACCTCCCGGGGATCATCGAGACCGTGCTCTCGGACTTCGGCGACCCGACCGGCCAGCCGACCCTCGAGGGGTTCACCGGCTACAACGCCGACGTCGATCCGTACCCCCACGAGCCCGAGACGGCCGAGACACTGGTCGAGGAGAGCGGCTACGCGGGCGCCTCGATCACGCTGCACACGCCCAACGGCCGATACCTCAAGGACTTCGAGATCGCCCAGGCGGTCGTCGACGACGTCGACTCACTGAGCAACGTCGACGCCGAGGTCCAGCAGCGCGACTTCGGGAAGCTGGCCGGCGAACTCCTCGACCAAGACATCGAGACCGGTCCCGACTGGTACCTCATCGGCTGGGGGAACGCGACGTTCGATGCCAGCCAGACCATCCTTCCGCTGTTGACGGACGACGGGGCCCTCACCTCGTACTCGAACGAGCGGGTCGAGGGGCTCATGGACCAGGCCCAGAGCACGGGCGGCAGCAACTGAACCCGTGACCACGCGCCCGCGGGGCGGTTGATATGGCCTCGTTCGGCCGGTTCCTGGCCAGGCGGACGGCCCAGGGCCTGTTCGTCATCTTCGGGGTCGTCACCGTGGTGTTCGCACTCCGGTACGTCACGCCGGGCAGTCCGGTGGACTTCATCGCGCCGCTGGACGCCAGCCAGGCCACCCGCCGACGGATCGCCGATGCCCGGGGGCTCGACGACCCCCTGTGGCTCCAGTACGTCACCTACATCGGCGACCTGCTCCAGGGCGAGATGGGCTACTCCTACCGGTCCCGGACGGCGGTCGCGCCGCGCGTGTTCGCCAAGCTCCCCGCGACGCTGGAACTCGCGGTCGCGGCGACCGTCGTCGCCGTGGCGCTCTCCATCCCGCTCGGCGTCGTCAGCGCCACCCGACGCCACGCGCTGCCGGACAAGGCCGCGACGCTGTTCTCGCTTCTCGGCATCTCGACGCCGAACTTCTGGCTCGGCGTGATGTTGGTCATCATCTTTGCCGTCCAGTTCGACGTTTTTCCCACCAGCGCCCGCCCCGTGGGCTTTTTGGAAACCTTGGGCAACCTCCTCGTAGTCGCCGCCGACGGCCCGATGATTTCGACGTCGTGGCCGCTCGTCCACCTCGACCGCCTGGTGCTCGCGGCACCCCTGGACGCGGCCGGCTTCCTCGCCGACGGCCGGACGTGGGTCGCCCACCTATTCCTCCCGGCGGTCACCCTCGGCACGTACTTCACCGCGCTCATCACCCGGCTCACCCGCTCCGGGATGCTCGAGCAACTGGGCAGCGGCTACATCCGTGCCGCCCGGGCCAAGGGCTTGCCCGAGGCGCTGGTCCGGTACCGGCACGCCCTCCGGAACACGCTCATCCCGGTCATCACCGTCGTCGGCCTCCAGCTCGGGACCCTCATCGGCGGCGCCGTCATCACCGAGGCCGTCTTCTCCTGGCCGGGACTCGGGACGCTCGTCATCGACGCCATCAACAACCGCGAATGGCCGCTCATCCAGGGCTGTCTGGTCGTCATCGGCACGGGCTTCGTGGTCGTGAACATCGCCGTGGACGCGCTGTACGCGCGGCTCAACCCGCAGGTGATGGAGTAGATGCCCCGGCAGGACTCACTGGTGACGGCGGAGACGTCGCGGCTGGACTCGCGGGGGATTGCGTTGATGTTGCGGCTCGACTCGCGTGGGACGGGATCGCTGTTGCGGCTCGACCCGCGGGGACCGGCGTCGATGTCGCGGGTCGACCCGCGGGGGATTACGTAGATGTCGCGGCTGGACCCGCGACGGTGGCCGTCGGCACTGGCCGACCGGCTGTCGCCGCGCACCGTCCGGAACCTCCGCTCGGAGTTCCGATCCAGCGGCCTCGCCAAGCTCGGCGTCGCCCTCGTCACCGCCGCCGTCCTGATGGCGGTGTTCGCCCCCATCATCGCGCCGTGGAACCCCACCGCGCAGGACCGCGACAGCGCCCAGGAGCCGCCGCTGGGCTTCGGCTACACGGAGACGCAAGTCAAACCCGGCGAGGACGGCGGCGTCGTCAACGAGACCGTCCGGGTGAACGCGAGCGTCGCCCACCCGCTCGGAACGGACGGCCTGGGCCGCGACATGGCCTCGCGGGTCGTCTACGGCGCCCGAACGTCGTTGATCGTCGGCATCTCCGGGACGCTCCTGGCGATGCTCGTCGGCGTCCCGGTCGGCCTGATATCGGGCTACTACAAGGGACGGCTCGACGACGCGCTGATGCGGACCGCCGACGTCAGCCTGGCCTTTCCCTCGCTGGTGCTTGCCATCGCCCTGGTTGGCCTGTTCGGCCAGGCGGCGGTCTCCGTCCCGGACCCGCTGGTGGTGACCGGCGTCGCGGCCGCGATCAGGGGCGCCGTCTCGCTGCCGGGCGGGCTGACCTACCCCACCGGGATGCCCGAGACGTTCACGCTGCCCGGCACGGTCATCCTGGTCGTCGGCATCGTGAACTGGGTCTGGTTCGCCCGGGTCGCCCGCGGCGAGGCGCTGGGCGTCAGCGAGGAGGCCTACGTCACGGCCTCCCGAGCGCTCGGCGGCTCTGACCGCCACGTCATCGCCCGCCACGTGCTGCCCAACAGCACCACGCCGATCCTCGTGTTGGCGACCATCCAGGTGGCCGCCATCATCCTGCTCGAGAGCGCTCTCTCGTTCCTCGCCTTTTCCGGGGCGACGCTGTCGTGGGGCTTCGACATCGCGCAGGGTCGCCAGTACCAGACGACCGCCTGGTGGATCGCCGCGATGCCGGGGCTGGCCATCGTGCTGACGGTCATCGGCGTCAACCTCGTCGGCGACTGGCTCCGGGACGCCCTCGACCCCGACATCGAGGGCGAGGGCGGGGGCGTCTGATGGGCGCCGAGCTCCTCCGCGTCGAGGGCCTCTCGACGCGCTTTTTCACGGACGAGGGCCAGGTCAACGCCGTCGAGTCCGTCGACCTCCGGGTGGAGGCCGGCGAGGTGCTCGGCATCGTCGGCGAGTCGGGGTCGGGCAAGTCCGTCACGGCGCTGTCGCTCGTCGACCTCGTCGAGTCGCCCGGCCGCGTTACCGACGGCGCGGTCCGGTTCCGCGACCCCGACCTGGCCGATGAGTTTCCGGACGCCGCCGCCGGCGAGATGGTCGACCTCCGGTCGCTCCCGACGGCGGTCCGGCGGTCGTTCCGGGGCCCGCGGGTCGGCATGATCTTCCAGGACCCGATGACGAGCTTCAACCCCTCGTTGACCGTCGGCGAGCAGATCGCGGAGGCGGTGGAGGTCCAGCGGCGCGCGTCGGCCCGGCCCCGATCGACCCGCTCTCGGACCCAGGGGTACGGGCTGGGCTCGTACATCGTCGACGGCCTCACGCCGGGCCGCGATTTCACGGCGCCGGCGAGCCACGACCGGGCGGTCGAGCTGCTCGAACAGGTCGGCATCCCGGACCCCGCGGCCCGCGCCGGGGAGTACCCCCACGAGTTCTCCGGCGGCATGTTACAGCGGGCCATGATCGCCCAGGCGCTGGCCGGCGAGCCCGACGTGCTCGTCGCCGACGAACCGACGACCGCCCTCGACGTCACCATCCAGGCCCAGATCCTCGAACTGCTCCGGGCCATCCAGGCGGACCGCGAGATGAGCGTCGTCCTCATGCCGGACAGATCGTCGAGCGGGGGACGCTTTCGGACGTCTTCGACGACCCGGTCCACCCCTACACCCGGGGGTTGCTCGGCGCGATCCCGGACCTCGACGACCCGGCGCCCCGCCTGCAGCCCATCCCGGGCAACGTCCCGAGCCTCCTCGACCACGAGATGGGCGACCGGTGCTACTTCGCCGACAGGTGTCCGAAGGCCATGGAGACCTGCCTTTCGCCCCAGCCGGAGCGCCAGGTCGACGACGGCGAGCACGCCGCCCGGTGTGTCCTCGTCGACCGGGAGTACGACCGCCGCCGCGCCCTGGACCCGGCGGGCGAGGCCGCCGACGGTCCCGACGCGGGCGAGGAGTCGGCCGATGACTGACGAGGAGCCCCTGCTGGCCGTCGAGGCCCTCCGGAAGTACTACACCGAGTCCGCGTCGCTTCTCGACCGCCTCCTGGGCCGGGAGCGACCCGCAGTCCGGGCGGTCGACGGCGTCAGCCTCTCGGTCGACCGCGGCGAGACCCTGGGGCTCGTCGGCGAGTCGGGCTGCGGCAAGTCCACGGCCGGCGAGACCATCCTGGGACTCCTCGAGCCGACCGGCGGGACCGTCCGCTTCGACGGCGAGGACGTCGCCGACCTCGTGGCCGACGCGAGTCCGGCGGCGACCTCACCGCCGCGCGGTATCGCGGTGTTCTGTGTCCTCGTGGCGCTGTTCGCACCGGTGCTCCTCGTAACCGGCGGTCTCCTCGCCATCGAGGGGTCACTGGCCGTCCCGCTCCGGGCCGTCGGCGGCCTCCGGGCCGCCGTCGGCGTCGCCACTCTCGCGGCGGCGTACGGCCTCTGGCGCATGGAGCGGTGGGGCTTGCGGCTGGCCGTGGGCCTGTATGTCCTTTCGACGGTGTCGGCGGTGGTCTCGCTCGCGACGACCGGGCGGCGCAGTCTGCTTCCGCTCGCCGGCAGCCTGCTCGCGGTCGGCTACCTCCTGGTCCGGGAGGACGCCTACCTCTCGCCGTCGTCGTTCCGGCGGCGGGCCCAGGTGGTGTTCCAGGACCCCTTCTCCAGTCTGGACCCCCGGATGACGGCGGGCGAGATCGTCGCCGAGCCGCTCGTCATCCACGACCGCCCGGCGAGCGACCCCGAGGTGGCGACTCGCGCGGCGGTCTCCGTCGACGGCGTCTCCCGGGACCGGGTGACCGTCCGGACCGACGACGACGTCGACCGCGTGGTCGAACCCGACGTGACGCCCGAGCCGACGGCGGACGGCGGAACGCCGCCGTTGGATGGCGACCGCGTGACGACCGTCCACGTCAGTGTCTCTGCCGGCGAACGGGGGGTCTCGACGGCGTCCGACGAACCGGGCGTCGCCCACGTCGACACCGACAACGGGCCGGTCCGGGTCGCCGTCGAGGAGGACCTCCGGCTCCAAGTGTCAGCCGAGGGCGACGGGGTGGACGTCCGGGTTCTGGTGGGTCGGTCGGATCGGGAGCTCCGTCGGGAGCGCGCGACCGCCCTCCTCGAGCGCGTCGGGCTGGCGGCCGACCAGCTCGACCGCTACCCCCACGAGTTCTCCGGCGGGCAGCGGCAGCGGCTCGGCATTGCCCGGGCGCTCGCGCTGGACCCGGAGTTCGTCGTCCTCGACGAGCCGGTCTCCGCCCTGGACGTCTCCGTCCAGGCCCAGATCCTCAACCTGCTTGCGGACCTCCAGGCGGAGTTCGGCCTCACGTACCTGTTCATCGCCCACGACCTCAGCGTGGTGCGGCACATCTCCGACCGGGTCGCGGTGATGTACCTCGGGGAGATCGTCGAGCGCGGCCCGGTCGAGGCGATCTTCGAGGACCCGACCCACCCCTACACCCGGAAGCTCCTCGAGAGCGTCCGGCTGCCGGTTCCACACCCGCTGTCCGCACGCCCGGACGGTCTGCCGCCGTGAGCCACCCGACGAGTACGCCGCCGATACCGGCGGCCAGTCGGCCGCCTGCTTCCGCGCGGTCGAGGACCACCCTTACTGGGAGAGCGAGCCGATCGACGTGACCGCCGGCGGCGAGACCGCCTTCGAGGCCGAGGAGACCGCCGACGACTAACGACGGACGGGAAGCGTTTTGCCGCGGCGGCCCGGGCGGTTCATTCATGGAGGACGACTCCGCCGGCAGGGCCCCGCCGTTCGCCGGTGGCGGCGGCACGGTCCATGACCACTGGGACGACCTCGTGGCCGATATGGCGGCCACGGCCGCCGACCTCAGCGGGGCGGGCCGGGAGGTGCTAGAGCTGCACCCGGCGGACGTGACCGTCGTCAGTCGGAGCCGTCGCGGCTTCGACGTGCTGGTGCCCGACGACGAGTTCGAAACACTGCGAGAGTGGGTTGACGGGGCGACCTTCCCCGAGCACCGTGTCTACCGCGCCGAGGCCGGCCTGGTATTTCTCCTGGTCGTCCTCGACGACCCCGACGCCGGCCTGGCGGTCTGTTGCCCCCTGTACTACGAGCCGAGCGAGGCCGAGACACTCCGCGAGCTGGCCGGGGCCGACGGGGAACTGCGAACCCACGTCCGCCGGCTCTCGGAATCCTACGTGACGCTGACCCACGACGACGTCGAGCCGTTCCTGCCCGAGTAGCGGTCGGAAGCCGGCGCTGCTGTCGCCCGCCTCCGGTGTCGTGGAGCCCGGGTGTAGTGTTCGAAATTCGTACCCTGGTTACGAAATCCGCATATTATCGCCGGGCTTATTACGATGTGCGAACTCGGTGGCGTAATGGCAGACGACGAGGACCGCACTATCCTGCTCATCGGCAGCGGACCGATCCGGATCGGACAGGCGGCCGAGTTCGACTACTCCGGCGCCCAGGCCTGCCGGGCGCTCCAGGAGGAGGGCGCCCGGGTCGTCCTCGTCAACTCGAACCCCGCGACGATCATGACCGACCCCGAGATGGCCGACGAGGTCTACGTCGAGCCGATCACGCCCGAGGCCATCGCCGAGGTCGTCCGCGCGGAGGAGCCCGACGGCGTCATCGCCGGCCTCGGCGGCCAGACCGGGCTGAACGTGACCGCCGAACTCGCCGAGCAGGGCGTCCTCGACGAACACGACGTCGAGATCATGGGGACGCCGCTTTCCACGATCTACGCGACCGAGGACCGCGAGCAGTTCCGCCAGCGGATGCGGTCGATCGGCGAGCCGGTGTGTAAATCGGAGACCATCGAGTCGATGGACCAGCTCGAGGACGCCGTCGAGACCGTCGGCGGCCTCCCCGTCATCGCCCGCACCGCCTACACCCTCGGCGGCAGCGGTAGCGGCGTCGTCGACGACATGGACGAGCTCCGGGAGATCGTCCGCAAGGGCTTCCAGCTGTCCCGGAACCACGAGGTCCAGGTCACCGAGTCCATCGCCGGCTGGGTCGAACTGGAGTACGAGGTGATGCGGGACGCCGACGACTCCTGTATCATCATCTGCAACATGGAGAACATCGACCCGATGGGCATTCACACCGGCGAGTCAACCGTCGTCACCCCCTCGCAGGTCATCCCCGACGAGGCCCACCAGGAGATGCGGGACTCCGCACTCAAGGTCATCCGCGAACTCGGCATCCAGGGCGGCTGCAACATCCAGCACGCCTGGCGGGACGACGGCACGCCGTCCGGCGAGTACCGCGTCGTCGAGGTCAACCCGCGCGTGTCGCGCTCGTCGGCGCTCGCCTCGAAGGCGACGGGCTACCCCATCGCCAGGGTCACCGCCAAGGTCGCGATGGGCAAGCGCCTCCACGAGATCGACAACGAGATCACCGGCGAGACGACCGCCGCCTTCGAACCCGCCATCGACTACGTCGTCACGAAGGTGCCGCGATGGCCGGCCGAGAAGTTCGACGACGTCGAGTTCGAACTCGGACCGGCGATGAAGTCCACCGGCGAGGCGATGTCGATCGGCCGGACGTTCGAGGAGTCGCTGCTGAAGGCGCTCCGGTCCTCGGAGTACGAGCCGGCCGTGGACTGGACGACCGTCGGCGACGACGAACTCGAGTCCCGGTACCTCGAGCGGCCGACGCCCGACCGGCCCTACGCGACCTTCGAGGCGTTCGAGCGCGGCTACACGGTCGAGGAGGTCGTCGAGCTGACCGGGATCTACGAGTGGTACGTCGAACGGTTCGAGCGCATCGCCGAGGCCGCCGAGGCCGCCCAGGACGGCGACTTCCAGGCGGCCGCCGACGCCGGCTTCACGAACCAGGAGGTCACCGCAATCGCCGGCGGCGAGTTCAACGACACTCACGCCTCCTGGATCCCCGCCGAGCAGCGCGACGCCCCCGAGGAGCCGGCGGTCGAGACGGACGGCGGTGAGGCGAGCAGTGCGAGCCGAGCCTCGTCGGGCGTGAAAGCGTCCGGCGGTGGTGAGGCGAGCGGTGCGAGCCGAGCGTCGTCGGGCGTGAAAGCGTCCGGCGGTGGTGAGGCGAGCGGTGCGAGCCGAGCGTCGTCGGGCGCGAAGGCGTCCGGCGGTGGTGAGGCGAGCGGTGCGGGCCGAGCGTCGTCGGGCGCGAAGGCGCCCGATGGTACCGGGACGACGGTCGCCGTCGTCGAGGCCGAGACCTCCCGCCGGACGTACAAGCAGGTCGACACCTGCGCCGGCGAGTTCCGCGCCTCGACGCCGTACTACTACTCGGCGCGGGAGCCGCCGACGGGCCGGGGCGGAAGCGAGGTCCAGGTCGACCGCGACGTCGAGAGCGTCGTCGTGGTCGGCGGCGGCCCGATCCGGATCGGACAGGGCGTCGAGTTCGACTACTGTGCCGTCCACGCCGTCCGGGCGCTCCGGGACGTCGGCATCGACGCCCACGTGGTTAACAACAACCCGGAGACGGTCTCGACCGACTACGACACCTCCGACGGCCTGTTCTTCGAGCCGATCACCGCCGAGGAGGTCGCCGACGTCGTCGCGGAGACGAACGCCGACGGCGTGATGGTCCAGTTCGGCGGCCAGACCTCCGTCAACGTCGGCGAGCCGCTCGAAGAGGAGCTCCGGCGTCGCGGCCTCGACTGCGAGATCATGGGCACGAGCGTCGAGGCGATGGACCTCGCGGAGGACCGCGACCGGTTCAACGGCCTGATGGACGAGCGGGAAATCGGCCAGCCGGAGGGCGGCACTGCCACCAGCGAGGCCGAGGCGCTGGAGCTGGCCCACGAGATCGGCTACCCAGTCCTGGTGCGGCCGTCCTACGTGCTCGGCGGCCGCGCGATGGACGTCGTCTACTCCGACGACGAACTCGATGAGTACATCGAGGAGGCCGTCCGGGTCGCGCCGGACAAGCCGATCCTCGTCGACGAGTTCCTCGCCGACGCCGTGGAACTGGACGTCGACGCCGTCGCCGACGGCGAGGACGTTCTCATCGGCGGCATCATGGAGCACGTCGAGGCCGCCGGCATCCACTCGGGGGACTCCGCCTGCATGATTCCGCCACGGTCGCTCTCCCAGGAGACCTTAGAGCGGGTCCGCGAGGTGACCCTCGAGATCGCCCGCGCGCTTGACACGGTCGGATTGCTGAACGTCCAGCTGGCGGTCCGCGATGGTGAGGTGTACGTGCTGGAGGCGAACCCGCGCTCCTGTTCGACCGCCTGCCGGGGTCGGACCCCCGCCTCGGCCCCGAGATGAAGTCCACCGGCGAGGTGATGGGCACCGCCCGCTCGTTCGGCAAGGCCTACCTCAAGGCCCAAGAGTCGGTCGGCAAGCCCATCCCGACCGAGGGGACGGCCGTCGTCGACCTCGAGACGCTCCGGGGGCTCTCCCGGAAGAACGAGGACGTCTCCGACGTCCGCGAGGCCGCCGAGCGCCACTTCGACGTCTACGAGAAGGGCGATTTCGAGGACGTCGACCAGGCGATCCGCGACGACGAGATCGACGTCATCCTCTCGCGGGACCGCGACGTCCTCGAGGTGGCCGTCGAGGAGACCATCACCTACTTCTCGACGGTGCCGAGCGCCCGCGCCGCCCTCGAGGCCATCGAGACGGCCGAGGAACCGCTCGACGTGATGGCGCTGTCCGCGCGGCCGACCGAGCGGCGAAACTGGGGCGAGTAGGGGAAGGGGCGTCGAACGGACTGCGGTCGTCCGCGCCGGCAAGCGGTGGGCGTCGAGCGAAACCGCTAACACGGCGGTGGCTCACCGTCACCCAATGACCGGGACCGCCGACGAGGATCGGCAGGAAGCGAAGCTCCGTCGGGTGGGGTACGGCATCGCGCTCGCGGGCGTGCTGGCGGTGCTCGTCGACCTGGTCAGCGCAGACCCGCAACCGATCGTGCTCTACGGATTCGCGGGGCTGGCGGTCGCGGTGTTCGTCCTCGAGAGCATCCAGAGCGAGCCGTCGGGACTCGGGATCGGGCTTTTGGTCGGCTCCCTCGGCGGGTGGGTCTGGCCGCAGATCGGCGGTGGGAGCTACACGGTGCTGGGGGTCACGCTCGTCCTCGTCGGCTTCATTAACGCGGCGACGACGCCGTACTTCCGGCGACTCGGCGAGCGGCTGGCCGGTCGGTGATGCGGGCGATACCCGGGTTGGCGTTCCGGTCACCGGAGTGCGAGCACGGCGGTCGAGTCCTCGGAGTCCGACCGCCCGTCGGTGACCGCGAAGATGGTGTCGTCGGCGACGGCGAGTTGTGCCGGTTCGTGGTCGATCTTGATGCCCCACAGCGTCTCGCTGGTGTCGGCATCCACTGCCAGAATCCGACCGGGATACGGGGGCTCCTCACGCTGCCCGTACGCTGGCATGCTCTCCTCGACCGTGACGAGCACTGTCCTATCGGCGACAATGATGGATGAGGCGGTATAGTGGGCCGGGTGGTCTGGCCCGAGGAACGATCGCGCCCAGCGAATGGTCCCGTCTGACAGCGAGACGGCCAAAAGCGCCGACGTCTCCTTCCCGGCTTCTTCGCTCCCCCTGTACCCGACCGTCCTGGCGATGACGATGCATTGTTCGCTCGTCACGGCCTGCTCCAAGGTGGCCACGGCGAAATCCTCCGGATCGCCCGGATCGGTGTCCGTCGCCGACTCGAACTCCTCGGCCGTGAGCGCGGCCCACGTTCGGCGACCCGTTTCTGTGTCGAACCTTGCAAGGGCCGCGCCACCCACGGTGGTCCCGGTGGCGCGAAGGAGACGATCGTCCCGGACGACCGTATGGGCGTAGGCAGAGTCGTGTCGCCGCTTCCAGACCGGTTTCGTCTCGCGGTCCAGCGTCTCGTCGAGGAGACTCCGTGACGCGTACTTGCTCACTCGGTGGCTGGAATGTTGGGCGTAGAGGAACCCATCCTGTGCGACGGAGACGGTCCACCCGGGGTTCACGTTCCCATCGAGGGTCCACTCGAGTCGGCCGTCTTCGGCGTCGAAGGCTCGACCGCTGACGAACACTCGATCGGCGGTCATGGTGAGTCCGCGCGAGTCCTCGGGCACGTCCGTCCGCCAGCGAGGCTCGCCCGTCTCGGCGTCGAACGCCGACAATCGTGGGTCCGACGAGTCGTTACCGCCGTGACAGTGGTACAGCGTCCCGTCCCGGACGGCCAGCGCGCCGGACGGTTCGTCCCGGCTCCAGCGTCGCGTTCCATCCGCTCGATCCAGCGCCGTCAGACGGGTGCCGGTGTGGTAGACCCGGTCCGGACCGACGACGAAGCCATCCTTCCAGGCATTGTCGGCGTCGACCGGTACTCGCCAGTCGATTTCGGGGTCCGAGGGTGGACTGGCATGCGGGTTCGTGGCGGTATTGCCTGGATCGTACCGGTCGGTCGGCCAGGTGCCGGGTGAGGGCTCGTCGGTTTCGATCTCGTCGACGGTGACCCGCGCGGCGGCCGCGCCTGAAACCCCGACGGTCCCGACGACGGCGCCGGTTCCCGCCAGCAACTGCCGCCTCGTCGGTGCCATCCGTTCCGTCTTGATGGTGTCTCTATAAGTACTATCGCCGGCCTATCGACGCCGCTGTGTGTTGGGTGAAACCCAAGCCCCGGTCTGGTGGGGGCGGTTCCGGCCGGGGTCGGTCCGACCGGCCAGTGGAAACGTACGGGGTGACTCCCTCGTTCAGCACGAGGTTTTATCCACGAACCCGCGTTAAACCAACATGATGGTGGAAATCGTCAGAACAGAGGGTTGCCTCGGCGGTAATCCCCGCATCGAGGGAACACGAGTCGGCGTGCTACACGTCTACGAACTTGTAGTGGAGGGGAACAATCCTCCGGCGGACGTCGCCGACCAGCTCGAACTTTCGCTGGCCGAGGTGTACTCGGCGCTCGCGTACTACCACGAACACCCCGATGAGATGCGGTCGGTCAGACGGGACGAGGAACGCTCCAAGGCGGCTCTAGCCGAGCGGTCACTGTCGCCGCCGGAGCCAGCCAAATAATCGTGCCGTCGTCGTTTGTTACCGACGAACACGTTCCAAGCGTGTTCGTCACGACGCTCCGGTCAAGCGGCCACGACGTCGTCGAGGCGAACGACGTGTTCGGAGAAGCGACAGACGACCAGCGTCTGCTCCGATACTGTGGGGAGAACGGCCACGTCCTCATCACCCAAGACCGGACCGACTTCGCAGGGGAACTCACGGACACCGTAGACCACGCGGGGATCGCAGTATACACCAAAGCCAACTTCCTCCGTGACGACCCGGAGGGCGCCGTCCGAACACTCGAGCGGGTTCTCTCGCAATATCCGCCGGAGGAGGTGACAACCGAGGTGGTCTGGCTCGAGCACTGGCGCTAACCCGCTCCGCAACCACTAAACGCGGGACGCGTCTTCGTCCGGTGATGGCCGACTGGACGGAGACGTACCGCCCGACGACGCTGTCGGAGGTCCGCGGCAACGACTCGGCCCGCGACGCCTTCGAGGAGTGGGCCGAGACCTGGGACGACCACGGCGAGGCGGTCGTCCTCCACGGCTCGCCGGGCGTCGGGAAGACGTCGGCGGCACACGCGCTGGCCACCGACCTGGGCTGGCCAGTGCTGGAGATGAACGCCTCCGACGCCCGGACGGCCGACGAAATCGAGCGGTTCGCCGGCCGGGCGGCCTCGAACGCGACGCTGAGTGGCGAGCGGCAGCTCGTCATCCTCGACGAGGCGGACAACCTCCACCGGCAAAAGGACCGCGGCGGCGCGGCCGCGATGACGCGACTCGTGAAGGACGCGGCTCAGCCGGTCGTCCTCATCGCGAACGACTACTACGAGATGTCAACCGGCCTCCGGAGCGCCTGCCGGGAGATCGAGTTCCGCGACGTCTCCTCGCGGTCGATCGTCCCCGTTTTGCGGGACATCTGCCGGCGGGAGGGCGTCGAGTTCGACGCGTCGGCCCTGGAATCCATCGCCGACCGGAACCGCGGCGATCTCCGCGGCGCGATCACGGACCTCCAGGCCCGCGTCGAGGACGGCCAGGTGACCGAGGCGTCGATCGAGGGCCGCCGCGACAAGACCGAGGACATCTTCACGTTCCTGGACGCCGTCCTGAAGGAGGAATCAGCCGAGGCGGCGCTCCGGACCGCCTACGACGTCGACGATACGCCAGACGACCTCCTCCGGTGGGTCGAGGACAAGGTCCCGACGGTCTACGAGGGCGGGGAACTCGCCGACGCTTACGAGCACCTCGCCGACGCCGATGTCTGGCTCGGCCGCGTCCGCGCCACGCAGACCTACCGGTACTGGCGGTACGCGACCGACAACCTGGCCGCGGGCGTGGCGTCGGTCCGGCGGGCCGACCGAGGCGGCTGGACCCGGTACGGCGGCGCGCCGTACCGCTCCGCCCGGGATGCCACGCGGGACCAAGTCGCGGGACGGATCGCGACCGAGGCCGGAGTCTCCACCGGGACGGCCCGCCGGGAGGTCATGCCGTTCCTGGCGGCGATGACCCACCACTGCACGAACCGGGAGCTGACGGTCCGGATGGCGGCCCGCTACGATCTCGACGAGGAACACGTCGCCTTCGTCACCGGCTCGGGGAAGACGACGAACAAGGTCCAGGGCATCGTCGAGGAGGCCCGAACGCGGCGGGAGGCGGCGGCCGTCGAGCACTCCGGCGGGGCGTTCGCACCGGGCCCGGGTGGCGAGGCCGGGGAGGCGAGGAACGAGGACGGCGACGCAGAGGACGCCAACGGCGCCGACGCCGTCGGTGGCTCCGATGCGTCGGCCGAGGACCCCGCCGCTGACGGCGACGACCGGTCTGTCGAGGACCGGGCCGAGGAGGCCGATTCCGACGACGGGCAGGCGGGCCTCTCGGAGTTCACCTGACGGCGAGGCCACGCATCACGGTCAGGACCGCTACAGCAGCCGCGAGAGGAACTGCTCGGCGCGGTCCTTCGCCGGGGCGTCGAAGAAGGAGGCCGGGTCGTCGAAGCAGGATGCCCGGGTCGGTCGCCTTGTGGCTGTCCGATTCACGTCGTCAGTACGGAATGACCGCGAAGCCCTGCGGGAGCAGGAACGCCGTCACCAGGAACAACACCGCCGCGAGGCCGGCGGTCACGACCGCGTAGGGAACCTGCGTCCGGATGTGGACCATGTGGTCGCTCCCGCTCGTCGAGGAGGCGAGGACGCTGGTGTCGGAGATGGGCGAGGAGTGGTCGCCGAAGATGCCGCCTGAGAACACGGCGCCGAGGACCAGGATGAGGTTCGCGCCCGTGGCGAAAGTCACGGGTATGGCGATCGGGAACATGATGCCGTAGGTCGCCCACGAGGAACCGTCCGAGAAGCTGACGAAACTCGTCACCAGGAACATGGTGATCGGCACGCTCCAGGCCGGGATGCCGCCGAACACGTTGGTGACGAACGAGGAGATACCGAGCAGCGTCACGGCGTTCTGAATGGAACTCGCGAACGCGAGAATGAGCGCCGCCAGGAAGATGCCCTTGAAGCCCCGCATCATCGCGTCGGTCCCGTCGGCGTTCGACGGGATGTTGCCCTGCAACCGGAACATGAGGAACGCGACGGCGAGCGCCGAGACGGCGGCGACGCCCAGTTGGACGCCGCCGATATTGAACGCCCAGGGACCGCTCGGCGGGACGACGACCTGATAGCCCGCGAGGCCCAGCCAGTCGAAAAGCGTCAGCACGGTGGTTCCGGTCTTTCCCTCCACGTAGACGACGGGGCTGCCCCGCCAGAACATCGCGCCGAGACCGACGGTAATCATCGTGACGATGGGGACGGCGAAGTTCCGCCAGTCCGGGTCGGCGCCCTCGTACATCTCGTAGGCCTCCATCTCCCGGGAGATCATGGGATCGTGGTCCTCGCCGACGACGCCCTCGCCGGCGCGGGCGCGGTCCTCCTCGTCGCCCATCTCGAGGATGTTGGGGAACACCTGCCAGGCGACGAGTCCGGCGATGACGAGCGCGATCCACGAGTAAAAGCCCGTCAGCAAGGTGTTGAAGAACAGCGGCCAGATTTTCGCCTTGACCGCGATCGGCTCGCCGCCGGACTGCGCGACGAGTCCGCTCATGTGGTTCGGCAACTGGCCCTGCTTGGCGGCCTGGACGAGGCCGGCGCCGATGAAGCTGATCATCGCCGCGCCCCACGTCGAGTAGAAGGCCAGTCGGGATGCGGGAGAGCCGGCGCTGTCGACGTAGTACGCCAGCTTGGCCCGCGAGACGTCGAACCGGTCGGTCAGTGGGCGCATCATGGAGCCGACCACGAGACAGTTGAAGTAGTCATCGATATGAACGGCGATACCGGCGAGGAACGCGGCCTTCTCGGCGTCGTCGGCGGATTCGGCGCGGTTGGTGAGCGCCTCGAGGATCCCCTGGACCGCGCCGGCTCGGATCATCAGCCCGATCATCCCGCCGATCGCGAAGATGGCGAGGAGGACGTTCTCCACGTACCACGCGTCGTCGAACAGCGGCGCCGTCGCGATCAGCTCCGGGATGACCGTCAGGCCGAACACCGCCCCGACGAGGGCGCCGCCGAGGGACACGGTCCAGGAGTCGGACCCGTCCTGGAGGGCGACCTCCCCCAGTGCCGGGCCGACTGCCAGGACGTCGGGCGGAACGCCGACGGTCGATGGGTGCAACGCCCCGTACAGCACGCCTGCCGTGGCGATGCCGACGAACAGGCCGACGAGCGCGTCACGGGTGTACCACGCGAGGCTGATGGCGACGAGCGCCGGGACGACCGAGAGCGCCCCTGCCTGCAGGTTCTCCAGCGGCATGAGCGGCGACATTCGTTCCCACACTGTTAAAACCCACAGAACCTGCCGGGAACTACACGGCGTGCGGGCCTGACGCCCGGTCGCGGGTCGACGAGCCCTGTCGTCAGTCCCGTTCGCTCGCGCTCCCGACGCCGGGGATGGCGACGGCCGCCTCGAAGCGGCTCATCGCCACCGATAGCGTCAGGACGAGCGCCAGGTAGAACAGCGCGGCCACGAGGTAGATATCGAGGACGCGGAACGTGTCCGAACCGATGTTCCGCGCGGCGCGGAACAGCTCCGGGACGGTGATGAACGCCGCGAGCGAGGAGTACTTTACCAGGTAGACGAGTTCGTTCGTCCATCCGGGTATCGCGTAGCGGAGCCCCTGCGGGAGGACGACGTATCGGATGCCCTCCAGCCGTGAGAGGCCGACCGACCGGGCGGCCACCAGTTGGCCTGGATCGACCGACTGTAGCGCCGACCGGATGTACTCGGCCTGGTAGGCGCTGCTGTTGATGGTGAAGCCGATGACCGCGACCCAGATGGCGGCGTAGGGGACAAACCCCTCGCCGACGCCGTGGAACTCGCGAATGTACCGCGTGGTCGGTAGCCCGAAGTAGAGGACGAAAAGCTGGGCGAGCAGCGGGGTCCCGCGGATCAGTTCCGTGTACGACAAGGCGATCCACCGGAGCACCGGCCCGCCGTAGGTGCGGGCGACGGCGAGCGGGATGGCGATCATGAGGCCGAGGAGGATCGAGAGCACGGTGAGATACACCGTGATCCAGGCGCCCGCGGCCAGCGCGGGCATCGAGTCGACGCCGAAGGCGGCGAACTCGACGCCGCCGGCGAGCCACTCCAGCAGGCCGGCGGCGGCGCCGGCCCCGGCGGCGAGGTCGTGGAGCTGCTCGGCGACGGCTTCGAGCCTCGCGGGCGGGACGAACGGCTCGCGGTCGCTGGTGTTGACGTCGGGGGCGAGGACCCAGTCGTGGAGCCACCTGGCCAGCAGCCAGCCCCAGAAGAGGACGCCGACGCCGACCAGCACCAGCCGTCGGGCGCCCGGGAGGTCGCCGACGTCGACGCCGCGACCGCGCCGGTCGGTCATGTGTCGAGTTCGCCCAGAAACTCCCGCGTCCGGTCCCGCTCCGGGTGCTCGAACAGCTGTTCGGGCGGGCCGCGCTCGGCGACGATGCCGTCGTCAAGGAAGGTGACGGTGTCGGCCACCGACCGGGCAAAGCCCATCTCGTGGCTGACCACGAGCATCGTCATGCCCTCCTCGGCGAGATCCCGCATCACTTCGAGGACCTCCCCGATGAGTTCGGGGTCCAGGGCGCTCGTCGGCTCGTCGAACAGCAAAAGCTCCGGCTCCATCGCGAGGGCCCGAGCGATGCCGACCCGCTGTTTCTGCCCGCCGGACAGCTCCGCCGGGTAGGAGTCGGCCTGCCCCGAGAGCCCGACGCGGGCCAGGTTCTCGTCCGCGATCCGGCGAGCCTCGCCACTCGGGATGTCCCGGACCTCCGTGAGCCCGAGCGTGACGTTCCCGCGGCCGGTCCGGTGGGCGAACAGGTTGAACCCCTGGAAGACCATCCCGACGCGGCGCCGGAGGGCGTCGACGTCCATCGCCGTGACGGACTCGCCGTTCAAGCGGATGTCGCCGGCGTCGAACTCGGTCAGGCGGTTGACGCACCGCAGGAGGGTGGACTTCCCGCTGCCGCTCGGGCCGATGACGACCTCGACGTCGGTGCGGTCCATCCCGAAGCTGATGCCGCGGAGCACGTTCTCGTCGCCAAAGGCCTGGTGGACGTCGTCGAACTCGAGCAGTCTCGCCATCAGCTCTATTCCCCCGTCGGAATCGCAAAGCGGTTCTCGACCCGGTCGAGGGTCCGGTTCGTCAGGAACGTCAACACGAAGTAGATGGCGCTCACGGTGAGGATGATTTCCACGACAGCGGTCTGGCCCGCCGGCTGGGTGAACAGCTCGAACCCGCGGGTCAGCAGTTCGGCGAGCCCCACGGCGAAGGCGATGCTTGTGTCCTTCAGCACGATGGTGAACTCGTTCTGGAAGCCCGGGATCGACCGGCGGAGCGCCTGCGGTACCACGACGTGGCGGACCGCCTCGAGCTTCGACAGCCCGACCGACCGGGCGGCCTCGAGCTGGCCCTCGTCGATGCTCCGAATGGCGCCCCGGAACACCTGCGACTGGTAGGCCGCGCTCCGGAGCCCGAGGGCGGCGGTCGAGGCGAGCAACGCCTGGCCGTTGATCTCGAAGGCGGGTAACGGCAGCAAGCCGCCGAGCGGCACCGCGCCGATGTCGGGCCACTGTACGCCGAAGAAGAACAGCACGATGAGCACGACGATGGGGGTTCCCCGCAGGAGGACGCCGACGCCGCGGACGACCGACCGGAGCGGTCCCCGGCCATACACCTCGATGGCACCGCCCGGGAAGCCGGCCAGAAAACCCAACAGGAGGCTCCCGACGGTGAGAAGCACCGTCACGTAGAGGCCCTGCATAAGGATCCACCAGTTCGTCCCGACGAACGCCCAGTCGCCGGCCTGCAGCGGGAGGATATCCATCGATCGGGGACTACCGCTCGGCGAAGTTCTCCGCCACCGGGACGTCTATGATGACGGCGTCGACGTTCCCGCTCTCGAGGTCGTTGACCGCGAGTTCGTAGTTGTCGTAGATCCGCTTGTCGTCCTCGGAGATGATGCCGTCCTCGATCAGCTTGTCGACCTCGCCCTCGCCGGTCGTGCCGCTCTGGGCGCCGACGACCCGACCTTCGAGGTCTTCGCGGCCGGACGGATCGATGTCGGAGCTGGAGCTGACCAGAACCGCCTGGTTGGCCTCGTAGTAGGCGTTCGAGAAGTCGATCTGCTCGTCGCGGTCGTCCGTGATGGTCATCGCGGCGGCGATCATGTCGATGTTTCCGTCCTGCAGCGCCGGGATGAGACTGTCGAACTCGAACTCCTCGAAGCCGCCGAACTCGTAGTCGGTCCGGGCGACGATGGCCTCCGTGAGTTCGACGTCGAACCCGGTGAGTTCGCCACCTTCCTTGAACTCGAACGGCGCGAAGCCGGGTGCAGTTCCGGGCGTGATGGTGCCGGCGCCGGTACCGCCGTCGGCGCCCTCGGTGACGTCGCCGGCGTCGTCGCCGTTGCCGAAGTACTCCTCGATGAGGTCGCTGTAGACGTCGTCCTGCCGGGCGGCCTGGAGGCCGTCGTCGAGCGCTCCCTGGAGGTCGCTTTCGCCCTCTCGGACGCCGAACCCGTACTCCTCACCGGTCTCGATCTCGAAGGCGACCTCGACGCCGCCCTCGCCGTTCCCGTTCCCGTTGCACCCGGCCAGGCCGACGGCGACGCCGCCGGCAGCGACCGCCCGGAGATACGAGCGGCGGTCGACCGTGTCGTTACGAACCATGTTCCCGTCGTCGAGGCTCCCCAGCATCAACGTTTCGACAGCAGAACGGGCCCCGCCCGGCCATACACGGCATCGGAGGCCTGCGCCAGCGGTGCCACTCGGGTATCTGAGCCCACGAACCGCCACCCGAGCCCTCGTTCGAGTGACAGATACGGTCAGGTCCCGCCCTGGGCGTCCACCACCGCCACGCCCGCGAGGTTCACGATGTCCTTGACCTCGTCGCCCCGCTGGAGGACGTGGACGGGCTGGTCCATCCCGACGAGCATCGGCCCGATGGCCTCGGCGCCGCCCAGTCGCTGGAGGAGCTTGTAGGCGATGTTGCCGGCCTCGAGGTTCGGGAACACGAGCACGTTGGCGGGCTCGTCGAGCGCCGAGAAGCCGTAGGTGCCCGCGAGCATGTCCTCGACGACCGCGGTGTCGGCCTGCATTTCGCCGTCGACCGGGAAGTCGACGTCGGGGTCGGCCCGGAGGCGGTCGGCCGCCCGCCGGGGCTTCCGCGTGCCCTCGTTGTCGACGCTCCCGAAGTCCGAGTACGACAGAAGCGCCGCCCGCGGCTCGACGTTGAACCGGCGCGCCAGGTCGGCGGTCTGTCGCGTGACCTCCTCTAGGACCTCGGCGTCCGGCGCCTGGTTCACCGTCGCGTCGGCGACGAACACCACGCTGTTCTGGAACGTCAGCATGTAGACGCCGGCGGCGTACTCGGCGTCGTCGGCGGTCCCGACGATCTGCAGCGGCGGGCGGAGCGCCGAGGGGTAGTGGTGCATCAGGCCGGTGAGCATGGCGTCGGCGTCGCCCATCTCGACCATGACGCTCCCGAGGTAGTTGCCGTCCTCGATCAGGTCCTCGGCCTCCCGCCGCGTGAGGCCCTCCCGTTTGCGGAGTTCGTGGAGCCGCTCGGCGTAGGGCGCAAGCGTCGCTGATTCGGGGTCGACGACCTCCGGTTCGAAGTCCAGTCCGAGCCGGTCGGCGTGCGCCCGGACCTCCGCCCGGTCGCCGACGAGGACGGGCTCGGCGATCCCCTGCTCCGTGAGCTGGTGGGCCGCCCGGACCATCTTCTCGTCGTCGCCCTCCGCGAGGACGAGCCGCTTCGGATCGCTCTTGGCCTTGTTCAACACCACGCGCATCATCTCGCGGGACTTCCCGAGGCGGGCCTCCAGCCGCTCGACGTACCGGTCTCGGTCCAGTTCCGTCCGGGCACAGCCGCTGTCCATCGCGGCCTGGGCGACCGCCGGCGCGACCTCGAATAGCACCCGCGGGTCGAGCGGCTTCGGGATGATGTACTCCGGGCCGTACTGCAGCGGCTGGTCGCCGTAGGCCTTGACGACCGCGTCGGGGACGTCCCGACGGGCGAGGTCGGCGAGCGCCTCGGCGGCGGCGACCTTCATCGCCTCGTTGATCTCCGTCGCCCGGACGTCCAGGGCGCCCCGGAAGATGAAGGGGAAGCCGAGCACGTTGTTGACCTGGTTGGGGTAGTCCGAGCGGCCCGTCGCCATGATGACGGTGTCCTCCCGGGCCGCCTTGGCCGCCTCGTACCCGATCTCGGGGTCCGGGTTCGCCATCGCGAAGATGATCGGGTCCGCCGCCATCGACCGGACCATCTCCTCGCCGACGATGCCGCCGACGGACAGGCCGACGAAGACGTCCGCCCCGTCCATCGCGTCGGCGAGGTCGCCCTCCGGGCCGGGTCGGGCGAACTCCTTCTTGAAGTCGTTGACGTCGTCGGCCTCGGCGCGGCGCTCGGTGATGATGCCGGAGGAGTCACACATCGTGACGTTGTCGCGGTCGGCGCCGAGGTGGACGTAGAACCTGGCGGTCGCGATGGCGGATGCGCCGGCGCCGGAGAACACGATCTCGAGTTCCGAGAGGTCCTTGTCGGCGATGTCCACGGCGTTCAGCAACGCGGCGCCGGAGATGATGGCGGTGCCGTGCTGGTCGTCGTGGAACACCGGGATGTCCATCTCCGCCCGGAGCGTGGACTCGATCTCGAAGCACTCCGGCGCCGTGATGTCCTCGAGGTTGATGCCGCCGAAGGTCGGCTCCATCGCCGCCACGGAGGTGACGATGGCCTCGGGGTCCGCCTGGTCGAGTTCGACGTCGAAGACGTCGATGTCCGCAAACCGCTTGAACAGCACGCCCTTGCCCTCCATCACCGGTTTCGAGGCCTGGGCGCCGATGTCGCCGAGCCCCAGGACGGCCGAGCCGTTCGACACAACGCCGACCATGTTGCCCTTCGCCGTGTAGGTGAACGCCCGCCCGGCGTCCTCGGCGATCTCGTTGCACGGCGCCGCCACGCCCGGCGAGTACGCCAGAGAGAGGTCCCGCTGGGTGTTGGTCGGCTTCGTCGTGGACATCTCGAGTTTCCCCGGCGGCGCCCGCCGGTGATACTCCAGCGAATCCTCGTCCAGTCCCATACGACGGGTCCGTCCAGCGCCCCCAAAAAGCTACCCAACGGCACGCCCGTCCCCTCCGCCGGGCGTGGACCGTCGCCGACTCGATGCTGGGGCTGCATCTCGATTCGGCCTCGAGCACCGGACGGCTAATGGATCGGAAGGGGGCGTGGCGCGGTCGGCGCGCTCCGCATCGTCGGCGGCTTCCTCGTACTGATGGGGTCCTGCCGCCGGCCCGCGACCGACGCCGGCCGGCAGCCAGGCGCGTCGCCCGCTTCCGCGGGGTATAAACTCCCGTGGGACCGACCGGTCGCCATGGAGTTCCGCCGGTTGGTGGTCGTGACCACCGTCGCGACGGCGGTCACCGCCCTCCTCGGGGTGCTCACCGCGACCGCCGGCGCCGGCCTCACCTGCGAGGCCCGGTGGCCGCTGTGCGACGGGGCCGTCTTCGGGCTGTTCCCGGCGACGTTCATGTCGGCCATCGAGTGGGTCCACCGGCTCGTGGCGATGGTCACCGGGCTCCTGGTCGTCGGCACGACCGCTGCCGCCTGGCGCGGCGGCCGCGCCCGCCGCGTTCGCTACGCGACACTCGGGGCACTGCTTTTCACGCCGGTCCAGGTGGCCTTCGGCGCGTTCACGGTAATGGTCCGCGAGTTCGTCTTCGGCTACTCCATCCTCGTGCTGACGCTGCACTTCGGGCTGGCGGCGGCCATCCTCGGGCTGCTCGTGGCCGCCTCGGTGTGGACGGACGCCGCCGAGACGCCCGTCACCCCGGATCGGGTCCGCCGCGCCGGCCTCGCCGCCCTCCTGGCGCTCCCGATCCTTATGGTCTTGACGCCGCGGCTGCTGGTCACGTTCGGTAACCTCGTCCAGCTCGTCTACTACGCGGCGGGCTTCGGCGCCTTCGCCGCGCTGACTGCGGGTGCGCTGTGGGCTCGCGAACTCGACGCCACCCGCGTGGCGGCGGCCGCCGGACTTGCTGCGACGGTCGTGGTGGTCCAGCTCGTCGCCGCCCGGCGGGCGTTCGGCGACGCGGGCCAGATCGTGGTCCTCGCGCTCACCGTCGCCGCGTTCGTGCTGGCCGCCTGGGCCGTCCGCCGCAGTCACACCCCGTCTGTCGGCCGCGTCGAGTCCGTCGGCGATTGAGCCCGCGGACCACGGCCCGCTCCGCCTCGGGGCCGCTCTCCCAACGATCGACCGTTGTCAGCATTCCGCTCGGTGGTCACGCCGCGGCTCGCTCTCTGCGGCTCCCCGGGGTATGGATGCTCCGCGGCTCGCTCTCTGCGGCTCCCCGGGGTGTGGATGCTCCGCGGCTCGCTCTCTGCGGCTCCCTTGGGTGTGGGTGCTGCGCGGCTCCCTGCGGTCCCGCTCCGCTTCGAGGACTCGCTCCCTCATTGCGTTCGGTCACTCGGCCTCGCGGCTCGCGTGTCGTCGGTCGCTCCGCTCCCTGCTCGCGGCTCACTGCGTTCGCCGCTCACCAGTCCGAGGCGCTCCCTCCGGTCGCGCCTCGCGCCTCCCGCTCGCTCATACCGAGGCCTCGCTACGCTCGGCCTCGCGGCTCGCTTTCGCCCTCGTCGTCACTGAGATAGTCCAAGACGCCGGCGACGTCCCGTTGGACGGTCGGACTATGCCACCCCGGGTCCAGCGCGTCGACGATGGCCTCCACGTCCTGACCGAACTCCGCCCGGAGCCCATCGACACGCTCGACCCACTCCGGCAACATCGCCTCGTAGCGGTCCAGCTCCCCGACGGCGTCCTCGCCGCCCGGCCCGACGTGCCCGTAGAAGTTCACGGCGGGCTCGAGGGCCCGCAGCCGCCGCACCGTCTCGACGTTCGCCTCGAGGTCGAAGCCAGGCGGGGGCGTCGTCGGTCGCATCTCGCCGGCCAGGTGCATGCCGGCGGCGTCGATTGAGAACAGGCCCTCCGTCGCGGGGTCGTAGGCGGCGTAGTGGTGTGGCGCATGCCCCGGGGCGTCGAGTAGTTCCAGCTCGCGGTCGCCGAGGTCGACCCGCTCGCCGCCGGTGACGACGCTGCAACGTCCCTCGGGAACGAGCTTCGGGTGGCCGTAGGCGTCCTCGACGCCCATCGCCCGGTCGACGCTGCGCTTCAACCGGGACAGCGCGGCGGCGTCCGTGAGGTACGCCAGGCCGTCCTCGTGGACGTAGAACGTGGCGTTCGGGAGTTCCTCGGCCAGGTGGCCGGCGCCGCCCGCGTGGTCCAGGTGGACGTGCGAGACGAGGACGTGGGCGACGTCGGTGCGGTCGATGCCGAGCCTGTCGAGCGCGTCGTAGATCTCCGGCGGCGAGTTCGCCGACCCGGTGTCGACCACCGCCGGCTCGGGGGCGTCGACGACGTACAGCGTGAGCGCACCCGGCGTCCCGAGCAGGGCCGGGTCGACGGCGTGGACGTCGCCGACCGCCTGCGAGACCGTCATCGGGTGGCAGTAGGCGGCCACCGGGCTTGATACCTGCGGCGGACGACCCTCGGGCATGGTCCCGCCGCTCGCCGTCGACATCGACGGCACCCTGACCCGTCCCGACACGTCCATCGACCCCCGCGTGATCGACCCGCTCCGCGACTGGGACGCGCCGGTCATCGTCGCCACCGGGAAGGCGTTCCCCTATCCGGTCGCGCTCTGTGCGTTCCTCGGCATCCCCTCGAACGTCGTCGCCGAGAACGGCGGCGTCGTCTACGTCGACGCGGCTGACGAACTCGTCCACGACGGCGACCCCGAGGCCGCCCGGGCCGTCGGCGAGGCCTACCGCGAGTCGGGCCAGGACCTCGGGTGGGGCGCGGTGGACCCGGTGAACCGCTGGCGGGAGACCGAACTCGCCGTGTCCCGCGAGCAACCCCTGGAGCTATTGGAGCGTATCGCCGCCGACCACGGCATGCAGGTCGTTGACACCGGCTACGCCTACCACGTTACGGCCACCGACGTCGACAAGGCCTCCGGGCTCCGGTCGGCCGCCCACCTCCTCGACCGGTCGCCCGGGGAGTTCGTTGCAGTCGGCGATTCCGAGAACGACGCCGCGCTGTTCGAGGCGGTCGGCCGCTCCTACGCCGTGGCGAACGCCGACGACGCCGCCCGGGCGGCCGCCGACGAGGTGACCGACGCACCCTTCGCCGACGGCTTCCTCGAGGCGGTAGAGCACGTCCGGTCGGCGGCCTGACCGGCGGGCGACTGTTACCCGAAGAAGAGGTCCAGGAGGATGTCGTCCCGTTTCGGGGCCCGGTAGAACTCCGTGTAGCCGCAGCGGTCGCATACGACGACCTCGAACGACCGGTTCTGGAGGTCGAAGAGCCGCGAGAGGCCGTCGCCGGTCGTCGCGACGCTGTCGATGGTCGCCGATCCGTGGCCGCACTTCAGGCAGCCGTCCGCCCCGTCGAAAGCCGGCAGGTCGTCGTCCACGAAGTCGGCCTCGCCGGGCGGCAGGGCGTCGTCCAGGGAGGCCTCGCAGTTCCGGCAGAACGACCAGGAGGTGGCGGCCTTCGCCTCGCAGTCGGAGCAGACGACGTAGTCGGGGTCGCTCCGGTCTACCGAACCGTCGGTGGGCGTGGACATCCATCCGGGGTTCGGCGCCGGCGTGTAAAATAGCTTGGTCGGGCGGACGGCAGGTCCCGCCCGGTCCCGTTCGGCGGTCGACTCCGGAGGGGACCGTAGCCGTACCCAGACATATATGGACCTACGGCCGTGCTGTCGACGCTTCCGGGGGAACCCTTTTAGCGATGTGGTCGAAACCCCCCGACGAGATGAGCGCCGACCGGGCCGCGCTCCGGCGGGCCCTAGAGCGCGGCGAACGGGAGGGCGGCAGCGTCGAGTTCAAGGAGCGGCTCACCCGGGCGGTCCACCTCGGCGACGGGCGGCTGGAGTCGCTCGTCGCCCAGCTGCGCCACCGCGTGCTCTCCGGCGACGGCGAGGCGACCTACGTCGTCGGCGTCACCGACGATGGCGGCATCGCCGGCATCGAGCCAGAGGCGTTCTCGGAGTCGATGGACGTCCTGTCGCTCATCGCCGAGGAGGCCGGCGCCCACATCGACGACGTCGAGACGTGGGGCGTCGGCGAGGACGGCACCGCGACGTCGGACCCCGACGGAGGACGTGGTGAGGACGCCGCGGGCCTCGTGGGCGTCGCGACGCTCTCGGAGGGCGCCGTCCTCGACGTCGATGACGACCACATCGTCGTCGGGACGGCCGGGCACGTCGACCACGGCAAGTCGACGCTCGTCGGGTCGCTCGTCACCGGCGACCCGGACGACGGCCAGGGCGGCACCCGGAGCTTCCTCGACGTCCAGCCCCACGAGATGGAGCGCGGGCTCTCGGCGGACCTCTCCTATGGCGTCTACGGCTTCGACGACGACGGCGCGGTCCGGATGGACAACCCCCACCGGAAGTCCGACCGTGCCCGCGTCGTCGAGGAGGCCGACCGGCTCGTCTCCTTCGTCGACACCGTCGGCCACGAGCCGTGGCTCCGGACGACGATCCGCGGGCTCGTCGGCCAGAAGCTCGACTACGGCCTGCTCGTGGTCGCTGCCGACGACGGGCCGACGAAGACGACCCGCGAGCACCTCGGCATCCTCCTGGCGACCGACCTCCCGACCGTCGTCGCGGTCACGAAGGCCGACGCGGTGACGGACGGGCGGCTGGCCGAGGTCGAACGGGAGGTCGAGCGGCTGCTGCGTGACGCCGACCGGACGCCGCTGTCCGTCGAGCGGCACGGCGTCGAGGCGGCCATCGAGGAGATAAACGAGCAGGTCGTCCCAGTCGTCACGACGAGTGCCGTGACGATGGACGGGCTGGCGGTGCTGGACGAGCTGTTCGAGCGGCTGCCCAAGACCGGGGAGGCCACCGGCGACTTTTCGATGTACGTCGACCGGACCTACAACGTGACCGGGGTCGGCGCGGTCGCCTCCGGCACCGTGCGGTCGGGCACCGTCGCGGCCGGCGACGAACTCCTCGTCGGGCCGCTGGCCGACGGCGCCTTCCGGGAGGTCGAGGCCCGCTCCATCGAGATGCACTACCACCGCGTCGAGTCGGCGTCGGCCGGCCGGATCGTCGGCATCGCGCTGTCGGGCATCGGCGAGCCCGACCTCGAGCGCGGGATGGTGCTGGTCCCGCGGGACGCGGATCCGAAGCCGGTCCGGGAGTTCACCGCGGAGGTGATGGTGTTGAACCACCCGACCCGCATCCACGACGGCTACGAGCCCGTCGTCCACCTCGAGACGGTGAGCGAGACCGCCTCCATCCACCCGGCGGGCGGCCAGCTCCTGCCCGGCGACACCGGCACGGCGCGGGTCCGGTTCAAGTTCCGGCCGTACCTCGTCGAGGCGGGCCAGCGGTTCGTCTTCCGGGAGGGCCGCTCGAAGGGCGTCGGCACCGTCACGGACGTGATGCCCGTCGAGTGACCGTATCAGTCGTCGTCGATGATATCAGTCGTCGTCGAGGAGCCGCGGCACGTCGGCCAGCGCGTCGACGGTGTGGTCGGGTTCGGGCTCAGGGCGGGCGGTCCCGTCGGCCAGCCAGACCGCGCGGACGCCGGCGGCCCTGGCGCCGGCGACGTCCGACGACAGGGAGTTCCCAACGTGGTAGGTCCGGCCGGGGCAGGCGTCGAGCGACGACATCGCCCGGTGGAACGGCTCGGGCGACGGTTTGGCCGGCGCGTCGTAGCCGCCGTGGACGACGACGTCGAAGGCGTCCTCGAGTTCGAGCGTCGTCAGTTTCGCCGACTGCATCGCCGGGCCGCCGTTCGTCACGACGCCGAGCGGCACATCCTTTAGCGCGGACAGCGCCTCGTCGACGCTGGCCAGCGGCTCGACGTTGCCGTGGTCGCGCTCGTCGGCGTAGGCGGCGGCGACCCGGCGGCCGACCGACGGGTCGTAGCCTGCGAGGCCGACCGGAGGGAGGCCTCGGAATGGGCGAGCGGCAAAGCCGCGAGCCGGGCGGCGATGGCCGCGAAGCACTGCGCCCGGAGGTCACCCATCGAGTCGCTGTCGTCGACGAACTCGGGGTAGCGGTCGTGGTACTCCTGGAGGTTGATGAACGGCTCGTGGCCGGTCCGGTCGAAGGCCGCCGCGAGGATCGCCGCGCCGGACCGCCGGTACCGGCAGAGCGTGTCGTCGACGTCGAACAGGACCGCGTCGGCGCGCACGTCGGTGGCTACGTTCCCGTCGATCAAAACCGGTTCGACCGGTCAGCCGTTCCGCTCGATGAACCGCTCGAGCCGCTCTAACCCCTCCGCTAGCTCCGCCCGCGGCAGCCCGTACCCGATGCGGAACCTGTCGGGGACCCCGAATGCCTCCCCGGGTGCCAGCACGACCGACTCCTCCTCGACGAGGCTGTGACAGAACTGCTCGCCGCCGTCGAAGCCGTCCGGGACCTCGACCAGCGCGTTGACGCCGCAGTCGGGGTCGGACCAGCCGAGGCCGTGCTCGTCGAGGAAGGAGGCGACGATCGAGCGGTGGTCGGCAGCGAGCGCCCGGTTCTCGGCGAGCAACTTCTCGCGACGCTCGATGGCCTGTCTGGCGACGTGCTGGCCGAACGTGGACGGCGAGATGGTGGTGTAGTCCGTCCAGCGCGTCGCGGCGTCGACGACGGCCGGCGGGCCGGCGAGCCAGCCGAACCGGCAGCCCGCCAGCCCGTGGGCCTTCGACACGCTCGACGTGGAGACGCCGTGCTCGCCCATCGCCGCGACCGGCGGCAGCGGCTCCTCGGCAAGCAGCCGGTAGACCTCGTCACACAGCAGGTAGGCGTCGGCGTCCGCGGCGATTTCGTACAGCGCGGCGACCGTCTCCCGGTCGTGGTACCGACCCGTGGGATTGTTCGGATTGTTCAGGACGACGACGTCGGTCCCGGGCCGGACCGCCTCCTTGACTGCCTCGACGTCGAGTGTCCACCCGGCGGAATCGAGGCCGACGCGGGTGACCTCGCCGACGGCGTCCGGGACGGCGTGCAGCGACTGGTAGGTCGGCGTGACGCAGACGGCGTGGTCGTCGACGAGCGCCGCGAACGCGGTGAAGTTGGCCTCCTGGGCACCGGTGGTGCAGACGACCTCGGCGGCCGGCCGGTCGTACCGGTCGGCGAGCGTGGCGCGCAACTCGGGGTCGCCGTCCGTGGGCACGACGTACCCGAGCGAGTCGGGCTCGGTGTCGAACTCCGCGACGGGAGGCGGTCGGATCCCCGACTCGGCGAGCATCACGTCGGCGTCGTGTTCGTGGCGGGCGAAGAACCGCTCGAGTGCGAACGGCTGGATCTGCATACCCCACGTCCGCCCGTGGGCGTGAAAAAACGGGTCGGCCGTCAGGCGTCGGCGTCGTAGACATCGTCGACCGCACCGAAGTGCACGATCACGCCGGGTTTTGTTCGTCCGTTACGTAGACGACTGCGACGCCGGAGTCCACGTCGGCGAGCCACACTAGCTCGCGCCCGCGTCCGCGGTGACGTGGATGTCGTGCATCGCGGTGCCGGCCTGATCGTCCCGGGCGTTCGCCTGCCTCCAGGACTCGCCAGTCCTTGTACTCGTTGTCGGGCACGCCCCGATAGGTCTCGTAGGCGTCGTCTTCGCCCTCCAGGGTCGTCGGGTTCCACGGGTCGCCGAGGTCGTAGATCACCACCCGCGCCGAGGCGCCCGCATGGATCGTCAGGTACGCGTAGCATTCCTTCAAAAAGCAGTTGTGGACGGTGCCGGCGGTCTCGGTCGTGGTCAGGTGCTGGATGTCCGTGGGGTCGGTGACGTCGAACACCGAGATCCCCCGGAAGTCGTGGATCCAGGTGTGGGTCAGGACGGCGATCCGCATCCCCACGCAATTGTCGGTTTCGTAGGTGTCGATCTTCACGTCGTGGGTCGACGTGATGTCGTCACCCTGGACACGGTCCGCGAACGACGGCGCCGTGGGGTCGCTCAGGTCGTTCGTGAGGATGCCGCGGGACGAGGTACAGAACGCCCACCCATCCTGCGTGACGATCTCCTTGACCGAGGGTGCCGGGAACGTCCCGGGGTAGCGGTAGTCCTGGTGGGTCGCCGCCGCGGTTCCGAGCGAGCCGAGCCCCGCCAGACCGGCGCCGGCGACGCCGGCCGACCGGAGGAAGCTGCGACGCCTCATCGGGCCTCGGCCTCCCGGGCACGCCGGACGCCGGTACTCGTCGGGTCTGTTCACGCTTGGGCCCGGGTGATGCGTCCCTACATGGTCCGTGCGCGACAGGAAGCACTCTCTTAAAACAGGTTGTGACAACTCCCTCCACACGACGGCTAAACCTACTGTCAGGCTCACCAGTATTTCGACGAACCAGTTATCGGCGACCTTGGCCGACGGGCGGACACGATAATCGACGAGGCTCGAATCCTTGGAACGACCCGAGCCGTGGCATAAATTGTCTTTGAATCACTTTGCCTCCGTTCACCGACCAAGCCTTGGTTTCGTATCGCGGTTAAATCTCAGGATAACGCGTACAATACCCCGCTCTCGTCACTCACATACGCGCCGTAATCTGAACCAGCAACCGCTGTTAGATCCGAGTCAGTGGCCACCTGCCACCGTTCTTCGCCGGTATCCAGATCCAATCCCGTCACCCGCCGAGGCTCATCATCTACCGATGCAGCACCCAAAACGTAGGCGGTCTCGTCCACCACCATCGATGGCGAAAGGTCGCTCGATTCGGCCTCGTATCGCCACTGTTCGGTTCCATCGCTCAGGGCGTACGCCCGAACGTCGTCTCCACCGACGAGGATCGACCCCGAGTGGGTCGGTGCGTGATAGACGCCGCCCCTGCGAGCCACCGACCATTCGACCTTTCCAGTTGCCGCATCGAATGCCCCGAACCGTTCGCCACCGACAAATAGCCGATCGTCGTGGGCGGTTACCCCGACAGGTTGCCAATCATCGAACGACCAGAGATGAGATCCATCTCGGTCCAACACGTGGAGCGTCAACCCCTCGGAGACCGACCCCTCGACCCCGGCGACGATACGACCCCCAACGACGAACGACTGGTACCCAAACTCCTCCCAGCCAAAACGCCATTGCTGGTCGCCACTGTCCGCTTCGATCGCATAGATGCCGTCGTGGCCGGCAATGAAAAGCCGGTTGTCACCAAGGACTGCTTTCCGAGGATACGCCATCTTCCGCGTCCAGAGCACCGATCCATCCCGCCCGTCAACTGCGGACACGTCAACCTCTGCGGGCACCACGTCCGTTTGGTCGTTGAGGAAAATTCGGGAATCCCCCGACGCGAATACCCTCCGATTGCCCAATTCGGCTTCGCACCGCTGTTCACCCGTCGGTGCATCGAGTGCCGTAATCCTGATTTCCGGCCCGTGGAGACGCCGACCGCTCGCCACTTCGGAAATGACATGGAGCGTCTCACGGCCAGATTCGAGATCTCTCACTGGCCCCGGTATCGATCTGGCCCAGACTTCCTCGCCACTCGAAGGGTCGAACCCATGGACACGCGACCCAGCACCCACATTCACGAGGTGGCCCGCAACGGGCTTGGTCGGCTCCGCATCCAATTCGGCCCGCCATCTCGTCGGCCCGTGGGACTGAGTGTCTACAATCGGGGTGGACCCATTATCGCCTGGACTGTTGGCCCCGATGCAGCCAGGTACGCTCACCGCTGCACACGTCGCGAGCCACGACCGCCTGGTCTGTCGGAAGGTACCCGGGATGTCTCGCATACGGAAAACAGCCAGGTACAGGGCAATAAGCGATCGCAACGAACAAATCAGGATTTTATCCTGCCCGAAACCATCCGCCGACAGTTCGTCCAGCTCTTGCACCGTGTAGCCCGGATAGAAGTGACAGAACACGGACTAGTATGCCTGGATTCGACGATGAAAGACCGATTTCATCTATCCTGGTGGTTATGTGCTGGTAGTGGAAACGAGGTGAACGACCGATAGCATGCGGGAATACCTCCTCCCGGGCCCCGATCCGGACCCGGATTACCAGAACGTGGTTCAGACGCTGGACCTGACCGGCGAGGAGGCCGACCAAGTGTTCGACGCCCTCGCATCGCCGACCAGCCGGTCGGTGCTACGAGCACTCTACGACGATCCGTTACCGCCGGCCGAGCTGGCAGACGAACTCGACACCTCCGTACAGAATATCCACTACCACCTCCAGAAGCTCGAGGGGGCTACCCTCGTCGAAGCCATCGAAACGGCGTACTCCTCGCGTGGGGTCGAAATGGACGTTTACGCCCCCACCAACGAGGCACTCGTCCTCCTGACCGGACGCCCCTCCCGAACCGAACAGATCCGCTCGCTATTGCGGAGATTCCTCGGCGGCGTAGCCATCCTCACAGTCGTGAGTCTTCTCATTCACAAATTAGCGAACACACTCGACGCACAGACCTGGTCGACACCCGGGAATCTCACGCCCACTCCAGCCCAGGGTACCGATGCAGCAACGAATGTCTCCCTCACCCCCACACCGACACCTCCGCCGACGGGGCCCGATCTAGCAGCAGTCACGAGTTACTCACCCGGGATATTCGTATTCGCCGGCGGGCTCGTCGTTCTAGTCATGGCTACCTACTGGCTGTACCGGGATCTCCCCGAGTGATCGAAAGAGATAGCCACCGGCCGCCGGGGCCGAACATCCCGGCCCGGCGACGCTCGAAGCCAAGCGTGACGGTATATACCCCGATGACGTTCTGGACGTGCCGGACCGGGATCATGACCACGATGAGCAATAGGATCGTAGGGGGGATCCGATGGGGCCACCCGCTACATACAGATTCACTCGGGGCAACGGACGGGGCCGTTGCTACCGAGCGGGTTACTCCCGGTCCTCCTCGCGGCGCTGCCGCATCTGCTGGCGGGTGAACTGCGGACGGGCGCGGATCCCGCGCCGGCTGCGGAACGACCGCCACAACAGCACCGCGACCGGCACCGCGACGACGAGCGGCACGAGCGTCGCGACCGGCGTCGAGAAGGCGTACAGGACGGCCGAGGCCATCACGGTTGCCGACAGGAGGCCCCCCAGGATCAGCCGCTTCGCCAGCCGGTCGAGCGCGGCCTCGTCGTCGTCGAGTTCGAACTGCACGGTGACGTCGCCCCGCTGGACGCTGTCGAGGGTCTGCTCCAGCTTGGGCGGGACGCGGACCAGCGACTCGCCGAGATCGCGGAACTCCGCCGAGCGGGCCTGGATGACCTCTCGGGCGGTCTCCTCGACGTAGCCCTGGTCCCGGAGGAAGTCGGTCGCGACCGCGATGAAGTCGAAGTCGGGGTCCAGCGTGACGCAGACGCCCTCGACGACCGTGGCGACCCGCAGGACCAGCGCGAGGTTCGGCGGCAGCCGGAGCGGGAACTCGTAGATGGTGTCCTCGACCTGCTGGATGATCTGCTGGACGCGGTACTGCTCGATCTCCTCGCCGCGGGCGTCGGCGATCGCCAGCTCCATCACGTTCGCCATCACCTCGCGGTCGGCCTCGGGGCTGAGCGTGCCCATCTCGACGAGGGTGTCGAGGATGGCGTCGGTGTCCCGGCGCGCGACCGCCATGTAAAAGTCGACGATCTGCCCCTGGACGTAGGGGTCCACGCGGCCGGACATCCCGAAGTCGTAGAACACGATGGTGCCGTCGTCCTCGACCGCGAGGTTGCCAGGATGGGGGTCGGCGTGGAAGACGCCGTCCTCGACGATCATCTGGAGGTAGACCCGCTGGAGCGTGGTCGCAAGCGCCGTGCGGTCGACGCCCATGGCGTCCAAGTCCGCGAGGTTCGAGATCTTCGTCCCGCCGACGTACTCCATGGTGAGCACGAGGCGTGTGGAGACCTCCGGCACCGACGACGGGATCCGGATCCTATCGGTGTCGGCGAAGTTCTCCCCGATCTCCTCGAGCATCCGGCGCTCGCGCTCGTAGTCCATCTCCTCGCGGATGGTCGTCTCGAACTCGTCGGCCAGCGTCTCCAGGGAGAACGAGCGGGACTCGTCGACGAACCGCATCACCAGGGGCAACGACCACCGGATGACCCGGAGGTCCGTCTCGACCAGTCGCTCGACGCCCGGCCGCCGGACCTTCACGGCCACGCGGCGGCCCTCGTAGGTCGCGACGTAGACCTGTCCCAGGCTCGCGCCGCTTATCGGCTCGGTCG
>PXRI01000024.1 GCA_003021005.1 Halobacteriales archaeon QS_1_69_70 | reverse complement strand
GACCTCGGCGTCCACCCGGTCGGCGAGGTCCTCGGCCAGCGACTCGGTCGTGGTGCTGCCGCGGGCCGCCCGGAGGAACTTCACCTTCACCAGCCCCCGGCCGTCGAGCTGGTCGGACAGCTCCTCGGCGACCGCCTCGACACCCGCCTTCCCGACCCACACCGTCACGTCGAGGTCGTGGGCCCGCTCGCGAAGCGTCCGATCTGTCATACGTCGCGTTGAGGCGCCCGGCAAATAAGAGTGGGAGAATCGACACGCCGGCGGGTCGCGTGCTGCGTGGGACGCACTCGAGCGGCGTCGCAAGGTTCCGGACTGCGGGGCGGCGAGCCAGCGCGGTCAGTATGGGTACCGCGCGTGTTCGCCACAGTCGCAGGTGACGACGACGTGGCCGGACTGCGTGCGGACCCGGGCGGTCCGTCCCGGGACCAGGTAGGCGTCGCAGGCGTCGCAGCTGAACCGCTTGAACCGGTCCGGCAACGGCAGGCGGTTGCGCTCGGCGACGCGTCTGGCGCGCCGGACGTACCGCCGGGCGAGGCCCGTGTCACCATCGCGGGCGGCTGCCCGTGCCAGCTCGTGTAGTCGCTCGATGCGGTCCGCAGCGACGGTCACGGCCCGGCGTTTTCGCCGGCGGCGCTTAGGCGTTCCCGTCCCACGGCTCCCTGCGCGTCCGCGAGCCGACACCATGCCGGGCAGTGTTCAGTTTACGCGTGGAGTATTACTCCGGTGGACGCAAGCCCCCGGCTTCTCGGGTCGGGCGGCTCGCTGCGCGCTTCGCTCACTGCTCGCGGCGTCGCCGCTCGCTCATCCGGCGGCCTCCCTCCGGTCGGCCGCCCGCTCGCTCCAGTGCTTGTGCCGCTGGACTCGCGCCGCTCGTCCAGCGACGTTCGCCTCGCTGCGCTCGGCTCACCGTCGCCGTCCTTCCCCGAGCCGCCGACCCCTTGCGGAGTCCCGCCCAATACGGTTCTCCGAGAGGCCGACTGAGGCCCTGAACCCGGTGAGTCGAGAAGTCTGACGAACGGCATCCTAATCCGAACAGTGCCCCTGTGCCGAGTAGTAACGGTTTTGTGGACGAGGCCACCACCGACGGACGGGAACCGCACGACCGCAAATCTGACTCGCCGGCCGCTTGGCCGGCTCGGGATTGCGGTAGTGCTGGCGTCACGCCAGCGGTCGGCGCTGCCGCCGGCCGCGGGCAGCCGCGCCGACCACAGCGGTCCGTGCTGTTCCAACCGACAAGCATGGCACGAATGCACTCACGCCGTCGCGGGTCGTCCGGATCGGACCGCCCCACGGCAGACGAGCCGCCGGAGTGGAGCGACGTCGACGCCGAGGCCATCGAGGAGCGCGTCGTCGAACTGGCCGAGGCCGGCCACGACCCGAGCCTGATCGGGCTGAAGCTGCGCGACGAGGGCGTCCAGGGCACGCCGGTCCCGGACGTCTCACTCGCCACCGGGAAGAAGGTCACCGAGATCCTCGAGGCTCACGACGCCGCGCCGGATCTGCCGGAGGACCTCCGGAACCTGATGGAGCGGGCCGTCGGGCTCCGCGACCACATGGCCGAGAACCCGGGCGACGCCCAGAACAAGCGCGCCCTGCAGAACACCGAGTCGAAGATCCGGCGGCTGGTCGACTACTACCGCGGCGACGAACTCGACGAGTCGTTCACCTACGAGTACGACGAGGCGACGGAACTGCTGGAGACGAGGGACTGACCGATGTCCGCCGCCGGCCGCCCGCGCGAGGACGCCCCCGGTCACGCAGTCACAGCCCTGCGTGAGGCCGAGTTCGTGCGCCTCGTCGGGACGGCCGACGGGGACGCGCTGGCCGCGACGGGACTTGTGGCCCGCGCGCTGGCGGCCGTCGACACCCCGTACCAGGCGAGCGTCGCCGACGTCCCGGAGCCGCCGGCCACCGACGCCGACTGCGTCGTCGCCATCGGCCACGAGCGCACCGGCGCCGACGCCGCCCTGGCCGAGAGCCCCGTGTCCGTCGCCGCCGCAGACGTCGCCGACGACCTCGCCCCGGACGCCGTCGACCCCACGCTCGCGCTGGCCGGCGGCGTGTGCGCCGGCGCCGCGCCGTCCGGTCGGCTACTGGAGGCCGCGGGCCTGGAGCGTCGGCCCGGCGTCGCCGTCCCGACCGCCGACCCCGCCGAGGGGCTGGCCGCGTCGACGCTCGTCCACGCCGGCTTCTCCGGCGACGAGGCCGCAGCCGCCTCGTTCGTCGAGCGCCTCGACGGCGACGACCCGGACCGGCGCGCGCTCGCCTCGGCCGTCGCACTGGCGGCCGTCGAGGACGCCGCCCCGCGGGCCGCCGAGTCGGTCCAGCGGGCGCTGCGGCCCCACGAGACGGAGCGCTTCGAGACGCTCGGCGGCTACGCCGACGTGCTCTCGGCGCTCGCGGCCGACAGGCCCGGCGTCGGCATCGCGCTGGCGCTCGGCCGCGACGTCGAGGCCGCCGCGCGGTCGACCTGGCGCGAGAACGGCCACCGCGCCCACGAGGCGCTCCGGCTGGCCGACACCGGCCGCTACGACGGCTTCACCGTCGCGCGGGTCGACGCCGGCGCGCCGCTGTCGACCGTCGCCCGGCTCCAGTTCGCCTACCGGTCGCCGGAACCGGTCGCGCTGACGCTCGCCGACGGCCGCGCGGCCGTCGTCGCCGCCGACGGGACGAGCGTTGCGACCCCGGTCCGGGAGGCGGCCGCCGCGTTGGACGGCCGCGCGGCGGTCCGCGAGGGCCGCGGCGCGGCGACCTTCGACGGCACCGCCAGCGACTACCTCGAGGCGTTTCGGGAGGCGCGATGACACCCGAAGCCACCCTCCGGACGCGCCACGACCGGCCCACGGCGGTTGCGGCCGCCGTCCGGCCCGACAACACCGACGAGATGACGACCCGCGTCGCGGTCGACGACGGCGGCGACCGCGTCGTCGAGACGACCATCAGCCGCGACTCGACCGCCGGCCTCCGGACCACCGTCGACGACTACGTGACGAACCTCGCCGTCGCAGAGCGACTGACCGACCACGACACCCACCCATGAGCGAACGATCCGTATCGAAGCAGACCCAGGAGAAGCGATGGTACACCGTGATGGCGCCCGAAATCTTCGACCGCGCCGAACTCGGTGAGACACCCGCCGACGAGCCCGAGCAGGTCTACGACCGCACGATCGAGACGACGCTCGGCGACCTGCGGGACGACCCGAGCGAGAACAACACCAAACTGACGTTCCAGGTCACCGACGTCGGGAGCGACGCGGCCTACACCGAGTTCGTCCAGCACGAACTCACCCGCGATTACCTCCGGAGTCTCACCCGCCGCGGCACCTCGAAGGTCGACGCCTTCCTCACGGTGCTCACGACGGACGACTACCGGCTCGAGGTCCAGCCCGTCGCCTACACCACGAAGAACGCCGACCGCAGCCAGGAGCGGGCCGTCCGCGAGACGATGGTCGAGCTGGTCGAGGAGGCCGCCGCCGAGCGGACCTTGACGATCTACCCGCTCCGCCGCGTCGAGGTCCAGAAGACCCGCCTTTCGGCCCGCCCGGAGGAGGTCGCCGCCCAGGAGGAGGCGGCCGTCGACGTCGAGGAGTGAGACGGAGACGTCGACGAGGAATTCGAAGGAGCCATCGACGAGCCGGGCAGAGATGAAGAAGAATCGGACGGAGCCGGCCGGAGACGACGACGAATCGGACGGTGGCGTCGACGACGAGGCGGTCTGACCCGGCAGCCCGTTCCCGTATTCTCCCTTCGAGGGGCGACCGGTCGGTCCTCCATCGGTGGCGGGCGTTAACGACTTGCGGTGGGCGCCCGGCCCGTACCATGAAATAGCCTCCCCTGGTGGAGGGAATATGCACGCGACCTCCCACGTCCGGAGGCGGTGGCCGATGAACACCCTCGACACGCCCGACTCGAACGCCCGTCGGTACGGACGCTCGGTCGTCCTCGCCTGCCTCCTCGCGGTGGTCCTCCTGGCGGCGGCGAGCGGTGCCGCCGCTGCCGACCAGCACGACCCCGACAGCGCCCCGACCTACGACACCGCCGAGGGCGAGACGAACGTAACGATCACGTTCCCCGACTCGACGGACCACTACCCGGGCGACCGGAACGACGACAACGCCAGCCTCGAGGCCTCGATCGCCGCCGAGGGGGCGTTCGCCGATGTCGACGCCGAGGAGGGCCTCTGGCTCGACACCGTCGTCGTTCGGGCTTACTGGATCGACTTCAGGGAGTGTTTCGGGTCGAGGAACACCGGGGTGTTGGGCATCGACCGCGGGAACGACGACTCGGGCACGACCACCGACGAGACCCTGATCGATCACCGGCTGAGAACCAGGTATGGGCAGGAGGCCGTCACCGTCGAGTTCTACGAGTGGGACAGCGACGGTATGGTGGGCGGCGACCCGCCGTACCTGGCCGGCGAGGACGCCGTCGTCCTCGCCATCGGCAACGGGTCGAACGACGGGCCGTGTCTGACGATGACGGACAAGCCGGGCTGGTACCAGGTGGAGGCGTTCCTCAACGGCAGCGTCGCTACGGCATGCACCGAGGAGGGCAACCGGGACTGTGAACCCGACGACAAGCAGTTCCGTGGCGTCACGATGCTCTCGACGTACGTGTACGTCTGTGCCTGCGAGAACGGCGAGGAGGCCCGCGAGACGCTTGGATCGCCGCCGAACGGGACGCCGACGCCGACCGCCTCGCCGACGCCCGTGGGCTCACCGACGTCGACCGGCGGATCGACCGCGACCGACACCCGGGACGCGGACGGGGACGATTCCGACGACGAGACCGACGGCGACGGGCCGGGGATGGGGCCCTCGGCCGCCGTGGTGGCGCTCGTCGCGGCCGTGCTCCTGGCGCGACGACGGCGGTAGCCCACGCGGGGATCCGGTCATTATTCACTGACGGCGACGACGCCGGTCATCCCGTCGCGCTCGTGCGGGATGCAGAAGTAGCGGTGGTTGCCGGGCGTGTCGAAGGTGTGTTCGTACGTCTCGCCGGCCCTGATGCTCCCCCCACCGCCGTTCGCCTCGTAGGTGTCCGGCAGGAACGCGTTGGCCGACATCCCGACGTCGAACTCCGACTCGGAGAGGCCCCCGTCCGGACACCCGGCGACGGCCGCCGTCACGGCCGCACCGACCGTCGCCAGGTACGCACGGCGATCCATTGGACGAGGTTCGGCCCCGAGACCGATATTCCCCCCGGTTGCGGACGGAAGCGAACCTACTAAGGCGGCCGTTGCCGACCCGCGAGACAGAGCCATGCAGCCGCGTTTCCTGGGCCAGCTCGGGCTGGCCGACGCCGTAACCGTCCTCAACGCGGCGGTCGGGTTCCTCGCGGTTGCGGTCGCCATCACCGAGCCCGCGCTCGCCGCCCGCCTGCTCCTCCTGGCGGCCATCGCGGACGGTCTCGACGGCGTCGTCGCCCGGGCGCGCGGCAGCACCCCGGTCGGGGACCACCTCGACTCGCTGGCCGACGTCGCCTCCTTCGCCGTCGCGCCCGCCGTCTTCGTCTTCGCCCTCGCCCGGCCTGCACTCGGCGGCTCGACGCCGGAGACGGTCGTGCTGGTCGGCGTGCCGGCGCTGTTCGTCGCGATGGCGGTGGTCCGGCTGGGCTTCTACATGCTGGAAGACCGGGAGTTAGAGCGGACCGAGGGGGTTCAGACGACGCTCGCCGCCACCATCCTGGCCGTCGCCTACCTCGCCGGCGTCACCGATCCGCTGGTTCTTCTCGGCGCGACCGCCGCCTTCACCTACCTGATGGTCGCGCCGATCACCTACCCGGAGCTGTACGCCCGTGACGCGCTGGTGCTCGGCGGCCTGCAGGCGCTGGCCGTGCTGTTCCCGGCCGCCGTCGACCGCGTGTTCCCCCGGTCGCTTCTGGTCTTCGCCGTCGGCTACCTGGTGTTTGCGCCGGTGTTCTACTGGCGGGAGGTGTGAAGCCTCTCGGCCCGGGCCTCGGGGTCCGAGCCGTGGCCGTCTCCGCCCCGAAGGGAAACGCTCTTGGCCCGTTCTGCCGTCGAGGCGGCGGCCGAGGAGGGCGACGAGGAGGTCCCCGCGACGGCGGTGACCGCCGAGTCGCTCGGCGACCGGCTGGACGAGGCCACCGAGGCCCTCGAGGACGCCGAGACGGAGGCCGACCTGGACGAGGTCGAGGCCACCATCGACGACGTCGAGACCGACCTCGAGGACGCCGACCTCGAGGCCCCCGAGGACGACGAGGACGAGGAGACCGAGGACCCGGCCGAGGCGCTCCAGGAGCGGATCGACGACCTCAGGGGCGACCTCGAGGACGCCCGCGGGCCCTACGCCGAGGACGTCGCATCGACCCTCGAGGACGCCGCCGCCACCGTCCGGGACACGCGGTGGACCGAGGACGGTGAGGCCGAGGCCATCGCAGCGGTCTCCGCGTTCCTGGACTCCGCCGAGGCCGACCTCGATGACTCGTTCGCCCCCGACGGCAACGGCCTGGAGCCCCACGCCGAGGTCCTCGAGACGGTCGCCGGGGCACTCGAGGACGCGGACCTGGACCCGGACGCCGATGAGGAGACGATCGCGGCACTCCTGGGAGCCGCCGAGACGCTCGATGAGGAACTCGACGCCTCCGAGGCCTGGGCGGACCTCACCGTCGTCGAACAGCTCCGCGCCCAGGGGTTCTACGACCGCGTCACCGGCGACAACCGCAAGGACTTCCCGCCGGAGCTGAACGTCGTCCGCATCGCCGAGGCCGAACACGACCCCGAGCGCATCCTCCTGGGGCTGGAGTACTTCGAGTCGGACTTCATGGTGGACAACTGTATCGACGCGCTCCGGCGGCTCGGGCCGGAGGAGGCCGTCGAGCTGATGCTCGAGGCCGCCCAGAAGCGCAGCCGCCCGGAGATCGAGGTGCTCGGCAAGATCGGCGACGAGCGCGCCGTCGACACGCTCGTCGAGTTCGTCGACAGCGACAACCCGCCGCTCCAGCGGGTCACGCTCCGCGCGCTCGGCGAGATCGGCAGCCACGAGGCGACCCAGGCCGTCGCCGACGCCCTCACCGACGACGCCCCCGGCGTCCGGAGCCAGGCCGCCCGCGCGCTGGGCCTGCTCGGGGACACCCGCGCCATCGACCCGCTTACCGACGTGCTGGACGACGACGCGGCGCCGACCGAGGTCCGCGCCTCGGCCGCCTGGGCGCTCGTGCAGATCGGGACCGAGCGCGCCCTCGAGGCCGCCGCCGCACACGACGAGGACCGCGCCTACACCGTCCAGGCCGAAGCCGAGAAGGCCAGCGACGCCACCGCCGCCTGACCCCGCGACTTTTGTACCAGGACGGGACCACCCCTGTCCGTGCGGCCCCGGCACCTCGCCGTCGCGCTCGCCGTCGTCCTCGCAGCCGCGGCGACGTCGCTCGCCGTCGGCGGCGTGCCCGTCGCGGCCGGGACCCACGCCGGCCCGGCCCCGGCCAGCCCTGCGACGGCGAGCGACAGGGCGAACGCGACGCTCGTCGCCGCCTACCCGAATCCCGTCGAGCGCGATGACGCCGGCGAGTTCGTCGTCGTCCGCTTTCCCCGGGCCACGAACACGACCGGCTGGACGCTCACCGACGGCACGACCGCTGTCCGGTTGCCCCAACGAACCCTCTCCGGGACGGTCGCGCTCACGGCCATGCCGGACGTGGCGGCGGCGAAGACCGACCACCCGGTCGTCTCGATCGAGGGACGGCTGGGCCTGGCGAACGGTGGCGAGCACCTCCGCCTCCGGACCGGGAACGTGACGGTCGACGACGCCCGCTACCGTGACGCCCCGGAGGCGTCGGTCCGGAACTTCCGGCGGGACGCATGGCGCCCGCTCGGTGCGACCGACCTCGACCCCGTCCGCACCGGCGGCGGCCCGGCGACGGCGTTCGTCCTCCCGGACGCCCCGGACCTGACCGCCGAGACGCTCCGGCGGGCCGACGACCGGCTCCTCCTCGCCGGCTACACCCTGACCTCCGAACGGGTCACCGACGCCCTCCTCGCCGCCCACGACCGGGGCACCACGGTCCGGGTGCTGCTCGACGGCGCGCCCGTCGGCGGCATGACCGACCGCCAGGCCCGGCTGTTGGACCGGCTGTCCGCGGCGGGCATCGAGGTCCGGGTGTTCGACGGGCCCTACACCCGGTACGCCCACCACCACGCCAAGTACGCCGTCGTCGACGACCGGGCCGTGGTGCTCACCGAGAATTTCAAACCCGCCGGCACCGGCGGGATGTCCAGCCGCGGCTGGGGCGTCACACTCGCCGACCCGGCCGCCGCCGACGCCCTGGCCGACCTCCACGCGACCGACCGGACCGCCCGCGCGGCGACCCCCTGGCCGGCGTTCCGGGCGGGACGCAGCTTCTAGCCCGCCGACCCCGCGCTCGGCGACTTCCCCACGCACCACGAACCATCCCGGGTCACCGTCACGTCGGCCGCCGTCCTCGTCGGGCCGGACGCCGCGGCCGATGCCGTCGAGGCGCGCCTGGCGGCCGCCGACGACCGGGTGCTCGTCCAGCAGGTCACGGTCGACAGCCGCGACAACCGGCTGCTGCGGGCGGCGCTCCGGGCGGCCGACCGCGGCGTCCGCGTCCGGATTCTGCTGTCGAGTGGGTGGTACGCCGAGGGGGACAACGCGGCGCTCGCGTCGTGGCTGAACCGCCGCGCGGACGCGGCCGGCTGGGACCTCGAGGCCCGCGTGGACGAACCACGGGGCTACGAGAAGCTGCACTCGAAGGGGGTGGTCGTCGACGACGCGGCGCTCGTCGGCAGCCTCAACTGGGGCGCGGCGGCCCAGACCGAGAACCGGGAGGTACTGCTCGCCCTCGAGGGCGGCGAGGCGGCCGACTACTACGCGTCGGTGTTCGAATCGGACTGGTCGGGCCCGGCCGGGCGGTCGGTCCCGACGGCACTCGTCGGCCTCGCCGGCGTCGCGGTTGCGGCCGCCGCGCTCCTCGCGCGCCGGATCGACGTCGTGGGGCGGGAGGGGGTAGTCGGCTGGCAGCCGTGACCGGTCACTCCTCGCGGACGAGCGTGCTCCGGAGGGCCTCGTCGAGTTCGGCGTCGGCCATCTTCTCGACGAGGGCCTCGACGACCGGCTCCCGCATCCCGGGGACGAACTTGATCGAGCCGACGACGAGGTGGCCGCCGCCGGAGACGCCGGCGCCGTCGAACTCCTCGGAGAGTTCTCCCACCATGGTCGGGATGTCGAGCCGCACGCCGTCCGACCGGAGGACGGCGAAGTCCGGCCCGTAGCCGATGGTGATGACGGGGTCGCCGGTCGCGTCGACCTTCCGGTCGTGGAGCTCCCCCGTGGTCTTGCCCGGCGCCGGGTAGGTAAACCGGCGGGCGTGGTGCTCGACGTCGAGCCGGTAGAGGTGGGCGCCGTTGTCCAGCCGCTCGTGGTCGACGTGGGGCTCGGCGTCCTCGAGCTGGGCGGCGACGTCCCGGCGGGCCCGCGTGGCGAGGAAGTCGACGAGTTCGCGGTGGTGGGCCTCGTCGTCGCAGTCGACGTTGAGGACGTCCCCGATCAGGCTGTCGCCGGCGTCATACCGGAGCCAGTGGGCCGCGTAGTCCAACGCCTCGCCGACGTCCCGGAGGTCGGCCTCGTCGTAGCCGGCCGCCTCGGCCAGCGCGATGTACTCGTCCATCGCGTCGGCCTGCGAGCGGTCCGAGAGGCCGGCGACCGCCGGGACGTGGTCGAGTTCCCCGGTGATGGAGGGGTCGATCATCCGGGCCAGTTCGACGCAGAGCATCCCGGTGGTGACGCGGTAGTCCTCGCCGTGGAGGTACGGGTTGACGTGCTCCGCGACGAACGGCTCGACGGCCTCGGGGTCGGGATGGTGGTGGTCGACGACGAGGATGGGGACGTCGTACTGGTCGAGCGCCCGGTAGGCCGGGACGTCCTCCTCGGTGGAGCCGTTGTCGACCATGAACAAAAGCGGCAGTCGCTGGCCGTGGCGCGTCCGGTCTTCGAGGGCGAAGTTGAGGTCGCGGGTGACGTCCTCCATCTCGTAGAACGGGGCCTTCGAGGGGAGCCGCTTGCACAGGTGACGGGCGGCCTCGGGGTCCTCGTGGACCGTCGCGATGAACCGCTGGAGGGCGAGCTGGATCGGGACCGAGGCGCACATCCCGTCGCCGTCGGCGTGGTGGCGGAGCCGGATCGGCCGCGCCTCCAGCACACACTCCCGGAGCCGTCGGGCGACGTCGGCCAGGTCCTCCCGGAGGGGTTCGAGGGCGGGCCAGTCCACGAGCGGCTCGACGTCGGCCGGGGCGGCGCGTTCGGCGACGGCGTCGTCGATGCGGTCCCGTACCTCCGCGGCGGCCTCGCCGCGGAGCCTGACGAGCTTGTCGACCTCGAGCTGGACGGCGTCCTCGCGGGTCTCGACGGTGCCGGTGACGCGGACGGCGTCGTCGAGTTCGACGTCGGGATGGGCGCGGACGCCGGCCGCCTCGAAGGCGGCACAGGGGACGACGCCGCTCCCGTCCCGGACCGAGAAGACGGTCGGGCCGGCGGTCTGCTTGATCTGGACGACGTCGCCCTCGAGGTGGACGAGGTCGCCGATCCGGTCGGCGAGGTCACCGACGCCGACCTCGTCGCCGCCGCGGACCGCGACCGTGTCGACGTCGGCCGGGTCGACGTCGGCGGCCTCGAACCCGACGTCGCCGTCCTCTCTGATCTCGGCGAGGGTGACGACGAGGTCGTCGCCGACCGCCGGGTCGCCGCGGAGGTTCGACTCGTGGACGAGACCCGAGACGTGCTCGGAGAGGTCGACGAACACCCCGTAGTCGACGGTGCCGTTCACCGTGGCGAGATACCGGCTGCCCCGCTCGACGTCCTCGAGGGTACACCGCGAGTCGAGGTCGTAGACCACCCCGTCGTCAGTGGCCGTGCCGGCGTCGCCGGCGGCTGAATGGGTCATTACGTCGTGTCGGCTCCGGCGGCGTTTAAGCGTGTTGTTGTCCGGCTGGACGGTGTTACAGCGGCCACCGGAAGCCTTAGTTGTCGCGGCTCCCGACGGGCGGCCATGGGACTGCTCGGGTCCTGGATGCCGTCGCTGTTCCGGTCGGGCGAGGTCGTCGGCATCGCAGAGGAGGCCCTGGCGTTCGCGCTACGGGCCTCCGAGGACTCCCACCCCAGCGAGTACATGGGCCAGCTCCGCGGCGAGGACGCCCGGTCGCTCGGCGTCGATCGCGAGGGCACTGTCGTCACGGACGTGCTTCTCGCGCCGGGCACGAAGACGAACCCGGTCAGCGCGGAGTTCAACCCGAGCTACATGCCGAACGACCTCCGGAGCGTCGGGTCGATTCACTCGCACCCGAACGGCGTCCTGCGGCCCAGCGACGCCGACCTCGCGACGTTCCAGCGCGGTGACGTCCACGTCATCGTCGGCGCGCCGTACGGCCGCGACGACTGGCGAGCCTTCGACCGCGAGGGCGAGCCGACGGACCTGCCCGTCCTCGACGTGCCGCTGCCGGACGACCAGTTCTTCGACGTCACCCAGGCCGAGATCGACCGGGAGCTGCGATGACCCGCGTCGTCGCGCAGGGCACCTTCGACGTCCTCCACCCCGGCCACCTCCACTACCTCGAGGAGGCGGCCGCGATGGGCGAGACGCTCCACGTCATCGTCGCCCGCAGCGATAACGTCACCCACAAGCCGGAGCCGGTCGTCCCGGAGGCCCAGCGCCGGGAGATGGTCGCGGCGTTGGCGCCCGTCGACGAGGCCCGGCTCGGCCACACCGAGGACTTCTTCGTGCCGGTCCGGGCCATCGACCCGGACGTCATCGTGCTCGGCCACGACCAGCACCACGACGAGGCGACGCTGGAGGCGTGTCTGGCCGAGGAGGGCCTCGACTGCGAGGTCGCCCGGGCGTCCGCGCGGGACGGCGAGGATGCCATCGTCTCGACGGGCCGGATCGTCGAACGGATCTGCCGCGAGCGGTGCTGACGGTCAGGTGACCGCGGCGTAGACGTCCGCGAGCCGGTCGATCGAGCGGGCCACGCTAAGCTCCTCCCGGGCGTCGAGACACCGCTCGCCGAGCCGGGACTGCCGGTCGAGCGCCCGGCGGATCGCCGCCGCGAACCCGTCGATGTCGCCGGGCTGGTAGTGGTAGCCGGTCTCGCCGTCGGTGACGGTCTCCGAGAGAGCGCCGTCGTCGACGGCGACGACCGGCGTCCCGCAGGCGATGGACTCCAGGGCGACCAGGCCCTGGGTCTCGACGGGACTGGGGAACGCGAAGACGTCTAGCGCCGAGTAGAAGCCCGAAACCGCATCGCGGTCCAGGAAGCCGAGAAAGCGGACGTCCCCGCGGTCGGCGGCGCGGGACTCCAGCATCGAGCGGGCCGGGCCGTCGCCCGCCAGCGCCACGCCCACGTCGAGGGGCTCCGTGGCCGCGAGGAGGTCTTCGAGGCACTTCTCGTAGCCGTGGCGGCCGGTGTAGCCGACGAGCGGGCCGTCCGGGAGGTCGTGACGGTCCCGGAACGCCGCGTCGGCATCGTCGTCGGCCGGCCGGAACCGGTCGACGTCGACCCCGTTCGAGACGACGTGGATGGGGGTGCCGGCGGTGCGGAGCCGGGTGGCGGCGGTCGCCGACGGCACGACGACGGCGTCGGCCTGCCCGAAGAACCAGCGCTCGTACCGGTCGGCGACGCGGCTGATGACGCCCGCGAAGGCGTCGCTGATGTAGCTCGCGTACTCCCTGGCGGGCGTGTGGTAGGAGACGACCAGCGGGACGTCCCGGTCGCGGGCGAGCCGTCGGGCCGCCAGGCCGAGGGTGAACGGGGTGTGGGCGTGGACCACGTCCGGCTCGAGGTCGCCGGCCCCGGCCGGGACCGACGGGGACCCGAACCGGAAGCCCGGATAGAAGGGAAAGGCGACGCTGGAGACCGGAAACTCCCGTGGGTCCGGCTCGTAGCTGTCGTCGCGGGGGTAGACGACGCCCATGCGGCCGCCGCGGGCCTCCCAGCGGTCCCGCCAGGTCCGGACGGTGTAGGTGACGCCGTTGACCGTCGGGAGATAGGTGTCCGTGAAGGCCGCGACGGCCTGCATGCCGCCGGGTTCGACCACGGGGGTCTAATCGGTTGCGGAAGCCGGGTCGGCCCGCTCGCGGGCCGCCGCGTAGGCCTCGCGGAGTTCCCCGGCGACGCGGTCGAGGCCGTGGGCCCGCGCCGTTTCGCGGGCGTTGTTGCCGAGGCGGGTCCGGAGGTCGGGGTCTCCGGCCAGCCGGGAGAGCGCCTCGCGGAACTCCGCCCGCGTCCCACAGAGCAGGCAGTCGTGGCCGTCCTCGTAGTACTCGCGGAAGACGGGGATGTCCCGGAGGACGACGGGCGTGCCGCAGGCCATCGCCTCCAGCACGACGAGGCCCTGGTTTTCGACCTTCGCCGGGAAGCAGAACACGTCGCCGGCGGCGAAGGCGCCCCGCTTGTCCTCGATCCAGCCGGTGAACGTGACGTTGCCCGGCGGGTCGCCGACCCACCGACGCACAGCGCGGGCGGCCTGCGGGCCGGCGTCGTAGGGCCCGAACCAGGCGAACTCGTGGCCGGTCTCGGCGGCCAGCCGGCAGAACGTCGACAGTCCCTTCCGCTCGAAGACGTTCCCGACGGCGAAGACGACCAGCCCCTCCAGGTCGTAGCGGTCCCGGTAGGACGCCCGGAACTCCTCGTGACCCTCGAGGGAGTCGAGGTCGACACCGTTCGTGACCGGCCGGATCGGGGCCGAGACCGGGTAGGATTCGAGGACGCCGCCGGTGTACTGACTCGGGCAGAGCACGAGGTCGGCCTGCGAGTAGAACCACCGGAGGTACCGGCCGAGCGCGGGCGCGACGGCGGTCGAACCGCGGAAACTCTCGGCGAAGTCCTCCCGCGTGACGTGTGCGTGCAGCACGAGCGGGATGTCGTTGCGGCGGGAGTGTCGGGCCACGGCGACGCTGCCGGGCCCGATGAGGTTGCAGTGGGCGAGGTCGAACTCGGCGAAGACGGGGTCGCCCACGGCGCGGCGGGCGACCGATGCCGCGGGCCCGCCGCCGGCCCACGGCGACGTGAGGACCTCGACGTCCGTCCCGGCGAGCGCCCGCCGCTGGTGGTCCGTGGCGGTCCCGATGCCGCTGCGGTCCAGCCTGGATGCGAGTTCGAGGTAGTTCAGGACGCGCACGCCCGCGAGGCTCCGTCCTGTCGGTACGTATAGCCCCCGGTCGCCGAGACGGGCGGTCAGTCCTCGTCGCCGCCGCGTGGCCGTGGCGACGGCCACTCGCGTGGACGGCTGTACCTCCGGCACGCGTGGCCGGGAAGCGAAGCGGCCTTTGGGGGCGATCCCCAACACCGCCCATGTCAGCCGTTCGCGGCCCCCACATCGCCCGCGAGCACCCGCGGGCGCTGACCGCCGTCCTGACCGTCGTCGGCTACGTCGTCGTGATCGGGACGCTGTACGGCGACGTCGGGCTGTATCCCGACATCTCCCGGCGCACCGTCGAGGCCCTGGCCGCCGCCATCGCGGTCGTCAACTCCGTGACGATCGCCTGTCTCGTCGCCGGGTGGTACTGGATCCGCCAGGGGGAGGTCCGAAAGCATCGGCTGGCGATGTCGGCGGCGTTCACGCTCATCCTCCTCTTTCTCGTGCTCTATCTGCTGAAGACCGGCGGCGGTGGCCGCAAGGAGATCGTCGCCGGCGCGCCGTTCCGCTCGCTGTACCTGGGGATGCTCGGAATCCACATCGTGCTCTCGGTGATGTCGGTCCCGCTCGTGCTGTACGCCATCACGCTCGGTTCCACCCACACCCCGGCGGAACTGACCGGGACGCCGCACGCCCGCGTCGGTCGCCTCGCCGTCTCAGCGTGGCTCGTCAGCCTGGTGCTCGGGGTGGTCGCCTACCTCATGCTGGCGTACTTCTATGGCCCACAGCACGTCGAGTACGTTACGGGCGTCGCCTGAGCGGCGGCCCTGTTGCGGGACCGAGGGACAGGGGCTGTGACGCCGGAGCCGCCGGGCGGCGGGCGGAAGGTCGATGAGGCCGGCCGACCCAGTGTCCGGCATGGCCAAGGAGGCGATCCGGCAGCAGGTCTGGGACGACCTCGCGGACAGCGGCGAGGCGCGGTTCCCGTTCCCGCCGCACGACCGCATCCCGAACGTCGCCGGCGCCGAGACCGCCGCCGATCGCGCGATGGGGACGCCCGAACTCGCCGGTGCCGACGCGGTGAAGGCCAACCCCGACGCGCCGCAGTTGCCGCTCCGCCGCCGGCTGCTCCGGGCCGGCACGACGCTGTACGTGGCGGCGCCGCGGCTCGCCGACGAGGCACCGTTCCTGGAACTGGACCCCGACGCCGTCACGGACCTGGATGCGGCGCCGACCGTCTCCCACATGGACGACCACGGGCGGCGCGTCGGACCCGAGGCGGTCCCGCCGTTGGACGCCATCGTCGTCGGGAGCGTCGCGGTCACCGTCGAGGGCGTCCGCGTCGGGAAGGGCGAGGGGTTCAGCGACCTCGAGTTCGCGATCCTGTGGGAACTCGGGGCCGCCGACGAGGCGACGTCCCCATCGACGTCGTCTGCACGCCGACGCGGACCCTCCGGGTCGACGAGCCCGGTCCGAAACCCTCGGGCATCGACTGGGACCGGATCGACGAGGAGCGCCTGGATGAGATCCCGGTGCTGGCCCGCCTGCGGGACAATTGAGCGGGTGGCGGACAGTCGTGGCGGTGCACCGCCGACGCGACAAAAGGCGCCGGAGCCTGCCGGAGGTACGCCTTTAACCCCGAGTCCGGATGCCTGCGGTATGGTCGACGACGATGACGGAGGTAGCACGCGCCGGAGCCTGCTGTCCGGGTTGGCCGGCGCCGCCCTCCTGGGAGCCGGCGGCGTCGGTGGCGCGGTCCCCGACACCTCGGCGGCGACCGCACTCGGCACGTTCGAGGACGGCCTGGACGGCTGGAGGGCCGCGGGCGGCGAGCGGCTGTCGCGGGTCGGCCGTCGGGACTGGCCGCCGGCGGTGACCCTCGGGGAGGTCGCGCTGTGCGTCGACCCGGATGGCTCGGCCGCGCCGGCGGTCCGTCGGCCGCTCGACGGCGTCGGCCTTGACTCGGCGCCGTTCGTCGTCGCGGACGCGACGCCGGGCGTGGTCGACGGGACGGACGCGCCGGTCGCGTTCGCGTTCCGCGTGCGCGACGGCCTGGACGCGGCCATCCTCGCCGCCTCCGAGCCGGTGACCGTCCGGCAGGCCGCCCCGGGCCGGATCTACTGGGACGCCAGCGACATAGCGGCAACGACGCTCGCCGGCGCCGCCGTCCTCGAGATCGCCTGGTGGCCCGAGGACGCGGCCGACCGGCCCTACCGTGGCGAAGTCGTGCTCGACAACGTCCGGGCGACCCCCGACCGGACGGCCCTCGAGGCGGTCCGGTTCCGCGTCGCCGTCAGGCACCTCGAGGCAGACCACGGTTCCTACCGACGCACGACGGTCGAGGCGCGCGACGGCGACCGCGAGCGCGGCCGGTTCGTCTTCGCCGGCGGCGCCACCGTCCCGTACCGCGCCCGCCGGACCGCCGACGGCGGCTGCCGCATCACGCTGGACGGCGACCACTACCGCTTCGGGGGTGAGTCGGCGTGACGCGACGGCGGACCGACGCGACCACGCTGACGCTTCTGCCCGGCCACAGCGAGGACACGCCGGGTGACGGCCACAAGCACAACAGCGCGATGCCCGACTACTGGAACAAGAGCCTCGACGCCTGGTTCATCGCCGACCAGGTCACCGACCTCCCGGACGACCTGCGTGACGCCCTCGAGATGCGGCGGATGCTCCCGGAGTACGACGAGCCGCTGCGGCAGTACCGCGTGCGGAACACCGTCGACGTCGCGTTCACGACCCCGGACGGCCGGACGGTGATCGACGGGACCGTCCGGGTCCGGACGAACGCCGACGAACCGCCCTCCTACGTCGCCATCGAGGGCCAGACCGGCGAGGACAACGTCGTCCGCGACATCGTCGAGCGGGACGACATCCACTGGTTCGACGACCGGGCGAAGCTCCGGGCGGACACCGACCGGTTCGAGAGCGGCGCCGTCCGCGAGACCGTCCGGAGCGTCGAGGGCGTCCGCGCGTCCGTGCTGACGGGCGGCCGCGACGAGTTCATCGTCCGGATGAAGGAGAAGTTCGACGAACTCGGCCCCGCCGAGTTCCTCGAGCGCACCGGCATGGACGTCGAGGCCGTACCGGCGTTCATCGTCGAGCCGCCGACGATGTACACGTTCCTGGACCTCGTGGTGATGGCCGACGGGGCGTCGCTCGCCCGGGTCTGGGACGCCTCCCCCTACCCGAAGCACTACCTTTACGTCGACGGCGACAAGCGGGACGAGACCGCCTTCGAGGAGGGCGAGCACTGGGAGCCCCGAGAGGACACGAACCGGCGGTTCGGCCAGTGGGTGATGGAAGAGCAGGACGCCCAGGCGCCGGTCACCCCCCACGTCGGCGTTGCCTACGAGCGCTACCTCGACGTGGCCACGGTCTGGGAACCGTACCGCGGCCTTTCTCACGGCGCGGACGGCGAGACGCTGACGGCCCGCGACCTCGCGGTGGCGCTGCCGACCCCGCTGTTCCCCTGGGCGGCAGACTGACCGCGTGGCGAGGAAACCGGGAATCGACACGGGGCCGCCTCGGACCGGGCCGCGAGTGCCCGGGTGCCGGCCACAGCTACCCGGGAGGACCTTTATGACGGCGTGCGTACCAGTGTCAGCCGTGACCGAGGAGGACCCGGCGTTCGACCACTGGGATATCGAGGTGGACACCGCGGACCCGCCGGCTGACCTCGCGCCGCTCGTCGCGGCCGTCGAGGACCCGGTCGAGGGCTTTTTCGGACCGGGGACGATGATGTGGCGCGTCGGCCGCGAAACCGCGCTGTTTTTGGGCGGGATGACCTGCATCCTCCTGCAGTTGAGCCACCCGAAGGTCGCACCCGGCATCGAGCACAGCGACTACGAGGCCGACCCACACGCCCGGTTCAGCCGGACGTTCGAGGTGGTCGACGCCATCATCTTCGGTGACGTCGAGACGGCCCTCGAGGGCGCGATGATCGTCCGTGAACTCCACACCTACGTGACGGGCGAACTCGACGAGGACGTCGGGCCGTACGCGGCCGGCGAACCCTACGCGGCCAGTGACCCCGACCTGCTCCTGTGGGTGCACGCGACGCTCATCCACCAGTCCGTCGTCGCCTACGACACCTACGTCGAGGACCTCCACGACGAGGCGGCCGAGCGGTTCTACCAGGACTCGAAGACGTTCGGCCAGCTGTTCGGCGTCCCGCGGGATCAGTACCCCGAGACGCTGTCGGAGTTCCGGACGTACGTCGACCGGACGGCCGAGGAGACGCTCGCGCTTGGCGAGACCGGGGAGACGGTCCGGGACATCATCCTCGAGACCTCCTACCTGCCGGGGCCCGCGCTCCCGACCGTCCTCCGGCCGGTCCGGGCGTTCTTCGGCGCCGCCACGATGCCGCCGGCCGCCCGCGACGCCCTCGGGCTCGAGTGGCGGCGCCGCCACGAGGCCGCCTTCCGGCTGTTCCGGGCCGCCGTCCGCCCGACGTACCGCGCCCTCCCGGCCCGGATCCGGTTCAAAAATGGCTACCTCGAGGCAATGGGTCGCGTCGCCGCCGACTCGGACACCCGCGCCACCCGGCCGACGGCGGCGACGCCCGAGGACTGATGGACCGGCCCGGATGGCCGAGTCAGTCGGTCCGCGGCAGCGCCCGCGCGCCGGCAGCGAACGTACCGGCGGCCACCGCGGCCAGCACGACGAGGTTCAGGGAGGGGTCAGTGCCGACGACCCCCGGGCCGACACCGGCGGTCGGGAGCGCGCCCGCCGTGTCGTAGGTGGCCGCCCGGACGCCACGAACGAAGTACGTCAGGGGCGACAGCGCCAACAGCGGCCGGAGCCACGCCGGCAGGAGCGCCGGCGTGACGAACGTCGGCGAGAGGAACAGAAGCGGGATGGCGACGCCGTTGGCGGCCGCGATGACGCCGTCCTGGGAGCCGGCCAGCCGGCCGAGCAGCGCCCCGACCCCGCAGAACAGCGCGACGCCGACGGCGAGGTAGGGCACGAGTAGGACCGAGGGGGTGAAGGCGGCGTCGGTAACCACCAGTACGAGCGCGAGGAGCAGCACCGCCGCGAGCCCGATGACGGCGACGTTGACGAGGGTGTGGGCCAGCAGCCACTCCGCCCGCGTGAGGGGGGTCGTCGCCAGTTTCTCGAATCGGTTGCCGTCGCGGTGGCGCGCGACCTCGCTGCCGACGCGGGACAGCGGCGTGAACAGGACCACCACGGCGAGGTAGCCGGCCACGTAGTAGCCGGGCGGTTCGGCAAACAGCCCGCCGCCGGTCGGGTCGGTCCGCACCACCGCCCCGAAGATCAGGACGATGATCGCCGGGAAGAAGAACGTGAAAAACACCGCCGTCCGCCGGCGAAGGAAGGCGTACCAGGCCGCGCGGGCCTCCGCGGCGACGCGGCCGCCGCGGCTCACGGCTCGACCGCCTCCGTGGCCGCCAGGTCGCCGGTCACGGCGAGGTAGACGTCCTCGAGGCTCGGCCGTCGCCAGGTGAGCTGCTCGTAGGCGACGTCGGCCTCGGTGAGCGTGTCGATGACCGCCGGGATCTCGTCGGGACCGACGGCGACGGCGAGGTGGCGTTCGTCCGGCAGCACCGGGTGGCCCGCCCGCTCGAGCGCCCTGGCGGCGGTACCCTCGTCGGCGGCGTCGACGACGAGTCGGTCGCCGCCGGCGTGGCGTCCGATGAGTTCCGTGGGGCTGCCGAGCGCCACGAGCCGGCCCGCCGCGAGCATCCCGACACGGTCGGCCAGCCGCTCGGCCTCCGCCAGGTCGTGGGTCGTCACCACGACGGTCGTGCCAACCTCGGCCAGGTCCTCGATGAGGCGCCGGAGCTCCCGGCGGCCGACGGGGTCGACGCCGGTCGTCGGTTCGTCGAGGACGAGGAGCTCGGGGTCGTTGACGAGCGCCGTCGCCACGCAGACCCGGCGCTTCTGGCCGCCGGAGAGGTGCTCGTAGTACGTGTCGGCACTGTCCTCTATGCCGACGTCCGACAGCACGACCGACGGGTCGCGGGCGTCGTCGTACAGCCCGGCGTAGTGGGCGAGTAGTTCGCGGGCGGTGAGCCGATCCGCCGGGGCGAACTCCTGGGGCAGGAGGCCGAGCCGCTCGCCGGACACTGTCGACGGGGGCCGGCCGAACACCTCGACGTCCCCCCGGGCCCGGGTCGTCCCGATGAGCGCGCGGACCAGGGTCGTCTTCCCGGCGCCGTTCGGGCCGACGAGTACGAACACCTCGCCGGCCTCGACGGAAAGGGAGACGCCGTCGAGCGCCACGGTCGACCCGTAGCGACGGCGCAGGTCCTCCGCTCGGATGACCATACCGGTACGCCCGGCCGGACGATGGGTAAAGCCTTGCCGGTCCCCGGGGCGGGAGCTTTGTCGCCGGTGTCGCCCAACGTTGACCTTGACGGCGCCAACGCTCCTGATCGGGCTCGTTCCGCGCTCGACCGGTCACGGCACGCCCGGCCGCCAGTATAACAGCGCGACGGTGAGGAGGAAGACCGCCGTCGAGAGGTCGTAAGGGATCGACGTCGCCGAGGTGGCGAGAAAGCCGGCGCCGCCCAGGAGCCCCGAGGCGACCGTCGCGAGGACGGGCCAGGTGCAGGAGACACACGACACGAGTCCCAGGAGGCCGCCGACGGCGGAGCCGGCCGCCTCCAGCACGGTCACGTACAGGAGGTACGACAGCGCGAGGTAGCCCACGACGTAGGCCGGCATGAGGACGAGGGAGACGGTGTGGCCGGCGTAGAGGAGGGCCGGGCCCCACCCGGGGGTCAGCCAGGCGACCCGGAAGCCGGTCGCGTCGGCGCCCAGTCCCGAGGCGACGAGCCCGCCGACGACTGCGAGCAGGCCGAAGTAGCCGGCCGCCACCGCCAGCGCGCGACGGCGCTGCGCGAAGTCGGCCTCGTCCGGCGGGCCGGCCTCGTAGATGGCGAGCAGGCCAACGTTCACCCACAGCAGGCCATAGACGACGTAGCGTGGCTCGGTGAGCGCGGCACTGGTGGCCGCGTAGTAGAGTATCACCCCGACGGCCTGGAGGTTGCCGACGAGGATGAGCGCGGCGAGCCGGCGTCGCGAAGGGAGCACGTCGTGGAGCCGGTCCGCGTCGGGGACCCCGCCCGCGGCCGGCCGGCGCGGCGTCACGTGATGGAGAAGCTGGCGGCGACCATGAGCAGGACGAAAAGCGCAAGCGCCGTCGCCATCACGCCGGTGAGCGACCGGCGTTCCCACCGGAGGTGCTGGAAGTAGCCGACGATGAGAAGCGTCTTGATCGACGCCAACACGAGGATACCACCGACGGCGATCCAGTAGTCGAAGCTCCGCTCGAAGACGACCTTCAGGGTGGCGGCGACCAGAAGCGCCACGTAGACGAGGCCGTAGAACCGGAGCGAATCGGTCGCCATGGCGTGTTCGTCCGGACGTTATCGCGGGTCCATTTTCAACCTTCCGACGCCGGGTCGTCGGACCGGTAGCGGTTCCACAGCCAGTTGACGAAAAGCAGCGCGGCGACCCAGGAGCCGACGCCCGCCAGGGCGAACACCAGCCCCTTCACCATCGGGTACTCCGCGAGGACGTCGAGGCCCATGCCCGTACCGGGCGGGCCGAGACGGATATACCTGCCGTCGGGAGCACACGGGTGCCGGTCACCGGTCGGCCCGGTACAGCACGGCCAGCGCGGCCAGCAGGCCGAGTTCCGCGAGCGTCGCCGCCAGGAGCAGGCCGTCGCGGCGGAGGTGGTCGGCGGCGACCAAGAGCGGGTGCCGGTGGGAATGCTCGTTCGCCTCGAGGTGCGGCCAGAAGCCGCCGTGGTCCAGGGCGGTGTGCCAGGCGAGAAAGCCGAGCAAAAAGGCGAGCGTGACCGCGATACCGCCGAGGTACAGTCGGCGGCCGGTCAGACCCTGCGCGCCGGCGATGACGCCGAAGACGAGGGCGAACGCGCCGAGGGTGAAAAACAGCGGCCGGGGGTCGCCGAGGTAGCCCTCCCGGGCGTACACGACGAGCGCGACGCCGCCCTGGGAGGGGTGCAGCAGGTGGATGCCGGCGACCACGGCCGCAAGCACCGCAGCGGCGATCCGGAGGCGGGCGACGTCGGCGTCGTCCATGCCCGGGTGTAGCCGGCAGGGACTCGTAGGTCGTTCGGTTCGGTTTCGACCGACGTTGGGGTTAGTCCCCGGGCGAACCGGGACAGAGATCGGGTGGCCCGGTCAGACGAGGTAGAACAGCGGGAACAGGAACACCCACACGATGTCGACGAAGTGCCAGTAGAGCCCGAAGTACTCCACCGGCCGGTGGTCGTGCATATAGTGGCCTCGGTAGCCGCGGTACAGGAGGAACGCCGCGACGAGCAGCCCGAGGACGACGTGGATGCCGTGCAGCCCGGTCGTGACGTAATACAGCGTCGACTGGATGTCCGGGCCGTGCGGGTTCGTGGTGAGCGTGATGCCGGCGTCGTAGATCTCGTGGTGCCACTCCCAGCCCTTGATGGCGAGGAACGTCAGGCCGAGACCGATGGTCGCCGCGAGGCTGGCGAGCATCTTCCCGCGCTCCTGGCGCTTCGAGTACACGAGCGCCATGATGACGGTGAACGAGGAGGTCAACAGCACGTAGGTGTTGATGAGACCGGGGATCTCGGCCGGCAGCGGCTCCCAGCTCGTCCAACCGCTGTTCACGCGGATGAAGACGGCGGCGGAGATGAACGCGCCGAACACGAGGACGTCCGACGCCAAGAAGAACCACACGCCGAGCTTGTTCTTCTCGACGCCGTCGAAGGGCCACCGGCTCGCGACCTCCGCCGGCGGCGCGAAGAAGTCCTCGAGGCCCCACTGGATGCCGGCGTACAGCATACCGAGGGCACCGACCAACGTGAGCGCTGGGTAGACCGGGTTCGAGACGACGACGTCGACGCCGGACAGCGAGTTCGGACCGCCGACGAACGACATAGACCGACGGATGCCGGAGGCGCCGAGCAGGGCGACGAACGTCGCCAGACTCAGCGCGAACGGCCAGATGCTCGCATGCGAGTGGTGCTTGTCGCCGAGGATGTAGTCGCTGGCCTCGTCGGCGTGGGCGTGGCCCCCGTCCGTGGCAGCGCCGCCGCCCTCGGACGCCAGCTCCGAGGCGGGTCGCCCCCCGTCGGCGGCGTGGCCGCGCTCGAGGAACTCCAGCCGCCCGGTCGCGTACGATGGGCGGCCCTCCCAGTTCTCCAGCGGCGGCGGGGACGGGACCGCCCACTCGGCGGTCCGGGTGAACTGTGCCGAACGTGTTGATCTCGACGTAGTCCTGGCTGTACTCGAAGACGCGGCGCGGCATCTCCCAGGCCATGAACATCGAGAAGTACACCATGTTGAACGAGACGAAAAAGACCGCGAAGTGGATCTTCCCGAGGAGTTCGTCGTACATCTTCCCCGTCATCTTCGGGTACCAGTAGTAGGCGCCGCCGATCATCGCCGTCGCGCCGCCGAACATGACGTAGTGGAAGTGCGCGACGACCCAGTAGGTGCCGCGGAACTCGTAGTCGAGCACGATGGCGCCGAGGAACACCCCGGTAATGCCGCCGAGGATGAACAACAGGAGCGCGCCGAGCGCGAACAAAAACGGCGTCTTCAGCTTGATCCGGCCCTTGATGAGCGTGTAGATGAGCGCAAAGACCAGGAGGTCGAACGGCAGCGAGATGCCGATGGTGCTGGCCATAATCAGCGTCTTGACCTCGAGGTTGATCGTGGTCAGGAACATGTGGTGCATCCAGACGAGGAACGACTGCACCGAGATCAGGACGATGGCGATGATGGTCCACTTCCGGCCGACCAGCCGGTTGCCGGAGTACGACTGGAACAGCTCCAGCATGATCCCCAGGGCGGGGAAGAACACGATGTAGACCTCGGGGTGGCCGAAGAACCAAAAGAGGTGGCCCCAGAGCAGCGACCCGCCCTCCTCGGCGGTGAAGTAGAGACTGCCGACAACGCGGTCGGCCGCGAGGATGAGTCCGGCGCCGAGTAGCGTGGCGAAGGCGAAAAGCATCATCCACACCGTCGCGAGGATCGACCAGGTGAACATCGGCATGTCCATGAGGCCCATGCCCTCCGCGCGGGAGTGGTGGATGGTGGTCAGGAAGTTGATGGTGGAGGCGGTGACGGCGACGACGAACATCGACAGCGCCAGCACCGCCCCGGTGGCGCCGACCTCGGGGGTGTAGGCGGGAACGTTGAGCGGTGCGTAGATCGTCCACCCGGTGCTCAGCGACTCCCCCTGGAAGAACGATACCCCCAGCAGGACGCCGGAGAGGAGGTACATCCAGTACGACAGCGCGTTGAGTCGGGGGAACGCCAGGTCGTCGGCTCCGATCTGTAGCGGGACGACGTAGTTCGCGAAGCCGAACGCGAACGGTGACAGGAACCAGAAGACCATGATGAGGCCGTGGCCGGTGACGGTCTGGTTGTACGCCATCCCGGACATGAACTGTCCGCCCGGGAGCAGCTGGAGGCGGATCAAAAGCGCCAGCACGCCGCCGAAGATCAGGAAGAAAAGCGACGTGAGGAGATAGAGGATGCCGATGTCCTTGTGGTTGGTCGTGACGAGCCAGCGCTTCGGGGAGTAGGAGGGCGGAAGGCCGCTCATGCCGCCACCCCCATCCGGGCGGTCGTCGCGGCGTCACCGTGGGCGGGCACGCTCCCGTGACCGCCGCCCTCGTCGTCCTCGCCGCCGTGGTCGTCCGGCGTCGGCGTGGGCGTCTCGGTGACGTTCGCGCCGGCGGACTCGTACCAGTCGTCGAACTTCTCTTCCTCCATGACCACGATCTCGGCCGTCATCTGTGAGTGGCCGCTCCCGCAGAGTTCGTAGCACTTCACGTCGTAGGTCCCCGTCTCGTTGGCGATGAACCAGGTGTGGGAGTACTCCCCGGGGATGGCGTCGGCCTTGACGCGTAACTCGGGCGCCCCGAAGTTGTGCCAGACGTCGTCCGAGGTCACCGCCAGGCGTACCACCTCACCCTTCGACACGTTGAGGGTACCGGTGGTCTGGACGCCGTTCGGGTAGTGGAACTGCCAGGCGAACTGCAGGCCGACCACCTCGACCTCCATGTTCTGTTCCTCGGCGACGTCGCCGCTGGGCCCCTGCTCGACATACAGGAGCAGGCCGTAGGAGTAGACCACGAGGCTGATGACGATGATGGCGCTGAGTCCGAACGACAGGAAGAGCTTGCTGCTCTTGCCGCCGGTCTGGCCGGTCGGGAGTTCGCCGAGCTGGGGGGCCTCGAACCCCTCCGGACCGGTGCCGTCGTCGCGGTTCCGGTAGAGGTTGTACAGGGTGTACGCGACGACAACGACGCCGACTAGCGTGCCGACGACCAGGAAGACGAAGAACAGCTCGCTGAACACCGCAGACTGCGCCCGCCACTCCTCCGGGACCTGGTGTGCCAATGGGAGGTACTCGAACATGCTACGGAGTCGGTCGTGATTGCGCCTGGCGGCGACTTAGCTTTTGCGTCACGGCGTGTCCACCTGTCTGTCTGTAGGTCCTGCGGCCCTAAAGTGGTGACGTACTCGGCACGTCCCTCGCCCATTCGGCACGTCCCTCGCCAATCGGCGGCCGGCCGCGGGACCTGCCTGGGCGCTCCAGCGGACCGATACTCCCACCGCACACGACGTCAGCCCCCGGGCCACGAACCCGCCATACCTGGAGGAGCGATCGATCCCGCGGACCGAGAGCCAAGGATATTTGTACGTCCCAGCGGACGTCCCGACAACGCCCCATGAGTACGCATCTGCTCGGGAGTACGGTCGTGATGGGACTGGTCTTCGCCGCCATCTTCTACGCGCTCTCGACGGTCGGCGTAACGCGGTCCGCGGAGGTCGCCGACGCCGACGCAGTCAAGCCCTACGCGTCCGACGCCGGCGAGCACGGCGGCTCCGGGTCCCCGCGACGCCTCGGTGCGGTGTTCGTAGCCGTCACCCTCGCACTTGGCGTCATCTCGGTCGCGCTCGTAGGCGGGTTCGGCGCCGGCGAGGCCATCGCGCCGAGCCTCTTCGGGGTGGCGGCCGGGCTGCTAGGCTTCCTCGTCGTCGGCTCGCTGTTCGGCGGGGCCTACACGATGGCGCGCAGCCACGGCATGGGTCAGGCCCACGGCGTCGCCGCGGGCCTGCTCGTCACGGGCGGGGCCTGCATCCTCCTCGTCGCGGTCAACCTCACCGTCGGCATCGTCTGACACCGCGTCCGCGGGCGGCACTCGCGCCGACTCAGACCGCGAGGGCGTCGAGGACGACCGCGACCAACAGCAGGCCGAGGTAGGCGTTCGAGGCGTGGAACGCCCGGAGGGCCGCCGCGTCGGTCCGCTCGCGGTGGAGCCGAACGACCGCCAGGAGGAAGACGGCGCCGACTGCGACCGTGACGGCCGCGTACAGCCACCCGAGCCCCGACAGCGCCGTCAGCGCGCTGGCGGCGAGCAGGGTCGCGCCGAGGTACAGGAGGACGTGCTTGCGGGTCGTGGTCTCCCCGCGGACGACCGGCAGCATCGGGACGCCGCCGCGCTCGTAGTCGTCGCGGTACGCCAGCGCGAGGTTGTAGAAGTGCGCCGGCGTCCACAGGAAGACGACGCCGGCCAGTGCGAGGCCCGGAACGCCCGGCGTCCCGGCGACGGCGGCGTACCCGATGAGCGCCGGGAGCGCGCCGGCGGCGCCACCCAGCACCGTGTTCTGGACGGTGTGCGGTTTCAAGACGAGCGTGTAGACGACGCTGTAGAACGCGATGGCGGCCAGCCCGAGCGCCGCGACGAGGACGTTCACCGAGAGGAACGCGGCCAGCGCGGCGACGGTCAACAGCCCGCCGAACGCCAGCGCGTTCCCGACCGGGACCGCCCGGGTCGCCACCGGCCGGTCGGCCGTCCGCGCCATCCGGCGGTCGACGTCGCGCTCGAGGACGTGGTTGAACGTACCAGCGGCGCCGATGGCCAGGACCCCCCCGCCGAGCGTGGCGACGACGACGCGGACCGAGGGCGTGCCGGCCAGCGCCATCCCGGCGCCGGCAACCAGACACAGCAGCCACATCAACCGGGGTTTCATCAGTTCGACGTACGCCCGCCCCGTCGCCGTCACGCGCTCGAGTCCGTCCAGGGACGACGGCGGTGCCGGCTCCTCGAGCGGTGGCTCCTCGAGGGGTGGTTCCTCGAGCGGTGGTTCCGCGAGCGATAACTCCTTAAACGGTGGTTCCTGGCGTGGCGCTGACGCCGGGGCGTCGTCCGTGCCGGTCTTGGCCTCCAGGTGCCACGAAAGCGCAAGTACCGTGGCCGCGAAGATTGCCATCGCGAGCGGCAGGTGGAGGGCGGCATAGTCGGCGCCGACCGCGACCATCGCACCGAGGGCGGCCTGGACCGGGTACAGCACGACTGCGACCCCGAGTGCGGCGCGCGCACGGCGGTCGAGGTCCGGCCAGGCGAGGACGGCGGTCCCCGATAGCACCAGGCCGACGACGGCCGCCGCGGCACGGTGGCCGAGCGCGACTGCCACCCCCGGCGACGCGAGGCCCCCGGTGCAGCCGGGCCACCCGCCGCAGGCGGTCGCGGCCTCGGCCAGCGAGGCCGTCGCCCCCACCACCACGAGGACGTACACGCCGAGGGTGGCGGCCGCGAGGAGGCCGGTGGTCGAGGGCCGCCGGTGCATGTCCGTTTCCTTCGAGGCCGGCGCACTTAGGCACCGTGTTTCGGGACGTCCCCCGGCGCCGACGCCGGCCTCTGGATCTCACGGGCGGGACCTGACGACCTCGCCGGCCGATCCCGGAGCCTGGCGCCACGGCGGTCCTCCTGCGGGCCGAGGTGCCGTTCTTCGTCGCCGGGGACCTCGCGAGCCGCGACCCGCGGGTGTGACAGCCGTAGGCGGGGCTCATGTCCCCCCGGTCAGGCGAGGCCGACCGTTTCCTGATAGGCGCCGTGGTGCTCTTCGAAGACCTGCATGATCTCGCCCATCGTCGCGTAGGCCTTCACGGCGTCGATGATCGGCGCTATTACGTTGTCCTCGCCCTCGATGGCGTCGCCGACGGCCGAAAGTGCCGCCTCGACCGCCGCATCGTCCCGCTCCGCCTTGACCGCCGCGAGCCGTCCGAGCTGCCGGTCGCGGGTCTCCGGGTCGACCTGGAGGATGTCCGGGTCGGTTTCCTCGTCGATCTGGTAAGCGTTGACGCCGACGACGACCTCCTTGCCGGCGTCGACCCGTTTCTGGTACTCGTAGCTGGCCTCCTGGATCTCCCGGTGGAAGTAGCCCTGCTCGATGCCGGCCAGCACGCCGTCCCGCACCGAGCCGTCGCCCAGTTCGCGGATTTCCTCGATGTAGGCCGTGATCTCGGCGTCCAGCTCGTCGGTGAGCGTCTCGACGGCGAAGGAGCCGCCGAGCGGGTCGACGATGTCGGCGACGCCGGACTCCTCGGCGAGGATCTGCTGGGTCCGCAGGGCGACGCGGACGGCGTCCTCGCTCGGCAACGCCAGCGCCTCGTCGTAGCTGTTCGTATGCAGGGACTGGGTGCCGCCCAGCACCGCGGCCATCGCCTGCACCGTCACCCGGACGACGTTGTTCAGCGGCTGCTGGGCGGTCAGCGACTGGCCGGCCGTCTGGGTGTGGAACTTCAGCCGCGTTGCGGCGTCGGCCTCGGCGCCGTACCACTCGTCCATCACGCGGGCGTACACGCGGCGTGCGGCGCGGAACTTCGCGACCTCCTCGAACATCGAGTTGTGCGAGTTGAAGAAAAACGACAACAGCGGTCCGAACTCGTCGACGTCCATCCCACGGTCGAGGCAGTTCTCGACGTAGGCGAACCCGTCGGCCAGCGTGAACGCCGCCTCCTGGGCGGCCGTGGACCCGGCCTCCCGGATGTGGTACCCCGAGATGGAGACGGGGTGGAACTTCGGGGTCTCCGCGACGGCGAACTCGATGGTGTCGGTCACGACCTCCAGGGAGGGCTCCGGGGGGATCACCCACTCCTTCTGGGCGATGAACTCCTTGAGCATGTCGTTCTGGAGCGTCCCCCGCAGCTGCGCTCGGGGCACCCCCTGCTGGTCGGCCAGCGCGATGTACATCGCGTAGATGACCGGCGCCGACGGGTTGATCGTGAAACTCGTGGAGATCTCGCCGACGTCGATGCCGTCGAACAGGATCTCCATGTCACGCAGCGTGTCGACGGCGACGCCCTCCCGGCCGACCTCCCCTTCGCTCATCGGGTGGTCCGAGTCGAGCCCCATGAGGCTCGGCATGTCGAACGCCGTCGACAGGCCGGTCTGGCCCTCGTCGATGAGGTAGTGGAACCGCTCGTTGGTCTCCTCGGCGGTCCCGAACCCCGCGAACTGCCGCATCGTCCAGGTCCGCCCCCGGTACATCGTCGGGTACGGCCCCCGGGTGTACGGCGCCTCGCCCGGAAAGCCCAGGTCCTCGTCGTAGTCGATGTCGGCGACGTCCTCCGGAGTGTAGAGCCGGTCGACTTCGTGGTTCGAGACCGTCACGAATTCCTCTCTCCGCTCGCCATCCTCGAGGAACGGCGCCAGCGTCTCGTCGGCCCACCGGTCGCGCTCGGCCCGGATCGCCGCCAGGTCATCCTCGTCGAACATGTCGACTGATATAGTTGGTGCAACTATGAAGCTTGGCCCGTCGCGGTCGAGCCACCCACCAACGGCGCCAGCGGAGTCGCGGTCGCCGGCCCCTGCGACCGCTCACGGCGTCGTGAATCACCGGTCGACTTCGACCCGGACCGGATCCTCGGACGACCCCTCGAGCGCCCCGACCCTGTTAGAGTTCTCGGAGGCGCCCTCGAGCACGACGACCGTGTCGGGGAGACCGTCGTCGAAGATCACCCGGAGGCTGTAGCTCCGCGGGACCATTTCACCGTCGCAACCGCTCGGTGTCCCGAACGCCTCGTGGCCGTTCGCCGTCAGGGCACCGGCGATGAGGACCCTGAGGGTCCTGTCGCCATACAGGACGGACTCGAGCCCCGGGCGACCGCAGGAGGATGGGAACGTGAGCACCCCTTCGATGTGCACGCCGTCGTGGGCAGGTCGGAATGTGACGTCAACTGCGTTGGTGTCGGCATTGCGCGAACGCGCCCGTCCACCTGGTGAGAACGTCCAGGAGTCGAGCGCCTCCGCCGTCGGTGCCGACTCGACGGCGGGCGTCTGCGTGGCGGTCGCCGTCGGATCGTCCGTCGTGGTCGAATCCCCAGGGGTTGCGTTACACCCTGCGAGGAACGGGGCGGCGCCGACGCCGGCGAGCGCGCCGAGTAAGTTCCGGCGGTCCATACGGGTCGCCACAGCCGCGGCGAATTAACCGTTCGGGAATGTCAAACCGGGATTTGACTTTCCGCAAGACGCCTCCGGCGTACTACCGTCGATCCCCGCGACCGCTCGCGGCGTCGTGGGTCAGCGGTCGACCTCACCCCGGACCGGAACCTCGGAGGACCCCTCGAGCGCCCCGACCCTGTTAGAGTTCTCGGAGGCGCCCTCGAGCACGACGCCCGTGTCGGGAGGCCGTCGTCGAAGATCACCTGGTAGTCCAACGCCAATTTACCCCCCGTTGAGTGACGGCCGCCCCTACGCGGCACGAGGTTCGTCGAACCGAGGGAACCGTCACACCCAGTCGCCGGGGACGCGTTGCTCGCTGTCTCGGTGGTCGTCGAAGGCCTCCCCGATCGCCCGGAGGGCGTCGACGACGTTCCCGGGCGAGGGGTTATCGAGCGGGTGATACCGCACGAGTCCGCGGTCGTGATTAAGAAAGTCGCTGTCCTCGGTGAACACGATCCAGTCGTGCTGTTCGGCGTACTCGCTGATGTCCCGGTCGGGGGCGTCGACCGGGAGCACGTCTTCAACCCGGATCACGGTGATCCAGCCGGTCCGTTCCAACGTATCGACGAACCGCTGGTCGGCGCTCCGGTCACAAAGGATGCGGAGTTCGGACGGCACGCCCAAACCGGGGTTACTCGCCGTCCGTCAGTTCGCCGGGGGTGGGATTCTGTTCTTCCATCCGGCGGAACGACGCCTCGCGCTGTGCGCGAAGCGTTTCCATCTCGTCGGGGTGGTCGTCGTAGTACTCGAGGGCGGCATCGACCTGCTCGCGGGAGAGACGGAGCTCGCTCATGACCGTTTCGACGTCCATCCCGACCTCCCGGACGTAGTCGCCGACCTGGAGGACGCCGACGCGGACACCCTCGATCCGGGGTTTCCCGCCGAGTACCTTCGGCGTCTTGACGATCCCGGCGTGGGTGCTCATGTCGTCTCACCGCCTTCGATACGAATCCATGTCGCGCTCCTATCTTTATCTCACGTAACACCGACGTTTAGACCTTGCCCAACTACGTTACCGGAGGGTCTTTTGCTACCGTCGGTCCCTTCGATTGCACGTCCCGTCGAATCCGATGGCGACGGCCTACTCGTGGTCCTGGAGCCGCGTCGTGGTCTCGACCAGCGGGTGGTGGGCGTAGTCGACCTCCTCGATGTCCGCGATCGACGCCAGGTCGGCCTCCCGGGCGGTCTCGGCCATCCCCAGTTCGACGCGTCGATCCAGGACGATGACGTAGGCGTCCATCTCGTTAATTTCGAGCCGCGCTGCGGCCTTCACGCGGTGGTGGCCGTCCGCGAGCAGGAGTTCGCCGGCGTTGTCGATGACGACGAGCGGCTCCGCCAGCCCGTGTTCCAGCTCGTAGGTGCGGCCCTCCAGCTCGTCGGTGTAGACCTTGGTCTGGGTGGGCGTCAGCGCCGATAGCTCGACGGTGCGTCGCTCCTGGGCGGCGTCGGCGCCGTGGATGCTCTCGAGGGTGCGCTGTAGCTTCCCGACCTTCTCGGGGGTCGCGCGCTCGATCTGCGACCGGATGACGTCGGCGTTCGAGATGATGCCGGCGAGGTTGCCGGCGTCGTCGACGACCGGCAGCCGCTGGATGCCGGACCGGAGGATGACGCGGGCCGCGTCGGTGATCTTCATCTCCGGGTGGGCGACGATGATGTCGTCGGTCATCACGGTGAAGATCTGGGCGCGGTCCTCGGCGAGCAGCAGGTCCCGGGCGCTGACGAAGCCCTCGACGCGCCGCCCGTCACACACCGGGAATCCGCTGTGAGCGTGACTGTCGGCGATCCGTTCGGCGACCTCGACGACGGCGTCCCCCGGCGAGACCGTCACCACGTCGCGGGTCATGTAGTCCTTCACCCGTGGTTTGTCCCGGGAGGTCCTCGCGGGGGCCTCTTCGACCATCGTCCGAACGGAAGGGGCCGGCATCCTATAAGCCTCACTGGGCGTCGTCGGGGTCGCCGGCCCCGAGGAACCGGCCGTAGTCGGCCGACGTGGCCCGGCCGACGCCGGTGTCGAGCGCCTCGTAGAACCGGTCGACCACGACCTCTTCGATCACGTCGCCGCGTTCGGCCGGCCCCGTCTCCTCTGTGAGTATCCCGGCGGGGATCTGGGCGCCCGCCATCCGGGCGTGGCCGCCGGCGCTGCCGATCCGGCCGAACGCCTCCCGGAGCACTTCGCCCAGGTCCACGTCGGCCTCCCGGGAGCGGGCCGACACGTGGACGACGTCGTCGGTGAACCCGAACACGAGCGTGGTGGAGACGGCATCCAGCTCCAGGAGCCGATCGGCCGACTGGGCCAGCGCGTCCCGCGCCGACAGCTCCCCCACGCAGGTCGTCGCGACGTCGCCCTCGACGCGCCGGTTGCGGGCCGCGTCGGCGACGGTGTCCAGCGTCTCGGCGGAGAGGCTCGGCGACTCGATCCGCTGGAGCGCGCCGTGGTCGGCGTACTCGACGAGCAACGCCGCGGCCTCGAAGTCCCGGGTCGAGACCTGTCGCGTGAAGTCGCTCGTGTCCGTCCGGAGGCCGTACAGGAGGCCCGTCGCGACGTGGGTCGTCGGCTCGACGTCGAGCAGTCGGAGGTAGTCCGCCATCAGCGCGCAGGTCGCGCCGGCGCCGCTCCGGAGGTCGACGAACCGCGCCTCGACGGGCGCCCGCGGCGGGTGGTGGTCGATCACCACGTCGATCGGCGTTGACGCCGGGAGGCCGCTGTTGATCCCGGGGCGGGAGTGGTCCACCAGGGCGACGCCGGCGAACTCGGAGACGTCGTGGTCGGGGTCGAGGTTCCGCAGGTCGTACTCCAGGAGGTTGACCAGCGCGCGGTTCTCCTGGTGGTCGATGTCGCCGTAGTAGCAGACCTCGGCGTCGGTGCCGGTCCGCTCGGCGATGCGGGACAGACACACCGCCGCGGCGATGGCGTCCGGGTCGGGGTCGTCGTGGGCGAACACGCCGAGCGGGCCGTCTATCGACCGGACCGTCCGCTGGAGCCGGCGCGGCCGGATGCCCGTGTCGTCGGCCCGTTCGAGGATGCTCGAGGCGGTCTCGACGTCGGGGTCGACGATCCGGTCGGCGTGCTCGCCGACGGCGGCGCGGTCGCCCGCTCCGAGGGCCGACCCGAGACAGGCCACGACGACGGCGTCCGGGTACGCGCGCCTGGCGCTGTCGGCCAGCGCGGGCGCGTGGTCGTGGGTGTCCGGGTAGGTGACGACGCTGTCGACCGGGCCGGCGACGGTGCGGACGGCCCGCGGGTCGGTGAGTTCCACGGTGCGGGCGTCGATGCCCTCCTCGCGGAGCGCCGCTGCCTGCCCGTCGTCGGCGACCAGGACCGAGAGCGACCCCGGCCGGTCGGCCAACCGGTCGAGCAGCGGCGTGCCGGCCGATCCGGCGCCGAGCACCAGCCGGTCCATACCGGCCGGTGGGTCGGCCCGGGATTAAAACGTGCTGGACGCCCGGTTGGGGCGGGCCCGGACGTATCGCCCTACAACAGTGCCGCGGCGGCGTCGAACGCCGCCCCGTCGAAGACTGCGAGACCCGGCAGGAGCAGGACGGTCACGACGGCGGCCGTGACGATGGCGGCGTACAGCGCCGGCGGATAGCCCTCTATCTCGCGGTCGTCGGCGGGGGCTTCGATCCACATCGCCTTCACGACGCGGCTGTAGTAGAACAGGCTCAGGGCGCTGTTGACCGCGAGGACCGCGCCGAGCCACCAGACGCCGGCGCCGATGGCGCCGACAACGAGGAAGTACTTCGAGAGGAACCCGCCGCCGACCGGGAGGCCGGCCAGAGAGAACATGAAGACGGTCATGGCGACGCAGGCGACCGGCGCGTCCTCCGCGAGTCCGTTGTACGCCTCGAAGGTCCGTCCGAGTTCCCAGTGTTCGCCGAGTGCGATGAAGAGGAACGCCCCGGTGTTCATGAACCCGTAGACGAGCAGGTGGAGCATGCTCGCGCCGAGCGCCGTCGACTCGGCGTCGACGCCGCCGACGCCCGTCAGGGCGGCCAGCCCCATGAGGACGTAGCCGGCGTGGCCGATCGAGGAGTACGCCAACATTCGTTTCACCTCCTCTTGGGTCGCCGCGGCGAAGTTCCCGATCGTCATGGTGAGGACGGCCAGGACGGTAAAGGCCAGCACCCAGTCGACGGCGTACGTCGACGGGTTCGCGACGGCGTCGATGGGGAACGCGACGACGAACACGCGGAACGCGACGACGAACCCTGCGGCTTTCGAGGCCGACGAAAGGAAGGCCGCGACCGGCGCGGGCGCGCCCTCGTAGGCGGCCGGCGCCCAGAAGTGGAAGGGCACGGAGGCGGTCTTGAACGCGACCCCGCCGAGCACCAGGAGGATGCCGACCCCGAGGACCCCCGGGTAGGTGGCGGCGGCCTCGCCGGCCGCCGACGCGACGTCCGCGAACAGGAGGCTCCCGGTGGCGGCGTACACGAGCGAGATGCCGTACAGGAGGATGCTCGACGACAGCGCGCCGACGAGGAAGTACTTGAGAGCGGCCTCGACCGAGCCGCGGTTGTGCTTGAGGTACGCCACGAGGGCGTACGACGGGAGGCTCGACAGTTCGAGTGCGACGAACACGACGGCGAGGCTGTTGGCCGACGCCATCAGGGACATCCCGGTGGCGGCGAGCGTGACGAGCAGGTAGTACTCGGCCCGGAACGGCAGGCCACGGGTGTAGTCCAGCGACGCGAGCGAGACGAGGGCGGTCACGCTGCCGAAGATGAACGTGAAGATGAGGCTCGTCCCGTCGACGACGAGCTGGCCGCCGAACAGCTCCGCGGGCAGCGTCGCCGCGTTCGACAGAAGGAGGACGGCGGAGGCGGCGGCGGCAACGACCCCGCCGGCCGTCGCGACCGCCGACAACACCGTCGGGTTCGTGGAGTCGCGGTCGACGGCGTCGATGACGAACAGTGCTAGCGCGGCGGCGAGGAACGCCCCGGCCGGCGCGAGCACCAGCCAGTGCCGGCTCACGGCAACTCACCGCCCATCTCGACCACGTCGATCGTCGCGTCGCTCATCATGTCGTAGAGGAGCTCCGGGGCGGTGCCGAGCAGGACGATGAGACCCACGAGCGTCACGATGGCGGCGACGTCGTGGACGGGTGCCCGCCCGACGTCGTAGTCGGTCTCGAGCCGGAACGGGCCGAACAGCGACCGCTGCATCGCCCACAGCAGGTAGCCGGCGACGACGACGATGCCGAACATCGCGGCCGCCGTGAACAGCGGCGCGGCGGGCAGCACGGTCGACCGGAAGGCGCCGAGGAAGATGAAGAGTTCCGCGGCGAAGCCCGCCATGAGCGGCAGCCCCATGTAGGCGAACGCGCCGGCGACGAAGACGCTCGCGGTGACGGGCATCCGGTCGGCCAGCCCGGACATGTCGCCGACCATCCGGGTGTGGGTAGCGTTGTAGAACACGCCGACCGTCATGAACAGCAGCCCCGAGATGAGGCCGTGGGCGATCATCTGGAAGGTGGCGCCGCCGACCCCGTAGTAGCTGTACGCGACGAGCCCGAGGATGACGTAGCCCATCGAGGACACCGACGAGTACGCCACGATGCGCTTTAGGTCCGACTGGGCGAGCGCGAGCAGCGCGCCGTAGATGACGGAGACGACGGCGACGGCGGCGATGGGGACGGCAAGCGTCGTCGCCTGCTCCGGCAGCATCGTGAAGTTGAACCGCAGGAGGGCGTAGGTCCCCATCTTCAGGAGCACGCCGGCCAACATGACCGACGCCGGCGTCGGGGCCTCGACGTGGGCGTCCGGCAGCCAGGTGTGGAACGGCACGACCGGGACCTTCACCGCGAACCCGACGAACATGGCGACGAACGCGGAAAGCGCCAGGACGTCGGCCGGGATGGCGGCGCCGGTGCCGGGCAGGCCGAGCGCGCCGAGCTGGCCGGCCCGCAGCGCCTGGGCGATCTCCGGCAGGCCGGTCGAGCCGACGGCGTCGCCGAGTCCGAACACGAGGGCGAAGAAGCCGATGAACATCACGAGCGACGCGATGTTCGTGTAGACGAAGAACTTGATCGCGGCGTACTTCCGCCGCGGGCCGCCCCAGACGCCGATGAGGAAGTACATCGGGACCAGCACGGCCTCCCAGAACACGAACCACAACAGGAAGTCGAGCGCGGCGAACACGCCGACGAGTGCGGCCTCCATGAACAGCATCAGGCCGTAGAACTGGCGCTGCCGGTCGTCGATGGGCGTCCAGGCGCTGAGGATCGACAGCGTCGTCAACACCGTGGTCATGACGACGAGCGGCAGCGAGACGCCGTCCAGCCCCACGTGGTAGTTGACGGCGTAGGGCCCGAGCGTCAGCCACTCGAAGAACGTCTCGTAGGCGACGTCGCCGCCCAACAGCGCGTTCCCGCTGCCGTCGAAGGCGAGGTACATGTACAGCGAGCCGACGAGCGGGACGGCGGAGACGCCGAGGGCGAGTCGTTCGGCGTACTCGTTCGGCGCGACCGCGACGACGGCGGCGCCGACCAGGGGGACCGCGATGAGGGCCTCGACCAGCACCTACAGCCACCCCCCGACGACGGCGAACGCGGCGAGACCCAGGAGCACGGAGAGCGCGATGAGCGCGGCGTAGTTGGTCACGACCCCGGTCTGGAGCCGTCGGAGGCGGTCGCCGGAGAACAGGCTGACGCTGGAGACGGTGTCGACGGCGCCGTCGATGACGCCCTGGTCGAACGTGTCGGCGGCGGTCGCGGCACGGAGCGTCAGCCCCTCGGCGAGCCACACCTGGTACTCGTCCTGGTAGTAGTTGGACACGAGGACCGTCCGGAGGTCGCCGAGCCCCTCGGTGTGTCTGTCCGGGTCCGGGCCGCGGTACAGCACGAAGGCGGTGCCGGCGCCGGCGAGCGCGAGCGCGAGACTGAGGCCGGCGCCGGCGAGCATCGTCGCGCTCTCGCTGCCCGCGACCGAGCCAGCGGTGTAGCCCGCCCACTTGTGGGTCAGGTCGCCGTAGTGGTGGGCGCTCGTCAGCAGCTCCTCGCTGGCCGGGCCGTCGAGGTAGCGGTGGAGGAAGTCGACCTCGGCGCCGGTGAGCTTCGCGAGCGGGGCCGGGTTGAGGTAGCCGCCGACCGTCGCGAGGACGCCGAGGACGGCGAGCGGGAACTTCACGTTCCAGCCGACGCCGTGGGGGTCGGCAGCCGCGTCGGTCCGGGGGTCGCCGTGGAACGTGAGCATCACCATCCGGAGGGTGTAGAAGCCGGTGACGAACACGGCCGAGAGCCCGAGCAGGTAGCCGCCGAGCAAGAGCGGGTTCGCCCCGAGGCCGTGGACGAGCGTCTCGAACAGCACCTCGTCCTTCGACCAGAAGCCGGCGAACGGGAAGATGCCGGCGAGCGCCAACGACCCGGCGACGAACGTGAGGTACGTCACGCGCATCTCCTCTTTGAGGCCGCCCATCAGCCACATGTCCTCCTCGTGGTGCATCGCGACGATGACCGACCCGGCGCCGAGGAACAGGAGCGCCTTGAACACCGCGTGGGTGGTGAGGTGGAAGAAGGCGGCGACGTAGCCGCCCGCGCCCAGCGCGAGCATCATGTAGCCGTACTGGCTGATGGTCGAGTACGCGAGCACCTGCTTGATCTCGTCCTTGACGACGGCCATCGTCGCCGCGAAAAGCGCGGTGAACCCGCCGGTGAAGGCGATGATGGCAAGCACCGTCGGGAGCAGCGCGTAGAAGCCGTACATCCGGGCGAGGAGGAAGACGCCGGCGGCAACCATCGTCGCGGCGTGGATGAGCGCCGAGACCGGCGTCGGGCCCTCCATGGCGTCCGGCAGCCAGGTGTGCAGGGGGAACTGCGCCGACTTCCCCAGGGCGCCGCCGAGCACGAGGAGGCCGAGGACGGCGAACCAGGTCTCGGGTGCGAAGCCGAAGGTGTTCACCGTCGTCTCGCCCGCGAGTGCGTGCTCGGCCACGGCCGGGAAGCCGCCCTCGCCGGCGAACCGGGCGGTGCCGAACGTCGCGAGGACCCCGACGAGGCCGACGAGGAAGAAGTAGTCCCCGAAGCGGGTGACGAGAAACGCCTTCTTGGCGGCCGACGGCGGGGCCGCCTCGCGGTACCAGTGGCCGATGAGCAGCCACGAGCAGAGCCCGACGAGTTCGAAGAAGACGAACGCCATGAGCAGGTTGCTCGCGAACACGAACGCGAGCATGCTGAAGGAGAACAGCCCGAGGCCGGCGTAGTACCGCGGGAGGCCGGGTTCGCCCTCGTCGTTCATGTAGCCGAGCGAGAAGACGTGGACGAGGAAGGCGATGAGCGAGACGATGACGAGCATCGCGGCCGATAGCGGGTCGATGAGGACGCCGAAGCCGAGGTCGAAGGTCTCGGCGGGCGCGACGAAGGTGTACAGCCGCTCGTCGTAGCCCTCGCCGGTCAGGACGAGTTCGACGAGGGTGACCGCCGAGAGGACGAGCGAGCCGCCGGTCGCCAGGATGCCGGCCAGCGCGCCCTTCTTCGGCAGCCACCGCCCGGCGAACAGCGCGACCAGGAACGACGCGAGCGGGAGCGCGGCGATGGCCGGCGCGTAGGCGTAGATCCCTGCCACGGTCACCACCTCAGCGTCGTCGGCCCGGTCACGTCGACGTCGTCGAAGTTACGGTACAGCACGAGGATGATGCCGATGCCGATGGCGACCTCGGCGGCGGCGAGCGCCATCGTGAACAGCGTAAACACCTGGCCGGTGAGGGTCCCCCAGTAGAAGGAGAAGGCGACGAGGTTGATGTTGGCGGCGTTGAGCATGAGTTCGACGCTCATCAGGAACATCAGGGCGTTCTCGCGGGTGAGGATGCCGAAGAGGCCGGTGCAGAACACCGCGGCCGACAGTACGAGGTAGTACTCGGCGGGGACGGACGAAAGCACCATCAGGCCTCGTCCTCCTCGCCGTGTTTCGCCAGCATGAGGGCGCCGTCGAGGGCGGCGTCGAGCACGACCGCGATGGTGATGAAGGCGACGAGGAAGCCCTCGCTTTCGATGCCGCCCGCATCGAGGTTGAACATCGCGTAGCCGATGGAGCGCGTGACCGAGCCGTCGGCGAACCCCTCGGCGGTGCCGAAGCCGGCGGTGAGAAACACCGCCGCGAAGAGGCCGAACAGCCCGACGGCGAGGAGACCGGTGACCTTGCTGCCGCGGTGGAGCCGTGGCCGGGTCGTCACGGCGCCACCTCCGTCTCCGGCCCGCTCTCGCGGCGGACCAGCATGACGGCGAAGGTGATGAGGATCAACACGCCGCCGACGTACACGAGCACCTGCATCGCCGCCAGGAACGCGGCTCGCAACAGGACGTAGTGGATCGCGACCGAGAGCAGCGCGACGCCCAACATGAGCGCCGAGTGCCACACGTCACGGACCAGGACGACGCCCAGGCTCGCCCCGACCGTCACGAGGGCGAACAAGAGGAACGCCAGCATCTCGTACGGTGCCACAGCCATCGTGTACCCCTGCAGCGGGGTTCCCTTTGAAGATTTCCTTTGCGAGCCGGGCATCCGGCTTGCACACGCGCGGTGGAGCGGAGGCGGCCGTTGGGCCGCTCGAGCGCCCGGAACGGGCCCCTATCGCCTGATTTCGGAACCACTGACAGACCGCCGTCTGTGACCGACCGCCACCGGCCACCCGACGCCGACGGAACGCTCACAGGCACGCCCTGTCCGCCCCCCGGCAGCCCAATGAGGACGAACCGCCCACCGGCCGGCGCCGTACCACCACGGGCCGCGGCTCAACCCTCCAGCGCCGTCTCCTGGAGGGTCACCCAGACGACCCCCTCGGGCGTGTCGGCGTCGGCGCGGAACAGCGCCGTGCTCACCCGCCCGGTCTCCTCCTCGCCCCGGCGCTGCCATTCCTCGTACCGGACGACGGCGTGGTCCTCGAACAGTTCGAGGACCTCGACTTCCCGTACCTCGATGTCGAAGGGCTCGCCCTCCGTGCGGCCGTACGACTCCGCGAGCCCGTCGACGAGCGCCGCGTGGTCGACCCGCTCGCCCTCGGTGGTGACCATCTCGAACTCGGGGGCGAGCGCCCGCTCGAGCCGCGATAGTTCCCGCCGCGGGACCGACCCGTCAAACCAGGCCACGAAAAACTCGTGGAGCGCGTTGATCTCGGCCCAACAGGCCGACGGCGTCACCATGTCTCACCCCTCCAGGGCCAGGCGTAAAGGCATACACCCCGGCCGCGCGTGGCGTCACCCCCGCCGATCTACAGGACGCCGATGTCCTCGGCGACGAACTCCGCCAGTTCCTCGAGGACGTCGGGGTCGACCTACACCAGATCTCCATGCGTGCGTAAATATGGTATAAATGGTAGGGAATATCAAATATGTAGTGATGTTTTCGGAGCTAATAAATTGACATAGGGTAACATACACCCCACATGAAAAGACGCGACCTACTCGGGACGGCTCTGGTGGCCGCATTCGGTGGCTGTACTGGGGAGGTCAAAGAGCCTACAACAACCCCCACGCCTTCCCCCGCGGATACCACGACGACAGATTCGCCGACCCCCGACGCAAATCAACCTGTGTATGAAGCCACCGATCAGCGGCACGTCGCCCTTGACGGCGAACCCTTCTCTGAACTCCGTATCGATGTTCTCCCCGAGGCGGTTCCGTTTGCCGGTGAGGTCGAACTCGAAGAGCAGCCCGCTGACGGGGAGGACGGAATATTGAGGATCGGGCTCCACAACCGGGATAACCGGCCGTGGGCGATGCATGCAGCGGTCCCTCTACCGTTTCCCCCCGCCGGCAGCGACGGCGGCCTGTGGGTGTCTGAGACCCGCGCTCCCAGGGCAGACGGCGGCTGTGCTCGGGGCCCGGCAGCCGCCGACGGTGCATACTCCCGTAAACAACTACCACCTGATGACCGAATCGAGGGCATACGGTACATTCATGCCCTCAACGACACGTCGACCTGCTACAAGACCGGTACGCACTCGTTCCGAAACAGGTACGATGTGTATGACGATCTGGAAGCCGATCAGCCCAGACTTAGATTCCGATGGGGTTTTAGCCTCGTTGTCGATTAGCGGTGGTCGTTCCAGGTGGTGATTGTGGTCGGTAGAGTGTTGAGGTGGGGGATTGCGCTACGCGGGTATTTACCCCCCAGTAATTTAATGTTATATACTTGTTTTTTAAACCTTTATATTAGTATTGGGTCAGTGGTCTGCAATCAGAATCAGTTTCTCTGTACTCGGCTCCTTGGCAGCCACACACAAGTCGGACCATTAGAATGGTTACTTTGGTATGATCGATCCACACCGCCACAAGTATCCGCGAGCGACGGAGTGAGCGAGCGGTTCACCGCGCCGAGCGACAGCGAGGCGCGGGACCAAGGGCCGACTAACGCGGCGCGCAGCGCCGCGGCTGGAGGCCCGCCGTGTCTTTTTCATGAACGTTTTTGCCGCGAGGCGCGCCGCAGGCGCGCCGAGCGTGCAAAAAGGTTCAGTGGTAGTCGACCGCGCCTTCGCCCTCGCCGATCCAGGCGCCGCGGTCGGGTTCGCGTGACGAGAGCGGGTCGATGTCCTTGTACCAGGGGACGTTCTTCAGCTCCTCCATGTCGTAGGCGAGGTCGTCCTTGGTGTCGCCGGTGTACTCGAAGTTCTGGGTGAGCAGGATGGCGTCGACGGGACAGACCTCCTCGCAGAGCCGACAGTAGATGCACTGGCCGATGTGGAGGTTGTACTGCTCGCCGTTGCGCTGTTCGTCGGTGACGATCTGGATGGTGTCGTTCGGGCAGACGTTCTCACACTGGCGACACCAGATGCAGCGCTCCTGGCTGAACTTGTGGACGCCGCGGAACCGCGGGGAGACGTCGGGGGTGTCGTCAGGGTACTCGACGGTGAACTTCTCGCCGCCCAGGGCGTGTTTCATCGTCGTGGCCATCGATTTGAGCATCCCGATCATGGTCAGGCGATCACCCCCACGATGACGGCGGTGAGGATCAGGTTCGCGAACGACAGCACCAGCATGCCCTTCCAGCCGATCTGGATGAGCTGGTCGATGCGGAGCCGCGGCAGCGCCGAGCGCGCCCACTGGGTGAACAGGAAGACGGCCCAGATCTTCACGAGGAACCAGGCGATCCCGGGCAGCACGGGGCCGCCGGGGCCGCCGAGGAACACCGTGGCGACGATGGCGCCGCCGAGGAAGATGTGGATGAACTCCCCGAGGTACACCAACACGAAGTAGACGCTGGAGTACTCGGTCTGGTAGCCGGCGACAATCTCCGTCGGCGCCTCCGGGATGTCGAAGGGGTTGCGGCCGACCTCCATCAGGTTCGCGACCATGAACAGGACGAACGCGAAGGGGTTGACGAAGGCGTACCACGACGGGATGGTGACGCCGGCGATCGAAAACAGGGCCACCTGCTGGGCCGAGACGATCTCGCTCATCTGTAGCGTGCCGGCGAACAGCACGACGGAGGCCGCGATCAGCACCAGAGGGATCTCGTAGGCGAGGTTCTGGGCGACGGCGCGGAGCCCGCCGAGCATCGAGTACTTGTTGTTCGACGCGTAGCCGGCCATCACCAGGGCGACCGACGCGATGGAGGCGACGGCGAAGACGTACACGAGCCCGACCTCGGGGTCGGCGAGGTGGATGCCGTTGCCCATCGGGATGACCGCGAAGCCGAGCAGCGCCGACCACGTCAAGAGCAGGGGCGCGAGGTCCCACGCCGGGCGGTCGACGCCCTCGGGAACGATGAGTTCCTTCGAGAGCAGCCGGACGGCGTCGGCGACGATGATGAGCAGGCCGGCGGGGCCGACGCGGTTGACGGCGTAGCGGTCGGTGAACGCGGCGGTGATCTTCCGCTTGGCCCACGGGCCGGCCACCGCGGTCATCGACAGCATCAGCGTGCCGACCAGGGCCGCGCCGATGAACGACGCCAGGAAGTCCTGGGCGGGCGACAGCTCGGAGCCGAACCCGAGCAGGCGACCGATGGTGTCCGGGAGCGTGGTCTGGCCCGGGAGCATCTACCGGTCGACCTCCCCGAGGACGATGTCGAGGCTGCCGAGCGAGGCGATGAGGTCCGGGACGTACTCGCCCTGGGTCATCTCCCGGAGCGTGTGGAGGTTACAGAAACAGGGGCTCCGGATCTTGAACCGCGCGGGCGTGTCGGTGCCGTCCGACCGCATGTAGATGCCGAGTTCGCCCTTCGCGGCCTCGACGCCGCGGTAGATCTCGGTGTCGGGGTCGGGCTTGAGCGTCCGCGGGACGTTCGACTGGATGGTGCGCTCCTCGTCGGGCCAGTCGGCGAGCAGGTCGACGCACTGCTCGATGATCTTCGCGGACTCCTCGACCTCCTGCAGCCGGACGAGCACGCGGCTATAGTTGTCACAGCCCGCTTCGGTGATGACGTCCCAGTCGAGGTCGCCGTAGTAGCCGTAGGGATCGTCCCGGCGGAGGTCGAAGTCGACGCCGGAGCCGCGGGCGACCGGGCCGGTGGCGCCGTACTGCTTCGCCACGTCGGGCGGGAGGACGCCGGTGTCGACACACCGGACCTGGAAGATCTCGTTGGAGGTGACCAGGTTGTGGTACTCCGTCATCTTCCGGGGCAGATCGTCGAGGAAGTCCCGGATCTTCTCGAAGAACGCCTCGCGGGGCTCCGGGAGTCGCGGTGAAGTCCCCGAAGACGTCCAGACAGAACGTCCCCAGCGCGAGCATGTGGCTCGCGATCCGGCACAGCTCCGCCGCCATCGTCCGGATGACCTGGGCGTACTCGGGCACCTCGATGTCCGCGAGGTCCTCCGCGGCGCGCGCGTAGGCCCACTCGTTGAGGATGCCCGCCGAGACGTAGTCCCAGCGGTCCGGGTAGGGCATGATCTGGTGGCGGTAGGTGCCCTGCTGGCACATCTGCTCCTCGCAGCGGTGGAGGTAGCCGATGTCCGGTTCGACGTCGGCGATCTGCTCGCCGTCGAGTACCGTCTCGACGTGGAGGACGCCGTGGGTCGCCGGGTGGTGAGGCCCGATGTTGATGAACATCGTGTCGGACTCGCCGGTCTCCTCGGCCCCGCTCCGCTGGTCGGCCTCCAGGGGGTTGGCGTGCTCCCGGAACGGCACGACCTGGGGCTGTTCCGGGTTGTAGTCCCGCGACAGCGGGTGGCCCTGCCAGGTCTCGGGCAGGAGGATCCGGCTGAGGTCCGGGTGGCCGTCGTACTCGATGCCGACGAGGTCGTAGGCCTCCCGCTCGTGCCAGTCGGCGGTCCGGTAGACCGGCTCCGCCGTCTCGCTTACGGGGTCGTCGGTCGCGGTTGGGACCACGACGCCGACCTCCTGGGTCGGGTCGTCGTACTTCTTGAGGTGGTAGATCGACTCGTAGCGGTCGGGGTACTCCTGGGCGGTGACACAGGACAGGTAGTCGAAGCCGGCCTCCGCCCGGAGCGCCGACAGCGCCGTCTGGACGGCGTCCGGCCGCACGACGAAGGCGGATGCGTTGACGTGTGTCTCCCGGTCGACGACGGCGTCGCCGAGCAGCTCCTCGAGTTCGTCGTAGTCGACAGCGCCGTCGGGGGTCTCGCCGACGTCCGTCGGTCGGGGCTCTTCTAAGCTCATGGCGTCTGGGGGGCGTCGGGGGCGTTCGCCCAGTCGTACCGCATCACGAGGTCGTCCTCGTCGATCTCGTCGGCCAGGTGCTGTACCAGCTCGTCCCGCTCGAGGTCGCCGAACTGCTCGAGTTCGTACGGCTTGACCGTCACCGGCGACGTCTCGCCGTTGGCGACGCGCTCCTGGAGCTTCGCGATCCCGTAGATGAGCGCCTCCGGCCGGGGCGGACAGCCCGGCACGTGGATGTCGACCGGGATGACCTCCTCGGCGCCCTTGATGACGTTGTAGCCCTCCTGGAACGGGCCGCCGGAGATGGTACACGAACCCATCCCCACGACGAACTTCGGCTCGGGCATCTGGTCGTACACCCGCTTCATCCGCGGGGCGAACTTCGAGACGATGGTCCCCGGGACGATGATGACGTCCGCCTGCCGGGGCGAGGCCCGCGGCACGCCCGCGCCGAAGCGGTCCAGGTCGTGCTTGATCGCGTAGGTGTGGATCATCTCGATGCTGCAGCAGGCGATGCCGAACTGCAGCATGAACATCGACGAACTCCGGACCCAGTTCATGAACTGGTCGAACTTCGTGAGGATAAACGGCGAGGCGCCGAACGCCTCACGCAGCTTCGAGTTGAACCGGCTGTCGACGCCCTCGCCCATCCGGGCGTCCTGTGTCGAGACCGTGTCGTGGACTGTCTGATCGCTGCTCATAGTTGGCTCTTGATCTCCGCGCGGTCGCTCTGCACCCAGCGGACGGCGCCCTTCCGCCACGCCCAGCCGAGGCCGACGATGAGCACCGCGAGGAAGACGAGCATCGGGCCCAGCACGGACGCCAGCCCGAACTCGGTGACGGCGTCGCTGTAGACGCGATCAGGTAGTACTGGACGTTGAACCGGATGCGCGTCGACCCCGTCGGGACCTCGCCGGACTCGTAGATGGCGCGCTTGCCCTGTTCGGGCACGCTCGGGCGGAGGAGCCTCGACATCGCCACCATCGACAGCGGGATGAGTACGCCCACAAGCGCCAGCGCCCCGACGGCGATCCATGGATTGCTCATCGCGTCCGTATCGTCCGACGGTTGGAGGCTTTCCTACATAAGCGTTGATTAACCGGTCCGGACCTCCCGCAGTCGCTGGAGACAGTACTGGTCGAGCGTCAGTCTTTATGGGTCAACACTCCTAGCAACAAGCGACAATAACGGCCCCGAACGCACTGTGCGTCATCACTCCCAGCACCAGACCCTCAGCATCGGCCCGGAAAGCCCGCGCACCGCTCGCACACGCACTCAACGCCACCACACCACCCACCGCCCCGAAAGCCCTCGGCCCGCTCGCGGTCGCTGAGCAGGATACCCTCACTTCGTTCGGGTAGTGCCTGCTCAGCGACTCCGCTCGGCTCACGGCTCGCTTTGCTCGCGGGGTCGCTGCCGCTCCCCGCGCGCTCCGAGGCCTTCCCGTTGGTCACGCCTCGCGGCTCGCGGCTTCGCCGCTCGCTCACTTCGAGGCCTCCCTCCGGTCGACCTCGCGGCTCGCCGTTCGCCCATCCCGTGGCGCTCACGTTCGTTCGCGCCACGCACGCCGCGACCGGGCCTCGTCCTTTCTTTCCACCAGGAGATTGTCTGGACGGGTTACAGCGCAAGACGGGTCAGTGAGCGTGGCGCGCGCTCGCTGGCGGGCGACGCCGCGTCGCCCGCCAGCGGGCACCGTGCGAGGGACGAGTGATGCGGGAGCAGCGCGACCGCCGAACGAGTCGGCTGGGGAGGCGTGAGGTGCGGATGCGGTGCCTGGCGGATGCGAAGGGCGAGACCGCGTCGATCCCGCCCGGCCGACGCAAGCCGCGAGGGACCGTAGTACTTAAGATAATTTTTGGATGTTTGAGAAGCGATCGATCCATGCAGCGGCAAAGCTCACTTTCGTGGTTAGCTGCTGGAAATGGTCGCGGACGAGCGAGCAGAATTCGTCCGTTGAGTCCACCGTGATCGGTGAGAGTTCCCATTTGAGGCTTTTCCATAGCGGTTCGATCGGGTTCAAGTGTGGCGAACCAACCGGCAGGAATACCAGTTCGATTCCGAGTTCGGCCGCCCGTTCTCGGGTATACTCACAGGTGTGCGACGAGAAGTTATCAAGGATAATTAATATCTTTCTATCTGGGTTTTCTGCGCGTATCTGTTCGAACGCGTCGCAGATGCGTTCTTTGGTCTGTTTTTCGGTGAAGACTGCGACACTGCTGCCGTTGAGGGCGTAAAACCCCAAGACCGGCCGATCAACTTGGAGGAGGCGCCGTTCTACTCGCGGGGTATTGACCGCCCAGACGCGTCGGCTGTTGTCGGTCGGTTGCGGCCACGCCGCGTCAAAAAACCCACAACGACACCACCATCCGTGACGGGGTCATCGTCCGTGTTCTTGCCGAGCGCCTCTGTGAGGCGACCGTCGAGGATCTCCTCGGCGTCCGCGGGACGCTCGGGGCGTTCCGGACGCGGTTTCGCGTAGTGCAACCCGAGCGACCGGAGGAAGTCATGAATATAATTTGGATGGTAGGTAACGCCGAATTCTTCTTTGATTAGGTGTCGGATCTCCTGGGTCGTCCAGGGCCCATCCTCTTGGAGTAGCTCGCGCAGCCGGGTTTGGTCGGCTGCGTCGAGTTTCGGCGGGCGGCCGTCGCCCCAGTCGGGTGTGAGTCCGTCGAGGCCGTCTACGTTCCAGCGGTTCGCCCAGCGGACGCCCGTCGGCTGGGACTTGCCGACGCGGCGCGCCGCCTCTCTGAGCGTATCGCCCGCATACAGGTTTTTGAGGAAGTACAGTCGCTGGAGCAGCTTCGGATCCGTCGATTCATCGAGTTTCTCGTCAAGTTCGGCTTCAGTCGAGTGTCGCTCGATCTCTTTACGTCGCTCACGACCCATACGTGATCCTCACGCTCAAAATATTCAAAACTGGCACTGTTCAGATAAGGTTCAGTAACTAGAAAGGTAAGATACTAGGAAAATGAGGCGGTGATCTCGAGTGTCCAATGACCGAAATCACCCGCCTCAG
>PXRI01000023.1 GCA_003021005.1 Halobacteriales archaeon QS_1_69_70 | reverse complement strand
AACCCCTCGAGGGCGAGGTCGTGGCGATGGCGATGCACGTCGAGGCCAAGACGGCCGTGCTGGCCGAGGTGCTGGCCGAGGCGGGCGCCGAGGTCGCCATCACGGGCTGTAACCCGCTGTCGACCCACGACGACGTCTCGGCGGCGCTGGACGCCGTCGACGGCATCACGTCCTACGCGGAGCACGACGTCGACGACGACGCCTACTACGCGGCCATCGAGGCGACCATCGACCACGGGCCGACGGTCACGGTCGACGACGGCGGCGACCTGGTGATGGCCATCCACGAGGACCACCCGGCGCTCGTCGCCTCGATCCTCGGCGGCTGCGAGGAGACGACGACCGGCGTCCACCGGCTGCGGGCGATGGACGAGGACGGCGAGCTCGACTACCCGATGTTCGCGGTCAACGACACGCCGATGAAGCGGCTGTTCGACAACGTCCACGGGACCGGGGAGGCGACGCTGTCGAACATCGCGATGACGACGAACCTCTCCTTCGCGTCGAAAACCGTCGTCGTCGCGGGCTACGGCTACTGCGGCCGCGGCGTCGCGAAGAAGGCCGCGGGCCAGAACGCCAATGTCGTCGTCACCGAGGTCGAGCCCCGGCGGGCGCTCGAGGCCCACATGGAGGGCTTCGAGGTGTGTCCGATGACCGAGGCCGCCGAGAAGGGCGACGTCTTCGTGACGACCACCGGGAACCGCGACGTCATCGTCGCCGAGCACTTCGAGCGGATGTCGGACGGCGCCGTGCTCGCGAACGCGGGCCACTTCAACGTCGAAATCGACCTCGACGGCCTCGCCGACCTCGCCGAGTCCCGCCGGGCGGTCCGGGACGGCGTCGAGGAGTTCCGGATGCCGGACGGCCGCCGGCTCAACGTCCTCGCGGACGGCCGCCTGGTGAACCTGGCGTCGCCGGTCGCGATGGGCCACCCCGTCGAGGTGATGGACCAGAGCTTCGGCGTCCAGGCGGTGACCGTCCGGGAACTCGTCGAGCATGCCGACGACTACGGACCGGGCGTCCACGAGGTACCGGACCACCTCGACCGGGAGGTCGCCGAGACCAAGCTCGCCGCCGAGGGCGTCGAGATCGACGAGCTGACCCCCGAACAGGCCGATTACGTCGACAGCTGGCAGCACGGGACCTGACGCGGCCGGATGAATCCTCGCGAACTGTCTGAAACGGGCCGAATTCCGGGCAACCGTCGACCCGGTTGAAGGTCGTGCGGTCCGTTGACGTGCCCAGAGGGGGAACCCATCGATGTCGACCACCGACAACGAGCTGGACCGTCCGGCGCTCGTCGGCGACCGACCGCAGCTGTGTGCCAGCCTCACGACCGCCGGGGACGGGCGGCTCCAGTGTACCCTGCACCCGCCCGACCCGGACGAGGACGCGGCGACGACGCGGTGGCTGACGGCTCTCCAGGGGGCATTCGTCGACGCCGAGTCGATGCGGTAGGTCCGTCGACGGCTACGTCCCGTCGCTCGACCGCGGACGGAACGTTTTTGCCGACGACCACGGATTACACCTGCATGGCACCCGAGCCCGCCACGGAGGGCGTCTCGGCCGACCGCGCCGTCACCCGCGGGTTCGGCTTCTTCGCGGCGTAGACGGGGTGGAGCCGGCCGCACCACCGGTCGCGGCCGCCGAACCCCCGTCGTCGAGTCGGAACCGCTAACAGCCAGCCCCCTCGACACCCGCCAATGAAACTGCCGGACACGCAGGTCGCGCTCCTGGAGGCCGCCAGCGCGACCGACGCGAAGACGGTCGCACAGCTCGCCGAGCAGCTCGGCGCCGACCCGGCCGCCGTCACGCGGGCCGCGTTCGAACTCGAGGACGCGGGCCTGCTCGCGGTCGACGAAGACGTCGCCGAGTCCGACGCCCTCACGGCCGAGGGCGAGCGATACCTGGAGGACGGCCTCCCGGAGCGCCGCCTCTACGAGGCCGCCCTGGAGGCCGGCGCCGACGGGGCCCCGGTCGAGATGGGGCGTGTGATCGGCGAGGCCGGCCTTGACGGGGAGGCGGTCGACATCGCGCTGTCGAACTTCGCACGGAAGGGTCTCGGCGAGATCGACACCGGCGAACTCGTCGCCGACCCGGTGGCGGCCGAGACGGACCCCGAGGCCGAGGCGCTCGCCGCCGTCGCCGACGGCTCGGGGGGCACCCAGGACCCTGGGGTCCTCGACCGGCTCGAGGCCCGCGGCCTCCTGGAGCGGCGCGAGACGACGGTCCGCTCGGTGACGCTGTCCGACGACGGCGTGACCGCCCTGATGCAGGGCGTCGAGGCGGCTGAGACCGTCGGCGCGGTGACGCCCGACCTGCTTTCGTCCGGCGAGTGGCGGGACGTCGAGTTCGCCGAGTACGACGTCGCGGCCGACGCCGAGACCATCGCCGGCGGGAAGGAACACATCCTCCGGCAGACCGCAAACCGCGTGAAGGACGTCCTCGTCGGGATGGGCTTTCGGGAGATGGCGGGGCCGCACGCCGACGCGGACTTCTGGATCAACGACTGCCTGTTCATGCCGCAGGACCACCCGGCGCGGACCCACTGGGACCGGTTCGCACTGGACGTCCCGCCGATGGCGCCCGAGGACCTCCCGGACCTCGCCGACCGCGTCGCCGAGGCCCACCGGCACGGCGTCGGCGAGCACGGCGACGGCTACCACTCGCCGTGGGACGAGGCGTTCGCCCGCGCCGTCGCGCTCCGCGGCCACACCACATCGCTGTCGATGCGGTACCTCTCCGGCCACCGCGCTCACGGGCCCGATGCCCGTTCGCGGAATCCGAGGTCCGAGGACTTGGCCGGCGACCTCGAGCCGCCCCAGCGGTACTTCAGCGTCGAGAAGGTCTACCGGAACGACACGCTGGACCCGACCCACCTCCTGGAGTTCTTCCAGATCGAAGGGTGGGTGATGGCCGAGGACCTGTCGGTTCGTGACCTGATGGGCACCTTCACCGAGTTCTACGACGCGTTCGGCATCACCGACCTGGAGTTCAAGCCGCACTACAATCCCTACACGGAGCCGAGCTTCGAGCTGTTCGGCGAGCACCCGGAGACGGGCGAGTCCATCGAGATCGGCAACTCCGGCATCTTCCGCGAGGAGGTGCTCCGGCCGCTCGGCGTCGACTGCGACGTGATGGCCTGGGGGCTGGCCCTCGAGCGCCTCCTGATGTTGATCTATGGCTTCGAGGACGTCCGGGACGTCCACGGGACGCTGTGTGACCTTGAGCTCCTGCGTGACGTGGAGGTGGTGGCCTGATGCCCGTCGTCGAAGTCGACCCCGACGAACTCCGCCGGCTCACCGGCGAGCCCGACAGGTCCGAGGCGGAACTCAAAGCGGACCTGTTCGGGCTCGGCATCGAGTACGAGGGTGAGACCGACGACGGCGCCTTCGAACTCGAGTTCGCGCCGGATCGGCTGGACCGGCTCTCCGTCGAGGGCATCGCCCGGTCGCTCCGCTACCAGTACGGCGAGGACCGCGGCGTCTACATCCCGGATACGACCGACGCCGACTGGACGATCGAGGTTGAGGACTCGGTCCCGGACGAACGGCCCTACGTCACCGGCGCCATCGTGCGCGGGCTGGACCTCGGGAAGGCCGAACTGGAATCGCTCATCCAGCTCCAGGAGAAGCTCCACGCCACGATGGGCCGCCAGCGCGCCAAGGGCGCCATCGGCGTCCACGACCTGACGATGCTGAAGCCCGCCGGCGACACAGCCGACGACAAACACATTATCTACCGCGGCGTCGAGCCGGAGGCGGACACGTTCGTCCCGCTGGACGACGACGCCGAGCGCACGCCGGCGGGCGTCCTCGCCGAGCACCCGGTCGGGGACACCTACGGCCACCTCGTCGCGGACATCGAGCGCTACCCCGCCATCTACGACGCCGTCGGCCTGTTCTCCTTCCCGCCCGTGATCAACGGCCGCCGGACTGAGGTCGAGGCGTCCACCCGGGACCTGTTCGTCGAGATGACCGGGACCGACCAGTGGACCATCGACAGGATGCTGACCATCGTCTGCTACGCGCTGGACGCCAGGGGCGGGCAGGTCGAGGCGGTCGACGTCGAGTACGGCGACCGCACGCTCCACCGACCCGACCTCTCGACGACCACCAAGGCGGTCAGCCACGAGCGGATCGAGTCGACGCTCGGCGTCGACCTCGCCGGCGAGACCGTCCTCGACCTCATGGAGCGGGCCGGCCTGGACGCCACGACCGGCGGCGATGCGGCGGGTCGCGGTGCGGCGTCGGGAGCGCCGGCGGACGACGCGGTCGAGGACGTGGAGTTGGAGGACGTCCCGACCCGAACGGCGGACACCCGTTCGGACGCGCCCGACTCCGGGCCGGCCGATGGGAGCGCGGCGGCCGGCGCGTCGACGGCCGACGAGACCGGCCTCACCTACGAGGTCGAGATCCCGCCGTACCGCGTCGACGTCCGGCACCCGATGGACGTCGTCGACGACGTCGGCCGCGCCTACGGCTTCAACGACCTCGAGCCCCGGTATCCGGACGTCGCGACGGTCGGCGGCCGCACCCGCGCCTCGCGGCTGGAGGACGCCGCCCGGGACGCCCTGGTGGGGCTCGGGTTCGAGGACCTGCTGAACTTCCACCTGACGAGCGAGCCGGCGCTGTTCGACCGGATGGGGCTGTCGCCCGACGCGGACGCCGTCGGCGCCCGGGAGCCGCCGGTCATCACGGAGCCCTACAGCGAGGACTACACTGTCGTCCGGACGTGGGCGCTGCCGTCGCTCGTCCAGGTGCTGGAGAACAACACCCACCGCGCGTACCCCCAGGACCTCGCGGAGATCGGGCTGGTCGCCGCCGAGGACCACGACCGACCTACAAACGTCGTCGAGCACCGCTCGGTCGCCGCCGTCCTCGCGCGCGCCGACGCCTCCTACGAGGACGCGAAGGCGCGGCTGCAGGCGGTCGCCCGGGCGTTCGGCACGGAGCTGTCGACGCCGCCGATCGACCACCCGTCGTTCATCGACGGCCGGACCGCCGTGGTGGTACTCGACGGCGAGGCCGTCGGGGTCGTCGGGGAACTCAATCCGCGCGTGCTCGTCGAGCACGACCTCGAGGTCCCCGTCGCCGGCTTCGAGTTCCCGCTGGACGGGCTCCGGTAACCGGTCGCCGTCGGTGCCTCGAAGGCGACACGCGCCGCCGCGTTCTGTGATCCCCGCTCAGAGGTCCGCACCCACTGCGTCCTCGACGGTATCGAACCCGTCCCGTTCGAGTAACGCCAGCAGGCCATCTTCTCGTAGGCGCCCCGAGCGTCGGAGACGCCGCCGACGCCGACGACGGGCACGTCGGTGCGTTCGGCGACGAACCGGACCATGTCCGTCGCCCGGTCCTCGATGGGGTCCCCCGAGAGGCCACCGGCCTCGGCGGCCGCCCCGCTCCGGAGCCCGTCGGGCCGGTCGGTGGTGGTATTGGTCGCGACGACGCCGTCGAGGCCCAGGTCCTCGACCACGGCGAGGGCCTCGGCGACCGCGGCGTCGGCGAGGTCCGGCGAGAGCTTCACGAGCAGGGGGTGGGCGCCGGCGTCCTGCAGCGTCCCGAGGATCGACTCCAGGCGGTCGCGCTCCTGGAGCGCCCGGAGGTCGGGCGTGTTCGGCGAGGAGACGTTCACGACGACGTAGTCGCCGCCCTCGCGGACGCGCTCGAGGGTGTACAGGTAGTCTTCCTCCGCCTGGTCGTTGGGCGCGGTTTTCGACTTGCCAACGTTGACGCCGACCGGGACCGGGCAGTCGGTGTCGGCGAGGCGGTCCCCGACGAGGTCGGCGCCGTCGTTGTTGAACCCCATCCGGTTGACGAGGGCGCGGTCCTCGGGGAGCCGGAACAGCCGGGGCCGCGGGTTGCCGGCCTGGGGTTCGGCAGTGACGCCGCCGACCTCGACGTGGCCGAAGCCGAGCGCCGCCAGCGCGGTCGGGATCTCGGCGTTCTTGTCGAAGCCGGCGGCGACGCCGACGGGGTTCCGGAACGTCCGGCCGAACGCATCGACCCGCAGCCGGCGGTCGACGACGGCGTAGTGGTCGGCCAGCACCGTCTCGACGCGCGTGTCCTGGATGGCCCCCAGGAGCCGGTGGACCGCCCGGTGGGCGGTCTCGGCGTCCAGCCGGAACAACAGCGGTTTCGCCAGCGCGTAGGGCCGCATGTGGCGTGTGGGGCCCGCCGAGGTCCATAAGCACCCCGGTTACCCCGCGCGAGGGCGGGCCCGTACTGTCCTCGGTAGGCAGGTGGATTCCCTCCCGCAGAACCGGTCATCGTAACGGCCGCAACTGTCCGCTGTCAGCATCCTCGATCCGACGGTTCACGGCAGACAGTCTCAGAAGTCGTGCTCGACGTCGTCCTGGTCGGCCTTCTGGATGATGATCTTGTCCTCCCGGACGCGGACGAACACCTCGTCGCCGATATCCATGCCCGCCACGGCGAGTTCGTCCTCGTGGAGGTTGACGTGGACGTTGTGGTACTCGCCCTCCTCGTCCTTGGCGCCACTGGGGCTGAGCTTCTTCTTGCGCACCATCGGGTTAGGGGGCCATCACCACACGAGACACATAAGTGTACCCGTGGCGCAGCGGGCAGTGTTCAGTTTACCAGTGGAGTAATCTTCCGGTGGACGCAAGCCCCCGGCTTCTCGGGTCGGGCGGCTCACGGTTCACTGCGTTCACCGTTCGCACATCCGGCGGCGCTCCCGTTGGTCGCGCCGCCCGGTCGCCCCAGTGATTGGTCCGCTGGACTCGCGCCGCTCCTCCAGCGACGTTCGCCTCGCGTCGCTCGCCTCACCGTCGCCGTCCCTCCCCGAGCGGGTTGCCGGAAGCGCCGGCAATCGACGGTCGTCGCGGCGACGCCGCGACACAGCCGGCCCCTTGCGGAGCCCCGCCCGACATGGTTCTCTGAGGGGCCGACAGAGGCCATGCGCCCGGTGAGTGGAGCTGTCTGACGAACGGCATCCTACTCTGCACAGTGCCGCGCAGCGGGGCGAGTGCGTGCGCGCGAGGTGTGCTCTCCCCGACTCGCCCCCGGTTGCCGGCCTCCGTCCCCCGATTTTCCGCCCGCTCGACGGCGTCGTTTATAAGTCGGGGAGCGGGACCGCCTCGCTCGGGGGATATATTTATCACGGCGTGTGTGCAGATGTCGCACGGAGGAGTCCGAAACCATGCCACGTGACGACGACGGCAAGCGTAACTTCGCGCTCCGCGACCAGAGCGGCAACGAGTCCAGCGTCTTCTCGGGCCGGACCCCGCGGCAGGCGGCGCTGAAGGCGGCCCGCCGCCTCGACCCGGCGAACTCCGAACAGCGCGCCGACCAGACGGAACTCCGGCTGCGGGAGAAGGGCACGAAGAAGGTCCACATCTACGACGGCTGGTCCTGGGAGGAGGAGGCGCCCGACGACAGCCCCGACTGGATGCCCGAGGTAATCTCCGAGGCGAACGTCTCCAAGCAGGGCATCGAACACCTCGAGGAGATCTGACGGGCGGACCGGTAGGAACGAGGGTCGGGCGAGAGACCCGGGGGCGGTCGAGAGAACCGGTTGCTGCGGCGGGATGACGAGGGCGCCCCAGCCGGCCGTCTCACGTCCCCGCTCGTTCCGGAACCACGGTGCCGTCGGTCCCAACCTCGGGGTGGGCGGCCCTCACGCACCCCCATCCAGGGTGTGTGCGCCGAATGGTGGGTCCGACGTCCAGCCGCCCAAATTCCCTTCTCCGGGTCGAAGTCCAGCCGCGCGACCGCGTTCTACCAGGAACTCGACACGCCTGAACGGTCCCGCGCCGCCGCGGCGCGCGGGCCGTCCGGCCCGGCGTGGCAACGACTGCCTCGGGGCGGTCTCACACGGCATCGATCCCGTGAAACCGCCTGACGGGGCCGGATCGGTTCGACGGACTTAAGCCGTCCGACCCCCTCGACTACGGCGTGGAACACGCCGGGCGGTCGCTCCGCCCGGGCCGTCCGCCGCGGACGGTCGTATCGACGCCCTTATGTTCGACAGGGTGCTCGCTTCGACGTACGAACGGCGCCCGGGATCGCTCCGGGCCGAGGCTCGGTCCCGGCCGGCCACGACGGCTCGTGGCGGCGGGGTCGAGGCCGGGTGGTCGGAACGGGGTATCCCCGTTCCGCCCGCGGACCAGGATGAGTTCCGGTGGGTTTATGGCCCATCGTGAACTACGTTACGGTCCGAAAGAAATGAGGATTCCACCCCTGCGGTCCGCCGTACAGATGGGATCTGATGTCAGCCCTGGCAGTTCGGTGACACTCGGTCG
>PXRI01000022.1 GCA_003021005.1 Halobacteriales archaeon QS_1_69_70 | reverse complement strand
ACGGCGACGACGAGCGGTTCGTCGTCCACCAGAGCCACTTCCACGGCGGCGTCCGATACCTCGAGGTTCGGCCCGGAACGGACGACGGCCTGACGGAGGTCGACGGTACCCGCAGGGACGTCCGGCCGACGGTCAACCCCTACTTCGAGGGGCGGGAGGGCGAGTCCTTCGGGTGGATCAACGAGACGACCGACTGGAGCCTCGTCGACGTGGGCCACGCCCGGCCGCACAGCGAGGTCATCGAGGAGGAGACGGCGCCGAGTCGGCTGACGCCGCGGGCGACCACCGCGGCCGTTTCCGGCGGCGTCACGTTCACGGCCGACCAGTTCGCCGGCGCCCGCGCGGTCCGCCACGAGGCGGTGCCGCTCTCGCCGCCGATGCCGGTCGTGTCGGCCGACCGGACGTACGGCGCCGGGCCGACCCGGACGACGTCCGTCGTCGAAATCGACGTTTCTGCGCTCGCCCCGGACGACGACGCGGCGACCGTCCGCGTCCGGGACCGCATTCCGGACGGGTGGACGCTCATCAACGGCGACGTCGAGACGTACCCGCAGGGGGTCCGCACCGCGGCCGAGTTCGAGACGACAGTCGCGCCCGGCGACGACGAGACGCTTTCCTACCGGGTGAAGACACCGGACGACGGGGCGGCGACGGGGACGTTCGGCCCGGTCGAGGTCAGCGTCGACGGCGACGAGTGGGTCGAACTCGCCGGCACCGCCGAGGACGTCGTCGCCGGCCCGTCGCTGTAGGCCGACCGCCCCTGTCACACGTTCCCATCGTCGCCGGCCCGTCCCTGTAGGCCGACCGCTCCCATGTCACACATTCCCGGAAAGTAACTACTTTACCGGCGGCGGTCCGACCGTCGGGCGCATGAGGCAATCGTACGACCGGGGTCCGGTCGAGGACTTCGGGCGGTGGCGGGAGTTCACCGCGGGCATGTGGGCGTGGGTGTTCCACAAGTTCACCGGGTGGGTGCTCGTCGGCTACCTGTTCACCCACGTCGCCGTGTTGAGCACGGCGACGGTCGACGGTGCCACCTACACCGCCACGCTGCAGGGCCTCGAGGAACTCCTGGTGGTCCGCTTTCTCGAGGTGGGGCTGCTCGCGGTCGCCGTCTTCCACATCATTAACGGCGTCAGACTGCTGTTCGTCGACCTCGGCGTGGGCCTCGAGGCACAGGACCAGGCGTTCTACGCGGCGCTGGTCCTGACCGGGGCCATCACCGTCGGCAGCATCCCGACGTTCCTGGGAGGGATCTGACGTGGCCGAGTACTACTCCTCCTTCGAGCCACAGGGCACGCGGTGGTTCCTCCAGCGGGTCACCGCGGCCTTTCTCGTCGTCGTGCTCGCCTTCCACTTCCTGCTCCTGCACTTCGTCAACCACGCCGCGGAGATCACGTTCGCGGGGACGACGGCACGGATGAGCCAGGTCGGCTACTTCGCGACGATGGTGCTGTTTCTCGTCACCGCGACGTTCCACGGCGTCAACGGTGTCTACAACGCACTCGTCAATCAGGGCCTGGAGGGCACCCCGGAGACCGCCGTCAAGTGGCTGCTCGTCGTCGCGAGCGTCCTGCTCGTCGTGCAGGGCGTCCGGGTGGCCGTCGCCATGACCACACTCGTCTGATACCCATGAGCACGGACGTCACCGAACGGGAGAGCGAGACCGAGACGGAACCAGAGGCTGCCGCGGACGCGGCGTCCCGGCCCGGATCGAGTACCCAACAGCGTCAGGAGTCCGACAAACGCGAGCGCTCGGCAATGCGTGAGCGCGCCGAGAGGGAGCTCGCCGAGAGCGACCGGACGGTCGAGCTGGAGGTGTACCGGTACGACCCGGACGTCGAGGGCAAGGCCGACCCGCGGTTCGACACGTTCCCCGTTCCGTTCACGAAGGGCATGACGGTGCTGGACGCGTTGATCTACGCCCGCGACCACTTCGACTCCTCGCTCACGTTCAGACACTCCTGCCGGCAGGCGATCTGTGGTTCGGACGCGCTGTTCATCAATGGCCACCAGCGGCTCGGCTGCAAGACCCAGATGGCCGATCTCGAGTGGCCGGTCCGCGTCGAGCCGCTCCCGCACGCGGAGGTCCGCAAGGACCTGGTCGTCGACATGGAGCACTTCTACGACCAGATGGAGGCCGTCGAGCCGTACTTCCGGACCGACGACCTGCCGTCGGGGGACCTCGCCGAGCAGCGACAGTCCCGACAGAACCGCGAAAAGATCAAGATGTCGACGCGGTGCATCTGGTGTGGCGCCTGCACCTCCTCCTGCAACATCGCGGCCGGCGACGAGGAGTACCTCGGGCCGGCGGCCATCAACAAGGCCTACCGGTTCGCGATGGACGAACGGGAGGGCGAGGCCATGCGGGACCACCGGCTCAACGTCGTCGAGAAGGAGCACGGCGTCTGGCGCTGTCAGACCCAGTTCTCGTGTACGGAGGTGTGTCCGAAGGACATCCCGCTGACCGAGCACATCCAGGAGCTGAAGCGCGAGGCGGTCAAGCGCAACCTCAAGTTCTGGTAACCGGGTCGATACCGGCGCTCTGTCGGGCCGTCCTGGCGTCACGGGGGCAGGGGCCGCTCGCAGCGTTGCCTCCGTGCCGAGGCTCGGACGGATACCGGGCGTGTTGCGCGGACGAGTGGTCGAACGTCCTGTTGCACCGTCGGGAGGGGTACGTTTTTTACCGCTTAGGGCAAACAAGGGTCGGTGTATGCACCGAGAGAGCCCGGGAACCCGAGCGTCGGACGGTTCGCGTCGGCGGTTCCTGAAAGCCGTCGGGGTCGGGGGTATCGGCGTGACAGTGGCCGGTTGCGTCACCCTCGAGGACGGCAACGGGGACGACGGGAGTGGCGGCGATACCGGCACCGACACGGGCGGCGAGCAGCCGGACCAGTACGGGTCACTGACGATCGGGATGGTCGATTCCGTGTCAGGGTCCCTCTCACCGTACGGGGAACGCAACCAGCGGGGCAAGGACCTCGCGCTCGCGGACATCAAGGCGGTCGGGATCGGCTCGGCCGGGAGCGATCTCGAGGTGATCGTCGAGGACTCCGAGAGTTCGGAAGGCCCCGGCGTCTCCTCGGCCGAGAAGCTTGTGAACCAGGACGACGTCCCGATCGTCGTCGGGGCGGTCAGCAGCGGCGTCTCGACGGCGATCTACGACAGCGTCGTCGAAGGAGGCGAGGTGGTCCAGATCAGTCAGAACAGCACCAGCCCGCGGCTGTCGGACCGGCCCGACCTCCTGCGGATGAGTCCCAGCGGCCGGGACAAGGGATCGGCGCTCGCGAAGCTGCTCGACGACGACGGCATCGGGAGCGTCGCGGTCACGTTCGTCAACAACGACTACGGCCAGGGCCTCTCGGAGGTGTTCGACGGGGAGTTCCCCGGCGACGTCGCGTACAACCAGCCCCACGACCAGGGCGAGGCCAGCTACGGCGGCGTCATCTCCGACATGGACGACGCCGACGTGGAGGCGTGGCTGTTCATCACCTACGCCGAGGAGTTCACCGTCATGGTCAACGAAGCCTACGAGCGCGGCCTCACGGAGGAGTACGAACTCTACGGCGCCGAAAGCACGATCGCCGACGAGATCCTCGAGAACACGCCCGAGGGCAGCCACGACGGCATGACCGGCATCACCGAGAGCGCGCCGGTCGAACAGGACAACTACGTCTCGTTCAAAGGACGGTTCGAAGGCGAGTACGGCGAGGCACCGACGGTCTGGTCGGCGTACGCCTACGACGCGATGGTCGTCAGCGCCCTCGCGTTGCACCTCTCCGACGGCGGCGACGTCACTCCGGACCTCGTCCGGGACCTCACCAGCCCCGACGGGGAGACGGTGTTGACCTACGAGGCTGCTGTCGACGCGGTCGAGCCCGGCGGGGATCCGAGTGCGGTCGACTACCAGGGCGTCTCGGGCCCCATCGACCTCGACGACAACGGCGACCCGCGCGGGTTCTACCAGGTGTACAACGTCCGGGACCACAGCTACGAGTTCGGCGACTTCGTCACCAGCTGATCCCCCCACAGTTTATGAGCGCCCGCACACGGAGTCGCGGCTGAGAGACATACAGTGGTCGTCGACTCACATCTCGTCCTCGGAGGCGACCCGGTCGGTGCGGGCGTCGGGCTCGGGGCGCTGGGTCCGCTCCCGGTCGCGCAGATGATCGCGCTGGGTCCGCTCCCGGACGCGCAGATGATCGCGCTGGGCCTGCTCCCGGACGCGCAGTTGATCGCCAACGGCCTGGTGTTCAGCAGCATCATCGTCCTCGGTAGCGTCGGGCTGTCGTTGGTGTACGACATCGCCGACTTCCCGAACTTCGCCCACGGCGATCTGATGACGGTCGGCGCATACGCCACCCTCGCCGTCGGCGGGTTCTACGTGGCGCTGCCGTTCCCGGTCGCGGTCGTGGTCGGGACCGCCGCCGCCACGGCCGTGGCCGTCGGCACCCACTGGCTCGTCTTCGACCGGATGGACGTCGGCCCGCTCGAACTCCTGATCGCCAGCATCGGCGTCGCCTTCGTCTACCGCGCCGTGCTGATGCAGGCGTTCACCTCGGGTTCACAGAGCTACGACGTCGGCGGCCGGTCGCCCATCCCGGCACTGCGGACGGTCTTCGACGTGGCGCTGACGTACCGCCAGCTGGTGATCCTGGCCGCGACCGTCCTCCTCGTGGTCGGCCTCCACGTCTTCCTGCAGTACACGACCATGGGCCGGAAGATGCGGGCGACGTCGGCGAACGGATCGCTGGCGAAGGTCAGCGGCATCCGGACCGGCCGGGTCGTGCTGGTGATGTGGGTCGTCGGCGGCGTGCTGGCGGCCGTCGGGGGTGTTTTCCTCGGGCTCGAGACGCTCGTCCGCCCGCGGATGGGGTTCGACCTGCTACTGGTCCTGTTCGCGGCGGTCATCCTCGGCGGCATCGGCAGCGTCTACGGCGCGATGCTCGGCGGCGTCGTCATCGGCATGGTCCACGAACTGACCCCGTGGATCCCGCTCGTGCCGACCAGGTACGACAAAGCGCTTGCGTTTCTCATCATGATCCTCATCCTGCTCGTCAGGCCCAGCGGCATCATGGGCGGGGGGACCTCACGATAACATGCCCACCGACGACCCCGCGGGCGAGGACCGCGACGCCGGGACGGACGAGCCGAGGGTCGGCTGGCGAATGCCAGTCAGCACGTGGTGGGCCGGAATCGAGGCCCGCGAAAGCCGAACCCTCGTCGGCCTCGCCGCGTTCGGGGTGGCCGTGGCCCTGGCCGTCTACGTCGGCTGGTTGAACGTCTCGTACGTGCTTCCCCTGCTGGGCCTGGCGGGGATGTTCTCCCTCCTGACGCTCGGCCTCAACGTCCAGTGGGGCTACACCGGGCTCGTCAACTTCAGCGTCATCGCGTTCTGGGGCATCGGCGCCTACAGCGCGGCGATGACGACCGCCGGGTCGGGGTCGCCGACTGGCCTGGAGCTCCACCCGATCGTCGGACTCCTCGCCGCGGTCGTGCTCTCGGCGACCCTGGCGACGCTGATCGCGATCCCGACCCTCCGGTTGCGGGCCGATTACCTCGCCATCGCCACCCTCGGGTTCGCGGAGATCGTCCGGATCGTGATCAACAACGAGCGCGACTACACGGCGGGCAGTGCCGGCATCGCGGGCATCCCAGGCCTGTTCGCGTGGGTGCCGTCGGCGCTCCGGGTCCCGCTGCCGGGCGCCACCCTGCGGGTGGCGTTACCGCGGGCGCTCGTCGAGTTCGCGGTGGTCGCCTCGATGGTGCTTTTCGTGTACCTGTTCGTCCGCCGTCTCCAGCTATCGCCGTGGGGCCGGGTCCAGCGGACCATCCGTGCCGACGAGGACCTCGCGCAGGCGCTCGGCAAGAACACCTACCGGTTCAAACTCCAGTCGTTCGTGCTCGGCAGCGTCATCATGGCCCTCGGCGGGGTCGCGTCGGTCCACCTGTTCATCAACTTCGTCAGCCCCGATTCGCTCGACCCGATCCGGACCTTCTACGTCTGGATCGGCGTCATCCTCGGCGGCTCCGGCAGCAACCGCGGCGCGGTCCTCGGCGGACTGGTCGTGGTCGCCATCCGGGAGGCACCGACCCTCGTCCGGGACCAGTTGACCGACGCCGTTTTCCCGCCACGCGTCCTCACGGACGCACTGGCCCCGCTGGTGTCGCCGTCGGCCGTCCCCGTCCTCGACGTCGGGGCCCTCTTCGCTCGGCTCAACGTCGGCGCCCTCCAGTTGTTCCTCGTCGGCGCGCTCGTGATCTTGATCGTCCGGTACCGCTCGGAGGGGCTGCTGCCGCCGAAACGCGAACTCGTCTGGTCGGCCGCCCTGGAGGACGACGACGCGTGAGCACCACCGGCCTCGAGTACGATGGCGCCGACCTCGGGAAGGACGCCCTGCTCCGCGTCGAGGACCTCCGCAAGGAGTTCGGCGGCATCGTCGCAACCGATGCCACGCTGGGAGTCGAACGCGGCAGTCTCACCGGCCTCATCGGGCCGAACGGCGCCGGCAAGTCGACGCTTTTCAACCTGGTTTCGGGCTTTCTCGACCCGGACGCCGGCCGCGTCTACCTCGACGGGGTGGATGTCACCGACCGACGGCCCGACGAGATCGCCCAGCGCGGCCTCCTCCGGACCTTCCAGACGCCGAGAACGCTCGAGGGGATGACGGTCAGGGAGAGCCTTCTCGTCGCGCCGTTCGACCAGCCGGGCGAGTCGATCCTGCCACTGTACTTCCAGCCCGGCAGCGTCACCGACACCGAACGGGAACTGCTCGGCCGGGCGCAGCAACTGCTGGAGGCCTTCGAGATCGACCACCTCGCCACCACGCCGTCGACGGAGCTGTCAGGGGGCCAGTCGAAGCTCGTGGAGCTGGCCCGGGCGATGATGACCGACCCGTACGTTCTCCTGCTCGACGAACCCGTCGCTGGCGTCAACCCGGTGCTGGAAGCGGAACTCACCGACCACATCCGTCGCCTCAATGACCGCGGGGTCACCTTCCTCGTCATCGAGCACGACATGGATTTCATCATGGACATCGCCGACCCCATCATCGTCCTGAACCAGGGCCGGGTGCTGGTCGAGGGGTCGCCGGAGGCGGTCCGCACCGACGAGCGAGTGCTCGACGCCTACCTGGGAGGGGTCTCCTGATGGCCGACGACGGTGACGGGGCGGTCGATCGGGCGGCCGCCGGGCCCGCAGTCGACGACGTAACCGCGGCCGACGACGTGACCGCGGCTGAAGACGTGACAGCGGCCGACGACACCCCCGGATCTGACACGGCGGGGGACGCGGCGCCACCGGACGATGCGGTCCTCGTCGTCGACGGCATCGACTCGGGGTACGGTGACATGCAGGTGCTGTACGACCTGTCGGTGCACCTCCGGGCCGAGGAGGTCGTCTGTATGGTCGGCCCGAACGGGGCAGGCAAGTCGACGGTGCTGAAGACGGTGTTCGGGCTGCTCGAGCCGTGGGCCGGCGGCGTCCGTCTCGACGGCGATGACATCACCGACACCGCGCCGGCGGACGTCGTCCGCCGGGGCATGGGGTACGTTCCCCAGACCGACAACGTCTTCCCACCCCTGACGGTGGAGGAGAACCTCCGCATGGGCGGGGTCGCCCGCATGCACCCGGATGACGTCATCGAAGGCCTCTACGACCGGTTCCCGATACTCGACGAGTACCGGGACGCCGAGGCCGGGGACCTCTCCGGCGGGGAGCGACAACTCGTCGCGCTCGCCAGGGCGCTGGTCATGGAGCCGGACGTCCTGTTGATCGACGAGCCGTCGGCCGGACTCGCCCCGTCCATCGTGGACGAGGTCTTCGACGACGTAGCGGCGATCAACGACCTCGGGACGGCCATCCTGATGATCGAGCAGAACGCCCGGGCCGGGCTCGGGATCTCCGACCGCGGGTACGTCCTCGACCAGGGGACCGTCGCCTTCGAGGGCCCGGCCGACCGGCTGCTGGAGGACCCGGAGGTCGGCGAACTCTACCTCGGGGGCTGACCGCTCATGGCCAGCATCGAACCGGGGCTCCCCTGAACGTTTATTCGATGCCGCCCGTCGCCGCGCGTCTGACGCCCGCCATGACGCAGTCGCGCGCACCCGGGAGCCGGTCTTGCCGCCCGGCCGGCCGGTTACAGTTCAGCCGTGAGGACCATGGCGCGGCCGATGCCCCGGGAGCCGCCGGTGACGACGGCGGTCGCGTCCTCCAGTCCGAACTCGAGTGCGACGTCCATTGGTTGCCGGCGCAGCCGGCAACCCGCTCGGGGAAGGCCGGCGACGGTGAGCCGAGCGACGCGAGTCCAGCGGAACAAGCACTGCAGCGAACGACGTGAGCGAAGCGCGCAGCGAGCGGGCGGCCCGACCGCAGGGAGGGCCGCCGGACGTGCGAACGGTGAGCGACGCGAGCCGTGAGCCGCCCGACCCGAGAAGCCGGGGGCTTGCGTCCACCGGAGAATTACTCCGCGTATTAACTGAACATTGCCGATACTGGAAACCCCACGCTCAAGTCCCATGCACACGACCTCCCTCCAATGACGACACACGGCCACGACGTCATCGTCGTCGGCGCCGGCGGCGCGGGCCTCCGGGCGGCCATCGCAGCCCACGAGGCGGGCGCCGACGTCGCCCTGGTGACGAAGCTCCACCCGGTCCGCTCGCACACCGGCGCCGCCGAGGGCGGGATCAACGCGGCGCTGCGGGACGGCGACGACTGGGAGCTACACGCCCACGACACGATGAAGGGGTCGGACTACCTGGGCGACGCCCCCGCCATCGAGACGCTCGCACGGGACTCCCCCGAGGAGGTCATCCGGCTCGAGCACTGGGGGATGCCCTTCTCCCGGGAGGACGACGGCACCGTCTCCCAGCGGCCGTTCGGTGGCCTGTCGTTCCCGCGGACGACCTACGCCGGCGCCGAGACGGGCCACCACCTGCTGCACACGATGTACGAACAGGTCCTCAAGCGCGGCATCCGGGTGTACGACGAGTTCTACGTCTCCCGGCTGGCGGTCACCGACCACGACGACCCCGCCGAGCGCGTCTGCCACGGCGTCGTCGCCTACGACGTCGCGTCCGGCGACGTAGTCGGATTCAGCGCCGCCGACGGCGTCATCCTGGCGACCGGCGGCGACGGCCAGGTGTACGACCACACGACGAACGCCGTGGCGAACACCGGCGACGGCCCGGCGATGGCCTACCGCGCCGGCGTCCCGCTGGAGGACATGGAGTTCGTCCAGTTCCACCCGACGACCCTCCCGTCGACGGGCGTGCTCATCTCGGAGGGCGTCCGCGGGGAGGGCGGCATCCTCTACAACAGCGAGGGCGAGCGGTTCATGTACGAGCGGGGCTATGCGAACAACGCCGGTGAACTCGCCTCCCGGGACGTCGTCGCCCGCGCGGAACTGACCGAGGTCCAGGCCGGCCGCGGCGTCGACGAGGAGTACGTCTTCCTCGACATGCGCCACCTCGGCGCCGAGCGCATCTACGACCGGCTGGAGAACATCGTCCACCTGGCGGAGGACTTCGAGGGCGTCGACCCCGTCGAGGAGCCGATGCCGGTAAAGCCGGGCCAGCACTACCACATGGGCGGCATCGAGACGGACGAGCACGGCCGGACCTGCATCGAGGGCCTGTACGCCGCCGGCGAGTGCGCCTGCGCGTCGGTCCACGGCTCGAACCGCCTCGGGGGCAACGCGCTGCCGGAGCTCATCGTCTTCGGTGCCCGCGCCGGCCGCCACGCCGCCGGCTCCGACCTCGGGGCCGCCGAGGTCCCGACCGGGCCGGAGGCGCGGAGCGAGGACGAGACGGACCTCGACGTGCCGGTCGAACCCGGGGCGGTCGGCGACGACGCGGATGTCGCGGCCGACGGCGCCCAGCTCGATCCGGATTCGGTCCTCGCCCACGCCGTCGAGCGGGAACGGACCCGGATCCAGGACATGCTCGATCGGGACGGCACCAACCACGCCGAGATCCGGTCGGACCTCCAGGCCGCCATGACCGAGTACGTCAACGTCTTCCGGAACGAGGCGGGCCTCAAGCGGGCGCTCGCGGTCATCCGGGAGTGCCGCGAGCGGTACCGGGACGTCGCCGTCTCGGACCCCTCCCGGACGTTCAACACCGACCTCGTCCACACCATCGAGACGCGGAACCTAATCGACGTCGCCGAGGCCATCACGCTGGGGGCGGCGGCGCGGACGGAGTTCCGGGGCGCCCACTGGCGGCAGGACCACCAGGAACGGAAGGACGACGAGTGGCTCAAACACACCCTCGTCGCGTGGGACGGCGGCGACCCCGACCTGTACTACAAACCGGTCGTCCTGGAGGGCGAGGACAAGGAGTACGAGCCGAAAGAGCGCAGTTACTGAGGTTCGAGGGACTATTGCAGAGCGATCTTATCGATAGCTGACTGGAGCGTGTAATAGGACCCGCTCGCAGGGGTCTCTCTGTTAGTGAATCGAGACAGTTGTTCAGTACGTATGCGTATTGACCGATTGAGGTTCTACCAAGTTTTGTATATGTTCATCGCGGCGTGCTGAATGCAATACGCGAGTTTTCTGCAGGTGCAGGTCGGCGTCGACCGCTCGGAGCACTACCACCAGGCGGTCATTGCGCTATTCGAGGATATCGGCGATCCCTACGACGTGCGGGGGAGGAGCGGCCAGCGGGCATCGTTGGGTTGACGGTCCGGAGCGGATTCCAGTTACCCAGCATCGAGTAGCCGGAAAGCGGACGCTATATCACTGGCTCTGTCTGGCATACGTGTACAGCTCTTCTGGATTGTCGAGACATAATTCGATGGCGGTCTCCAACGTGCATGGAAGCTCCCACCGCCGCAGCACCAGATCTAATATATATCGTTTTGCCAGGGAGGTTTGCTCGGTAAGTTGTTCTTGAGCGACCGCCTGGGCTGGTGAATCGAAATACCGCACTTCCTGATTCTCCCACGTGACTCCGCCCACTTTTGTCGACCAAGAGCGCATCTCTTTGGTCGCGTGTGGAGCGATGATCCATCCGTATTCGACAGCCTCTCCTTCGAGATACGGCTCCTTCCTATGACCGCGTTTGTCAACGAGTTCCCGTTTGCCCTTTTTGACTTTCTCCTCGCCCTTCGCTTCGACGACGCCAACGGTTTCACCAACATCAACATCAGTTGGTTCGTACTCCCCGTATTCGGCGCGGAGTTCGATTTCCGGGAGTGACGCGCCGCCAGGTACGATGCCGATGTCAGATAGTACCTCCTGTATCTGCCCGAGTCTAAAGCAGGTCAGATCGGGACACCCGAACGTCCAACGGTTGCTTACCGCTTCAGGGAATACGATGTAGCCTCGATTCGCGAATTCAAACGCGGCCAACGATTGCCAGAAGGTCTCATCGATACCGTACGTCACGACTAGTGGGTCCGACTCAATCTCGACGGCACGCGACCTGTCGTGAAGGTCGGTATATCGGTCAGTCGCCTCGACTGATTGCCGCTCACAGAAGTTCACCTCTGTGAGTTTCCTGTACTCGAGAGCAGGTAATGACATCCGGTATTCATACTGACGATAGGGATTGTAATCGATGACAGCGTCAGCGAGCCGGATATGCGAGGTTCGATGAAGTAGTGCGAACGTCGAGATGTCAAGCCATTCACCCCTGTATCTATCATTCTCGATTGGCTGTGCCCCAAGCGATTGCTTGAATCCCACGCCGGCGAGTTCTTTCCTCCGTTGGTACTCGTCGTGGTCTGGTGGTCGTGTCATAGGTTATACTTTCCGTTGTGATCGTTGCACGTTTGTATCACTGGTGATTGAAGATCTATACACCATCGCGGTGCCGTGGTGACATTATTCGTATTACACTCCGTCATCTCGGCGGTGACCGGGTCGTTCTATTGACCGCCTTGGAGGATTCGACGATCTATTCTTCGATTGTCGTACTCGATTACCAGAAGCCTCGAACATCCTGGTCAGCGTCGGTCACTACTTCGTTGATAGCGTTGCCGACATCTTCCTGCTTGATTCGGACCTGGTCGCGTGAGTCAGTTTGGTTGGCTCGCATCGCAGCCGTCGTCGCCCGTTTGCAGATTTCCTCGATCTGTGCACCCGTCAGCCCGGGCGGCGCAATCCGGGCGAACCATGCGGGGGTGACGGTAGCTGCACACGGAAGTTCGTCGCTATGGATGGCGAAAATCTCTTGCTGTCCATGACGGTCCGGCGAAGTGAACTCGATTTGTTCTCCGATTCGCCCTGGCCGGAGGACCGCTTCGTCCAGCGCCTCACGGCGATTGGTGGCGCCGATGAATAGGATATCTTCCCGAGTGTCAAGGCCATCCAGTTCCGTCAGGAGCATATTGACCACGCTCTGCATGGTGCTGTGCCCGACTGAGTCGCGCGAACCAGCTAGTGCATCGAATTCGTCGAAGAAAATGATGCTGGGCGCCTCCCCGTCCGCCGCCTCAAACAGTGCACGAAGACGGCGTTCGGTCTCACCAAAGTACAGGTTCTTGACTTGGGCTCCTTTTAGGGCGAAGAAGGTCCGGTCGGTCGCCGCAGCAGTAGCCTTCGCGAGTAATGTCTTGCCGGTGCCGGGCGGCCCATAGAACAGCAGGCCTTGCCCTGAAGACAGACCAGCGGACTCAGAGAGTTCCGGGTAGATCTCCGGAAAGGTTATCAGTTCCCGAATGCGGCTGATGGTATCATCCATCCCACCGATATCTGCGAAGGAGACGTCAGGGACTGTTGTTGTGTACTCGTTACTACTGGCTGGACTACCACGATGGTGCCCGTGAGCGTGGTCTTCGCCGACCCGTTCATCGGCTACGTGATTGATCGCCGTCCGGATGGTCGCCTGACTGAGTGTTGATGCCTTTTGATTCTCTTGTATCGTCCGTTGGCCCGAACGCTTGGCGACACGCTCTAAATCCGCAGTTGTGAATCCTTCCGTTGCCATGGCTAACTCCTCAAAATCGATTCCGGATTCGAGTTCAAGTTTCGTCCCCTGGATAGTTGTCGAGAGGGTCACTTCGAGCAGCTTGCTTCGACGTTCAAGATCGGGCTCCGGGACTTCGAGGCTAATGTCTGGGACTGAACGGCGAGGTTCTGCTTGCTGGCGGCCGGCATACTGGCTGTCCTGATTGGTGATAAGTATACAGACGACCGCCTCGCCATTTCGATAGGCATCCTGCAAGATGTGCTTGACCCGCACCACGTTGTCCAACGGGGTGATATCGACGTGCTCGATGACGAAGGCGACTGGGGCATCGGATCGCAGTTCCCTGAGCAGGCCTGCAAGATGGTCTGCAGCAATCGCCTCATGCCAGAAACCGCACTCTTCGACAGCAGTGCTGGAGAGAAGGGTTCCTGCGAACCCTTGGTCGTGGAGCTCGCCGGCTATGGCTCGCCCGAATCGGGGCACTCCAGCACAGGTTGTCCCACGTACCTCGATCACCGGTGTTACGAGCGATGGGTCACCAAGCTTGATTCCAGGATAGAACGTCTGTTGAAGTAGGGTCTTCAGCGACTCGAGACCGACAATATCCGGAAACCGAAGGTCGAACCTATCTGGGGCGATGGTGAGGTTTTCGTACAGTGATGCAACTCGTTCTTGATCGACTTGTTGTTGACTCATTGGTGGTTAAACAGCGATTGGTTTCGGGACGATACTATGGCTACACGATGAGCGTCGGGAGCCCGTCAGAATCTACGATAGCTGCTGAAAAGGGACCTGTGCGGGGTCAGAAAAGAAGGTCAGCGACACCCCTAGAGATGTGAGTCTCCCATTACTGGTGGGAGAAGCCCTTGTCGTGATATCAAATGGCCTGTTGCTCGGTATATATGCTAGCTAACAGGCCTCCAGACTAAGCGCACATACCATCGAATAGCGCTCTTGCTAAGTAAGTCTTATTCTAAAAAATTATTCATGTTTCGAATGGGTGTCCGCGGCAGCTGGCAGCGGTGCGATTCATTGTTTGTATTTCCTCAGCGACAGCCACCACAGGCGGTCGTGCGGGCCGAGTAGAGTTGTGACACTCGGAAACGGTGCCCGCCTTTTTTTGCTGCCGACAGGCTCGCTCGGAGGCTCACCCCGAAGTCCTTAGCGATGATTTCCTCCCAATGTAACAATCGTCGAGTGCAATACGACGAACGCTTGGAAGGTTGCCGAGAATTGGTCTGCGGTGTCGTACTACTCCGCTGCATCAATTAGCATTTGGCAGTCACTGTACGCCCATAGCCCCACCGACTCAGACTCACCTCTAATTGAGCCTATCAAGTGGGCCGTATCCGTGCTCGAAGAGTCCCTTAACCACTAGGTTCGCAGCCTCTTCAGCGTCTTCGTTGTTCCGATTATTGTTCTTCCGCTCACCGTCTTTGAGACGTTCTACGCGTATTTTGCCATCTTCGACATCCCGGAACTGTCCGCCACGCTTCATTTTTCCGCCTGAAGTTCGGTATTTAACCGTCACGCGATGGTTCACTCTCTCCGGCGGCGTGGAGCGATACGCCGTAATCTGATATTGGATTGTATAGTCCTGCTTCGAGAGAACGAGCAGGCTCAATTGGTCTTTCTGAGGTTTAGCGAGTAGTTCGGACTCCTCTGGCTCGGTGAGGGCGTCTACGACTGATTTCGTTGCACTCTGTAGCGGACTCGGCAGTATCTCTGCTAGTGCGTCTTCTATGGGTTGATCTAATCTTGGATATGATGGAACCATGCTCTCTTGTGTTTTTGTGGCTAATGCGATTACTGTCGCCAATGCCTCTTGGAAGCTGCTTGCCGGATAGTTTCGATACTGTTCATGCAGGTGTTTAACATGTTCCTGTTGTATATCTGGAATTTGTGGTCGAGCCATCTATCATGTACACCTCTTCGACTTCCTATGTTCCTACCAAGTCAATGCACGTCCAATATGTGTCTTCTACATGTACATAAATCTATCGCATATGTTGGAGACAAGCTCGATCGTGAGGATTATTTATGATCCATCAGTTTCGATCGGCGCGAGTTCGTTCTTAATAAAGTTGAGGTGGGATGACTGTGATATGTCGAATATTACTAATGTATCTGGCGTACTCTTGGACTCTTTCGGCATCGCAGAGTGTGTTGATACCTTTCCACGACTAGGTGGGTGCTGCACACGCGAAAACGAACAAGTACTAACTAGATACTCTTTATTTTGTACGCCGGTTCTGACGAGAGTCAGGTATATTCTGCCACCTGTCGCTACGTCACTCGTCTGTATCGACCGTTTATGATGGCTGTAACCGGGGTTGCGGCCAATTCCATAACATACACACTGAGCAAGCATACGCCGAGCGAGGCGAGGCGTTTCGCGGACGGCGAGGCCGGCGAGCCGCTTACGGAGTGAGTGCCTCGCGAACCTCGCTGTCGGCCTTTTTCATCGACGTTTTTCGAGGAGTGGTTCCCGCAACGCGCCGCAGGCGCGCGAGGAAACCCGACGATGAAAAAGGTCGATCACCAAAACGCTCCCATGTCGTCGACGAACCGCTCGGCGCGGACGATCCTGGCGTCGAGGTCGACGTCGACGGACTCGTGTTCGTAGTCGGCCTTCTTCCGGTAGGCGCGCAGGCCGTTGAGGAACTGGGCGTCCTCCATCGACGTCTCCTCGGCGATGACGACGTCCTCGGCGAACTGCGCGGGGACGTGGTCCTCGTCGTCGGGCAGGGTGCCGCGGACCGAGAGGACGGCCCGGGCGGCGTGGAAGACCGCGAAGTACACGCGGTTGACCACGCCGGGCGTCGACCCGTCGGCCTCTCGGAGTTTCCTCGCGTCCGACAGTGCCTCTCTGGCCTTCCGGAGTTCGGTGTCGGCAAACCCTGTCATCGGTCGCCTCCTGGGCGCGCTCGTCGGAATTTGACGTTTCGCCGGGTCGAACGTGTCTGTTGGCATGTGCGGCGGATGCACGCGGTAGCTCCTCAATCCCGCGGTCACAGACGCCGTCCGGGACCGCCGGAGCTATGGACGAGGCGGCCCTCGCTCCCGGCGTGAAGCACCTCCCGAAACACCTCCGGCCGCGGTGGCGGTACCTCGCCGTGGGGATCGAGTCCTGGCCGGACACCGACCTCGACCGGCACGCCTTCCAGCGGGCGCTCTATGATGCCGCCCAGGGCCTGCTCGGGGACGCCGGGAGCGCCGAACTCGACGCGTCGGTGCTGTCGTTCCGGTTCGCCGGGGGCGACGGGGAGGCAGTGGTCAGAGCCCGTCGCGGGGAGGTCGACCGGCTCCGGGCCGTCCTGGCGACGGTGGCCCGCGTCGACGGCGACCCGCTCGGGGTGTACGTGCGTGGCGTCAGCGGGACGGTGCGGGCCTGTGAAGAAAAGTATATAGGAGGTCCGTCGGAAGATTCGGCGGAGAGCACCGTCGCGTTCGCGGGCGCCGACCGGGACGCCGTCGTCAGGGGCGACCGGGTCGACGTCGACGCCGGCGGCGGCCGCGTCGGGGCGACGGCACTCGACGTCCGCGAGGACTGACAATGCAGGGACAATCACAGCAGCAGGCGTACGACCGGGGGATCACCATCTTCTCCCCGGACGGCCGCCTGTACCAGGTCGAGTACGCGCGCGAGGCGGTCAAACGAGGGACGGCGTCGATCGGCATCCGCACGCCGGATGGCGTCGTGCTGGCGGTCGACAAGCGGATCCGGAGCCCGCTGATGGAGCGGACGAGCGTCGAGAAGATCCACAAGGCCGACGACCACGTCGGCATCGCCAGCGCCGGCCACGTCGCCGACGCCCGGCAGCTGATCGACTTCGCGCGCCGGCAGGCACAGGTCAACCAGCTCCGGTACGGCGAACCGATCGGGGTCGAGACGCTGACGAAGGCCGTCACCGACCACATCCAGCAGTACACCCAGGTCGGCGGCGCCCGGCCGTTCGGCGTCGCGCTGATCATCGGCGGCATCGAGGACGGCGAACCTCGCCTCTACGAGACCGACCCCTCCGGGACGCCCTACGAGTGGCAGGCGCTGGCAGTGGGCGCCGACCGGGGCGAGATAGAGGACTACATCGAGACCAACTACGACGAGGACCTCACGCTGGACGAGGGCGTCGGGCTGGCGCTGGAGGCGCTGGCGTCGGTCAACGACGGCGCGCTCACGCCGGAGGGCATCGGCGTCGCGGCCATCCCGGTCGAGGACGCCCGGTTCACCGAGCTAGCCGACGAGGAGGTCGAGAGCCACCTCGACGACCACGGCGTCCTGGCCGACGAGGAGGAGTAGCCGTTCGGCGTCGGTTTGGACGGTTTTGTCAGAAACCGTTTTAAGTACCACCCGGTAGAGGCATGTACGTCACATGTCTGAACGGCCAACCGACGAAAACGAGTACGACCTGCAGCGCCGCAGTTTCATGAAAGCGACCGGTGCCGTCGCCGGCGGGACGGCACTCGGCCTCGGAGCCACCGGCTCCGCGGCAGCCCACCCCGGATTCCACGCGGACCACGCCACGTTCCGCGTCCAGGAGGCACGGAAGGTGTGGGACCGCGGCTACCGCGGCCGGCCCGACCGCGCCATCGGCCTGACCGACTCCGGCATCGACGCCCGACACCCCGACCTGGGACCGTGGAACGGCGTCAGGGCGACACCGGAGGATGGCGAACTCATCCTAACCGGGCCGGCTGAGAGCGAATCCCGCAAGAAGGTCGAGTCCGGACGGACACTCGAAGCGTCCGGGACGGCGGGGCCGGGAACGTTCGCGACCGGCGACGAGGTCGTCATCACGGAGTTCGACGTCCCCGGGCCCGAACAGGACGACCCGGCGGACGTCCTCGACGCGACGCTGTCCTGGGAGCCGTTCGCGGAGAACGGCAACGACCTGGAGCTACGGCTCGACAAGCAGGTCTCCGAAGACGAGTGGCGCGATGTCGACAAGGCCGCCACGGCCGGGATGCCGGAGACGATGAGCGACGTCGAACTCGGCACCGGACGGTACCGGTTCGTCGCCGAGCAGTTCAAGAACGTCAGCTGTCAGTATACCCTCGAGGCGACGTTCTACAACCTGGAGGGCGAACTCGGGACGTTCAGCCCCGACGAACTGTTCGACGCCGACGGGACGCCCCGGCAGTTGCTTCCGGGCGACGCGCCGGCCGAGACCCCGAAAACGATCGGCTGGTTCAACGAGAGCCAGCGGTACACCGACGCCGACCGGCCCCGCGACGGCGACGGCCACGGCTCACACTGTTCGTCTATCATGGGCGGCTCCGGACGGGCGAGCGTTCCCGAACCCGTCTCGGAGGGGCTGGTGAAGGCCGAACCGCGGACGGTACTGACCGCCGGCGACGTTCTCGAGTACGAGTTCGACGCCGAGGCCGGCACCGGCGTCTTCGCCTCGGCGTACGGCGACGGCATCGAGCTGGCCATCGAGGGCCCCGAGGGCCGAACGCTGGACGTCTCGACGGTCGTAAGCGAGGACGCCAGCACCTTCGACAACAACGTCGCCGAGGCACCTGCCCGGACGACCGGGACGTACACGGCGTACGTTCGGCCGTCCGGCGGCCAGATAGCCTCCACCGGTCGGGTCGAGACGGTGCGCGCCGGGCCGTTCGAGCAACACACCGACACGCGGGGCGACCGCGACGGGACGGGCGACCCGGCCGTCCAGTCGGGGCTCGCACCCGACGCGGCCCTCGTCGGGATGGAGTCGCTGAGCGACGCGACCGTGAGCCTGGCGGAGTTCGCCGACGAGTTCTCCGAGTACTTCAACATGCGTGCCGTCAACATGTCGTGGGGCTACCTGGGCGGGGCGCCGCTCGGTGCGTTCGGCGGGACCGTTGGCTTCGGAATTGTCGAGGCCGTAAAGCGGATCAGCGAGGCGGGCATCCTGACGGTCGCGGCGGCCGGCAACTCCTTCACGCCGGCCAACGGCAACGGCGCGCCGGCGGTGGCCGACGAGGCCATAAGCGTCGTCTCGACGGGGCCGCTCGACGGCATCTCCTCGTACTCCTCGGGCGGGATCGGGGGCCTCGACGAGGACGGCGGCACGTATCTGAAACCCGACGTGACCGCGCCCGGCGGCTACGACAACAACGAGATCAACGCCGCACTCGGCCAGGACACCAGCGACAAAGGGTACGGCGACGTCCGTGACTACGTCGTGAAGGCCGGCACGTCGATGGCGTCGCCGTACGTCTGCGGGACGACCGGACTGGTCGCCGAGGCCATGGAGTTCGACGCGCCGGAGCCGCTGTCCATCGCCGAACCCGCAGCGGCCGGCATCGAGGACGTCGAGAACCTCAAGCACGTCGTCCTCTCGACGGCTTCCGAGACCGCCTTCACCGCCGCCCCGTACCACCGGGCCAAGGCCCCGACCTACGAGTTCGGCGGCCGCGACCCCTTCGAGGGGTACGGCCGCGTGAACCCGGATGCCGCCGTCGACGCCGTCTCTCGCGAGCTTCTCGACGGCCGCGGCCTCGACGACGAGGAGACCGCGAGTGCCTCCGTCGACGGGACGGTGGGGCTCGACGTCCCCGCGGACTCGCGGGCGGTCGCCGGCTACGTCCGGGTCCGCGGCGGGACGCTCGACGTGTGGGTCGACTTCAGCCACTACTCCGGTGGCAACAAGGGGATGACGAAGGGCCTCCCCCACCTGGATCTGTTCGTCTACGACAGCGAGCCCGGTCCGAACGGCGAACCGAACATCGTCGAAAGCATCGCGGCGACCGGGGGGACGGGCAACGCCACCGTTACCGTCCCGACAGCGGACGCCGGCGAGGACCCGAACGCTGAGACGTACTTCGTCGTCGCGAAGCTGGTCAACATCCCCGGCGTCGTCAACGGCTACGACGTCCAGGCCAACTTCGACCTGTCGGTGGACTTTACGGCGGGGGTTATCCCGCCGGTGACGACGGAGTTCACCGCCTCCGGCAGCCGGAGCGACGACGGTGCGGTGTTCACGGGCGGCCAGACCGACCGCGTCATTGTCACCGTCGAGGACTTCCAGCACGCCGAGGAGATCAAGGTGACCGACACCCTGCCGGCCAACTGGGACGTCGACGAGGAGTACGGCGACGTCAAAAGCTACGACGACGGCACAGTCACCTTCGAGGGGACCATCTCCGCCGAGGAGGTCGCCGGCGACGAGAGCGTCGACCTGGTCTACTACGCGGAGGCGCCCGAGGGCGCGGCACAGACCGGCGCCTACGGCTTCGGTCCCGCCGAAGCGACCGTCGTCACGCCGGCCGTCCCAGATGAGGACTCCGACGGCGAACTCGACGGCGACGGCGCCGACACCTTCGGCGGCACGGACACCAACACCGTCGTCGGGCCCTCCACCGAGACGTAGCTCCGCTCCGGTTTCGCCGCCGTGAGCGGGTCCCGGCGGCTACCGCTCCGGGGGACTCCCTGGAAGTGGGTCTCTCGACCGTCGCTCCAGAGCGGGCCTGTCGACCGTCGCTCCAAAGTGGGTTTGTCAGCAGTTGCTCCAGAGCGGGTCTGTCGACCGTCGCTCCGGTTCGGCGGTGTAAACAGCTTTTAACCACCCCCGCTCGTATCGGCGGGTATGATATCGCTCGACGAGGCAGTCACCGCCCGCCTGGAGTCCCACGGCGAGCGGTTCGAGGTGCTCGTGGACCCGGACGCCGCCCTCGCGATCAAACGCGGGGAGTTCGACGGGGACCTCGAGGACGTCATCGCCGCCGAGGACGTCTTCGAGGACGCCGCCGCCGGCGACCGGCCGCCCGAGACCGCCCTCGAGGAGGTGTTCGACACCACCGACCCCCTGGCAGTCATTCCGGCGGTGATCGAGCGCGGCGAGATCCAGATCACGGCCGACCAGCGGCGGGCGATGCAGGAACGGAAGCACAAGGAGCTCGTGAACAGGATCACCCGGAACGCAGTGAACCCACAGATGGACGACGCACCGCACCCGCCGGAGCGGATCGAGCGCGCCCTGGAGGAAGCCGGGTTCCAGGTGGATCCGATGGACCCCGTCGAGAACCAGGTCGACGACGCGCTGGACGCGCTCCGGCCGGTGATCCCGATCCGGTTCGACGAGGTGGTCATCGCCGTGCAGGTGCCGGCCGAGTACGCCGGCAGCGCCCAGGCGCAGATCCGGCAGTTCGGCGACCTCGAGGAGGAAGAGTGGCAGTCCGACGGCTCCTGGGTCGGCGTCCTGGAGTTCCCCGCGGGCCTGCAGAACGACTTCTACGACCTGGTGAACGAACACACGAGCGGCGAAGCCGAGACGCGCGTGGTGAGAGACGAAGACGAGATCGGGACGCGGTGAGCCACGGCCGGCCGGGCCCAACGGCAACCGGCCGGCCGGCACGGACCCGTTCCGGCCCGTGCCCGATTTTTAAATATCCAGGCCGCCTACGCCCGTGCAAGTGACAGGGACCAACGGACGGGCTGTCGTCGCCAAACGCGTCGACGACGGCCACCCGGACACCGAGGAGATCCGCGACCTCGCTGCGTCGGCCGGGTACACGGTCGCCGGCGAGGTGACCCAGGCGCGTGCGGAGGACCCGGCGCTCTGTCTCGGCGAAGGGAAGGTCGCCGAACTGGCCGCGGTCGTCGCCGAGGTCGACGCAACGGCGTTGGTCTTCGACAACCGGCTCGGCCCCTACCAGACGTTCAACCTCGGCACCGAGCTGCCGGACGGCGTCGAGGTGATCGACCGGTTCCGGCTCATCCTCGACATCTTCGGCCAGCGCGCCCGGACGAAGAAGGCCCAGCTCCAGGTCGAGCTGGCGGAGCTCCGCTACGAACTCCCGCGCGCGGAGGCGAAGGCGTCGCTGGCCAAGCGGGACGAGCGGCCGGGCTTCATGGGGCTCGGCGAGTACGAGGAGTCCCGCGAGGAGGACATCACGGCGCAGATCAGCCGCATCACCGACGAGCTCGAGCGGATCGAGCAGACCGAACAGCACCGCCGCGAACAGCACAGGGAGTCCGGGTTCGACCTCGTCGCGCTCGCCGGCTACACCAACGCCGGCAAGTCGACGCTGTTGCGCCGGCTCGCGGCCGACGTCGACGTCGACGAGAACGACGACCTCCACCCCGACCTGGACGCGACCGCCGAGTCCGAAGACCGCCTTTTCACCACGCTCGGCACGACGACCCGCCGGGCCGACATCGACCCGCGGGACGTGCTTTTGACCGACACGGTCGGGTTCATCTCGGAGCTGCCCCACTGGCTCGTGGAGTCGTTCAAGTCCACGCTGTCGGAGGTCTACCGCGCCGACCTCGTCCTGCTCGTCGTCGACGTCTCCGACCCCATCGAGGAGATCAGAGAGAAGCTCGTGACCTGCCACGACACCCTGTACGAACGGAACGAGGCGCCGATCGTCACGGTCCTGAACAAGATCGACGCCGTCGACGACGCGGAGCTGGACCGCAAGCGCGAGGCGCTGTCGGCACTCGCCCCCGATCCCGTCGCCATCAGCGCGACCGAAGGCGCCGGCGTCGACGCCCTCCGGTCCCGGATCGACCGCGAACTCCCGGACTGGCGCCACGAGCGCCTGGTGGTCCCGATGACCGACGACACGATGAGCTTCGTGTCGTGGGTCCACGACCACGCCGCCGTCGAGGCCGTCGACTACGGCGACGAGGTCACCATCGACTTCGAGGCCCGGCCCGCCGTCGTCGAGCAGGCGCGGGCGCGGGCGAGTGACCTCGCCGCCGCGCCGGCGGAGTAGCCGCGGCCGCCGCTGCCGCTCCCCTTACGGTTCGCGGGTCGCTTTGCTCCAGGCTCGCGGCTCGCTCCGCCCACTGCTCGCTCAGTCCGAGGCCTCCCTACGGTCGGCCTCGCGGCTCGCGTGTCGTCGGTCGCTCCGCTCCCTGCTCGCGGCTCATTACACTCACCGCTCGCTCGTTCCGAGGCCTCCCTGCGGTCGGCCTCGCGCCTCCCGCTCGCCCATCCGGCGGCGCTCCCTGTCAGTCACGCCGCCCGCCGCTCCCTCAGTTTGAGGCGCTCCCTGGCTCACGGTTCACTTCGTTCGCCCTTTCGCCCGTTCGGCGGCGCTCCCGTTGGTCGCGCCGCCCGGGTAACGCTTCGCGGCTCGCGGGTCGCTTCGCTCCAGGCTCGCGTGTCGTCTGTCGCTTCGCTCACTGCTCGCGGGTCGCTATCGCTCCCCGCTCGCTCATTCCAAGGCCTCACTTCGTTCGGCCTCGCGCCTCCCGCTCGCCCATCCGGCGGCGTTCCCTGTCGGTCACGCCGCCCGCCGCTCGCTCCTTCCGAGGCCCCACTTCGTTCGGCCTCGTGGCTCGCGTGTCGTCCCTCCCGCTGGTCACTCCTCCCGCTCGCTCATACCGAGGCCTCCCTCCGGTCGGCCTCGCGTCTCCCGCGCGACCAGCACGACGAGCAGCACGAGCGCGACCAGTTCGACGACCTTCGAGGGTAATGCGTAGTGGCCGGCCGCAAGCCGGTCGAGGATCGACGCCTCCGTCGACGCGTGATGGTCCCCTCCCCCGATGTCGTGCGCGTTGCCGTCGGGCGTGGCGTCGCCGGTTCCCCCGCCGTGCTGGCCGCCGCCCGCGTGCCCGTCCGCCGACTCGGGCGGTTGCCAGTCGACGCCGAGCGCGGCTTCGCTGACACCGAGCGCGTAGACGTCGACGTAGCCGACGAGCGAGACGCCGAGCAGCCCGATACCGCCGGCGTAGGCGGCCCGACGGGGAATCAGGCCCGCGGCCGTCGCGGCGACCCCGACGATCGCGGCAGTGCCCCAGAGGACGAGCAGGATCGAAAGCAAGGTCACGCCGGTGGTGAGGACGTCGACGCCGATGGCAAGGTGCAATGCGCCCGCCAACCCGACGAGGGTACCCGCGGCGGTCGGCAGGTGGAGGCCCTCGGCCATATCGGACGGTCCGCGTTCGGGCACAAAAGGCTACGCCGGGTTCCCACCCACATTCGTGCCACGGCGGCGCGAGGACATGTGCCGCCTGCCTCGCCGACGCGGTTCGGGGTCCCGCGATGACCCCTCGGAGGTGTCGACCCGCATGGGCGCCGGTCACGGCTCCCGCTTCGTCTTCTCGACGACCTCGACGCCCTCCATGTGCGTGTCAGGATAGCCGCCGTCGGCGCCCTTCTCGGCGGCCTTGACCATGTCCCAGACGACGTTCAGCCCGGTCGTCACGCCCTCCAGGGCCTCCATCTCGCAGCCGGTCTTCCCGGTCGTCTCGACGGCGACCTCTATCTCGATGCGGTCCTCGGCGATCGAGAAGGCGACGTCGACGTTCGTGATCGGGATCTGGTGGCACATCGGCACCGCCTCCCAGGTGTGTTTGACGGCCCGGATGGCGCCGACGCGGGCGACTGCGAGCACGTCGCCCTTCTCCACGGTGTCCTCGCGGATGGCCTCGAGCGTCGACGGCCGGAGGTGGAGCTCGCCGCGAGCGACGGCCCGCCGGGCGACGTCCGGCTTGTGGCCGACGTCGACCATCCGCGCGTCGCCCTCGGCGGAGACATGGGTGAACTCCGTTTCGTCGGTCACGGACGGCACTCCTGGCGGGACGGCGAAGAAACCTGCGGCGCGCCGCTCACCCGTCGGGCCACAGCGCCCGGGGGACGGCATCGAGGAGGTCCGTCGCCGTGAGCCCGTGGCCGTACTCCTCGACGGCCAGGTCGCCCGCCCGGCCGTTGGCGTAGGCGGCCACCGCGGCGGCGTCCGGCGGGTCGAGGCTGCACGCCACCGCCCCGCAGACGCCGGCCAGGACGTCGCCGGTGCCGCCGACGGTCATCCCGGGGTTGCCGGTCCGGTTGCGCCGGGTCATGGTGCCGTCGGTGATCACGTCCTGGGCGCCCTTGACCAGGACCGTGGCGCCGAGGTCGTCGGCGAACGTCGCGACGCGGTCGGCCCGCTCGGCCGGGTCGTCGGCCGTCTCGCCGCCCATCGCCCGGAGTTCGCCCTGGTGGGGCGTACAGACGAGCGTCGCCTCGGTCTCGACGGCGGGGACGACCTGGAGGGCATCTGCGTCGACGACCGCCGTCCCCTCGAAGGCTGCGAGGAACGCCCGGACGGCCTCGAGCGTGTCGTCGTGGTCGCCCAGCCCGGGGCCGAGGACGACGCAGTCCGCCTCCTCGGCCGCTGTCAGGAGCGTTTCGGCGTGGTCTGGACCGAGGCGGTCGCCGGGGAGGGCGTGGACAATGAGGTTTTCGCTGTACCCCTGGACCTCGGCGGCGACCGATTCGGGACAGGCGACGGTCGCGAGGTCGGCGCCGGCCCGGAGAGCGGCCTGTGCGGATAGTGCGGGCGCGCCGGCGTAGGGGCCGCCCCCGACGACGCGGACCGTCCCGAACTCGCCCTTGTGGGCGGTCGGGTCCCTGGAGAGCCGCCGGAGGTCGCCGCGCTCGACGAACAGTTCGGCCGCTTCGGGGATGCCGATGTCGGCGACGGTGACGGTGGCCTCGAGGTCGCGCAGGCCGGGCTTGGCGTCGTGAAACGTCACCACGTGGTCGGCCTCGACCGCGACGCCCTCTGCCTCCCCGGTGTCGACGTCGACGCCGGAGGGCACGTCGGCGGCGACGACCGTGGCGTCGGTCGCGTTGACCGCCTCGGCCGCAGTGGCCTCGGGCTCGCGGAGCCCCCCGGTCACCCCTGTTCCGAGCATTGCGTCGACGACGACCGCCGGGTCGTCGAGCGAGAGCGCCGCCGCGTCGGTCACCTCGCGGGTGTCGATGTCGGCCGCCTGGAGGGCGTCCCAGTTCTCCCGGGCGATGTCGGTCCCGATGGCCTCGGCGCGGCCGAGGAGGTGGACGGTGACCTCGTACTCCGAGAGGAAGCGCGCAGCGACGAAGGCGTCGCCGCCGTTGTTGCCCCGGCCGCAAACGAGCGCGACGGGGTCGCCCGGATCGGCGCGGTCCCGGACCGCCGAGGCGACGGCGTTGCCCGACGACTCCATCAGCTGCTTGCGGGGCACGCCCAGGGCCGCCGCGTTCGCGTCGACGACGGCCATCTCCTCGCTGGTTATCATGGGCGAGGGTTCGGCCGGCGGGCGGTTAATAATTCCTGCCTGGGATGGTCGGACGTTCGGACACCCGGAGACGGGAGGGACACCCTTTTTACGTCGCCGGTCGATTGCCGAGCCACGTTGAGCAGCGGCTCCAGGCCGTCCCGCCCGCGTCGACACCCCTGACGCGCGTGGGTCGGCCGGCTCGCCAACTGTGGGCCGTCCGGCGGCCCGGGCGGACTCGCGTCCGGTCCCCTCCGCCGGTCGGTCGCGCTGTTTGGCGACCGGTTCGCGCCCTGCCGTAGCCGTCGGCTCGTTCCTTGCGACGCTCCGCCGTCCGGCAGGGCGTGGCTCGTCCAGTTCCTCGACTGTCAGGAGCCGCCGAACCCACGTCAATGCAACCGCACGCCACGATTCGACCGCACCGCCACCGACAGCCGCGCCCGCACCGCCGAGGGGTGGCCGGCCGTCGGCACCGCCCGTTCCCCGTATGGGAGACGGTCCGATGACCCGGAGCGGGGAGTACGACCTCGCGCTGGAATCGCGGGTCGACGACGGCCGACAGACCTACCGGTTCCGGACCGCCGACGGCGTCCACTCGAAGTCGTCGTTCCGCGACAGCGAACTCCTCCTCCTCGAGGAGTTGTGGGACGCCCCGACGGGCCGGCTGCTGTGCCCGGAGGCTACCTACGGCGTCGTCGGCAGCGTGCTGGCAGGCGCCACCGCCGCCGTCGAAATGACCGAATCGAGCGCCCGCGCCGCCCGGCTCTGCCGTCGCAACGCCGCCGCGAACGACGCCAGTGCCGCGGTCAGGCTGCTGGCCGATTTGGGTGAGCTGTCCAGCGTCTTCGACACCGTCGCCTACGCGCCGAAGCCGTACACGCCGCTCTCGGTCGGCAAGCGACGCATCGCCGACTCGCTGGCCGCGCTCCGACCGGGCGGGGACATCTACGTCGCCGCGGCAGCGCAGGCCGGTGCCGCGAGGTACGAGGACTGCCTGCGGGATGTCGCCGCGTCCGTCGAGACGGTCGCCGAACGCGACGGCTGTCGGCTGCTCCGGGCGACCCGCCGGGGGGCGCTCTCCCCGCCGGCGTACGTCGCCTGCCGCCGCCTCGAACCGGCCGTCGACGGCGTCGACCTGTCGCTCCGAACGGTTCCCGGCGTGTTCGCCGCAAATCGACTCGACGCCGGAACCCGCCTCCTGCTCGAGAACGCGGGCGTGGTCGACGGCGAGCGCGTGCTGGACCTCTGCTGTGGGTACGGCGCTATCGGCACGTACGCGGCGGGCGTCGCCGACTGCGAGGTCCACCTCAGCGACGACGACCGGGTGGCAACGGCCTGTGCCGAGCGGAGCCTCGAGGCCACGGGCGTCGACGGCACCGTCGTCACCGCCGACTGTACGCGGGGCGTCTCAGACCGGACCTTCGACCGCGTCCTGTGTAACCCGCCGACGCACGCCGGCGACGGCGTCCTCTCGACGCTTTTCGCCGGCACCCGCGACGTCCTCGCCGCCGACGGCGAACTCCGTCTCGTCCACCACCGGGCGCTCGACCTCTCTGCCCATCTTGCGCCGTTCGAGACGGTCGAGCGCCTGGAATCCGGCACGGAGCACGTCGTCCTCGTCGCGCGAGCGGAGGACTGAACCTGCCGTGGCCGCCGCCCGGGCTCAATACCGTACTTCGAAGCCGGACTCTCCCTCCGGCGGTTCGTACTCCACCTCGACGCCTTCGACCTCCGCGCGGGGGCTGCCGGTGTGGCACCACTCGACCATCGCCTCGACGCTCGCCTCGTCGCCCTCGAAGACGGCCTCGACACGGCCGTCCGCGAGGTTCCGGACCCAGCCGTCGACGCCCCGCTGTCGGGCCTGCTCTCTGGTGTTCGCGCGGTAGTAGACGCCCTGCACCCTGCCGGTGACGAACACATGGGCACGCGTCAGGTCGCTCATGGCCGGCCCTTCGGCTCGCACCGGCAAAAGCGTCGGTCCCGGCGGAGGTTCATACCGGCGAACCGGTCAGCCGCCGGTCCGGAGGTGGTGGAAGATGTACGTCTGAGCGTAGCCCGCGTACTCGCCGCCGAAGCGCTCCCGGATGGCACGGGAGGTCTCGACGTAGCTCCCGCGGTCGCAGTCGGGGTAGTGGTCGGCGATGGCGGTCCTGATCCAGGTGTCGAGCGGCACGGCCTGCAGGTAGCCGAGCGAGAACAACAGCACACAGTCGGCGACCTTCTCGCCGACGCCGACGAACCGTGTCAGGAACTCCCGGGCGGCCTCGTACTCGCGGCCGAGCGCATCGGCGGGGTGGGCCGTGCCGTCGGCGACCATCGCCGCAGTCTCGCGGACGTACGGCGCCCGGTAGCCGAGCCCGAGGGCCCTGAGGTCGGCCTCCGAGGCATCGGCCAGCCGCTCGGCGGTCGGGAACGCGTGGTAGGTGTCGCCCAGGAAGGTGACCGCTTCGCCGTACCGCTCGGCGAGCGCCGTCTGCATCCCGTGGATCCGGGCGACGCGCATCTGGGCCGAGCAGATGAACGACACGAGCGAGGCGAACGGCGGGTCACGGACCAGGCGCATGCCGCGGTGGGCGTCGAAGGACTGCTCCACCAATGGCTCCGCCGGTGTGGCGGCCATGATCGCCTCGAGGTCGTCCTCGAGCCGCAACAGCTCCCGGAGGCGAGCGTGACCGTTCGGCGTCGAGGCCTCCCAGGCGAGGGCCCCGTCGGTCTGGCGGACGCGGACGACCTCGGGTTCGTTCGTCGCGGTGGCCGTCGACGGCAGCGCGACGTGGTACCAGGCGTCGTCCTCGCCGCCGTCCCGGTACGTCCGGCCGTCGGCCCGCCGCCAGAGGTACGACTGCCCGCTCTCGACGGTCGCCCGCAGGTCCAGGCCCCCGTCGAGCGACGCGACCGGGCGACTGCCCTCGTCCATGCCGGATAGTCGGCGGCGGGGGGTATCGGCCTTTCGCGTTCGACCGGCCGCCCCGTCGTATCGGTCGTTCCCGTTCGAACGGCTGTCCTGTGGTATCGGCCGTTCCCGTTCGATCGGCCGGTGTATCGGCGGGCCGCCCGTCCTCCCCGCCCGACGACCCGGGCGAACCTTCATGTCGATGGGTGCGCTACGGATTCACATGGACTGTCGGGTCGTCGTCGAGGCCGCCGTGCCGGTGTACGACGTCGGGACGGCCGACGAGGCGGTGCGGATCGCGATCTCGAAGACCGGCGAGATGCTCAACCCCGACCTGAACTACGTGGAGATCGACATGGCCGAGCGGGCCTGTCCGGACTGCGGGGCGGCGTCGGACCCGGCCTTCATCGCCGCCGACGAGGGCCTCGTCGCCCTCGAGCTGGAGATGACGGTGTTCAACGTCGACCGCGAGGAACACGCCTCCCGCGTGGCCCGCAAGGAGATCGGCCAACGGCTCCGGAATATCCCGCTGGAGGTCCTCGGGGTCGAGGTCCTGGAGACGGACGACGACGAGGAGGCGGACGACGTGCCGGCCACCAATGGGGAGAACGAGGTGACGGCCGGAGACGAGGACGTAGATTCCGCCGACGGAGAGTCGACGGCGGCCACGTCGGAGACCGAACCGGTCGCCGGTGACGACGACGAGGAGGAGGTCCTCCCCGAGTTCGAGGACCTCATGGACGAGTAACAGTCCGGACCGGTCACCGTCGCTACGTGCGGGGTGACCCGAAAACTGTGTCGGTGGTCGTCAGTCGGCAGCCGCCGGGACGGGCGCCTCCGTCTCCCGGTCCATCTCGTCGGTGATCCCGTCGGCGAGCGCGAAGACGGCCGCCTTGTGGTCCGTCTTCGACTTGTGGATC
>PXRI01000021.1:45025-95273 GCA_003021005.1 Halobacteriales archaeon QS_1_69_70 | reverse complement strand
GTAGGACGATGCTCTCGTCCACCCGGTTGTTGGGGTCCTCTAGGTCCAGATCGCGCAGGTTGATCGCGAGGTCCACCGTCTCGCGGAAGTTCCGCTCGGACGAATCCTCGAGTGCGCGGGATACTGCGTCCTCTATCGAATCTGCCATCGTTCACCTCCGTAGTCGATGCCACGCTGGCTCCTACGGTGTGAAACAGGCTGTGCCTGTCTCGTCTCCAGCGAGGAGGATGACGCACTTAAACGCGTCGGACCGCCGGCGCGGACCGTCAGGAAGGGCGTTCGGGGTCGCTCGGGTCGGCAGCCGCCGCAGCACCGTCGTCGCTGCCCGCGGCCCGGTCGGTGGAGCCCGTCCCGCCGGGACCGGTCGCGTCGAGAAACCGGGCCTCCCGCTCCGGCGTCGGCCGCATGCACGACTCGCGCCGCCCGAACCAGCCGTACCGGTGGGCGGCGACGACATCGTACACCCGATCGCGGACGAACCGAGGGACGACGACGAGCGGATACAATATCGAGTACGGCAAACCCAGGCGCCGCAGGACGCGGAGCGCAGCGGTCGACTTCGTGGAGTACTCCTCCCCGTCGACCATCATGAAGGTCTCGAACTCGTCGGTCGGGAGGTCCAGCCGCTCGAGGAGGGCCTGTCCGGCGTCGGACTGCAGCGCCGCGAACCGGAACTCCGCGTCGGGGTCCCGCTCGATGACCCACTGCACCAGGCCGTTACAGAGGTTACAGACCCCGTCGAACAGCAGTACCGGGCGGTCGGTGGGAACGTCGGCCTCCGCCATGCCCGACGCTACCAGCGGGAGCGACAAGAGGATGGGGCTTGTGGGGCCCTTGGATTCGATTTGGTTACGCGGCCGTTTCGTCTTCCTCTCGCTTGGAGAGGGCTGTCCGGCGTAACGTAATGGACTACCGAATATGGGGGATGGAGTCGGTAGTATGAATTGATTTCATTCAGCGACTCTCCGCTGAATCGGCTGTTCGGCGAATTAGCCCACCGAAGAGGCCGCGTCACGTCGCCGTCGGCGTGAGGACGCCACTTCGAACGACGAGCGACGTCCAGTACACGTCACCTTCGTACCGAACCAGATACGGACCGCTCAGGTCGCCTTCACCGTCTTCATTGAGCCCGTGGGTCTGTTCGTGTCCGCGAAACCGGTCGGCGAGCGCACGGAACCCATCGGACAGCGGCTCGTCAGACCCGACGACGTACGAGTCGTTCGCGATCGCCGTCTCGAGGATGTCTCGCTCGGCCGCCGACAGTCCCGAGAGTTCGAACGTGAACCGCTCGCGCATCCGACGGCCGTAGGCGGCGGCCGTCGCCACCTGCTCGCCCGAATAGCGATACGTGTTCAGCGTCGTTTCGTCGGCGTCATCGACGGCCCACTCGGCTTCGGTCCCATCCGCCCAGGTGATATACGAGTACTCCGACTCGGGGACGAGGACGGAGTGCTCGCGCTCTGGGTCCGTATAGAGGAACGTCGTTCCGACCCCCACCGGGTCGCCATCGGCCAGGCCCTTGCCAGCAAACTTCTCCCTGTCGACCTGCGGGAGGTCAGCGAACTGGATCGCGTCGGCCTCGCGGACGGTCCCCGTGACGATATCCACCGTCACGGCGTACCTGGTGGCCAGCGTTTCCTCGATCACCTCGAACGACAGTTCGTAGACGCCGTCCTGATAGTCGAGATGACGCTGCTCGGGGAACGGCGGCCGGGTCGCTTTGGTTGTAGCACCGCCGTCGAGGATCCGGTCTAGCAGCCGGGTTCTCGAGTTGTCGCCTTCCGTGGGACGGACTGTATGGAGGACCTTCGGTGGGAGGTCCGCGTCGGCGATCGTGGTCATTTTGAGCCGGGCTGTGGCGATTTCCGCGGCGTTGCTTTCACCGCCGGGACCGGTGCACCCAGCGACCAATGGGGGAAGGGACATAGCGGCGGTCGCCAGGAGTGAACGGCGACGCATGCCCGTAGCTCAACGGAGCTGCGTGAAATGTCTTGGGTCGGACGGGTCCACAGTCGCCGTGCCGTCAACCACAACGGTGCTCAGGACCTCGAGCGACGCCGGCGGCCGGTCCCCTGCTGATCGAACAATCGAGACGCTACAGACAACCGATACAAGCCGGTTTGGTCTCACAGACAGTGCTCGTTTTCGAGCCTTCGACTCGGCTACGCCGCGGGCTCCGCCTCAGCGAAAACCCCTTCGAACTCGCCGTCCGCCAGCCGCTGGTTGAACGTGCGGGCGTCCTCGCCCTCGATGGTGACGCCCAGCGAGACGCAGGTGCCCGCGACCTCCTTGGCGGCGTTGCGGACGTCGTACGCCAGAAGATCCGGGAGTTTCTGCTCGGCGACCGTCTTCAGCTGTTCAGCGGACATGTCGCCGACGAACTCGTCGTCCGGCGCGCCGGAGCCGGTCTCGAAGTCCAGTTCGTCCTTGACGAGCGCGGCGGTCGGTGGTACGCCGACCTCGATCTCGAAGGAGCCGTCGTCCTCGTAGTCGACGGTCACGGGGACCTCGGTGCCGGGGGCCAGGGTCGGCCTCGCCGCCGGGGACGAGCGCCTGGATGGTTCCAGCCATGTCGGGAAACCCGTCGTCGCGGCTTTAAGGGTTGTCGATTCGGGCGAGGGAGCCGGCCACTCGACGGTCCCGTCACCGGAGGAGCCGGTGATCGGCCGTTTGCGACCTGCCCCGTAACGGACATAACCGGTGATCGGCCCTCAAAGACCGATCGTTCCGGAGCGAAACCGACGGCCGGCGAGTGTCCGATCGTGTGTCCGGCCAACCGAACGGCTTTTTCGCCGTCGGTGACACCACTCGGCCAATGGGGCTCGAAGAGGAGATCGAGGCGATCGAAGCGGAGATCGCCGAGACCCCCTACAACAAGTCGACCGAACAGCACATCGGTCGGCTGAAGGCGAAGCTCTCCGAGAAGAAGGAGGAACTCGAGCGCCGCCAGTCGGCCGGCAGCGGCGGGGGCGGCTACGCCGTCCAGAAGCACGGCGACGCCACGGTGGCGCTGGTCGGCTTCCCCTCGGTCGGGAAGTCGACGCTGTTGAACGCGCTCACCAACGCCGACAGCGAGGTCGGCTCCTACGAGTTCACGACGCTGGACGTAAACCCCGGCATGCTGGAGTACAACGGTGGGAACATCCAACTGTTGGACGTGCCGGGGCTCATCGAGGGCGCCGCCGAGGACCGCGGCGGCGGCCAGGCCGTGCTCTCGGTCGTCCGCACCGCCGACCTCGTGCTGTTCCTCCTGTCGCCGTTCGAGATCGACCAGTACGAGCGGCTCTCCGAGGAACTCTACGAGAACAAGGTCCGGCTGGACGCCGAGCCGGTCCGGGTCACCGTCCGCGAGACGCACAAAGGCGGCATCAACCTCACCACCTCCGACCGGGTGGGCCTCGACGACGAGACGATCATGGAGGTCCTCCGGCAGTACGACTACGTCAACGCCGACGTCACCATCCGGGAGGACCTCACCATCGACCAGCTCGTCGACGCGCTGCAGGACAACCGCGTGTACCTCCCGTCGGCCGTCGCGGTGAACAAGGTCGACCTCATCGAGCCGGACTACGTGGACACGGTGGAGGCCGACCTCCGCGAGCACGGCCTCGACCCGGATGACGCCGTCTTCATCAGTGCCGAGGAGGAACGCGGCCTCGACTCGCTGCGGGAGACCATCTGGAACGACCTCGGGCTCATCCGGATCTACATGGACAAGCCGGGCCGCGGCGTCGACCGCGAGGAGCCGCTCATCCTCACCGAGACGGACAACACCGTGGAGGACGCCCTCGCGACGCTCGGGGGGAGCTTCGACGAGCGGTTCCGGTTCGCCCGCGTGACCGGGCCGTCGGCGAAACACGACGACCAGCAGGTGGGCCGCGACCACGAACTCGAAGACGAGGACGTCCTGCGGATCGTCGCACGGAAGTAGGGAGGTCCGCTTCCGTCACGGTTACGCGCCGTCGGTCTCCGCCTGCCAGGTCGCCGTCACCTCGAGACGGCGCTCCGTCGTTTCGACGTCGCGTTCGTCCGCAGTGTGGCCGGTCGCCGGCTCTATCTCGTCTCTCGGGGGTCGCTCGCCTTCCGGGTAGGTGGCAGCGAGCCGACTCGTCACTTCCGAGCCGTCGTCATCGACCGCGTAGATTTCGGCCGTGGTCGGGCCGATGTCGCGGACCGTCTCCAGGACCTGGTAGGGCCGCTCGCCGGCGTCGCCACTGCGGTCGGTCCATGCACCGACCGAGATGGTCCCGCCGACAGTCGAGAGCGCCCACCCCGCGTCCATGTCGGCCTCCCAGATCCGCTCGGCCTCGCCCTGCCGGACGTCGAGCAGTGTCTCGACGCGGTCCAGCGGGTCCTCGACGGTCACCTCGGGCACCACGACGGCGCTCTCGCTCGCGGCGAACGCCAGCGCCCCCACATCCGGCTCGTCGGGTCCGGGGGTCGGCGTGTCGCGGTCGTCGTCGGCCTCGGCGGGCCGTTCGTAGAGGGTGAACGCCCCGCGGGTGTCGACCTCCTCGAAGTTGTCGGCTCGTCCGGCTAGCTCCTCGAGGTTATAGCTCCCGCGGTAGACGGTGGCGGCGGCCACCCGGAGGACGGAAGCGGTCTCGCCGACCTCGGTGGCGTCGTCGGGCCCGGACCGCAGGTCCAGGTAGAAGGGGTAGGCGCCGTACCGGTCCGTGATGCCGAACAGCACCCTGAAGAACCCGCCAAACGGGACCGCGATCATGCGATCGCCGTCGTAGCTCTCCGGGTTCGACGGCTCGTAGCCGCGGGCCTCCCAGGCGGCGAACAGCTCGGGGGGTCCCCCGAGCGGACCGTCGGACCAGTCTTCGTGGACGTACGTGACCGCATCCGCCGAGTCGTCCGGGTGCGAGGCGGGAAGCCACCGCGCGTACGGTCGCGGAGACTCGTCCGCCCTCTCGCCGGGGCTTCCGTCGGGACAGCCGGCGGCACCGACGACCGGAAGGGCCGCGACGGTCGCGACGAACTGGCGTCTGGTGCGCATACGTCCCGGTCACCGACGCCGCTGATAAGCTTTCCGCGGGGACTCGTCGGCGTCCGCCGCGGTGAACCGCAGTTCGGAAGTGCCGGCGCCACGTAGCGACCGCCGGATGGACGACGGGTCGTCCCCGAGACGGCGACTCGCCGCGGTCGCGTGTCTCGGACTCCTGCCCTGGACGGTGGTTCTCCTCGACGGGGAGGCGAGTTTCGTCTTCGGGTTCGGCCTCGTGAACACGAACCCGCCGACGCTGGTGAACCTCTACGACTACCTGTTCGTTTATACAGGCGGGCTCCCCGGGCGGTTGCAGGCGTGGCCCGCCGGCGTGGACCTGTACGTTGGCGCGCTCGCCAGCGCCGTCGGTGGCCTCCTGTCGGTCGAGGACCCGCGGCTGACCGGCGGCCTGCTCGTCTGTGCCGGCCTCTCGCACGGCCACGTCGCCTACGGGCTCTATCGGGTCTACGGGGCGAGTCCTGCGACGGTGCTCCCGGTCGGGGCGCTGGCGTCGGTGGCCGTCGCCTGGTGGTTCTACTGGCCGCTGGTGCAAGAGCGGGGCCTCCGGCCCGTCTAGCCCTGCTGGTCGGTTCCGAGTTCCCAGATGCCGGTGACGGCGATCCGCCGGTCGTCGACGTCGACCGACTGCTCGTCGGCGGTGTTGGCGATGCTGGACTCGACGGTCTCGCGGTCGGGGGTCTCGTCTGCCGGGTACGCGGCCGCCATGTCCCCGGAGAGCTCCGACTCCCCGAGCGCCAGGGAGTACACCTCGCCGTCCGAGTCGGGGAGCGGTTCCGGCGTCGCCCCGTCGACGTCCCGCCCGCCCAACGGGTCGTCGTACACCTCGTCGGGGTCGAAATCACCCCACGCTCCGAAGACGACGTGACCGTGGCCGGCCCTTCCGAGCGCCCACCCGGCGTCGCCGTTGCGGTCGGCCAGGCGCTCGCGTTCGCCCGCCTCCACGTCGAGGATGTGCTCGACCCGGGACCGAACGCTGTCGTCGTCGGGGGCCGTCCCGTCGGCCGGCGTCCCGTCGGCCGGCGTCCCCTCGGACGAGGTGTCTCCGGAGGGCGTGAGGCCGAACACGAGCGCTTCCTCGCGGGCGGCGAACGAGAGGCGCTGCGGGAGGAGCATCCCTCCCTCGCCCTCGTACATCCGGGCGTCCCGGTGGGTGCCGGCCCGTTCGAACTCCGCGTCGATCGCGGCCGCCTCGACCCCTTCGACGTCGAAACTGCCCTCGAGGACGATGGCGCGCCCCGTCAGGAGCGTCGCCTCGAGGCTGCCTACGTCCGGCTCCCCGTCCTCTGGCGTCTCGGTTGGCACACGGTCGGGCCCCGCGCCGACGGACCCCGCGTACTCGTCGAGGAATTCCCAGAGGGGTTCGATGTCGTAGACACTGACCCCGACCCCGAAGCCGAACGCCGTCAGGAAGACGCCCAGCGCCGGGACGGCTATCAGCGCGTCGACGCCCTCTTCTATGACCTCCCCGGGCGCCCTCTCGAAGGGCGAGTCGTCGGTCGGCAGGTCCGCCTCGAGGCTCTCTACGTCGTCGATGCCGGCCCAGTCCACGTACGTGTAGTACGTCCCGTCGTTCTCCGGGCCGGTGGCCGGGACCCAACGGGCGTACGCCGGCGGGTCCCGGGCGTCCGTCCCGAACCCGAACCCGTCGGTACACCCGGCGGTGGCCGCGAGCGGCACGGTCGCGGCGGTCGTCAATAGCGTCCGTCTCCGGAGGGCCATATCACCGCGTCGACTGGAACCCGGATAAGATTGTCTCCGCCCCGTCCCGGTACCCCGTTGCCAGCCTTTTCGTATCCGGCGTTCCACCATCCGGGCATGGACGCGACGCTCGACCACACCATGATGCGCGTCGAGGACCTCGAGGAGTCCATGGACTGGTACGCCACCCACTTCGACTACGAGGAGCGGGGCCGCTGGGAGGCCACCACGTTCACGAACGTCTTCCTGGGTCCCGCGGACGGCCACGAGGACGGCGCGCAGCTCGAGCTGACGTACAACCACGACGGCCGGTCTTACACCATGGGCGACGCCTGGGGCCACATCGCGGTCCGCGTCGAGGACGTCGAGGGCGCCTACGAGGAATTGATGGACGGCGGCGTCGAGGACTACCGCCCGCCCGCGGAGAATCCGGGGTACGCCTTCGTGACGGACCCCGACGGCCACGAGATAGAGATCGTCGAACGCGACTACGGCGCGCGGTGGTCGCTGGACCACACGATGATCCGCGTCGAGGACGCCGACGCGGCGCTGGGCTACTGGACCCGGAAGTTCGACTATGAGCCCGCCGGCCGGTGGGAGGCCGACAGCTTCGCGAACTACTTCGTCGAGCCGCGCGGTGCCGCCGAGGAGGCGATGGCCGTCGAGCTGACCTACAACTACGACGGCCGGTCCTACGAGATGGGCGACGCGTGGGGCCACCTGGCCGTCCGGTGTTCGGACCTCAAGGGGGCCTGGGACACGCTGATGGAGCGGGAGGCCGCGGACTACCGCGACCCGGCCTCCTGTGACGACCGGTACGCCTTCACGACGGACCCCGATGGCCACGAGATCGAGGTCGTCACCCGGGACTGACCGGTGGCATCGACCCGGAAGTGCCGGACCCGCGGTGGTGGCGATGAACTGTTCGTTGACGCGCGCACGGATGCGCGGGCGGAAAGGGATAATGAACAGGCGATGCCCGTCGAACATCGACGGAAAGAAGCCCCTCGGACGCCGCCGGCCTTTATGCGTGTCCGCCGGTCGTCAGACGGCTGTGCCACGACGTACCAAAAGCCGTCTACCGCCCGTTTTCGGGACCGTCACGGGTTCCCACGCCGCGTTCACCCCACAAAGCATTTATAGTGAGCGATAGTTGGTGCGAATGTACCCCTACCCATGGTGACAGTACGGCGTACCGGCCCCGGGCGGACTCGGATGCCCGATCGCGTACGAGGTACCGTCGCCGACCGATAGCAGTCAACAACCATGACAGACGACAACAACAATACGCTGCGAGCGGTGTTCCTTGCCGCGCTTATGGTCCTGTGGGTCTTCGCAGGCACCGTAGCGTTCGCAGGGAGCGCTGCCGCAGTATCCGATGGCGACCTCGAAGATACGAGCGTCGACAACATCGGAGACAACTCGGCAAACGCACAGACGACGTACAACCTCAGTACGGGCTACCAGAACACCAACGACCCCGGTAGCGACAACCCATCCGGTGTCGCCGGGGTCGAGCTGGACTTCTCCGACGCCGGCCGGTTCGGTGGTGACGTCGACAACTTCACCAGCGGCGAGAACGTCACCGTCATCATCAATGACTCGAACGCCGGTCAATACAATGAATCCACCAGGCGAACGGTCCCGCTGCAGGACAACTACAGCGAGGACGACACCATCGTCCTGGACTTCCAGGAGAAGGAGAACGTCAGCGACGACGCCACGATGTACATCAACTTCACCGACCCGGTGATCCGGAACCCGGACGTCGGTGACACCTACGAGGTACAGTGGCGCTCGTACACCGACGTCGGTACCAGTGGCGAGTTCGTGGCCCAGAACGCCTCCTACCGCATCAGCGGTGAGCCCGCGGACGACGACGACGAACGCCAGACGGACCGGAAGTTCTCCGGCGGCCGTACCGTCTGGAAGGGCCAGATCCTGGACTTCCAGGCCAACCCCGGCGCCTGTAACTCCGACAGGGATTCCTACCAGCTCCGCTACTTCGAAGAGGAAGGCGACCAGCAGGGCACCCTCATCCGCGAGATCTCGCTGAACAGCAGCAACGGTGCCCAGATCCCGACGGAGAACGTCGCGGACAACGAGAAGGTCGTCATCACGGCGATCGACCAGAACTCCGGTGACCGCAGGGTCGTCGACGTCGGCAACGAAGAGGACGGCTTCAACGGCGAACAGACCACCCAGAACGGTGTCGGTGGTCCCGAGAACCAGCGCTGTTACTCGGATAACTTCACCGACGCCGACAACGACTGGGTCGAAGTCGTCCCGCAGACGCTCAACGCGTCGTTCGACGAAGACACGGTCCGGAAGGACGAGACGGCGACGATGTCCGTCTCCTCCAACCGGAACGGATACGACCTCTACGTCACCGCCGAGAACTTCAGCCAGAGCGAGCTGAACCGCATCGTCGAGGGGTCGACGACCAACAACGTCAACGAGGACCGCGCCCCGAGTTCGGACGCCATCCGCGTGAACGGGCTCAACAGCAGCGCCAACATCAACTTCGACTTCGCCGGCGAGTCCACGGGGAACTACTCGTTCACCGTCTCGCCGACGGACACGACCCCGACCGACACGGCCGGCATCGAGGTCATCGAGGCCCAGACGGGCGTCGGCAACTTCGACTCCCAGACCGGCGCCTTCTCCGTGAACCGCGGTGACCTCCAGAGTGAGGAGGGCAGCAGCGAGGCGACCATCTCGATCCAGAACGCCAACGAGATCGACACGCTCGTCCTCGTCATCGGCGACGCGAGCCGGAACAACTACGAGACCCGCGTCGTCGCCCAGCCCGACGACGACGGCCGGATCGACATCCGGATGAACACGTTCCTCGCAGGGAACGTCGACGATGGCAACGAGAGCGAGGCCTACGAGGCCATCAACGGCGACATCGTCAGCGTCGACCGCCGCACCACCAAGCTGACCGGTGTGCTCGACGAGGGCCAGTACGACCTGGTGCTCGAGGACACCGACGGTGGAACGCTCGACCGCGGCGTCCTCAACATCCAGGAGTCGAGCTACGAGAGCCTCACGCAGATGCGGCACCCCGACGCGCCGCTGAACACGCTCGACCAAAAGAGCGAACTCTCGTCCAACGACGACCTCTCGGAGACGGGCATGGTCACGCTCGCGGACCGCAACCGCTCCGACCAGCGTGACGTCCTCGTCCACAAGGTCAACATCACCGGCGTCTACGGTGCGTTCGACGCCCTCGCCAACACCGACCTCGACAGCGCCGACGGCAACCAGATCCTCGACGACGCCCAGTCCGAGGATCCCGGCGTCGGCCAGGCGAACGACGCCATCCTCGACGTCACGCTCGAGCAGATCAACTTCAAGCAGAACCGCGAGCCGAAGGTCGAGGACTACCGGAACCCCAACCAGTCCACCCAGTTCAACTTCGTCATCGACGAGGACAACGAGACGGTGTACCTCGTGACGGACGTCCGTGACCTGGAGGTCACCCGGGAGACCGGCGTGGGGAACGAGGACGTCCAGATCGAGCCGGGCAACGACTTCGAGGTCGAGTTCGACGTCGGCCCCGGCTTCAACTCGACGTTCAGGGGCGGCATCGACACCTACGTCCCCGAGGGTAACCAGACGACCCAGCTGGACGTCGAGGACCGCGAGGCCGAGTTCGACGAGCAGGGCGCCGACCGCGTCCGCGTCAACAACAGGGACAACCAGACCATCTCCGGTCAGACCAACGTCGCACCCGGCACGGACGTCACCATCCAGGTGAGCTCCACGACCCGCGTGCGCCGCGCCAACGACACGGAGACCGGTGACGTGACCCCGATCTTCGCCCGGGACACCGTCGACGTCCAGGAGGACGGCAACTTCTCCTCCGACGTCTTCGACTTCTCGGAGACCGAGGTCGGCCGCAACTTCAGCGTGTCCTCGCCCGGCACCGGCTTCGAGGACGACGCCCAGAAGCCCGGCATCGTCGTCGAAGGCACGCCGGCAAGCGTCACCCTCAGCGACATCACCGTCCCGCCGGAGGAGGACGAGCTGTCGACCGTCACTGTCGACACCGCGTACCTGCCGCAGGGCGGCTTCGTGACGATCCACGACAGCACGCTGAACGACGGCGCCACCATCGATAGCGTCCGCGGCACCTCCGAGTACCTCGAGGCCGACACCAACCACACCGACGTGGAGGTCACCCTCGACGACCCGTACACGGAGGACGGCACGGCCATCGCCATGCCGCACAAGGACGAGAACGACAACGAGACCTACGACTTCGTCACTAGCAACGGTACGGCGGACGCTCCGTACACGGCCGGTGACGAAGACGTCATCGTCACGGCCTCGGCATCGGTGACGTTCGAGACGCCGACGCCGACCCCGGGTCCGTCGCCGACGCCGACCGCGTCGCCGACGCCGACCGACTCGCCGACGCCGACCGACGACCAGCCCGGCTTCGGTGCCGCGCTGGCCCTGATCGCGCTCATCGGCGCTGCACTGCTGGCAGCACGCCGGCGCGACTTCTAACTGACCGGATCGGCCGGTCTTCCGCGGTTCCGTTCTTTCGCGCGCCGCGCTGCGGAGCGACGCGGCCGTCGACAGCCCGACGGGTCCTCCCATCGCGCCGGCGGCCCGTCGCCTCGAGGGGCGGCGACGCAGTCTCCCCTGCCACCGGCCGGGCTGGCCGGTCTCTCGCCGTTCGGCCACGGGCGGCGGGCTGACGGCTCGCGGGTCGCGTGTCGTCGGTCGCTCGTTCGGAGGTCGAGCGAAGCGAGACCTCGCTCCCAGCTCGCTCGTTCGACGGCCTCCGTCCGATCGGCCGCGCGGCTCGCGGGTCGCTTCGCTCACTGCTCGCTCATACGGCGGCCTCCTTTCAGTCGGCCGCCCGGCTCGCGTGTCGTCGGTCGCTTCGCTCCCTCCTCCCGCTCGCTCATCCGGCGGCGCGCGGCCTCCCTGCGGTCGGCCGCGCGCCGCCCGGACGACAAGACCTTTACTCGTCGTCGCATATCGACAGACAATGAGTCTGCCCGCACAGTCGCTCACGGAGGTGTCCGTCCTCCCCGTCACCGACGTGCTGGCCTGGATCGTCGTGGCGGTCTTCGTCGCGGGCGTCGGCGCGAACTACCTGGACCACGACATGATCGCCCGGCGATTGACCGCCGGGGCATGGGGTTTGTTCGCGGTGTTTTGGCTGCTGTTGATCCACCAGTTCGCCGTCGTCCACCGGAGCATCGTCGAGACGGTGCTCGTCGCCGTCGCCGTGCCGATGTGTCTGTACGTCGGCTGGACGCTCCTGGGGGGCCGCGACTCGCTTTTCGTGCTCTCGCGGGCCGTCGCGTTGATGGGCCTCATCTACCTCCCGTTCCAGACCGTCGCGCCCGTCCGGGCGTTCCTCATCGAGACGGTCGCCCGCCAGACGGTCTGGACGCTCGATGTCGTGGGGCTCGGCGAGGGGATGCGGCTCGTCGAGGACCCCGCGACGGGGTCCTCACTCCGGAACACCTTCTACTTCCCGGCGACCGGCCGGGCGACGCGGCTCGTGTTCGCCTGCACCGGCATCGGGAGCATGGCCATCTTCGGCGGCCTCGTCGGCGCCGTCCGGGCGCCGCTCCGGCGCAAGGCGGCCGGCCTCTCGGTGTCGCTGTCGATCATCTGGGTGCTCAACGTCGCCCGCAACGCGTTCATCGCGGCCGCCAACGGCTACCAGTGGTTCGACCACCCGGCGCTGGAGGGACCCGTGATGACCATCTTCGGGCTCTCGGATCCGACCAGGGTTTCCTTCTACGTGGCCGACCGCATCATCTCCCAGGGCCTCGCGCTTTTCGCACTCCTCGCTATCGCGTGGCTGGTCTCCCGGTGGCTGCCCGAACTCCTCGCGGTCGCGGAGGACCTCCTGTACCTTTTGACCGGCGACGAGATCCGGCTGCGCCCGCCGGCAACCGCCGCCGACGGCGGTGACCCAGGCGCGTGACCCACGACGCCGGCGCGGGACGTCCGGCCGGCGGTCACGCGCCGGGAGGCGGTCGCCGTCGCCGGCGGCCTGCTGACCGGCGTGGGCGCGTTCCGGGCCATCGACAACGTGCTGTTGGGCTACGGCGCGACCGGGGCGGGCACCAACGTCCGCGAGCAGGACCTGGCCGGCCCCGTGCGCGAGACGCTCACCGTGGGATACGACGAGCAGATCCGGGACCATCGGGTCCGGCTCGACGGTGGCGCCATCGAGGTCTCGACGGGGTCGGACACCCGGCGACTCGACCTGGCGGCGGACGGGGGCGCGTCGGTCCGCGCCCTCGACGACGACATGGGTCTCGACGGCCGGCTCGCCGCGCTGTACGCCGACCTCCGTCACGTGCGGACCGACCGCCTCCGCGCCCGTGACACCACCGCGGGCCGACAAGGCCTTTAGGCGACCGAACCTACCGACCGGTGATGGTACCCGGCGACGTCCTCGCGGTGACGGACCCGCTGGCGTGGGTCCTGCTCGGGCTGTTCGGCGGCGGCGCCCTCGCCGAGCGGCGCTCCCCGGGGCTCGCCCGGTACGTCGTCGGCGCGGCCTGGGCGCTCTTCGCCGCCTTCTGGCTGCTGTTGGTCCCCTTCTTCTTCTACGTACAGAACAGCATCCTCGAGGCGGTTCTCGCCCTCGTCGGCGTCCCCGCCTGCCTCTATGCGGGCTATCTCGTCGTCGACGGGCGCGACTCGCTTTTCGTGCTCTCGCGGGCCGTCGCCGTCATGGGCCTGATATACCTGCCGGCCGAGACCTTCACGCCGGTCCGACGCCTCCTGGTCGAACACGTCGCGGCCCAGACCCACCTGCTGATGGACACGCTGGGCTACGACCCGACGCTCCGCCCGATCGGCCCCGCCCGTCCGGCCTACGAGGGGTTCCTGGCGGCCTTCCACTTCGAGACCGCCGACCCGGACCACGCCGGCATCGTGTACAACATCGTGATGGCGTGTACGGCGCTCGGCAGCATGGCGATCTTCGCCGGCTGCATCGCCGCCGTCCGCGCCCCCTGGCGCCGGAAGCTGCAGGCGCTCGGCGTCGCCATCCCGATCATCTACGTTCTCAACATCGTCCGGACCACCTTCATCGGGCTCGCGTTCGGCCGCCAGTGGTTCGACGGCTGGTACACCCCCTACGTGCTGGCCATCTACGGTGAGTCCGACCCGTACATGGTATCCCACGTCGTCGCCGAGGGCGTACTCAGCCAACTCCTGTCGGTCGTTGCGCTCGTGGCCATCGCGTGGTACGTCATACGCGTGCTCCCGGAACTTTTGGTCATCGTCGACGACGTCGCCTATATGGCCACCGGCGAGGACCGGGACACGGCCGCCGAACTCGGCCTCCTGCCGGACGAGGTCGACGGCCGCCACCCCGATCCGTCCCGCGCCGACGACTGATCGTCGACTACACGGGATCGGGAAGCGCCGAGGAGGGTGCGCCGGCGAGTTCGACGAGCGCGTCGTGCTCGACGACGTGGAGGTCGCCGGGCAGGACCAGCAGGTGGAGCGGCTCCCCGAAGGATCGCTCGGCCAGCGCCGGAAGCGCGTCGGCGGCGACGACCGGGTCGGGACCGCCGGCGCGGGCGATGGCGACGCCGACGCCCTCGAGGTGGTCGGCCAGCAGCGCGGCGGCGCGATCCGCGGACAAGAACTTCTCCTGGTCGGGTCCAGGATCGGACGGCCCGGTCCCGACCTTGATGTCCAGGAACACGAGCGTGTGCAGGCCGCGCTCGCGGTTGGCCGCTATCGTCTCGAGGACGCTGTCGGGGACGCTCCCGTCGCCCGTCTGTTCGTCACCGGCGGCGTCGGGCGCCCCGGCACCGTGGGCCCAGGGGAACGGCAGCGTCGTCGCCTTCCCGAACCGGTAGTTCTGCAGCCCCGACAGCGAGGCGGCCGCGGTCTCGGCGGACGTCCCGTGGACGACCCGGGTCTCGATGCCCCGTTCGGCGGCGCGGAGCCGGAGGTCGACGTGGGTCGTTGCGACCATCGGGTCGCCGGCGGAGAGGAAGACGGCGTCGCCGGTCTCGGCCGCCGCGAGGATGGCGTCCGGGTCCTCCTCGACGCCGGTCCGGTCGCGGACCTCGACGTCGACGCCGTGGGCGGCCTCCAGGTCGGCGACCGTCGCGCCGGCGAGCCGGCCGGTGTAGAACTCGGCGAACACACGGTCGGCCCCGCGGATGGCGTTCCGTCCGGCGAGGGTGACGGAGCGCTCGTCGTACAGCCCGAGCCCGACGAACGTGAGCATGCCCCGGCTCGGCGGCCCGGCCGCAAAAGCGCCGCGGTATCGGGAACGTCAGGCTTACCGCCGCAGGCATCCCACCTCCAGGCATGGGAGTCCCCTGCGTCCGGGTGCCCCGGGAACGCGGCGAGGCCGCCCGCCGACGGCTCGCCGAGCGGGACGCCGTCGCCGACGGGTACGAGATCGGCGTCGAGGACGGCTTCCTCTACGTCCCGCTTGCCCCCGACGCCGACCTCGCCGCGATCGGCGAGCGGTACGAGGTCGTCGACCGCGAGCCCGCAGCGCGGGCCACCCAGACGTTGCCCGGCGACCTGCTCGGGGTCGAGCCCTCCTACGAGCGGCTCGGCGACGTCGCGATCGTCGACGAGGACGATCCCGAGCGGGCCGCCGAGCTCGCCGAGGCCATCGTGGCGTCGGACCTCCCGATCGACACCGTCCTCAACCGCGCCTCGCCCGTCGAGGGCCCACACCGCGTCAGGGAGTGGGACGTCCTGGCAGGCCAGGACACCGAGACCGTCCACCGCGAGTATGGCTGTGCCTTCGCGGTCGACGTCGCCGAGGTGTACTTCTCGCCGCGGCTCGCGACGGACCGGCGTCGCGTCGTCGGCCAGGTCGCCGACGGCGAGTGCGTCTTCGACATGTTCGCCGGCGTCGGCCCGTTCGTGGTCCCGGCCGCCGAGCGGGGCGCCGACTGCGTCGGCGTCGACCTCAACGGGGCGGCCGTCGAGTACCTCCGCCGGAACGCCGAGCGGAACGGCGTCGCCGACCGCGTCACCGCCATCCACGGCGACGTCCGCGACGTCACCGGCTACGACAACTGGGCCGACAGGATCGTGATGAACCTCCCCCACACCGCCGCAGACTTCCTCGACACCGCTGTCCGGCTGGCCGGCGACGACTGCGTAGTGCACTACTACGACATCCAGCCTGACGACGACCCCTACACCGCCGGCGAGCGCGCCATCCGGGCGGCCGCCGAACCGGCCTACGCGACCGCCGTCCAGGCCCGACGGACGGTCCGGTCGTACGCGCCCCACGAGTCGAACGTCCGTCTCGACGTCCGGCTCACGCGGTAGCGAGCCGGCCGGGGACTCCGGCACCGCCGCGGATGCGGCCGCGATCGACGGCGACGAGGGTGACTCACTCGTTGGGAGCCTCCCGGAGACCGCCGGCAGGACCGGTGCCATCGTCCTCCTGGTCCTCGCCGCCGTCGCCGCCGCCGCGGCCCTCGCCCTCGGCGGCGGCCGCGTCCTCTCCGGGTGGCATGATTCGGAACCCTTTTGCCGACGATCCTCCCACCACCGGATGGCGCCGGTGTAGCTCAGACTGGCAGAGCGAATCCTTCGTAAGGATTAGGTCGAGGGTTCAAATCCCTCCACCGGCTCTCCTTCGCCTTCGATCGGTAACGAGAACGAAACGCACCGAGTGCATCTGAACCCTGGGTGTCCTCCCGGCCGTGCCGTCACGTCGCTTGACGCACCGATACGCGTGGCAGATTACCACCTACGTCCGACCGAGTTGCGGATCGGGGCCGTACTCCACTGGCGGCTGTTCGGCCGACTCCCGGGTCACCACGCCGAACCCGCGAAGTGTGCCGTCGCTATCAGTGCCCGAAGAGATCCGCAGTTGTACCGGAACCTGACCGCCGTCTTCCCGGCGGAGATACACGTCGTGGGTGACGGAACCCTCTCTCCATGCTATGTCCAGAAGGTCCTCGGAGACGGTTTCGGGTCGGTCCGCGTCGGTGGATAGCGTCGAGAGGTGGTCGCCCAGAACGTCGTCCGCATCGGACCCGTAGAAGCCCGCTGCCCCGTCGTTCCAGCGAGTGATGTAGCCCTCGTGGTCGAGGGTGAAGAACACGTACCCCTCGCCGCCGATGGTGTCGAGCAGGAGTTCGAACGTGGTTTCCGCTCGACTGGACGCGGCTCGTTCCTCGGTGAGGTCCGTCGCCGTACAGACGATCGTGTCCCCGTCGGCACGAGTGAGACGGTGGTCGGTTACCAGACGTGTGCCGTGTTTGGTCAACCGAACGGTTTCGCCCGCCCAGTGGCCAGTCTCCAGGACGGCAGGCAGGATCTTGCGCTCGAGCCGTTTTGCCTCCGAGTCATGATAGAGGACTGTCCAGTGGGTTCCGATCAGTTCGGCCTGATCGTATCCGAAAAGCTGTGCGAACGCGGCGTTCACGTACGTGAACGTCCCGTCGGGGTTGACGAGGCTCAGGCCCTCGCTGGCTGTTTCCAGCGCCTGGTGCCGAAGGTCGATCTGGCGTCTGGCCCGGTATCGGTCCACCGCGTTCGCGAGACGGTTGGCCAGGATGGTGTACTGATCGGTCCCGGTGGCTTTCTGGAGATAGTCGCTGACCCCGTTCGCGATGGCCTCGCTCGCTATCTCCTCGCTGCCTTTGCCGGTAAAGAGGATAAAGGGGAGGTACGGGTCCTCATCGCGGACGGCCTCGAGAAACTCGATCCCGTTCCGTTCGGGCATGTCGTAGTCGGAAACCACGCCGTCGAACCCGTCGTCTGCGAGCATCTCGAGACCCTCGGCTGCACTCGTCGCTGTTTCGACCTCGAGCCGCTCGTCCTGGCGTTCGAGGAAGGTCTCGACCATTTCGCCGAACGCGGGGTCGTCATCGACGTGGAGGACGCGGATCGACCTCCCTTCCATGGTCACCGCTCACCCCCGAGTCCCGAACCCGGTACGGTCATTCCGCCGGGGCGGCGTCGCCGCTCCGATCCGGGTTCGGCGACTCCACGGCGTCCGCTCTTGGCTCTGTCCGCCTCCGACGCTCCCGCGACTCGACCGTAATGGACCACGATTTCGAAAGAATTATCATCCTGAGAATATAATAGTTTTGGCCGATCCGACCTCCACACCCCGGCCGGACCTGTGGACGATACGGCGCTGTACCTGGATGGACGGGGCGGCCGCATTTCGGTTCGGGACCGAGCCCCCGATGTCGAAACCGAACCCTTCTTGTGCCGGTGGCGAAACCGTCGGACAATGAACCGCCTGACGGCGGCGTGTTTCGTTGCCCTACTGGCGCTGTCGGCGGGGTGTGCCGGCGTCGGCCCGGCCGGTCCACTCGGAGACGGCCCCGCTCCGACCGCCGGGGACGTTCCCGCCGAGCGCGTCCACACGGTCGCCATCGTCGAAGTCGTCGACGGCGACACGATGGATGTCCGCTACCGGAACGGGACCACGGACACCGTCCGGCTGCTCGGCGTGGACGCGCCCGCGAGTTCGCCCGGGCGGAGCTGGCCGGCGAGGAGGTCCGGATCGTGGTCGACGCCAGGGCGGACGTCAGGGGCGACTACGGCCGCCTTTTGGTCTACGTCCACGTCGACGGGGAGCTGTTCAACCGGGCGCTGCTCCGGGGTGGGTACGCCCGGCTGTACGACTCGCAGTTCTCCCGACGGGCGACCTTCAGCGACGCGGAGGCGCGAGCGCGATCGGCGGACCGCGGGCTGTGGGGGTTCGGCGGCGGGGTGACCGGAACGCCCGTCGGGGACGCCGGACTCGTCCTCGCCGAGGTCCACGCCGACGCCGCGGGCAACGACCACCGGAACCTCGACGACGAGTACGTCCTCTTCGAGAACGCCGGCGAGGAGCCGCGTGAGCTGTCCGGGTGGACGGTGCGGGACGAGGCCGGCCACACGTACGTCTTCCCCGAGGGGTTCGCCCTGGCGCCTGGTCGTCGGGTGACGCTGTATTCCGGTGCCGGCGCCGACAACGAGTCGGCGCTCTACTGGCACGCCGACGGCGCCATCTGGAACAACGGCGGCGACACCGTCGTCGTCGCGACGGCGGACGGCGCCGAAGTCCTGTCGGAGACGTACGGGTGATCGGCCCCGTGCGGCCGCAGCCAGTTCGGTCCGGCTCTCCCGTCACCCGGCACCGGGCGGTTCGGACGGGTCATCCTACCGGCCGTGATTCCGTGACCATCCGGATCGGTACCCCGGCGAACGTGCCTGGAAGCAGGACTGCGGTTCAGGTGGTCACGTCCGGCAGCGTTAGGCCTCCTCCGGGTCGGTGGCGCGGAGCAGCGCCGACAGCATCGTCGATTCGGCCTTCCGGAGGTGCTCGTCGACGGTCGAGGGGGCACACTCGAGCGCCTCGGCGAGGTCCCCCTGGTTGACCTCCCGCGGGATCTCGTAGTAGCCCATGTCGACGGCGGTCTCGAAGACCTCCTGCTGGCGTTCGGTCAGCATCGAGAGCATGTCGCGGGTCCCCGGGGTGTACTTGCCCACCTGCTGGATGGAGACGCCGATCTCCTCCGGGATGGCCTTGAGCGCCTCGCGGAGCATGTCGTGGGTGCCGACGACGGTGACGAGGATGCCGCCGCGGGCGGTGAACTCGATGGGCGTGTCGATGATGAGGGCGTACTTGTAGCACAGCGCCATGAGGGTCCCGGCCGGCTCCCCGGGGTGGACGTGGCAGTACAGATGGAAGGCGTTCTCCTCGTCGACGTCCAGGACGTCATAGCTGATGAGCGCCTCGTGATCGCCGACGGCGTCGAGGACGACGGCCCGGTCGCCCTGGAGGCGGTAGAGCAACACCCCGGAGCCGTCCCCGAAGGCGTCGATGTGCATCAGTGCGTCGCGAGTGACCCCGTCCAGCACCGCGAGTTCGGCGTCGATGGGATGGATGCCGTGTGACGTCGGCGTCAGGACGAGGTCGAAATATCGCATACGCTGTCCCTACAAGCCATTCGGACCGAGGGGGGTAATCGTTTGGGTCACGCGAGCAGTGACGCAGGTCCCTCCCGGTTCACCGCTCGGACCGCGGGCCCGCAGTCTCTTCCGATTTGAGGCGTCCCCCGTGGCGTCGTAGATTTCACCGGCGAGGGGAAAGGTATTTGTGGGAGCATGGGAGGGATATACCACATGCCACACTGCCGCAACTGTGATGCGTTCGTGACGGAAAACTACGTGCGCGTGTTCGCACCACAGGACCTCTCGTCGGTCCGGGTCTGTCCGAACTGCGAGGACAAGCTCCGGGACGGCGCCGAGGTGCGGGAGGCGCGGTCGACCCGGCAGAACTGAGTTCTCGAGGACACCCCGGACCGTCGGTGGGGTGGCGCCGCCGCCAGGAGCCAGCCTCGGCCGACACTGGCGGCTGTGCCGCCGGTGGGCTGGCGCGCGCCGGCCGACCTACCGGCGTGTCAGCGGCTGGCCGCCCGACGCCCGGGTCGCGACGGCGTCCACGAGGTCCGGTTCCCGGACCACGGTCGCGTGGGACGGTGGCCCGGTGCCCGGCAGTGCGACGAGCGGCCGGGCCCGGTCCGCCAGCGCGGCGTTCGTGCCGTCGACCGCCGCGGCCAGGACGGTGGCGTCGGCCGCCTCGAGGAGGTCCGTAGCCGCGGCCTCGGCGTCGGCGCCCACCGGCCGGAAGCTCGGGGCCGAGACGACTTCGCTGGACAGGCTCCGGGCGGTCCGCAGCGCGGCGTCGCCGTCCGGCAGTACGCCCGCGGTCACCTCGACCCCGGCGTCGACGAGTCGGCCGACGACGCGGGCCGCGCGCTCGCCGCCGCCGAGGACGTGGACCCGGCACTCGCCCGGCGGTGAGTCGGCGAGGGGGGTGACGGCGGGCGAGCCCGTGACGGGGCTCGTGGCCACGGCGGTGCGGACGTCGAACGCCGACTCGAGCCGCTCGGCGGTGAACACCGCCTCCGGCGGGCCCACGTCGAGGAGCCGGCCGTCGGCGAGGAGGGCCGCGCGGTCGCAGAACCGCCCCGCCAGCTCCAGGTCGTGGATGGCGGCGACGACGGTCTTGCCCGCCTCGGCGAGCCGTCGGGCCAGCGCGAGCGTCCGGACCTGGTGGTTGATGTCGAGGTTCGCCGTCGGCTCGTCCAGGAGGACGACGGGCGTCGTCTGGGCGAGGGCCCGCGCCAGGAGGACGCGCTGACGCTGTCCGCCGCTCAACTCGCCGACGGTCCGGTCGGCGAGGCGGGCGGTGTCGGTACGCTGTAAGGCCGACGCCACGGCCGCCCGGTCCGTCTCGTCGGCGGTTCCGAACCGCGAGCGGTGGGGCGTCCGGCCCATCGCCACGAGTTCTCCCACGGTGAAGTCGAACCCGAGGTGGCTCTCCTGTGGCACCGTCGCCACGCGCCGGCTGATTTCCCGGGCCGATAGCGTCGAGACGGGCGTGCCGTCGACGGCGACCGTCCCCTCGTCGGGCGACAGGAGGCCGTTGCACGCTCCCAATAGCGTCGTCTTTCCGGCGCCGTTGGGCCCAACCAAGGCGAGGAACTGGCCGTCGTCGACGGAAAGCGTTACGTCCGACAGGACCTCGGTGCCGCCGAGCGAGACGGCGACGCCGTCGACGTCGATCACAGCTCGTGCACCTCCCGGTCGCGGAGCAGGTACAGGAAGAAGGGAGCGCCCAGGGCGGCGGTGACGATGCCGACGGGCATCTCGGCGGGCCCCATCCTGGCGACGGTGTCGGTGGCGACGAGGAAGACCGCGCCGGCGAGGGCGCTCGTCGGCAGCAGGATGCGGTGGTCGGGCCCGACGACGAGCCGCATCATGTGGGGCACGATGAGGCCGACGAAGCCGATGACGCCGGAGACGGCGACGGCGGCCGCGGTGACGACGCTGGAGGTCGCGAGCAGGACCCGTTTCGTGCGTTCGACCTCGATGCCGAGGGTGTGGGCGTCCTCCTCGCCGAGGAGGAGGACGTTCAGGTCCCGGGCGTAGGAGACGAGCACGACGAAGAGGACGGCGACGACCGGGACGGCGAGTTTGACGCGCCACCAGGTGCTGTGCTGGAGGTGGCCCATGAGCCAGAAGACGGCCGTCTCCAGGCCGTCGCCGGCCTGTAACAGCAGGTAGGAGATGACCGCGCCGAGGAACGCCTGGACGGCGATGCCGGCGAGCAACAGCGTCGCGACGGGGGTCCGGCCGCCCTCGGTGGCGACGAGGTAGACCCCGAAGGCGGCGAGGAGTGCGCCGACGAACGCCGAGGCGGGGAGGCCGAACGGGAACGACAGCGGGACGACGATGAAGGCGACGGCGCCGACCGCCGCACCGGTCGAAACCCCGATGATCGAGGGGTCGGCCATCGGGTTCCGGAAGAACCCCTGCATCACCGTGCCGGCCAGCGCCAGCGCGAAGCCCACGGTCGCGCCGAGCGCGATCCGCGGCAGCCTGATGCGGCGGACGATCGTCCGGGTGGTCGGCGCGACGTCGAAGCCGAACGGTCGGCGCCAAGCCAGGCCGGCGCCGTCGACGGTCGGCACCGCCAGTGCGTTCAGCACGACCCGGGCGACGGCGAGCGGGCCGACGTCCGCGTAGCCGAGCGTGGCGCTCGCGAGCGCGACCGCGACGAGCAGCGCCGCCAGGCCGGCCGACCAGCGGACCGTGCGAGCGAGCACCATACTAGGCAAGTTGGGTTGCTTTAGTCAAATACTTATTGTCCTCGGTTCACGGCAGGGATGATGCTCCGAGTATCACTCGCCCCAATCGCTGCACTGCTCGTCATCTGTTCGCTGTCCGCCGCCGCGGTCCCGGCCGCGGGCGGGACGGTCCAGGCCGGGCCCGACTGCGGGTTCCCCTACACCGCCCAGGACGCCACCGGGGCCGACGTCACGGTCGAGGAGCGTCCCGATCGGATCGTGGTCCTCGGGGCCAGCACGGCCCAGACCGTCTGGGATCTCGACGCGGCGGACCGCGTCGTCGGCGCGCCCGTCGATACGACGACGTCGTACCTCGAGGGAATCGAGGACAGGGAGGACGTCTTCCGGGAGGACCGCTTTACCGTCAACCAGGAGGCGGTCGTCGAACTCGATGCCGACGTCGTGCTCGCGCCCAACGTCATCCCCGACGAGACCGTCGCCAGCCTGCGCGACGCCAACCAGACCGTCTACAAGTTCCGGTTCGGGACCTCCCTCGAGTTCATCGCCGGCAAGACCGCCGAAACCGGTCGCCTCATCGGCGCGTGTGAGGCCGCCACGGGGACCAACGAGGCGTTCAACGCCACCATCGAGGAGGTCGAGGACGGGACCGACGACTACGACTCGCCCCGCGTCATGTACTTCACCGACAACGTCACGGCCGGTGGGGGAACGTTCGTCCACTCGCTCCTCACGACCGCGGGCGGTACGAACGTGGCCGCCGAGAACGGCGTCCAGGGCTACGGCGAGATAAACGAGGAGGCCCTCGTGGAGTGGAACCCCGAGGTCATCGTCGTCAGCGGCGTCGAGGGCGGCGTCCCCGACACGCCGGCCTACCGGGAGACCTACGCCGTCCAGAACGACCAGGTCGTGACCGTGGACGCGAACTACGTCAGTCAGCCCGGGCCGAGGGTCCTCATCGCGCTGCAGACGATGGCGGATGCCTTCGCCAACGCGACCGTGGAGGGCCAGGCGACCCCGACGCCCAGCCCGACGGCGACGGCGACCGACGGCGGCGAGCCCACCGAGACCGCGAACGGCGACGGCGCCGGTTTCGGGTTCGCGGTCGCGCTCGTGGCGCTACTGTCGGTGGCGCGTTTCGCCCGCCGCCGGTGACCCCTGACCGGCGCTGACGGCGACACTGACGCGTCCCGTCGACCGTCGACCGCCGGCCCGAGCCGCGATCGCCCGCTTTTTACCCGCCCGCCGTCCACGCCACGCCATGGTCGAGAACGTCATCTGGCCCGCCTATCTCGACGCCACCTGCTCCCGGAGCGAGGGCCGCCGCGTCCCACTCAAGGCCGCCGTCCCCGAGCCGACCGTCGACGAGATCGCCGAGGCGGTCCAGCAGGTCGGGTACGACGCCGTCATCGAACGGACCAAGACATATCCCCGAGAGTACGAGCCCCGGGGCTGCGTCCTGGTGCAGGGTGCCGACGACGCGACGAAGTCCGACCTGCTGGGCGCCATCGCCGCCTACGTCGCCGCGCTGCGGGAGTGACCCAGGGCAGTGTTCAGCTAATACGCTGGGTAATATTCCGGTGGCCGCAAGCCCCCGGCGGCTCGGGTCGGGCGGCTCACGGCTCACTGCGTTCACCGTTCGCCCGTCCGGCGGCCCTCCCTGCGGTCGGGCCGCCCGCGTCGCGCCGCCCGGCTCGCGGGTCGCTTCGCTCCCCGCTCGCTCGTTCCGCGGCCTCCCTCCGGTCGGCCGCGTGGCGCCTGCTTCGGGGCGATCGACGGTGTCCTGGCCCGGATCGGTACGACCCTCGCCGCGCCGGCGGACTGACCTGGCTGGAAAGTGCTTTACCGCTCGGCCGCCCGAGTCTCGGGCATGGACCGCCTCCCGGGGCCGGGCCGATGAACCGCGTCGGCGAGGTCGTCCGACGTCTTCGGCCCGGTCGAGCGGCCATACGTCGCCGTCTCGCCGGCCGACGACGTCGAACCACCGGCGCTGCTCGGCGAGAAGCTCTACGCGGAGTGACCGCTATCACAACGACCAAACGGCCGCCGACGGACTGACCGGCATGAAGCGCGCGTCCGTCGCCGTCGCCGCGACCGTCGGGCTCTTCGTCCTCGTCCAGGCCGGCGCGCTCGCCCTCGTCGAGCCGTTCATGGACGCCGGCTACCGGGCCGTCGAGGACCCCTCGGACCCGACCAACAGCCTCCTGTACGTCGGCGCCATCCTCGTCGCGACGGCCGTGATGCTCGCGTCGATCCGGGCCGGGGTCGACCGGCTCCTCCAGGGTCTCGTCGTCTTCGCCGCGACGTTCATCGCCTTCTACGTCTTCTCGGTCGTGCTACCGCCCGTCCTCGCGGTCGGCGGGCTGAACGTCCCGGCCGCGGGTGCCGCCATCGTTCTCGGCGCCGGCCTCCTGGTCCACCCCGAGTGGTACGTCATCGACGCCGCCGGCGTCGTGATGGGCGCCGGCGCCGCCGGCATCTTCGGGATCAGCTTCGGCCTCGCGCCCGCACTCGTCCTCCTGGTCGCACTCGCCGTCTACGACGCCGTCTCCGTGTACGGCACCGAACACATGCTCACGCTCGCCTCCGGCGCGATGGACCTCCGGCTCCCGGTCGTCTTCGTCGTCCCCCTGACGCTGTCGTACTCCTTCCTCGAGGCCGACGACCCGGCGGCGCTGTCCGACGACCGCGGTGACCCGGCGGACGCCGACGACGCGGCGGCCGACGCCGCGAACGGGGTCGGGAGCGCCGCCGGGGACAGCGACGCGGCCGGAGCCGCCCCCGACGGGGCGGGCCACGACGGCGAGGCGGCGACCGCCGAGGAATCGACAGACGGCGAGGCGGCTGACCCACTCGACCGCGACGCCTTCTTCGTCGGCCTCGGGGACGCGGTCATCCCGACCGTCCTCGTGGCCTCGGCCGCGTTCTTCCGGCCCGGCGGCGCCGCGCTGCTCGGCGTCCCGGGCCTCGCGGTGACCGCGCCGGCGCTGGGGGCGATGGCGGGGACCCTCTGTGGGCTCCTCGCCCTCCTGTGGCTCGTGCTGGAGGGCCGGGCCCACGCCGGGTTACCGCTGTTGAACGGCGGCGCCATCGCCGGCTACCTCGCGGGGACGGTCGCCGTCGGCGTCCCCGTCGTCGACGCCCTCGGCCTCGCGCCGTACGTCTGAGGCCGCCGGGTGACGCTCCGGTCCCGCCCACGTCCCGGTCAGTCGCCGGTCAGCGCCTCGCTGGCGGGCAGGAACTCGACGGTGCGACCCAGCCCCCGGTCGCGGGCGCGCGCTTCGAGCATCGCCGCGGCGGCCACCGTCTCGACGCCGGTCCCGCCGCTGTCGAAGACGGTCACCGCGTCGGCGTCGGGCCGCCCCGGCCGGTGGCCGGCGACCACCTCGCCGAGTTCGGCGTGGACGTGGTCCTCGGCGACCAGGCCCGCCTCGCGGGCGGCCAGGAACGCCCCCGCGTCCTGGAACGCCCGCGCCCGGAGGTCCGGGACGTAGGTGCTCCGGGCGACGGTCGCCGGCGGGATCTCCCGCTTGCCGGAGTCGTACTGGCCCATGGCGGTGACGTGGGCACCGGCCGGGAGGTCCGCGTCGTCGAACACGGGGGTCTCGGCCCGCGTCGCGGTGACGACGACGTCGGCCCCCTCGAGGGCCCTCGCGGCCGAGCCCACGGCCCGGACGTCGGCGTCGAGGCGGTCGTCGAACTCGGCGGCGAAGGCGTCCCGGTGGTCGGCGGTCGGCGAGTACACGCTGACGGTCTCGAGATCCCGGACCGTCGCCGTGGCGCGCAGCTGGCCGCGCGCCTGGGCGCCCGATCCGACGACCGCACACGTCGTCGCGTCCTCGCGGGCGAGTTCGTCGACGGCGACCGCGCCGGCGGCGCCGGTCTTGAACGGGTTCATCGAGGCGCCGTCCAACAGCGCCTCCAGGCGGCCGGACCCGGCGTCGAACAGCGGGAGCACGAAGTGGGCGTCCTCGTCGCCGAACCCGGCGGCGTAGGTATACCCGCCCATCGCGCCGACCGCAGGCAGCACCGCCAGGTAGCCGGTGCACATCCCGGGCGGGTCGGTCTCTGTGAGCTTCGTCCGCGGTTCGGCCGAGCCCTCGTGGCCGTGGCTCCGGTAGCCGGTCCGGACCGCCTCGACGTAGTCGGCGGGCGACGCGAGGTCGGCGAGTTCGTCGCTCCGCAGGAACAGGACGTCGGTCACGGCGGCGGTTCGACGCCGGCGGGCTTAGTGGCTACGTTCCGCCGGACGGGCCCACCGGGCTCAGGCACCGGCGTCCGAAGTACTGACAGCCCGCAGTATCAGTCGGCAGGCCGGTGGCCGCTGCTCGCTGGCACGTCCGCGGCCGGCTCCGGGACGGCGGCGGGCTCGGGACCGTTCACGAACATCGCGTGACCGATGAGCCCGACGGCGACGGTCGAGGAAAGCGGCACCGACAGCCACAGCGGGAGGCCGCCGCCGACGAGGAGGGCGGTGAGACCGATAAGCGTCACCGGGATGAGCCCGAGCACGACGTCGTAATATCCCACCATAGTACGCTCGAAAATAGGCAGAATACCCCCATAAGTGTTTTGCAAGAATTCCGAGTAATCAACGGTGTACCGCGACGACGGCCGCATGAAATATATAAGACACGTATATATAACTTATAGAATGGTTTCAGTCCGGGCGGCGTCATTGCGAAGACGGGTGGCCGGCTATCTCGCGGCCGCCGAGGGTCGGGACGCTGTGCTGCCCTCGCCATCGGGGCCGGCCTCGCGGAACTCCTCCCCCGCCGCCGGCCGGCCCGGACCTGGCGGACGCGTCGGCGGTGGCGGTCTGAAACCGCAAGCACTTGTAGGGGTCCCGTCGAACGGCCCCCAATGCGCGACCAGTCGTTCCTCGAGCAGCGCCTCGACGCCGGCACCTGGCCCATCGCGGTCGGGGACCTCCTCGTCCTCCTCCTGTTCCTCCTGGCCGGCACGATGCGGCACGGCCACACGCTGGCGGAACTGCGAGCCGACCCGCTCGTCTACGTCCTCGCTGCAGGCCCGTTCGTCCTCGGGTGGCTCGTCTGTGCCCCGCTCGTCGGCGCGTACTCGCCCGGCGGCGGATCGGCCCCGAACTCCTCGATCCCGCTGGCGATCAGGTCGTGGGTCCCGGCGGCCGTCGTCGGCTTCCTGGTTCGGTTCGTCGCGATTCCCGACCGCGGCGTCGCTCCGGTCTTCGCCGCCGTCATCCTCGTCGGCGGCGCCGTGGTCCTCGCCGTCTGGCGGTACCTCTACTTCCTCACACGGTAGGCTTCGGCCGGACCAGGACGGAACGGGTCAGCCGGCGACGCCCACGACGGTCATCCCGAACCCGTACTCCACCGGTCTGGCGTCCAGGCCGGCCCGGTCGATCGCCGCCTCCAGTTCCGCGGCGGTGAAAAATCGCGAATCGAAGCCAACGAGCCGCTCGCCCCGGGCGAGCCACCGGCCGCGCAGCGTCGAGCGGTCGAACTCACAGATCACGACGACGCCGCCCGGGGCGAGCACCCGGCCGGCCTCCGACAGGGCCGCCTCGTGGTCAGCGAAGTGGTGGAACGCGTCGACGACGAGGACGGCGTCGACGGACCCATCCGAAAGCGGGAGCGACTCGGCGCTGGCCAGTATCGTCTCGAGCCCGCGGCCGCGGGCGCGCTCGACCATGCCGCGGGCGGGGTCCAGCACCGCCGCGTCGACCCACTGTGCCGCCCGACCGGAGCCGCCGCCGACCTCGACGCACCGCTCGACGTCCCGCTCGGCACACGAAAGGCCCTTTCGCAGGGCGGTATCGTCGGCCGACCACATCAAGCGGTCGTAGACGGGGGCGAAGGTGTCGAAGGCCGCGACGTCCCGGCGCATAGCGGTCGCTGGGCCGCCGGGCATAACAGCGTTGGCCCCCATCCACTGCTATGGAGCGCCGCGTCCTCGGGTGGCCGCCGGACGGCCCGACCCTGCGGCTCGACCACCGCCGGTTCAGCTACGCCGGCAAGTTCGTGATGACCACCACCGGGAAGGCCGTCCTCCGGGACCCGTCGGCGGCCTCGGACCGCGAGTACGACGACGATGTCCTGGCCGCCGTCGCGTTCGACGCCGACCGGACGGACCCCGACGCGCTGTGGCTCCGGTACGTCACAGTGCGGGACGACAGGCGCGGCGACGGCCACGGGCCGCGGCTCTGTGCGTTCCTCGTCGAGCGGGCCGCCGACCGCGGCTACGAACGCGCGCGTATCGCCGTCAACAACCCGTTCGCCTACGAGGCGCTGTACCGCGCCGGCTTCGGCTTCACCGGCCGGGAGACCGGGCTGGCGGAACTCGTCCTCGAGCGACCCACCGACGCCCCCGCCTCCCGGCCGGCGGCCGCCTACCGCGATGGCCTTTCCCGGTTCCGCGAGCGGGACCTGCCCGAGGCGGCGACCGCGTTCCTCCAGGCCCGCCCGTCGGCGACCGCGACGCCGCCGGCCCTCCTCTCCGCCACGACGGAACTGGACTGACGTGGCGATCGCGCCTGCCGGCCCGGGGCCGGGAGTTTCAAGCGCCCGCCCGGCCAAGGCCCGCCGATGGGAAACGCGGACCTCCGGCAGCTGGCGGCCGTCGAGTCGACGCCGTTCGACGACCTGGCGGGCTCGCTCGTCGCGGTCGACGCCCACAACTGGCTGTACCGGTATCTCACGACGACGGTCAGGTTCACCCGGACTGCGGCGTATACGACCGCCGACGGCACCGAGGTCGCGAACCTCGTCGGCGTCGTCCGGGGGCTCCCGAAGTTCTTCGAACACGACCTGACGCCGGTGTTCGTCTTCGACGGCGGCGTCACCGGGCTGAAGGAGGCGGAACTCGACGAGCGCCGCGCCCAGAAGGCCGACTACGAGGACCAACTGGCGGCCGCCCGCGAGCGAGAGGAGGTCGACGCCGCCGAGATCGCCACCCTCGATTCCCGCACCCAGGAACTCACGGACGTCATCCAGTCCACCACCCGCGAGCTGTTCGACCGCCTCGACGTCCCCTACATCGAGGCGCCCGCGGAGGGCGAGGCCCAGGCCGCCCACATGGCGCGGCACGGCGACGTCGACTACGCCGGGACCGAGGACTACGACGCCCTGCTTCTCGGCGCGCCGCTGACGCTCCGGCAGCTGACCAGCACGGGCGACCCCGAGGTCATGGACTTCGAGGCGACGCTTTCGGCCCACGGCCTCACCTGGGAGGGGCTGGTCGACGCCGCCGTCCTGGTTGGCACCGACTTCAACGACGGCATCGACGGCGTCGGGCCGAAGACCGCCGTCGACCTCATCGACGAGCACGGCGACCTCTTCTCGGCGCTGGAGGCCCGCGAGGAGACCATCCCCCACGCCGACCGCATCCGCGCGATGTTCCTCGACCCCACGGTGACCGACGACTACGACTACCACGTCGACGTCGAACCCGACATCGACGCCGCGAAGGCATTCGTCGTCGAGGAGTGGAGCGTCCCCGCCGACGAGGTCGAGCGCGGCTTCGAGCGCATCGAGCAGTCCGTCGTCCAGACCGGCCTCGACCGCTGGAGCTAGGCGGAGGTCCCGCCGGACGGCCCGGCGAGCTATCGCCCGACGGCTGACTCGTCGTGACTGCTGGGGGTCATTCCGCGACTGCTGACGGTCGTCCCGAGGCCACGGCGCCGACACCGTCGGGCTCGTCGTCGCTCTCGACTTCGGAAGGCTCCTCGCGCCGTTCGCTGCAGCATTGCCAGCTGCCGGGTGACCAAGGTCCTGATCACGACGTCGACCTCGGCGCCGGTACCGCCCTTATGGACCGTCGCGGCGACCGCGAGGAACCGGCGTCGTTCCGTGGATCGAAGTCAGAGAACCCCGACGGAGCGTTCCGGTACCGCCCCGGACAGCACAGTTCAGATTAGGATGCCGTTAGTCAGACAGCTCGACCCACCGGGCGCAGGGCCTCAGTCGGCGCCTCGGACAACCAGGTCGGGCGGGACTCCGCAAGGGGCCGGCGGCTCGGGGAAGGACGGCGAGGCAAGCACTGGAGCGAACGAAGTGAGCGAAGCGCGCAGCGAGCGGGCGGCGCAACCAACGGGAGCGCCGCCGGACGGGCGAACGGTGAACGCAGTGAACCGTGAGCCGCCCGACCCGAGCCGCCGGGGGCTTGCGCCCGCCGATGTATTGCTCCACGTTTCAGCTGAACAGTGATGCCGCGGACCGACGGTGGGCATTTACGCAGGCACGTGCTACGTTCCCACATGCAGCGCATCTCGGATCGGTGCCCGAATCCCGACTGCGAGAACAGCCTGGGTGGCAGCTACCAGAAGGCCCAGTTCGAGCTGGTCGAGGAGGGCGTCTGGGAGTGCCGCCAGTGTGGCCACATCAAGGAGGTGTAGCGACGCCTCGACGCCACCACATCGGCCTCGCGGCTCGCGGCTTCGCCGCTCGCTCGTTCCGAGGCCTCTCTCGTTCACGGCTCGCTTCGCTCGCGGCTCCCAACGGCTCACGGCTCCCGCTGGTCGCCGTTCGCGGATCCGAGGCGCTCCCTTCGGTCGCGCCTCGCAGTCGCCGCTCGCCACTGGAGGTCTCGCTTCGCTCGACCTCCGGCTCACCGTTCACGCATTCGGAGCCGCTCCCTGCGGTCGCGGCTCCCGCCGGTCGGCCTCGCGGCTCGCGTGTCGTCGGTCGCTCCGCTCCCTCCTCCCGCTCGCTCGTTCCGAGGCGCTCGCTACGCTCGCGCCTCGCGGGGCTCTCCGTGCCGATGGCCCGTCCGTGACGACGGGACAGTCGGCGGGCTTTTGTCGTCCCCGCTCGCAGGCCGGTGCATGACGCCCGAGGAGGTCGCGGCCCTGATCGAACGGGAGCTCCCGGACTGCGAGGCGACCGTCGAGCGCGCCCGCGGCGCCCACGACGACGACCACCTCGCGGCCACCGTCGTCTCGCCCGCCTTCGAGGACCGCTCCTTGGTCGCCCAGCACGAGCTGGTGTACGACGCCCTCGGCGACGCGATGACGACCGACATCCACGCCCTCGAGCTCACCACGCGGACCCCCGGCGAGTCGGACGGTCGAAGCCGGTAAGTCCGTGCCGCGCGGTGTCGGGGCATGGCCCGACTCGTCACGTTCGGCGAGACGATGGTCCGGTACACGCCGCCGCCCGGCGACCGGCTGGAATCCGCCGACCGGTTTTCGGTCCACGTCGGCGGGGCCGAGAGCAACGTCGCCGTCGCCGCGGCGCGACTCGGCCAGACAGCCGTCTGGCAATCGAAGCTGCCCGACGGCCCGCTCGGCCGCCGCATCGCCCGGACGCTCCGGGGCCAGGGCGTCGAGCCGGACGTGGTCTGGACCGACGCGGGCCGCGTCGGCGTCTACTACCTCGAGCCCGGCGGCCGGCCGCGCGGCACGGACGTCCGCTACGACCGCGGCGACGCGGCGGTGACGACCGCCACGGCCGACGAACTCGGCACCGAGCGGGTCGAGGCGGCCGACGTCGCTTACACGAGTGGTATCACGCCCGCGCTGTCGGACACGCTCGCCGAGACGACGCGCGAGTTGTTCGAAGCCGCCACCGGCGCCGGCGCGACCGTCGCGTTCGACGTCAACTACCGGTCGAAACTCCGGTCGCCGGCGGCGGCCGCGGCGACGCTCTCCCCGCTCTTGGACCTCGTCGACGTCCTCTTCGTCGCCGAGCGCGATGCGGCGACGGTGTTCGATCTGACCGGCGACCCCGAGACGGTCGGCCGCCGCCTGCGCAAGACCCACGACGCGGAGACGGTCGTCCTCACCCGCGGCGAGCGGCCGGCCGTCGCGGTCACGGGTGAGGGCGTCCACAAGCAGCCCGCCTTCGAGACCGACACCCACGACCCCGTCGGCTCGGGCGACGCGTTCATCGGCGGGTTCCTCGCCCGCCGCCTCGACGGCGGGTCGGTGCCGGCGGCCCTCGAGTGGGGGGCGGCGACCGCCGCGCTCGAGCGCACGCTCGCGGGCGACGTGGCGCTCGTCTCGCCTTCGGAGGTCCAGGCCGTCCTCGAGGGCGCGACCGACCTCTCGCGCTGATACTGCCGGACGTGACTCCTCGCCGGCGCCGCGCTGACACCGCCCCCCCAGGTCAGACAATGGACCGCGGCACCACGGGGAGGCGGCTCCAGGCGCGACCGCTCGACCGGTGCCGACACCGCTGTGCCCCATCGCCGCGACGACACGAGGAGTTTTCCAGCCGGCGCTCCTGCGGTCGGCATGGAGCCGGAGGTACTGGTCGCCGGCGAGTGCATCGTGGACTTCGTCCCCGACCGGCCGGGGCCGCTCGCCGACGTCGAGCGGTTCGAGCGCCGTCCGGGCGGCGCGCCGGCCAACGTGGCCGTCCGGCTGGCCGACCTCGGGGCGACGCCGTACCTGTGGACCCGCCTGAGCACGGATCCGTTCGGCGACGCACTCGCGCGGACGCTGTCGGGGCGGGGGCTCTCCGACCGGTTCGTCGTCCGCGACCCCGACGCGAAGACCGCGCTGGCGTTCGTCGCCGACGACGGGGACGCCGACCGCACCTTTCGGTTCTACCGGGAGGGGACGGCCGACACGCGACTCCAACCCGGCACGGTCCCCGACGCGGTCCTCTCGGCGCTGGCGTGGGTGGTCGTCGGCGGCGTGCCGCTGTCGACGGAGCCCTCCCGGACCGCGCTCCTCGACCTCCTCCGGCGGGCGAGACAGTGCGGCTGTACGACCGTCTTCGACCCGAACGTCCGCCCCGAGCTGTGGTCCGGTGGCTTCGCCGAGGCCGTCGAGACGGCGCTGCCGCTCGTCGACGTGCTCAAGGCGACCCCCGCGGACCTGGCGGCAGCCGGCATCGAGGGGTCGCCCGACGAGCTGCTGGAGACCACCCTCGAGATGGGGCCGCACACGGTCCTTCTGACGCTCGGCGCCGACGGCGCGGTCGCGCGGGCCGGCCCCGGCGCCCCGTGGGGTCCGGCGCGGACCGAGCACGGCGGCTTCGCCGTCGATGCCGTCGACGCGACAGGGGCGGGCGACGCGTTCCTCGCCGGGTCGGTGTGGGCGCTTTCCGACGGCGACGCGCTCGGGGAGGCACTCGGCGTCGCCAGTGCGGTCGCCGCCGCGGCGACCACCGCCGAGGGAGCGATGGGCGCCGACATCGACCGCGAGCGCGTCCGGGAGATCCGGGCCGGCCCCGAGTAGCGCCCTGTCCTGGTGGCTGAGCGACGCCCTACACCGAAGACGCGTTCGGTATCGACCGCGAATCACGTGTGGATCACCGAAAGGTTCGTTGCGACCAGGGGCGACGTTTCGTGATATGCGCCGGGCGAAGGTGGTCTGTACGCTGGGGCCCGCCTCGGAGGACCGCGAGACGATCCGGGGGCTCATCGAGGCGGGAATGTCGGTCGCCCGACTGAACGCCAGCCACGGCTCGACCGAGCGCCGGGCGACGCTCGTAGAGCGGGTCCGCGACGTCGCCGCCGAACTCGGCCGGCCCGTCGCGACCATGGTCGACATCCCGGGCCCCGAGGTGCGGACCGCCCCGCTTTCGGAGCCGGTCGAGCTCGCGACCGGGAGCCGGCTCCGGCTGGTCGAGGGCGACACCAACGAGGAGGGCGTCGTCGGCGTCTCGACGTCGCTTGCGGGCGTCGACCCGGGCGACCGGGTGCTGTTCGACGACGGCCGGATCGAGACCACCGTCGAGGCGGTCGACGCCGACGCCGTCGCCGTCACCGTCGACTCCGGCGGCCGCCTCGACGGCCGGGCGGGGGTGAACGTCCCCGGCGTCGACCTCGGGCTGGCGCCGGTCACCGAAGCCGACCGCGAGGAACTCGAGATGGCCGCCGCGACGGCGGCTGACTTCGTCGCCGCGAGCTTCGTCGGCGACGCCGGGGACGTCTACGCCGTCACCGAGGCGATCGAGTCCTTCGGTACTGCCCTCCCGGTCGTCGCGAAGATAGAGCGGGCTGACGCCGTCACGAACATCGAGTCCATCGTCGCGGCCAGCGACGGCGTGATGGTCGCCCGCGGCGACCTCGGCGTCGAGTGCCCCCTCGAACGGGTGCCGCTCATCCAGAAGCGCGTCATCCGGCGGGCCGGCGAGGCCGGCATCCCCGTCATCACCGCCACGGAGATGCTTGACTCCATGGCCCACGAGCGCCGGCCGACCCGGGCGGAGGCCTCCGACGTGGCGAACGCGGTGCTGGACGGGACCGACGCCGTCATGCTGTCGGGGGAGACGGCGGTCGGCGACCACCCGGTCCGGGTCGTCGAGACGATGACCCGCATCGTCGGCGACGTCGAAGCAAGCGAGGAGTACGCCGCCTCCCGGGACCGGCGGGTGCCGGCGGCCGGTGACACCCGGACCGACGCCCTCGCGCGGGCCGCCCGGTACCTGGCCCGCGACGTCGACGCCACGGCCGTCGTGGCCGTCACCGAGTCCGGCTACACCGCCCGGAAGGTCGCCAAGTACCGCCCGACGGTCCCGGTGGTCGCCGTCACGCCGGACGAGGCGGTCCGCCGGCGCCTCTCGCTCACCTGGGGCCTCTACCCCCGCCACCAGCCGTTCGTCGAGGCGGGCGCCGCCGAACTCGTCGAACGGTCGGCGACCGAGACGGTCGCGGCCGGCGTCGCCGAGAGCGGCGACACCGTCGTCGTCCTCGCCGGCATGATGACGGACCTGGAGGGCGCCAACACCACGAACACGCTGAAGGTCCACCTGGCCGCGGAGGTCCTGGCCAGCGGCCGGGGCATGAGCGCCGGCCGATCGGCCGGCCCGACAGTCAGGGCGACCGAGGGGGACCTCACGGACTGCCCCGACGGCGCCGTCGTCGTCCTCGGAGAGCCCTTCGACGGCGAGTTCACGGGCAAGCTTTCGGCCGTCGGGGCCATCGTCGCGGCCGACCGCGGGACCACGAGCCTGCCGGCGGTCGTCGCGCGCGAACTCGGGGTGCCGATGGTCGGCGACGTCGCCCTCGACGTCCCGGAGGGCACCGTCGTGACCGTCGACGGCGACCGCGGCGTGGTCTACGAGTCGGACATCGTCGGCCGCTGACGCGCGGGCATCCCGACAGATGCAACCGCGCCCAGCCCCTGTTGGGAGGCGTGAACCCGTTCGTGGCCATCTGGGTCGCGACTTCGCCGCTCGCCCAGTCGGCGGCCTCCCTGCGGTTGGCCGCCCGGCTCGCGTTTGCCGTCGCCATCATCCTGGCGCCGACGGTGCTGTTCCTCGGCTTCTGGCGGCTCCTCGTCCGCATGCAGAACGGCGAACTGGTCGACCGCGTCATGTCGGCGGACCCCGTCGCCGACGACTCTCCGACCGACGGGGTCGCCCCGCCCGACCTCCTCGAGGTGCTCCGGTCGGGCGACCGTCGGTGACGGCGAGCTCTGGTCCGAAAGCACCGCGCGTTGCGGGCCGGGGCCACGATGGGGAACGGCCCGTCGTCGATCCGAACAGGACGCCGGGGCTTCCGGTTGTAGCGGCCCCGGCTAGTAGGCGCCCGGCGAGCCGCGCGGCTCGCGGGTCGCTTCGCTCGCGGCTCCCGATGGTCGCCGCTCACCCTTGGAGGTCTCGCTTCGCTCGACCTCCCGCTCCCCGCTCGCCCAGTCGGCGGCGGCTCGCTACCGCTCGCCGCCGCCCGCGCCTCGCTATTCCAGCCCGTGAACGATCGCCTGCCCGGTCCCCGTGTCGAAGAGGTGGATCTTCTCGCGGTCGAAGACCACCTCGACGTCGTCGCCGGCGGCCACGTCTTCCCCGGGCCCCACGTTCATCAGCGTCTGCCCCTCGCCGCGGCCCTCCGCGCTGGCCTCGACGTCCTCGTCGGACAGGAGGTAGACGAACATCTCGTCGCCCATCGGCTCGAGGACGTCGACGATACGGCCGTAGGTGTCGGTCGGAGCGGCCGCCTGCTCGTCGTTCCACTGGAGGTGGACGTCCTCCGGCCGGACCCCGAGCGTGACGGCCTGGCCGGGCTCGACCCCCTGGGCGGCGGGATCGAACGGGACGTCCGTGTACGTCGAGGTGAAGCCCTCGTCGGTGATCTCGCCCTCGATGAAGTTCATCGACGGCGACCCGATGAACCCGGCGACGAACAGGTTGTTCGGTTCGTCGTAGCAGGTCAACGGCGGGTCGACCTGCTTTAGTTCGCCGGCCTCGATGACGGCGACCCGGTCCGACATCGTCATCGCCTGGGCCTGGTCGTGGGTGACGTAGACGATGGTGGTGTCGAGTTCGCGGTGGAGCCGCTGGAGCTGGGTCCGCATGTGGACCCGCAGCTCGGCGTCGAGGTTCGCCAGCGGCTCGTCCATCAGGAACACCTCCGGTTCCCGGACGATGGCCCGGGCGATGGCGACGCGCTGGCGCTGGCCCCCGGACATCTCCTCGGGCATCCGATCCATCATGCCCTCGAGCTGGACGACGTCGGCCGCCCGCTCGACGCGCTGCTCGACCTCCTCCCCGCTGTACTTCCGGAGCCGGAGCCCGAAGGAGACGTTGTCGTAGACGTCCATGTGCGGGAACAGCGCGATATTCTGGAACACCATCGAGATGCCCCGGTCCTTCGGCGGGAGGTCCGTCACGTCTCGCCCGCCGATCTCGACCGTCCCCCTCGTGGGGAGCGTGAGGCCCGCGATCGCCTCCATCGTCGTCGACTTCCCACAGCCCGAGGGCCCGACGAACGTGACGAACTCGCCGTCCCGGATCTCGAGGTCCATGTCGTCGACCGCCAGTACGTCGTCGTACTCCTTCGTGACGCCGTCGAGTGTGACTGATGCCATTGTTGTTACTCCTTGACCGCCCCCGCGGTCAGCCCGCTGACGATCTTCTCCTGGGCGACGATGACCAGTATCGTCACCGGCAGCACGGCCACGATGCTGGCGGCCGCCATGAGGTCGTACAGCACCTGGTACTGGCCCTGGAACTTCAAGATTCCCGCCAGCATCGGGGCCCAGTTCTGGAACTGTCCGTCCGTCATCAACGAGGAGAAGAAGTACTCGTTGTAGACGGTGATGAAGGTCAACACGCCCGCGGTCGCGACGCCGGGCGCCGACAGCGGGACGATGACCCGGAAGAGCGCCCCGAGCCTGGTCGTCCCCTCGACGCGGGCCGCGTCCTCCAGCCCCTCGGGGATCTGGGCGTAGAAGGTCATCAGAATGAAGATGGACAACGGCAGGTACAGCGCCGACAGCGGGATGAAGATCGCGTACGGCGTGTTGTACAGCGAGCCGTCCTGCAGGAGGGGTGAAAGCACCTCGAGTTCGGCGTTGAACATCCGGTTCAGCGGCACGAAAAAGGCCGCCGGCGGGAAGAAGGATGTTATGAGCACCAAGAGCAACAGCGGGTTGCGCCCCCGGAACTCGAGCCGCCCGAAGACGTAGCCCGCCAGGCTCGCGACGAACAGCACGATCACGGTCGCCACCGTCGCGATGAGGAAGCTGTTGAAGATGTACCAGTGGAACGGGACGACGTTCGGATCGAATATTTCGAGGAAGGCCGCGGCGTTGACGTCGGCCGGGATGCCGGCCGGGACGGCGAGTGTCCACTCCAGGAGCGGGATCGTCACCTCCGTCCGGGGCGTCCCGCCGGGGGTGAAGACGCCGATGTCGCTGAGGTCACCCCGCGGGGTGATCGCGACGATCAACAGCCAGAAGAACGGGAAAAGCGTCGTCACCAGGAAGAAGCCGGTCGCGACGTAGAAGGAGGCCCGGTAGGCCCGCTCGGGGTTCGATATCATCCTCGCGGCCCACGCCTCGACGATCCCGCGGTCGAGGTCGGGCTCGTCGGTCCGGTCGACCCCGGCGGGGCCCGGCTGCCGGTCGTCGCTCACGTCATGCCCACCTCCCTGTTCCGGAGGGTCAACAGGTAGACGAGCACCAGGAGGCCGATGACCACCGCGGTCAGGAAGGCAACCGCGGAGGCGGTCGCCCACCGCCGGGTCCCGAACACGGAGGTGATGACGAGACAGCTCAACGACGGGACGGTCTGACAGCCGGCCGTCGCGTCGATGAGCCCGTAGATTCTCATTGCGTCCATCGTCCGGAACAACATCGCGACGAGCAACGCGGGCGCGACGAGCGGCAGCGTGATGTACTTGAACTGCTGCCACGCCGAGGCGCCGGAGACCTTCGCGACGTCGTAGAGGCCCCGGTCGACGCTCTGGAGCCCGGCCAGGATCAACAGCGCCATGAAGGCCGAGGTCTTCCAGATGTCGGCCACCAGCACGATGAGAAACGAGTCCGAACTGCTCGCCAGCGGGTTGCTCCCGAACGCACCGATCGACTGCATGAACTCGGTGCCGAAGCCGATCGTCGGGTTGAAGATCAGAAAGAAGATCATCGCCTGGATGACGATGGGGATCGCATACGGGATGATGATGGCGACCCGGACCCACCGCCGGCCGCGGAAGTCCTGGTCGAGCACCAGGGCCTGGCCGAAGCCCAAAAGCGTCTCGAAGAGGACGCTCAGGACGGCGAAGGCCACCGTCACGAAAAGCGCCTGCTGGAGCAGCGGCGTCTGGAAGGTGGGATCGAGAAACTGCTGTGGCAGCAGTGCCCGCCCGGCGAGGAGGTCGACGTAGTTCTCGAGACCGACGACCCCGCCGAGCGGCGCCGGCGCGGAGACCTGGTCCGCCAGAAGCGAGAACTGGAACGTCCGCACGAGCGGATACAGCGCCACGACGCCGAGAAGCAGGAACGCCGGCGCGAGGAGGACGTAGGCGAACACCGCTTCGCTCTGGGTCTCGAGCCAGTTCAGCGGTCGCATCAACACGTTGGTGTCCGTGTCGTGGTCCGTCATGGATTCTGGATCACTGCACCTCCGTTTCGACGCGGTCGAGCCGCTCGGCGAGGTCGCCCATCGCCTCCTGTGGGCTCTTCTGGCCCAGGTAGGCGGTGGTCACCTCGTCCGATATCAGCGGCGACTCGTCGGGCCAGGCGGCCGTCACGGGGCGGGGCACCGTGTTCTGGCCCGATACCTCGAGGGTGTCGACGAAGGCCGACAGCCCGCCGACGGCATCCCTGTCGGCGCCCTTGAGCACCGAGGGGTCCGGCGGCAGAAGCCCGAGTTCCCCCAGTATCGTCACCATCACGTCCTGGTTCGCGAACGCCTCCAGGACGGCGACACAGTCCTCGAGGCGGGCGGTGTTTTCGTTGATCGTGAGGTTCCAGCCGCCGAGGGCGTGGCTCGACCCGCCCGTCCCGTCGTGGGCGCCCTCGCCCTCCTCGACGCCGTAGGGCAGCGGCATGACGTCGTAGTCCTCGCCGGCCGTGAACCCGCCGCTGTTCAGGTTGATCGGGATGGCGTACGGCCAATTCCGCATGAACGCCGCCCGGCCCTCGGTGAACGGCTGGCGGGACGGCTCCTCCTTGAACTCGATGAGGTCGCTCGTGGTAATCTGCGGCAGGTCCGGGTTGGCGTGCTCGGCGTCGGGCCCGTACATGAACGAGCGCATCATCCGGATGGTCTCGTAGACCGGCTCCTCGTCGACCGTGACCGGCCGCTCGCCGATCGGCCCGAAGAGGTTCTCGTGGCCGCCGAAGTACGCCCCGCCCCACGAGGTCATCATCTCGTTGAACGTACAGCAGGCGGTCCCGATGTAGTTGGCCGCCTGCGTCGTGAACCCGTAGTCCAGTTCCGGGTTCGCCTCGAGGACGTCCGCGGCGACCTCCGCGAACCGGCTCCAGGAGAGCGGCTCTGTCGCCCACCCCTCCGTGTCATAGCCCGCCGCCTCGACGAGGTCCTTCCGGTAGTGCATGACCGGATACCCCTGGAAGAGCGGCAGCCCGTAGAGGTCGCCCGATTCGGGGTGGCTCGCCGCGTCCACTGCCGCCTGGAGGTAGTCGCTCTCGACGAACGAAAGCGTCTCCCCCGACAGCACCTCCTTGAGGTTGACGAGCTGGTCGCGGACGATGAAGGGTATCGTCCAGCCGGTGTCCATCATGAAGACGTCCGGGCTCGACCGGCCGGCGTCCAGCGCCGAGGTGAAGCTGGCCCGTCGCTGTCCGGAGTCGAAGTCACCGGGGAGGATCTCGACGTCGACGCCGGTGTCGAGCCCGGCGTCGTACAGGGCCTCGATCACCGTCTCCTCCGCGCCGGCCCACTCCTGGTCCATCGTGATCTGGAGTGCATCGCTGCCGCCGAGACAGCCCGCGACGCCCGCGACCGCGCCCGTCGCCCCGGCCGCGGCCACGAACCGTCGTCGAGAGACGCCGCCGTCGATGGAAGACCGTTCGTGACCGACCATCACGGGGTGTGTTGCCCCCACCCGTACATATAGGTAGGGGAGACGGCCGCGCGTACCAAACGCCGCGTAGGTCCCAGACGCGGGTCCCACACGCGGATTCCAGCCGTAGTGCGGTCGTGGTCGAATGGCTTAACACCCTGGCGGCGGACCTCCGACCCACGGTCGAGGACCCGAGCCACCATGAGCGACTCGGACGCCGGAGATCCGCCCCGGTACGAGGGCGTCTTCTTCGGGGTGATGGAACTGTCCTTCCTCTCGACGCCGGCCTTCGCTGCGGTGGCGGTCCTCCAGTGGCACTACCCCGACGCCGTCTCGCTGTCGGGGCTTTTCGCCATCGGCGCGGGCTCTGTCGCCCTCGCGGCGTTCCGGGGCGGGCGCGTCGACGTCGGCGCCTGGCCGCGCCGCGGCGAACTCTCCTCGCTCCCGCTCCGGGTCGCGTACTTCAGTCTGGTGTTTCTCGCCGCCACGCTCGGGGTCGCGCTCGTGGTCGTCACGGTCGGGTCCTACTGGCTCGTGCTCCTGGGCGCGGTCGTCCAGGTCGCCGGTCTCGCCGCCTTCCCGGCGGTGTACCGCCTCGTCCACGGCGAGCCGGTCGGCGAGGCCGCGGTCCGCTGGTGACGGTCTCCGGACCGTTCGCGCCTCTCACCGTCGCGGGACGCCTAACGCGGGTACGGTCCGCCGGACGAGGAGCGGCAGGTCCGGACGCGGGCGGCACGTCGAGAACGGTATGTCGAGGACGGTAGGTCGACGCTAACGACGACGCTTCGGCGCGGCCGGGCGGGCTCGATGCGTCAGGTGTCCTTCCCCTGTGCCGGCCACCGGGGCGTCTTCGGCGCCGCGATCCGTTCGACCTCCTCGTCGGAAAGGGAGACGTCGAGGGCGGCGAGCGAATCCGCGAGGTGGTCGTCCGTCCGGGGGCCGATGATGGGCGCGTCGACGACCGGTCGCTCGAGCAGCCACGCCAGCGCGACCTGCGCAGTCGAGGCGACCGTCGAGTCGGCGACGTCCTGGACGGCCCGAAGCACGTCCCAGTTGACGTCGGTGAACCGGTCGCGGGTGTGGGCGTCGTCGGCCGCCCGGGTGCCATCGGGTATCTCGCCGTCGGGGTCGTACTTGCCGGTCAGGAAGCCGCCGGCCAGCGGCGACCACGGGACGACGCCGACGCCCTCGGCGGCACAGACCGGCAGCAGATTGGCCTCCTCGTGGCGGTCGACGGCGTTGTACTCCGGCTGCATCGAAACGAACCGCTCGTAGCCCCCGACGTCGGCGGCGTACAAAAGCTTCGTGAACCGGTAGGCCGACATGGTGCTAGCGCCGAGGTACCGGACGATTCCTTCGTCGACGAGGTGGGAAAGCGCCGACAGCGTCTCCTCGACCGGGGTCGCCTCGTCGAACCGGTGGATCTGGTAGAGGTCGATGTGGTCGACGCCGAGCCGGTCGAGGCTCGCGTGCGCCTGTTCGATGACGTGCTTCCGGGAGAGCCCGCCGCCGTTCGGGCCGTCGTGCATCTCCCCGTAGACCTTGGTGGCGACGACGAGTTCCTCCCGCCGACGGCTCCCGATGGCCTCGCCGACGATCTCCTCTGACTTGCCGGTCGAGTAGACGTTGGCCGTGTCCAGGAAGTTGATGCCGGCGTCCAGGGCGTCGTGGATCAACTCGACGCTCGCCGTCCGGTCGTCGAGCATCCACGGCTCGGCGCTGCCGAAGTTCATGCAGCCGAGACAGAGCCGCGAGACCTCCAGGCCGGTCGATCCGAGTCGGGTGTACTCCATGCCCGACGCTTACGGCCGAGCGACAAATACCTGGCCACGGCACCGGCGCCCGACCCCCGCCGGTTAAGTCCGAGCGCCGGCTGGTCCGTGCATGGCCCACTACGTGGGCGTCGACCTCGGTGCGACCAACGTCCGGGCGGTCGTCGGCGACGACGACGCGACCGTCGTCGGGCGGGACCGCCGCGCGACGCCGCAGGGGCCCGCCGGCATCGCCGTCACCGAAGCGGTGCTTTCCGCCGTCCGCGCCGCCTGCCGGGACGCCGACCTCGACCCCGACGCGGTCGCCGCCGCGGGCGTCGGGTCCATCGGTCCGCTCGACCTGGCAGCGGGCTCGGTCACGTCGCCGGCGAACCTCCCGGACGGTGTCGAGCACGTCCCCCTCGTGGGCCCGCTCGAGAACCTCGTCGACGCCCCGGTCTCGCTCCACAACGATACGAGCGCGGGCGTCATTGGCGAGCGGTTCCATGCCACGCACAACCCCGACGACATGGTCTACCTGACCATCTCCTCGGGCATCGGCGCCGGTGTCTGCGTCGACGGCCACGTGCTGTCGGGGTGGGACGGCAACGCGGGCGAGGTCGGCCACGCGACGCTCGACCCCGGCGGCGAGATGGCGTGTGGCTGTGGCGGGGCGGGCCACTGGGAGGCGTACTGCTCCGGCACGGCCATCCCCGAATACGCCCGTCACCTCCACGACGGGGCGCCGACCGACCTGCCGCTCGACGCGCCGGCCTTCTCGGCGGCGGACGTCTTCGCCGCTGCTGGCGGGGACGCCCTCGCCGACCGGACCTTAGAGCGAGTCGCGGCGTTCAACGCCCTCGGCGTCGCGGCGCTCGTCCACGCCTACGCGCCGATCGCCGTGTACGTCGGCGGCGGCGTCGCGCTCAATAACCCCGAGTTCGTCGTCGAGGGCCTGCGCGACCGGGTGCCGGACCACGTCATGGCGAACGTGCCGGAGATACGGCTGACGACCCTCGGCGACGACGCCGTCCTCCAGGGCGCCCTCGCCAGCGCGATGACCGGCGGCACCGGGGACCGTCGCCGGCCGACCGGATAGGCTCGCCCGTGGGGACGTCGACCGGCAGTGGTGCCACCGACGGGTCCGGGGACGTCGCCGAACCCACTGAACGCCCTAGCGCGTCCGCTCTCATTCAGCCCCGGACGAAGGTCACCGGACACGGCGACTCGAGCAGTATCTCCTGGGCCGTCGACCCGAAGACCGCCTTGCCGGCGGGCGACCGCGTTCGGCCCCCGACGATGACCAGGTCGGCGTCGAGGTCCTCGGCGAGCCCGACCACGACGTCCCCCTGGGAGGCCTCGTCGCCGCTCAGCCGCCCGTGCCAGGTGAACTCGACGTCCGCCTCCTCCATGGCGTCGCCCAGCTCGCGGATGGTGACGTACCGCTTCGCCACAGAATCCGGTGTCACCTCGCTTTCGGACTCGACGTTCAGCATCGACCGCGCCGCGTCGTACTCCGAGGACGTGAATACGTGGGCCAGCGCCACCGTCGCACCCGCGGGGCCGGCGATGTCGACGGCCGTCGCCGCGAGCGGCTCGATGCGGTCCTCGTCGCTCCGCCCGACGGCCAGGAGTACCGTCTCTAGTCCCATGATGGCAGTAGCAGAGCCAGCATCAAAAAACTGCGCAGTGGAACGGGGGAGTGAACAGGTCTAACCCGGAGTCGGATTTTCGATGGATAGAAGCCCGCAGCGGCGCGGGTCGATCCGGGGCCGCCCTCAGGTCAGCCGCGCGGCTCACGGGTCGCTCCGCTCGCGGCTCCCGATGGTCGCCGCTTACCCTTGGAGGTCTCGCTGCTCACGGGTCGCTTCGCTCCCCGCTCGCTCATTCCGAGGCCTCCCTGCGGTCGGCCTCGCGCTGCTCGACCTCCCGCTCCCCGTTCGCCCATGCCGAGTTCCGAGGCCTCCCTGCGGTCGGCCTCGCGCTGCTCGACCTCCCGCTCCCCGTTCGCCCATGCCGAGGCGCTCCCTTCGGTCGCGCCTCGCGGCTCGCGTGTCGTCACTCCCGTTGGTCGCTCCTCCCGCTCGCCCATTCCGAGGCCTCCCTGCGGTCGGCCTCGCCTCCCAGCTCCGGGGGTGTCCCCCGGTCGACCGCGATCTCGTCGGCCTCGAGGTCCTCGATGGCGGCGACCTGACCGCCGACGTCCACCAGCCCCTCCCCGGTGTCCAGGGTGATGGTGGCCGTCTCGCGGTTCGTACCCACCGAGACGTCGACGACGGCCCCGCGGACCGTGCGGCGCCGGCCGGACTGGACCTCCCGGCCGCGAACGCTCGCGTGGAACTCGCCGTCGGCGTCGGCCAGGTCGGCGACGCAGCGACGCGTCGTCGCGTACCGCCTGGGGAACGGGCGGTCGCCGCGGCACTCCGCAAGCGTCGTCGCCGATGGCCAGACGACGACGTTCAGGAAAGCCGAGACGAGGAATCCGAGCTCGGACTGGTTGAAGATGACGCCGTAGCGGTCCTCCTCGTCCCCGATCCCCCCGTGGGTGGTGTACACGGAGTACGTGCCGTCGGCGACGGCGACGACGGGGGTCGTCACCCCCCGTCGCGCCCTGGTCTCGGTGGCGACCCGGCCGTAGTCGTACGCCTCCGGGGCGGGGGCGTCCTCGGCCGGCGCCAAGAGTAGCTCGATCGTGACGCCGCCGGCCCGCCGCTCCTGGAGCTCCTCCTCGAAGCGGGCCAGAAGCGCCGGCGTCAGTGACAGGACCAGTTCGTACTCCGCGGTGGTGATGACGTCCTCGAGGTACCGCCGGATGGTCGGGCGCGAGCCGACGAGCGAGACGGCCTCGGCGCCGCGGGCCGGGGTCTGGTACCGCTCGGCGAGCCGGTCGAGGAGCGTCGACAGCGTGGACTGGACCCCGGCGAAGGCCTCCGCCGGGTCGACCGCGAGGACACGCATTGGCCGCGACTCGCGGAGTTCGACGAGCCCGCTCTCCGAGAGGCTCCTGGCGGTGTCGTACACCCGCGGCTGTGGGACGGCCGTCCGCTCGGCGATCTCCGCGGCGGTCAGCTCGCCGTGATCCAACACCGCGAGGTACGCCTCGATCTCGTACTCGCCGAGGTCGAACCGCGATCGCACCGCCTCGAGGCCGCCCTGGAGGTCCTCCTCGGTCATGGCCGCCTTAGCGCTGCACTCGGCTTAAGCGCCCGGCCATCCCGGGCGGTGCCGACGCCGACGGCGGGCCAGGTGGCGTGTGTGGGGAGACCCGGCGTGCGGGGGAGACACGGTTCCGCCGAGTGGTGCCGGACAAAGGTGTCAGTCGCCGTCGCCGACCCGGATGGCCTGGACGAGCGAGTACACGGGGACGGAGCGGAGTTCGTCGACGCCCTGCTTGTCGACGAGGACAACGCAGGCGACGGGTTCGCCGCCACGGCGCCGGATGCCCTCGATGGTCTCCCGCATGGTGGTGCCGCTCGTGATGGTGTCGTCGACGACGTAGCAGGCCCGGTCGCGGATGTCCGCGAAGTTCCGGGAGAACGTTCCCTCGAGTTCCTCGATGTCACCCTCCTCCCACTGGTGTTTCCGGGGGGCGTAGGTGGCGATGTCGGTGTCGAGTTCGCGAGCGACGACGGTCGACAGCGGCGCACCGGCCTTCTCGATGCCGACGGTGAGGTCGACGGACTCGCCCTGCTTCGAGAGGAGATCCGCCATCGCCCGGCCTGCGTACGCCAGCCGCGCGGCGTCGCGGCCCAGCGCGCTCCAGTCGACGTGGATGTCGTGTGGGCCGCCGGTCGGCGCCGCGTCGTCCGACGTCGTCGGCCCGCCGCCGCGCTCGACCAGCCAGCTCGCCGTCTCCCGGGAGACGTTCAGCTCGTCGGCGATCTCCCCCTTCGAGAACCCACGCTCGGAGAGGTCGCGGGCGCCCTCGATGAGGTCGTCGACGTTCTTCATGGCCTCCAGTTCGACGGCTGCCTTTATGGTCGTTGTCCCCGCGCAGAGGCTGGGTCGCCTGGCGACCAGCTGGCGGTCATCGCGTCGGTGCCGGAGACCGGCAGGCGGTCACCGCGCCGGTGTCGGGGACCAGGGGGCTCGCCCGCGGCACCGCGAGCGACCCGGGTTGTCGTCCAGTCGGTCCCGATCGCGCCCACGCGAGCCCCAGGGCGGGGACCGAAAATAATTTACTTCAAGATGAGTAAATTAATTTATCAGCCGGCCCGGGCGCCACCACCTATATGACTGCCGGCCCTCGGCCCACCATGGAACGTTACGACGCGCTGTACAGGCTCTACGAGGAGTTCGACACCGACACGCTCCGGGACCACCAGGAGTTCGTCGACCTGTTCCCCCCGGTCGACTCGCGGGTGGCACTGGCCCACTGGGAGGATGCGAGCGAGGCGCTGGCCGCCCGGAAGGACGAGATCAGGGCGGCGTTCCCGGACGGCATGGAGACCTACGCCTCGCTGGCCGCCCTGGCCACCCGCGAGCAGGCCTTCACCGGCCTGGACCTGTACACGAAGCATGGTCGGGGCGTGAACGTCCTGGTGTTGGACGTCGACGAGACGCTGCGGTCGGCCGGCGCCACCGACAACGAGATCCCCCGCGAGACGCTTTCTCTGCTCCGGCGGTTCCACGACGAGGGGTTCCCCATCGTGATCTGTACCGGCCAGACCCTCGAGAACGTCAAGGGCTTTCTCGTCCAGGGGCTCGGCGACGAGCTGGTCCACTCCGGGCGCGTGAGCGTCGTCTACGAGGCCGGCACCGGCGTGTTCACGCCCGGCCACGGCGCCCGGACGAAGCGACTGCTCTACGAGAACCTCGACGCCGAGATCCGGGACGTCTTCGACCGCGTCCGGTCGCGGGTGCTGTCCGGGGCGCCCGACGACGTCCGGCGGGGCTGTCACCTCCAGGGCAACGAGTTCAACGTTACCCTGAAGCCGAACTTCGAGACCGGCAGCGACCGGGCGTCGTCCGTGATCGACGAGGCCCTGGTGTACCTCCTGGACCTCGTAGAGGAGACCGTCGCCGACGCCGTCGACGCCGACCCGGACCGCGAGGGGTACGCCCGCGCCCACTACGCCGACGCCGACCCAGAGATCCGCGGCGCCCTTGAGACGGCCGGCGAACGGCCCGACGTCGACGCCGGGGGAGTGCCCGACGCCCTCGGGGACGCCTTCGAGCGCGTCGACGTCGCCTACTACGAGGCCGACGCCGCCGAGATCGGGTCCCGGGAGCTGAACAAGGTGGTCGGCGTCGAGACGGCGCTGTCGGTGCTCGGCGTCGAGACGCCGCCGGCATGTTGAAAGCGGCCTACGCGATGGCCGGGCTCGCCGGGCTGGACTGAACCGCGTCGGAGCGCAAAAACGAGGGGTGGCTCAGGCGAACCGGTCGCGGTCGTCGTGGTCGTTCTGGCGGTACTCCAGTCGCTTGATCGGGAGGAATGCTGGCACCATGGTCTGTATTAGGAATTTACTCGGTACCGAATAAGTATGTTTCGGAACGTGTCCGGGCGGGGGATACATATCAGGGTACGCCTCACACGTCCAGTTGATAACCACGACAGGATAACGGCCGTCAGGCCGGTCGTTCAGCCGTCCACGATCGACCTGCCCCCCTCCTGGTCGCCGGGCGGTCGCCCAGCCTGGACGTAAACGTCATTCTTAACCTGCCCCCCTCGAAGTACACCTATGGCAGCCAACGCACCGGATCCCGGGCAGGCGGACCCGCTCGGACTGGCCGGCGTCGTGGCGCCGACGGTGACGGCCTTCGGGGCCTCCGGCGACCTCGACGCGGCGGCGACCGCCGCACACGCCCGGTTCGTCCTGGCTGGTGGCGCCGACGCCGTCTTCCCGCTGGGGACCAACGGCGAGTTCGCGATGCTGTCGGGCACGGAGCGGCGCCGCGTCGTGGAGACGGTCGCCGACGCGGTCGACGTCCCCGTCATCGCAGGCGTCGGCCACCCGAGCACGCGCGAGACGGTCGCGAGCGCCGAACACGCCCAGCGAGCCGGCGCCGACGGCGTCGTCGTCGTCACGCCGTACTACTACCCGCTCGACGACCGGGCAGCACTCGACCACTACCGTGCAGTCGCGGCGGCGGTCGACCTTCCGGTCTACGTCTACCACATCCCGGGCCGGACCGGCAACGACCTGTCGCTGGACGCGATGGCGGCCATCGCCGACCTCGACGGCGTCGCCGGCGTCAAGGACTCCTCGAAGGACGTCCCCTGGCTCGCGGCGGCCATCGACGACAACCCCGGCCTGACCTTCCTCGCGGGCTCCGATTCGTTGCTGTTCGCCGGCCTCCAGGTCGGCTGTGCGGGGCTCGTCAGCGCCGTCGCCAACGCCTTCCCGGAACTCGTCGCCGACCTCTATGCGGCCTACGATGCCGGCGAGGAGCGCCGCGCCGAGCGGCTGCAGTCGCGGGTGTTCGACGTCAGGTCGGCGCTGAAGCGCGGCCCCTACATGGCGGGCGTCAAGACCGCGCTGTCGCTGCGGGACCTCGACTTCGACGTCGGCGGACTCCGGGCGCCGCTCCGGACGATGGACGACGACGACCGGGCCGCCCTCGGGGCCGACCTCCGGGACCTGGAACTGCTGTGACATCCGATCTGTCCGGGTCGGTTGTCTACCAGCTGTACCCGCGCAGCTTCAACGACAGCGACGGCGACGGCGTCGGCCTGGCTGAACCCGGTGTACGACTCCCCGCAGGCCGACGCCGGCTACGACGTCCGGGACTACTACGCCGTCGACGACGACTACGGCACCATGGCCGACCTCGAGACGCTCCTCGATGCGCTGCACGACCGCGACATCCGGCTTTTGATGGACCTGGTGGTGAACCACACCTCCGACGAGCACGAGTGGTTCCGGCGCTCGCGGCGCGGCGACCCCGCCTACGCCGACTACTACCACTGGGTCGAGGGCCCGCCGGAGGAACCCCCGAACAACTGGACCTCCGCCTTCGGCGGGCCGGCCTGGAGCTACGACGACGAGCGGGGGGCGTGGTACCTCCACCTGTTCGACGAGAAGCAACCCGACCTCGACTGGGGGACGCCGGCGGTCCGGCGGGACGTCTACGAGATGATGGACTGGTGGCTCGGGAAGGGCGTCGACGGCTTCCGGATGGACGTCATCAACGTCATCTCCAAGCCGGAGGGGTACCCGGACGGCGAGCCGGGCGACTGGGTCGGCACCGAACACTTCGTCGACGGGCCTGACGTCGGCCCGTACCTCGAGGAGATGGCAGAGCGGGCGCTCGACCCCCACGACGCGGTCGCCGTCGGCGAGTGCACCGGGGTGGGCCTCGAGGCCGCGAACGAGTACGTCGGCCCCGACGGGCCGCTGGACACGCTGTTTCACTTCGAACACATGGGTCTGGACGCCCACCCCGACGAGGGCTGGTGGGGCGTCGCCGACTGGGGCCTCCCGGAGCTGAAGGCCGTCTTCGACCGCTGGGAGGACGGTCTCGAGGGCACCCCCGCCGTCTACCTGGGCAACCACGACCAGTCCCGCATCGTCTCGCGGTTCGGCGACGACGGCCGGTATCGCCGGGAGAGTGCGAAACTGCTCGCCACCTTCCTCCTCTCGATGCCCGGGACGCCCTTCTGCTACCAGGGCGACGAACTCGGCATGACCAACTACCCGTGGTCGTCGCTGTCGGAGCTGCGGGACGCCGACGCGGTCAACCGGGTCGAACTGGCGCTCGCCGACGGCCGCATCGACGACTTCGGGGAGGTCCGCGACGTCGTCCGGTACCGCGCCCGGGACAACGCCCGGACGCCGATGCAGTGGGACGACTCGCCGAACGCCGGCTTCACCGACGGCGAGCCCTGGCTGCCCGTCAACCCCGACCACACCGAGATCAACGTCGCGGCGGCGCGGGCCGACCCGGACTCGGTGTACCACCACTACCGGCGGCTCATCGAGCTCCGGGACGACCACCCGGCGCTCGTCGACGGCGAGTACGTCCCGCTGACGCCCGACCACCCGACGGTGTGGGCCTACGACCGGGCCGGCGACGACGAG
>PXRI01000021.1:0-44836 GCA_003021005.1 Halobacteriales archaeon QS_1_69_70 | reverse complement strand
CTGGCTGAACCCGGTGTACGACTCCCCGCAGGCCGACGCCGGCTACGACGTCCGGGACTACTACGCCGTCGACGACGACTACGGCACCATGGCCGACCTGGAGGGACTGCTCGCCGACCTCCACGACCGCGACATCGGGCTGTTGATGGACCTGGTGGTGAACCACACCTCGGACGAGCACGAGTGGTTCCGCCGCTCGCGGCGCGGCGACCCCGCCTATGCCGACTACTACCACTGGGTCGAGGGCCCGCCCGAGGAGCCGCCGAACGACTGGGAGTCCTTTTTCGGCGGGTCGGCCTGGAGCTACGACGACGAGCGGGGGGCGTGGTATTTGCACCTGTTCGACGAGAAGCAACCCGACCTGGACTGGGGGACGCCGGCGGTCCGCCGGGACGTCTACGAGATGATGGACTGGTGGCTCCGGAAGGGCATCGACGGCTTCCGGCTGGACGTCATCGACCTGCTGTCCAAGCCCGAGGGGTACCCGGACGCCGACCCCGAGGCCGACACCATCGTCCGGGGCGCCGACCGCTACGTCGGCGGCCCGCGGCTCTTCGAGTACCTCCGGGAGATGTACGACGCGACGCTGTCCGACAGGGACGTCCTGACCATCGGGGAGATGGTCGGCGGGACCGTCGAGGAGGCCGAACGGTACCTCGACCCGGACGGCCTCGGGATGCAGATGGCGTTCAACTTCGACCACATGCGGCTGGACATGACGGGGAGCCGCTGGAACCGCGTCGAGTGGTCCGTCAGCGACCTGAAGCGGGTGGTCAGCCGGTGGCAGACCGCCCTCGATGGCTGGAGCCCGCTGTACCTGAACAACCACGACGAGCCGCGGATGGTCTCGCGGTTCGGCGACGACGGCCGGTATCGCCGGGAGAGCGCGAAGCTGCTCGGGACGCTCCTGTATACCCTCCGCGGGACGCCCTTCTGCTACCAGGGCGAGGAGCTCGGGATGACCAACTACCCCTTCGAGTCCCTCGAGGAGGTTGTCGACGTCGACACCCGGCAGAACGTCGAGATACTCAGAGAGCGCGGCGCCTTCGAGGACGACGCCGAGATGATGGCGCTGGTCCGCCACCGGACCCGCGACAACGCCCGGACGCCGATGCAGTGGGACGACTCGCCGAACGCCGGCTTCACCGACGGCAAGCCCTGGCTGCCCGTGAACCCCAACCACACGGAGATCAACGTCGCGGCGGCACGGCCCGACCCCGACTCGGTGCTCCGGTACTACCGACGGCTGGCCGCACTGCGCGACGACCACGAGGTGCTGGTGTACGGCGACTACGACCTCCTACCGGCCGACCACGACCAGGTGTGGATGTACGAACGGACGCTCGGGGACGAGACGATCCTGGTGGTGCTCAACTTCGGGGCAGACTCGCCCGAGTTCGAGGCGCCGTACGACGACGGCGACCTCCTCCTGGGTAACTACGACCACGCCGGGCCGATCGGCGACCCGCGGCTCCGCCCGTGGGAGGCGCTGGTCTACGACGTGTAGCCGTCGTGAGACGCCGCCAGGCCTCAACGCTTTACGCGACCCGCCCGATGGTCTCGGTATGAGCAGGGACTATCGGTCGCTCCGGGACCCGAACGCCGAGTACACGGCGCGGGACCTCTCGGCGGCCGCGATGGGGGCGACGGCGTCGCGGGGGTCCCGGGACGTCGAGATCACGGACGTCCAGACGACGATGGTCGACGGCAACTTCCCGTGGACGCTCGTGCGGGTCTACACCGACGCCGGCGTCGTCGGGACCGGCGAGGCCTACTGGGGCGCCGGGGTCCCCGAACTCGTCGAGCGGATGACGCCGTTCGTCGTCGGCGAGAACCCCCTGGACCTCGACCGGCTGTACGAGCACCTGGTCCAGAAGACCTCCGGGGAGGGCTCCGTCGAGGGCGTCACCGTCACCGCCATCTCCGGCATCGAGACGGCACTCCACGACGTAGCCGGCAAGCTGCTCGAGGTCCCGGCCTACCAGCTCCTCGGCGGCAAGTACCGCGATTCGGTCCGCGTGTACTGCGACTGCCACACCGAACAGGGCGCCACCGCGGCCGCCTGCGCCGACGAGGCCGAGCGCGTCGTCGCGGAGTTGGGCTACGACGCCTTGAAGTTCGACCTCGACGTCCCCTCCGGCCACGCCAAGGACCGCGCCAACCGCCACTTGCGGCCCGCCGAGATCCGGCACAAGGCCGACATCGTCGAGGCGGTCACCGAGCGGGTCGGCCCGCGCGCCGACGTCGCCTTCGACTGTCACTGGTCGTACGCCGCCGGGTCGGCCAGGCGGCTGGCGGCGGCCCTGGAACCGCACGACGTCTGGTGGCTCGAGGACCCGATCCCCCCGGAGAACCTCGGCGTGCAGGCCGACGTGACCCACTCTACGTCGACCCCGATAGCGACCGGCGAGAACCGCTATCGGGTCACCGAACACCGCCGACTGCTGGAAGACGGCGCCGTCGACATCGTCACGCCCGACCTCCCGAAGGTCGGCGGAATGGGCGAGACCCGCCGGATCGCCGACATGGCCGACCAGTACTACGTCCCCGTCGCGCTCCACAACGTCGCCTCGCCGGTCGGGACGGTGGCCGGCGTCCACCTGGCCGCCGCAGTCCCGAACGCGCTGGCCGTCGAGTTCCACAGCTACGAGCTGCCATGGTGGGACGACCTCGTCGAGGAGCCGGTCATCGAGGACGGCTACGCCACGGTGCCGGAGGAGCCCGGCCTCGGGGTGACCCTCGATCTGGACGTCGTCGCCGAGCACATGGTCGACGGCGAGACGTTGTTCGACGAGGCGTAGGCGCGACCGTCGAACGCCGATTCGCCATCCGCTCTCGCCGAAACGCTCCGATCGTCGGAGACGGCCGTCGACGCGGGCCGGGGTCGGAGACTGGCGGCGGCGCGACGCTCGCTACCGCTCACGGATCGCTTCGCTCACGGCTCCCGACGGTCGCCGCTCGCCCATGGAGGTCTCGCTTCGCTCGTCCTCCCGCTCCCCGTTCGCCCATCCGGCGGCCGACCATCGGAAGGCCGCCAGGCGCCCGGCTCGCGGCTTCGCCGCTCGACCATTCCGGGCCCTCCCTGGTTCACGGCTCGCTCCGCTCACCGTTCACGCATTCGGAGCCGCTCCCTCCGGTCACGGCTCCCGCCTGTCGGCCTCGCGGCTCGCGGCTTCGCCGCTCGCATTCGGCGGCCCTCCCTGCGGTCGCGCCGCCCGGCTCGCGGGTCGCTTCGCTCGCGGCTCCCGGCGGCTCGCGGGTCGCTTTCGCTCCCCGCTCGCCAAATCGAGGCGCTCCCGCTGGTCGCGCCTCGCTGTCGCCGCTCGCCCCCGGAGGTCTCGCTTCGCTCGACCTCCCGCTCCCCGCTCGCTCGTTCCGAGGCCTCACTTCGTTTGGCCTCGCGGCTCGCGTGTCGTCGGTCGCTCCGCTCCCTGCTCGCGGCTCGTTACACTCACCGCTCGCCTAACCGAGGCGCTCCCTTGCTCACGACTCACTCCGTTCGCCGGCAGAGCGTCGCTCTGCCGAGCCCTCGCTCGCTTCGCTCGCGAGGACGCCGTTCGCACATTCGGCGGCACTCGCTCTGCTCCGGCCGACGACGCAGGCCGGGGTCGGAGACGGACGGCGGCGCAGGCCAGGGCGGGGAGATGAAGCAGTCCGGCGTCCGGCGACGGCCGACGTGGCAAGCCTACGTCGGGCAACGGCCGAGGGCGCGACGCTCGACTGGAGCGGCCGCGGGTCAGGTTCCCTCGAGCCGTTGCTGCATGCGCCCGCCGATGTCCGGCTCGTCGCCGTCCTCGCTTATCGTCACGCCGCTGGTGATGATGGCTTGCAGTCCCTCCTCGACGCCGATGTCGATGTCGTGGACCCGGTCGCGGGCGACGTAGATGACGAACCCGCCCATCACGGGGTTGGGCCCCATCGGGAGAAAGAGGCTCATCATCCCTTCCTCGGCGTGGTCGACGCTCTCCTCGAGGTAGGTCGGCGCGTCGGACGTGACGAACGCCATCGTGTAGGAGCCCTCGGAGGGGTACTCGACGAGCTTCACGTCCCGGAAGCTCTCCTCGCCGTTGGCCATCGTCTCGCTCATCTCCCGGAACCCGCCGTAGACCTGGCCGACGCCGGGGATGGCCTCGGCCGCCCGGTGGAAGAGGTCCGCGGCCGTCGAGCCGTACGGCAGCGTCTCCAGGACCGCCCCGATCACCACAACCGAAACCAAAAGCAGGCCCATGGTGAGGAGGTCGGCGCCGGTATCGCTCACGCCCGTGAGGTCGGCGATCATGCCGGCGACCGGAGACAGGTATCCCGCGACGGACAGGTAGACGAAGAGGATGATCCCGACGGTGACGATCGCCGGAACGACGAACACCGCGCCCGTCACGAAGTAGCTCTTGAGCCGCTCTGTCGGGGACCGCCCGAAGTGTGACGCCCCACTCATGCGTGGGTCTGGCGGCCGCCGCCGGTAATAACCTGTCCTCGGGTCGTCCGCCGTCCGATCGACCGACTTGGACCCAATTCGGACAGCGTTAGGAGAACGTAGAGAGGGTATTAGCTGTTTCGGCAGGGAGTACAGTAGTGGTTAGTTATGTGGTATGAGCGTAATTCGGCGATTATGACAGCGTGTCCGACCGCCCCCTCCCGCTGGCGGGCAGGGCTTCGTTGCGCGCGACCGGCGGCCATGCGTGCGTCGGCCTCGCTCCACGAGCGGTCGGCCCCAATTCGAGGTCCCGCCCGTCACTGGCTAACCAGCCGGCTCTCGATTAATTAAACATGGTCTTTGATTTTGGAGCAATCTTTAATATAGGTTACCGCAAACCACTATTCATGTATTCTGACCACGCAGGATTCGCCGTGATCTATCAAAAACGACCGTAGAAGCAGGAAGCGCCGGGGTTTTCCGTTAATAGGTATAAAAAAGATGACTTTTCAGAAACGGACTTGGGCTGTAATCATTGTATTCATCATTGCTGGTTATTACATTCTTGGAATTTCAGTATTTCCGCAGTTACTAGTTCCATTCGGATGTTCCGGCGAACTGGGTACCAAAACCGAATCTACCATTCCCACAACGGAGTTCAATGTCTCATATGAAGCCTCATCAAAAACTGTAACTGTTCGTCACGTAGGCGGAGATATCTTATACACAAATACGACCCAAGAGGTTACAATCATCATTGAGAGGCGGTCAAACGTCCAAGACCTAACCTGGCGTTCAGTCGGCGGCACATATCCTATCGATAAAGGAAGTCACGTCGCTATCTCAAACATCTCAAAGGCTAATAATACAACAGCGATTGTACGCATTCAGTGGACCGGACAACTCGGAAATCAACCAGACTATCCACCATATTGTCCTGGATCAAACGTTCCCGAACGCACGAATACAGGTACGCTCGCTCGTAGTGAAATTTAATTTTTATCCTATCGAGCGCAAACGACCGATGCCGCCCGTGATGCCAATGACCTTGCCCGTGATGTAGTCGGACTGTTTGCTCGAGAGCAGGGCGACGAAGCTGGCGTTCGACAGCGAGGACAGCAGCAACTACTAGCCGGAGCCCGCGCCCCTGATCAGTACTACCTCGCTGTATTGGGTGAAATGGTTGATGTTACTCCTTACCATAGCTCCACGCAAGCGTATACGGAATTTCTACTCAAAGGGAAGAACAGCGTGATACCGCGAATGCGGAGATGAGGTCTCGCGAACTCCGTCGACCATCGACGACGGACGGGCGGAATCGGTCGATACAGGCGAACGATTGAGTGGATCAGATCGGCACAACCTTGATCCCAGTCAGAAGTAGCGTGCAAGATCCAGAGGGTGCATTCAGTAAGCCCGATGAAATCTCTCACGAAATCTGGAAGCCTGTCCGAACGGGAGTCGTTAGTGGAGGAGAGAACAGCTGTCACTGGTGAGGACCCAGAGCGATTAACAGTCTGCGCGTGAACTCAGGGTGTTCCACCTGAAGTCGCCGCCATCGAGTGCGAAGAAGTTGCTCCGATGAAAATTACAGTCGAACCGATCTTTCTCGATGCCGGCGGTCCATCCGTTGTCGTAATCGTGGTCATAGAGGTTCAACGCATACGTGGATGGCTCGTTGAACACGATGTGGAGCGCGCGTTCAGCGGGAATTGTGAACCCTTCGTGGCGGAGAACTGCGTCGGCATCGAGATCGACTATCTGGATTTCATAGAAGACGTCCGTGGGGGTGTATCGAAAGATATGCAGGTGAAACGGCCCGTTAGCGTGTCCGACGACCGGCGTGTCGACGTTCTCTCGACTCCCGATTTCGACCGTCCGGTAGTCTTCCGGTTGATTTCGAATGATTGGCTCTCCCATCTCAGGTTGTGGGAACTTCGAGGTCGGTGTCTCAGCTATCTGTAATTCCGGCGTTGGGTCCGGCGTTTCAGAGGAGGTCTCGGTCGTTTCTGGTGACTCAGTCGACCCCCGAGTTCTCGGTGTCCGGGTTTCAGTCAGCGTTCCCGTCGACGTCGGTGTCTCGACTGCCTCCCCGCTCAGGATTGAACACCCTGCGAGCGGAGTGAGCACCACCCCCACACCTACCATAGTGACGAACTGCCGACGCTCCATGAAGCCGGAGTATATATGATTTACAATAAGTCTTTTCGACAGGGGCCAGGCAAGACCTGATGGTACGTGACCAGTCACCGTCCGGGGAATAGTAGCCCATCGGGCTGTATTCTGCTACCCCAAGACTGGACGGCCCTGACTGCAGACGATGAGTAAGTCGTCGATGACGTACCCTACGGATTGCTGTTGTACGAAAATGATCCCGCGCCGAGGGCCGGCGAGGTACGTGACGCTATTCGGGATATCGACCGTGCGTACGACGATATCGTCGCGATCCGTGAGTGGGTTCCTGACGGCGGGGGTCCCCTAACCCGACACTCTAGCCGAGCAAGAACGCGCGAGCATACACTGACGAACGGGATGAGTCGCGGTTTCACCGGCGGCGAGCGGCGGGCGGCCGACCGGAGGGAGCCGTGACCGGAGGGAGCGGCTCCGAATGCGTGAACGGTGAGCGAAGCGAGCCGTGAACGAGGGAGGCCGCCGGACGAGCGAACGGTGTCCTCGCGAGCGAAGCGAGCGAGGGCTCGGCAGAGCGAAACTCTGCCGGCGAATGGGAGGTCGGCCGTAGGGAGACCTCCGAACGTGCGAACTACGACCGGAGGGAGCCGTGAGCCGGAGTGAGCCGTGGGCCATGGAGCGCCTCCATTTGGCGAGCGAAGAGCGGAAGCGACCCGCGAGCCGTCGAGAGCCACGAGCTGCCGCGAGCCGTCAGCCGCGTGCGAGAAACCCGACGAGTAAAAGTGGAGGGCAAGCATCCGCGCGAGCGAAGCGAGCGAGGTTCACCGGCCGCGACCGCAGGGAGCGGCCGGGGCGGTGGTTTTTCCCCAAGTTTTTGCGAGCGAGCGGTTCCGCGCCGCGGGCGCGGAACCCGAGCGAGTAAAAAGTGGGTGATCTAGAAAGTGAACAGGTCGATGCCGCCGGTGACGCCGACGACCTGTCCGGTGATGTAGCTGGACTGTTCGCTGGCGAGGAAGGCGACGAGGGTGGCGACGTCGGTCTCCGTGCCGAGCTGCCGCATCGGCGTGACCTTCGCGATGCGGGCGAAGTGCTCGTCGACCTGCTCGAGCTGGTCGATGGGCAGCTCGGCGAGCTGGCCGACCACGATGCTGGGCGCGATGACGTTGGAGGTGACGCCGTGCTGGGCGCCCTCGAGCGCGAGGGTCTTGCCGAACCCGATGAGCGCGGCCTTCGTCGCCGAGTACGACAGCTGACCGAAGCCGCCCTGCCAGCCTGCCATCGAGGACATGCTGATGATGCGGCCCCACTCCCGCGATTTCATCTCGGGGTAGACCTCGCGGGTGACGTTGTAGGCGCCGGTGAGGTTCACTGAGACGTCCCGATCCCAGATGTCGTCGTCGAAGTCCTCGACCCTGTCGCGGGCGTCGACCATCCCGGCGTTGTTCACGAGGACGTCGATGCCGCCGGTCTCCGCCTCGAGTGCGGCGACGGTGTCGGCGACGTCGTCGCGATCGGTGAGGTCGCGATGACGACCTCCGCGCCCTCCCGGGCGAGCACGCGGCAGTCCTCGCTCCCGATGCGTCCGGCCCCGCCCGTCACGAGCGCGGTCTTGTCGTCGAGTCCGAAGTCCATTGCAAGACGGCTATCCGCAGGTTACAGGATAAGGATTCCGCCGGCGATGCGAGGCGGGTGCTGGACGGCCGCGGTGGCGGTCCCGGCCGACCGGGACCATCCATCCCGGTCCCACCGATCAGTCGGAGCCATCACCCCCAAAGACCCCCAGACCCGCCCCCAGCCGGCAGGCCCGGTGACCCACACTCCAATCGTCCCTAATACACACAAACCGGCTGCAGCCGGCAGCCCCGGACATCCTCGTTCCTCCGGGCTGGACACCCGTCGACCGGGCCCGGTACTCAGTCCCGGATGCCGACAACGGCCGGCAGCTCCCGGAGGGACGCCAGCTCGTGGGTCGCCGCCGGCCCCCAGGCGTCCTCGCCGTAGCCCGCCGCCGCGAGGCCGACGGCGGCCGCGCCCTCGACGTCGTGCTCGTAGCGGTCCCCGACCATCAGCGCATCCTCGGGGTCGACGCCCGTCCCCGCGAGGGCGTGCCGGAACATGCGCTCGTCCGGCTTGGTGTGGCCGACGGCCTCGGAGGTCGTGACGTGGTCGAAGCGGTCCCGGATGCCGAAGGACTCGAGCATCGACTCGGCCTCGCGGGTGTCGATGTCGGAGACGATGGCCTGGGTCACCCCGGCGGCGGCGAGCGTCTCGACCGTCTCGACGGCGCCGGGCTCGGCCCGGAGCGCCGCGCTACTCGCCCGGTCGAACGTCGCCTCCCAGCCGGCGGGCGGGTCGCCATCGAAGAGCGCCGCGGTGGCCCGCCGGTAGCCCTCCCGGGCGGGCCGAAACTCGGTGCCCTCCCGGCTGCGGAAGTACTCGCCGAGGCGGGTCCGCCAGCGCTCTATGGCCTCCTCGGGCGCCAGGTCGTGGTCGTCGGCCAGTTCGGCGACGAAGGCGGCGTAGCCCGCCCGCACGGACCGGAGGTCGACGAGCACGCCGCCGACGTCCCAGAACACCGCCTCGTAGCGGCGCGTCGGGCCGCTCATGCATTGTATCGCCGCACGCCGTCGACCAGCTCGACCGACACCGCGCCGGTCGATTCGAGGTGTGCCAGCGCCGCCATCGTCTCCGGGATGAGGTACCTGACGTCGCGGTCGCCGGCCAGAGCGAACGCGACCTCCGCGGCCGTCTCTTGCCCGTAGGCGACGAGGTCGCGGACGGCGTCGAGGCGGGCGTCGAGGCTCTGGCGGTCCCGTCTGACGACGCCCTGGAGGTCCCGGTGGACGGGCCCGTGGCCGGGGTAGACGCGGTCGACCTCCAGGGCGGCCAGTCGGTCGAGGGCCGCGTAGAAGGCGTCCACGGCCTCGCGATGGCCATCGTCCAGGCCGTCGTGGAGGCTGACCGACCGCAACGGCTCGATGGCCATATCGCCGGCGAAGAGCGCGGACTCGCCGCCGATCTCGACCTGGTAGGCGAGGTGGTCGGCTTGGTGGCCCGGGACGTGGACGGCCCCGACCTCGATGGGGCCGACGGCGGTGGTGTCGCCCGGCTCTATCCAGACGTCCACGGCGTCGGGCGCGAGCAGGTCGCTGTTCCGTTCGAGGGACTCCACCGCCATGTCGACGGCCATCTCCTGCCAGTCTTCGGGGAACCCGGCCTCGGTGGCGTTGCGGCGCACGCTGGCCGCCAGCTCGGCCGTGTCACGGGCGAACCGTTCGCGGACGCCGGCGGGTGCGTACACCATCGGCTCCCCGGCGGTGACCACGGTCGGGACCTGGCCGATATGGTCGACGTGGGGATGCGTGACCAGGACGTGGTCGACGTCGGCCGGGGCGAGGTCGTGGGCCGCGAGCCGCTCTCCGAACGCCGTCCCGTGGTCGGGCGTGACGGCGTCGACCAGGACCGTCTCCCGCCCGTCGATGAGATAGCAGGCGACGGTGCCTGGCGGCCAGTCGATGTCGAAGGTCAACCGGTGGACGTCCTGCGCCGTGCCCCGGGGGTCCATCAGCCGGAAACACGCCGCCGCAAACCATAAGAGTTCGTTTCAGGTCATCCCTCGCTGACTTTCCATCGTTCACTTCGTTCGTGGGGGGACTTACCTTTATTTACGCCCGGACGGAGGTTCGAGACGTTCTATGACCCGGAGAGCCACGGGCGCCGTCACGGCGGGTGATCGGCGGTGCTAGACCAGTTCAGCGTCGCAGGCCAGACCGCCATCATCACCGGCTCCAGCCAGGGCATCGGGGAGGTGACCGCAAAGCGGTTCGCCGACGAGGGCGCCGACGTCGTCGTCACCTCCCGCTCCCAGGAGCAGATCGAGGCTGTCGCCGACGAGATCAACGACAGCGACCGTCCCGGCGAGGCCATCGCCGTCGAGTGCGACGTCCGGGACCGGGACGCCGTCGAGGCGCTGGTCGAGGCGACCGTCGAGACGTTCGGCGGCCTGGACTCGATGATCAACAATGCCGGCGCCTCGTTCATGGTCGGCTTCGACGACCTTTCGGAGAACGGCTGGAAGACCATCGTCGATATCAACCTCCACGGCACCTTCCACTGCTCGCAGGTCGCCGGAAAGCGGATGCAGGACGCCGACGGCGGCACCATCATCAACTTCGCGTCGGTCGCCGGCACCCAGGGTTCCCCGTACATGAGCCACTACGGCGCCGCGAAGGCCGGCGTGGTCAACCTCACCACCACGCTGGCCTACGAGTACGCCGACCACGGCATCCGCGTCAACTGCATCGCGCCCGGCTTCGTCGCCACCCCCGGTGTCGCCTCCCAGATGGGGATCGACGCCGGCGACGTCGACCGGAGCGAGGTGAAGCGACGGATGGGGCTCTCCGAGGAGATCGCCGACATCGTCCAGTTCCTCGCCAGCGACGCGTCCTCCTACATGGTCGGGGAGACCATCACGGCGAAGGGACTGCCCGACATCGAGGAGTCCCCGAACGTATGACCGCCAACCGGAGGCCCAACCGGTGACCGAACGCGACGTGTTCCTGCCGGTCTCCGCCCAGCCGAGCGTGGACGCACTGGTCGAGCAGGCCCGCCTCGGCGAGGACCTCGGCTACGACACCGCCTGGCTCCCCGAGACGTGGGGCCGGGACGCCGTCACGACGCTCACGAGCATCGCACACGCCACCGACACCATCGACGTCGGCACCTCCATCGTGCCGGTGTACTCCCGGTCGCCAGCCCTCCTTGGCCAGACCGCCGCGACCCTCCAGGAGGTCGCCGACGGCCGGTTCCGGCTCGGCCTCGGGCCCTCCGGTCCCATCGTCATCGAGAACTGGCACGGCGCCGACTTCGACAACCCGCTCCGGCGCACCCGCGAGACCGTCGAGATCGTCAAGCAGGTCCTGACCGGCGACCCCGTCGAGTACCACGGCGAGTACTTCGACCTCGAGGGGTTCCGGCTCCGCTGTGACCCGCCCGAGCCCGTCCCGCCGATCGAGACCGCCGGCATGGGCCCGAAGGCGGTCGAACTCGCCGGCCGGTTCGGCGACGGCTGGCACGCCCTGATGCTGACCCGGGACGGCCTCCGGGACCGGCTGGCGGACTTCGAACGCGGCGCCGACCTCGGCGACCGCGACCGCGACGAGCAGTGCGTCACGCTCTCGCTCACATGCGCTGCCCTCGAGGACCCCGACGAGGCGAAGCGGCTCGTGAAGCAACACGCCGCCTTCTACGTCGGCGGGATGGGGACATACTACCGCGACAACCTCGCCCGCCAGGGTCACGCTGACGTCGCCAACGCCGTCTACGACAACTGGCAGGCCGGCGACCGCGAGGCCGCGATGGCCGCAGTTCCCGACGACCTCCTCGAACAGCTCGCCGTCTGGGGCACGCCGGAGTCCGCCGGCGAGCGCTTCAGGCGGTTCACTGACATCGACGGCGTCGAGGCCATCTCGGTGTCGTTCCCCAGGTCCGCCGACCTCGAGGCCATCGAGTCGACGATGCGGGCGCTTTCGCCCGACTGACCGGTCCGGCGGTGCCCCGACCGTGGCGGACGTCCGCCCGTCGACGGCGGAGGGATGAACTATTTATCGGCGCCACCGGCAGTGGAACCCATGCCTGACGCCTACACGGGCGCGGACCTGTTCGTGGACGCCCTCGAGCAGTACGGGGTCGAACACGTCTTCGGCAACCCCGGCACGACCGAACTCCCGATCATGGAGGCGCTCGGCGACGGCGACGTCGAGTACGTCCTCGGCCTCCAGGAGGACGTCGCCACCGGGATGGCCGCCGGCTACGCCTCCACGCGGCGATACCACACGGACGGCGACCCGTCGGTGTGCCCGCTAGGGGTGGTCAACCTCCACATCACGCCCGGCCTCGCCCACGGGCTCGGGAACGTCTTCGGCGCGATGTACGGCGGCGCGCCGGTGCTCGTCACCGCCGGCAACCACGAACTCGACTTCCGCCACGAGGAGCCGCTGTTGACCGGCGACCTGGAGGAGCTGGTCTCGCAGTTCTGCAAGTTCTCGGCCGAGGTCACGGACGTCGACGCCCTCCCGATGCTGCTCCGGCGGGCCGTCCGGGTGGCGCTGACGCCACCGACCGGTCCCGTGTTCCTCTCGTTCCCCGTTGACGTCATGCAGTCCGAGACCGACGCGGACCCACAGCGGCTCGGCCCGATCCCCGATGCCGGCGGCGGCGACCCGGAGAACATCGAGACGGCTGCCGACTACCTCGTCGAGGCCGACCAGCCGGTACTCGTCGTCGGCGACCACGTCGCTCGCGCCGGGACCGACGCCGTCGACGCCGCCGTCCGCCTCGCCGAGGCCTGCGGCGCCCGCGTCCACGGCGAGATCCTCGCCTGCGAGATCAACTTCCCGACCGACCACGAGCAGTGGATCTCCTTCGTCGGGCCCGACGAGGACGTCGCCTCGATGCTGATGGACACCGACACGCTCGCGCTGGTCGGCTGCTCGACGAACACCACGCTGCTCCGCCACGAGAACCCGCTCGTCTCCGAGGACACTCGCCGACCGCGTCGAGGACCGCCTCGACGACGCCGAGCGCGATGAACGGATCCAGTACGTTCAGACGATGAAGACCGGCCTCGAGGCCACGATGACGGAGATGGGGGAGGACGAGAAGCCGGACGGCGACACCCGCTCGTCGAAGGCCGAACTCGTGGACCACATGAAGGCCGTCGATTCCGACACGTACATCGTCGACGAGGGCGTCACCGCAAAGTTCGCGCTGCTCACCCGGTTCCCGTTCGGGGCCGAACAGTTGCTGTCGAACAAGGGCGGCGGCCTCGGCTACGGCCTGCCGGCCGCCGTCGGCGCCGCCATCGCCGAATCCCTCCGTGACAACCCCCGTACCGTCGTGGGGTACATCGGCGACGGCTCCTACCTCTACTACCCCCACGCCATCTACTCGGCCGTCCGCCAGGCCGTCGACCTGACGGTCGTCGTCCCCGACAACCGCAACTACCGCATCCTCAAGGACAACACCCTCGAGATGATGGGCGGCGAGGAAGCGGACTACGACTTCGTCGGGATGGACTTCGACCCGCACGTCGACATCCCGCGGAACGTCGAGAGCCACGGAGCTCGCGGCCACCTCGTCGAAACCACTGCGGAGTTCCCCGAAGTGTACGAGACCGCGCTCGAGACCGGCGGCACCGATGTCATCGACGTCCTCATCCACGACTGACGCAACGGGGCGGACGGCCGGATCTCCGACCGACACCGGTCGTGGCAGGTTACCCGAGGATTTAGATACCGAGAGGGGACCAGACGGCCCGTGCGGTGACCGTCCGCGCCGGGCCGCCGAGGCGGGTGTGCGACCCACGGGCCGGCGTTCACGACGAACGGGTCGCCTGTTCGCCACTCCGGACGCGCCGGGCAGCGCTGGCCGGCCCCCGTCGCCGCCGCAAACGGCAGGGATTTCACGCGGCCGCGAGACCACCCACCGTGTCCCGGTGGTACGCGACCGCCCTGTTCGTCACGCTGGCGACGATGTGGGGGCTGTCGTTTCCCGCGATCTCCGTCGGCCTCGAGTACATCCCGCCGCTGTTGTTCGCGGCGTTTCGGTACGACACCGCCGCGGTACTCCTGTTGGGGTACGCCGCCGTCTCGACCGATGGCTGGCGGCCCGTCGGTCGGAACGACAGACACGCGATCGTCTTCGGGGGCTTGTTCCTGGTCGCGGGGAACGGACTGCTCTTCATCGGCCAGCAGACCGTCCCGAGCGGCGTCGCCGCGATCCTCCAGGCGATGGTGCCGATCGCGACGGCGCTGTGGGCGCTGGGGCTCCTCGGCGAGCGCCTCTCGGGGGTCGGAAGCGTCGGCGTTGCCCTGGGCTTTCTCGGGATCGCGCTCGTCGTCCAGCCGAACCCCGACAGCCTGCTGGCCGGTGACACGGCCGGCCGGCTGATCATCCTCGGGCAGGTGGCAAGCGTCTCGCTCGGCAGCGTGCTCGTCGACCGCGCCCGCCCGTCGATGGAGCGCGTCCCGATGACCGGGTGGGCCATGCTGGTCGGCGGCCTGGTGTTGCACCTGCTCAGTCTCGCCGCCGGTGAACCCGTTCCGGCGAGAGCCGCCGAGCCCGCCGCCGTCGGCGTCGTCGCCTATCTCGGGGTGTTCTCGACCGCGCTCGCGTTCATCATCTACTTCACCATCCTGCACGACCGTGGCGCCTTCGAGGCGAGCCTCGTCGCCTACCTGGTGCCGGTGGTCGCGACCGTGGTCGGCGTCGCCGTCCTCGGCGAGAGGGTCGGTATCCTCTCGCTCGTCGGGTTCGTCGTCGTCTTCCTCGGGTTCGCACTGTTGAAGCGCCGGGCCCTCGTCGACATGGTCGGGGCCGGTGTCAGCTGATCGCGCCGGCGTCCCGCAGCCGCTGGATCTCGTCAGCTCCGAGGCCGGCGGCCGAGAGCACCTCCACGGTGTGCTCGCCGTGCCCCGGGGCGGCGCCGACGTCACCACGGGATATCTCCGAGCCGCAGACGGGGAGGCCGACCCGCGGCGCCGCGTCGGCGGGCCGTTCGACGTATCCGCGGGCCTCGACCTGTGGGTGCTCGAAGGTCTCCGCCGGGGTGTAGACGGCGTCCACCGTCGCGTCGACGTCGGCCATCGCGTCGGCCCACTCCTCGCGGGTCCGGGACCGGAAGATGTCGGTCAACTCCTCGCGGAGCGCCTCGCGCTCGGCGGCGTCGCCGGTCATGTGGGCGTCCGCGAGGTCCGGGCGGTCGACGGCCTCACAGAAGGCGGTCCAGAACTGCGGCTCCAGGGCGCCGAGCGTGACGTACCGGCCGTCCTTCGTCTCGTAGATGTCGTACCAGGGGTACTGCCCGGTCAGCGGGGTCTCGCCCGGTCGGGGCTCGTCGCCTGCCAGCGCGTCCGGGGCGATGGCCTGCGAGAAGGAGACGACAGCGTCGGTCAATGCTACGTCGAGGTACTCCCCGTCGGTGTTCCCGAGTTCCCGGGAGAGCAGCGCCGAACAGATCGAGAACGCCGCCAGGAGGCCGCCGGCCATGTCGGCGATCTGATACCCCGGCACGCGGGGCGTCTCGTCCTCGCCCTCCCGGGTCATGTCGAGGAGACCGGCGAGGCCGACGTAGTTGAGGTCGTGGCCGGCCCGGTCGGCGTACGGGCCGGCCTGGCCGTACCCGGTGAGCGAGCAGTACACCAGGTCCGGCCGGTGGTCGGTGAGCGTCCCGTAGTCGACGCCGAGGCGGTCGGTGACGCCGGGGCGGAAGCTCTCGATGACGACGTCGGCGTCGGCGACGAGGTCGTGGAAGGCCGCCCGGCCGTCGTCGTCCTTTAGGTCGATGGCGACGCTGCGCTTGCCGCGGTTGACGGCGTCGAAGACGGCGCCGACGCCGTCGTCGGTGACCGGCGGCATGTGGCGAGCGTAGTCGCCGGCGCCGGTGTCCTCGACCTTCACCACGTCAGCGCCGGCGTCGGCGAGCAGTTGCGTCGCGTACGGGCCGGGGAGCAACCGCGTCAGATCGAGGACGCGCACGCCGTCGAGTCGCATGTGGGGCGGTCGTCGCGTCGTGGCATAAGCCTGCTGTCGCCGGAGCACTGACGACGCGTGGTCCGGGTTCAGGGTCCGGCCTGGCGGCACACAGGGTTCAAGGAGGCGGCCGCCGCATATGGCGCTATGGCGATACAGGAAACCCCGAACGTGGGTGTCAGCTTCGGGACGGCCGAAGAGACGAACCTCATTCTCACCAGCCTCGATGAGTTCATCGAGCAGGAGGTCGAGCCGCTGGAGGATGACCTCGGAGCGACCTGGTCGAACCCGCGGAAGCGACACGCCGAGGACGGACGGCTCGTCCCGGCGGTCCAGGAGGCCATCCAGGAAGTCCGCGAGAAGAGCGGCGAGGCGGGCTTCTACGCGATGAACCTCCCGGAGGAGGCGGGCGGGGAGGGGGTCTCGAACGTCACCTGGTACCGGGCGATGAAGCACGTCGCCTCGTCCGGGCCGGGCCTCTCGGAGTACGTGCTGGCCGGGCCGGAGGGGCCGAAGCCGCTGTTGGCACAGGCGGCGGGCGAGCAGGTCGAGCGGTACCTCGAGCCCTGCGTCCGCGGCGAGAAGTCGACCGCGTTCGCCCAGACGGAGCCGGGCGTCGGCTCGGACTCGCCGAACATGTCGACGACGGCGGAGAGAGACGGCGACGAGTGGGTCCTGAACGGCCGCAAGCAGTGGATCACGAACGCACCGTACGCCGACTTCGTGCAAGTGCTCGCCCGCACGTCGCCGATCGAGGAGATGGGTCGGTACGGGGGCATCACCTGCTTCATCGTCGAACGCGACGAGTACGAGGTCGCCTCGCTGAACAACGCCGTCGGGATGACGGGGATGCAGGGCGAGATCGCGCTGGACGACGTCCGCCTTCCGGACGACCGCGTGCTGGGCACGGAGGATGGCGCCTTCTACGACGCGATGGAGTTCCTCTCGCTCGGGCGGCTGGAGATCGGCGCGCGGGCGCTGGGCCACACGGAGTTCCTCATCGAGCGGGGCGTCGAGTACGCCACGGAGCGGGAGGCGTTCGGCCGGCCGATCGGAAAGTTCCAAGGCGTCTCCCACAAGCTGGCCCGCGCCCGAGCGAACGCATTCGCCGCCGACGCCGCCGCACTCCGGCTCGCCTGGCTGATGGACGAGGGCGAGCAGACCATCGAGGAGTCCTCGATCGTCAAGTACCTGGCGTCGAACGTGATGTTCGACGTCGCCGACGACGTCGTCCAGGTCCACGGCGGCAACGGACTCGCCGAGGACAACCCGTTCATGGACGAACTGGAGACCGCGAGGATCCTCCGGGTCGTCGAGGGGACCGACGAGATCCAGCTGAACACGATCGCGAAGGAACTCGGCGTCAGCTGACGGATCAGCTCCGACCGGCGACGCCGCCGTGGTCGCGCTCGGTCCGGGCGGCATTGGAGGCGACGGACCGGGACCGTCACCCGATCGGGACGTAATGATGTTCGCCCCGGCGACCGCCCGCGGCCTGGGAACGCCCGACAGCGTTCCGTGGTCTCAGGTACCGCACGGCGCCGAACGTTGCGGTCGACGAGACCACGGCACGGTAGTCCGCCGTCGAGTCGGTCCGGGCTACGATGACGCCCCCACCTGTATCGCCGTCGTCGCCGGGGCGTTTTCGCCGGCGGGCTATGCCGCCATCGGGGTCGTCGCCGGGCTCTGGCTCGGCACCCAGATGACCACCGCACCGGTCGGCGGTCTGGTCTACTGGCTGGTGGTGGTCGTGCCGGCCGCGGTCGCCGCGGCGCACTACTGACCGAGTTCGTCGACGGCCGCCTCGATCTCCGCCCGCGGCACGGGGTGGATCCACTCGTCGGTGTCCCAGGCGTGGCGGACGACCCCGTCGACGTCGAGGACGAAGATCGCACGGCGCGCCGTGTGGATACCGGCCATGCCCTCCCGTTCGACGAGGAGGTCGTAGGCGTCGGCGACCGCTCCGTCGACGTCGGAGAAGACGGCGAAGGGGCTGTCGTTCTGCCGGAGGAACTCGTTGATCGAGTACGGGCCGTCCCGGACCACGCCGGTGACGGTGACGCCGTCGAACTCGTCCCACCCGGCGCGGTCGTACCGCCGCCACCAGTTCCGCGCGATGGCCGAGAACACGAAGCCGTCGAAGACGAGGACGGCGCCGCGGTCACCGGTGCGCTCCGTGAGCGTCATCGCCCGGAACGTCTCGCCGTCACAGAGTAGCGCCTCGAATCGAGGCGCGGCGTCGCCGACTGCCGGGGGCATACCCCCACATCCGAGCGGCGGCCCATAAGCGCGGTGTCCTACGAGGCCGGCGTCGGCTTTTTGTCGACGCGGCCGAACTGTCGGGTATGTCGCTCACGCTCTACCGGCTCGAGGGGTGTCCGTACTGCGAGTTCGTCGTCGACAAGCTCGAGGCGCTGGACCTGGAGTTCGACAGCGTCTGGGTCGAGGGCCGCCACTCCCGGCGGAACGAGGTCAATGCGGTCTCCGGCCAGCGGCAGGTCCCCGTCATCGTCGACGACGATTACGGGGTCACGATGTCCGAGTCCGCACGGATCTTCGAGTACCTCGAGACGACCTACGGCGAGGCCGACTCGCCGGAGGAGGTCGAAGCAGCGATCTGAGGCTGGCGGCGCGACCATCGGGAGCGCCGCCGGACGAGCGAGCGGCGAAGCCGCGAGCCGGGCGGCGCGACGCGGGAGGCCGACCGGAGGGAGGCCGCCGAACGGGCGAACGGAGTCCTCGCGAGCGCAGCGAGCGAGGGTTCGGCAGGGCGAAGCGCTGCCGGTGAACGAAGTGATCCGTGAGCCAGGGAGTGCCGCCGGACGAGCGAGCGGGAGGTGCGAGGCGCGACCACCGGGAGCGCCTCGGTTAGGCGAGCGGTGAGTTGAACCAGCCGCGAGCAGTGAGCGGAGCGACCGACGACACGCGAGGCGCGAGGCCGACCGGAGGGAGGCCTCGGAACGGGCGAGCGGCGAACGGAGTGAGCCGCGAGCCTGGCGCCGGGCGGCGGGCGGGGCGACCGTAGGGAGGCCGCCGGACGAGCGAGCCGCTAGCTCCGACCGCAGAGAGGAACGACACGCGAGCCGGACGATGGGCCGGGGGTGCCGCCGGCTCGAGTGCTCACTCGTCGAGCTCGTGTGGGTCCAGCCCCGGGTCCTCGACGGGCGGCGCGCCGATCGAGAGGACGACCCCCTCCTCGTCGCCGACGTACCGGTGGCCATGGCCGATCTCCGGCCCGGCTGCCCACAGCGCACCCTCCTCGACCTCGACGTACTCCTCCTCGCCGGACCGGCCGAGTTTCAGCGAGAACTCGCCCTGGACGACGTAGTAGAGCTCCTCCTGTTCGCTGTGGGCGTGGTACTGGATCTCCTCGCCGGGCTCGAAGTACCAGACGGTCGCCCGCATCTCCTCCAGGCCGAGGAGGTCCCCGACGGGTTTGACATCGTGGTCCGGCGGCAGCGCCTCCATCTCCGAGAGGTCGGTCACCGGGGCGTCCGCCAGTTCGACGACTTCGTACTCCATGGTGGCCGGCTCGTGGCTGCCCTGCGGCAAAAAGCTATCCGAGGCTACGATACCACGGCGTCGGCCAGGAGCGGTAACGCCTCGGTGACGTCGGCGCGGAAGTCGTACTCCGCGCGGTTCGACAGCGGGGTGTCCTCGAGGTTGACCACGACGAGGGTCGCGCCGCGCTCGGCGGCGGTCCGGGGCAGCGACGCGGCCGGTTCGACCGACAGCGAGGAGCCGACGACGAGGTAGGCGTCGGCCGATTCCGACAGCGCCTGCGCACGGAACAGCGCGTGCTCGGGCAACTGCTCGCCGAAGAGAACGTCGTCGGGCTTCAGGACGTCGCCGCACTCGTCGCAGGTCGGCGGCACCTCGCCACCCCGGGCCCGCGCGAACACCGGGTCGGCGTCGGACCGGCGGCTACACCCGGTACAGGCGACCCGTCGACCGTTGCCGTGGATCTCGACGGGGTCCTCGCTGCCGGCGTCCTGGTGGAGGCCGTCGAGTCCCGGCGGAACCGCGAGATATGGAACGCCTGGGGGTCATACTCGGACCAAATACCGTCCGCTGAACGGAAGTCGGGGATGCCCGAGGCGGTCGAGACACCGGCGCCCGTCAGGGCGACGACCGAGCCGGCGTCCCGGATGGCGCCAGCGACCTCTTCGAGTGCCCGCCCGTCCATGCGGGGCCGTTGGCAACCGACGGGAAAAAGCACCCGGCCTCAGTGGCGGCGGAGCAGGGCGAGGCCGGCGATGGTGGCGAGGAGGGGTGCCACCGGCGTGAGCCCGGCGCCGTCCGCGGCCGTCGGCGTCCGTATGACCCGGTCGTCCCAGCCGGCGGTCGGGGTGTCGGCCGGGGCGGCCGTGGGCGTCGTCGCCGTCGTTGAAGTGGATCGGGCGGTGGGCTCGTCGGTCGTCGTCGAATTGGCCGTCGGCGTGCGAGCCGTCTCGACCGGCCCGGCTGTGTCGGTGCCGGCGGCCGTTGTCGCGGCCTCACTCATGGAGGTGGGCGTCCCGGCCTCGCCCTCGGCGTCCGTCTCGGAGGGTGGCGGACCGAGCGTCTCGACGGCCGCCTCGCGGCTCGCACAGTCGCAGACGTAGAACCAGTGGCTGAACGTCGGCCGGTCCTGACTGACCTCGGTCCCGTTGTCGAACTCGCCGGTGGTGACCGAGGCGAACCGGTACCAGCCGGCCGCGTCGGGGTTGTCGAGACAGCCCCGCTGGGCGGAGACGAACCGGTCGCCGTGCCGGACCTCCAGCGGGGCGCCGAACTCGTCGGGCTCGTACCACTCGACGCGGAGCCGCTCGACGTACGCCCAGTCGGTGGTCGAAAGGCGGCCGTACTGTCCGTAGTTCCGTTCGTACGCGCCGCGGGCGTCCGCGTCCTTCGAGAAGGACTCGACGCTTTCGGTGGCGCTGTCGTCGATGCGTCGTTCCCCTTCGTAGGTGGCGTTGCGGTCGACGCCGAACTCCTCGGTGTCCTCGGGCGCACAGCTCGAGGGGATCGGCCGGTAGGTCACTGTCTCCGTCAGGTAGACGGTCTCCCCGTCGGGTATACCGTAGATGGTCGACTCCGTCCAGTAGCTCCGGTCGGTGGCGCCCGGGGCGCGCTGGTCAGCGGGCGGGCCGCCGTAGGTCGCGACGCGGAAGTCGCTGGCGCGGTCGCCGTCGTTGTCGCCGTCGTAGTGTGGGGCCACCACGACGCCGGCGCTGCCCGCAACGAGAAGCGTTACCAGAACCGTCGAGACGACGAGCCGTCGCGCGTCGCGAGACCACCGGACCACGGTGTCTATGTGTATGCACTCTCGCCGGTTAACTCCTTGCCGACGACGAGTTTCTGGATGTCCGTCGTCCCGTCGGGGACGGTCATGGTGCGGGCGTCCCGGTAGTACCGCTCGAGGGGGTACTCCTCGGAGAGCCCGTTGCCGCCGTGGATCTGCAGCGCCAGGTCGGTAACGTCGACGCTCGTCTCGCAGACCCACCCTTTCGCCAGCGAGGAGTACAGCCGGGCCTCGGGGTCGCCCTCGGCGACCTTCCGGGCGGTCTCGTAGGTGAGCAGCCGCCCGGTCTCGAGGCCGGCACGGATCTCGTAGAGCTTCTCCTGGACCAGCTGGTGGCCGCCGATGGGGCCGCCGAAGACCTCCCGCTGTTTGGCGTACCGGAGGGCGTCCTCGTAGGCGGCCTGCATGATGCCGACCGACATCGCGGCCATCCCCGTCCGCATGTAGGAGAACATGGCGTTCAGCGGGTTCTGGGTCCGGAACATCTCGTTGTCGGCGATGTCGGAGTCGCCGGAGGCCACCATCTCAGCGACGGCGTTCATCAGCTTGTCGTCTTCGTGGACGCGGACCTTGTCGAAGAACATCTGGCCCGTCGGCGAGCCGTTCCAGCCGAGCTTGCCCAGCTCGCGCGTCTCGACGTCGTTCGTGACGCAGTCGACGATGAAGAAGTCCCGCTGGCCGAGGGCCTCATCGTTGGCGACGACCAGCGCCATGTCGGCGATCGGCGCGTTCGACACCCAGGTCTTCTGGCCGTCGATGACGTACTCGTCGCCCTCTTTCTCGGCCGTGGTCGTCGGGTTCCGGGTGTCGCTGCCGCCGTCCGGCTCGGTGACCGCCATGCAGCCGATACAGGAGCCGTCGTCGAGCGTGTCGGCGAGCGCGGCCCGGGTCTCCTCGCCCGCGTATCGGGCGAAACGGGTCGGGAACGACATGTTCAGCGTGACGTTCAGCGACGGCCAGATCCGCGAGATCTCCTCGGAGGTGACGGCGTAGGTGAGCGGGTCGGCGAAGCCGTCGCCCTCGACGTCGCCCGGCCCGATGCCGAGGTCGCCGAGCAGCTTTTGGTACTCGATCGCGTCGGCCTTGCTCATCGGCTCCCGGTCGGCCGCCGGCAGCTCGGGGGCGATCTCGGCCTCCAGGAACTCCCGGAGGGACGACCGGATCAGCTCGTGTTCCTCGTCGAGGTGGGTGTGCCGCATGGCGCGGCCTTCGGCCACGAGCCGCTAATCGGTTCGCCGCCGCATACGAGGGCGTTTAACTGATAGTCGCGCCGACCCTCGACGCGGTCGAACGCGGTCGTGGCCTCACTGGGCGGTGACTTGCCCCGCCAGTTCGCTGTCCTGGTCGTGCTCGCTGTGAATGTTGACGACGCCGCCGCTCTCGCCGAGTTCCGGGCTCTCGAGTTCGGCGACGAGTGCGGCGGTCGTCTCGATGTCGCCGTCGAAGTCGCCCGAGGGGTTGACGTGCTCGTCGGTGAACGTGCCGCTGATCGAGCCGCCCGACGCCGCCTTGAGGTCCCCGGTCAGCACGGCGCCGTCGGCGTGCTCGGACTCGGAGGGTTCGAACAGCCGCACGAGGTAGCCGCCGTCGGCGGACCCCTCGCCGTGGATGTGGATGCCGGTGACGTCGCCCTCGAGGTTCTCCCAGGTGACCTCGAACTCGATGTCCCCCTCGGCGGTGCCGTCGAAGCTGGCCTCGCCGGTGCCGTCCGAGCCGGAGTCGTCGTGGCCCGGGATCGAGTCGTCGTCGGACAGCGACGCCGCGAACGAGGCCTCGGCGACCGCGGCGGCCCCCTGTCCGTCGGTCTCGGTCCCGTTCGTGGGGGTGGGCCCATCGGTCATGTTGCCGTCGCCGTTGCCGTCCCCGTCGTCGCCGTTACATCCCGCAAGGCCGACTGCGAGGCCGGCAGCGGCCATCGACCGTACCAGGTTCCGTCGCGTCGTGTGGTTCGACATCACCCGGGACGAAGTACAGGCGACACAAATATTCTCTGCATTCCGGCTCCGGCGGAATCATCGGGTTCGGCCCCCGGCGAGTTACCCCGAGTCACCGGCCGGGGAGGTCGACGCGACCGCCCTCGGCCGCCGTCTCGGGGAACATCTTCCCGGGGTTGAGGACGTCGTTGGGATCTAATGCGCCCTTCAGCGCCCGCATCGCCTCGACGGCGCCGGCGCCGTGCTCCAGCTCGAGGAACCGCCGTTTGCCCATCCCGATGCCGTGCTCGCCGGTGGCGGTGCCGCCCCACTCGATGGCCTGCTCGACGATGCCGTCGTAAACGTCCTCGGCGCGGGCCTCGGAGTCGGCGTCGTCGGGGTCGATCAGGGCGGCGTAGTGGACGTTGCCGTCGCCGGCGTGGCCGAAGACCGGCAGCGGGAGGTCGTGGTCGTCGGCGAGGTCCTTCGCGTGCCGGACGATGTCGGGGTACCTGCTGATCGGGACGGTGACGTCGCCGGGGTGGCGGGGTTCGAGGTCGGGGTCGTACTGCTGGACGGCGAAGGCGAGTTCGTCGCGGGCCCGCCAGATCTCGGCCATCCGGTCCTCGTCGGCGACCTCGGAGGTCGTGACGTCGTGGGCCTCGAGGATGGTCTCGAAGAAGTCGATCTCGTCGTCGACGCCGTGGTCGGCGTGGAACTCGTAGAAGATCATCGAGCCGTCCGGGAGGCCGGTGTCGAAGTAGTCGTTGGCCATCTCGGCGGCCAGCGGGTCGAGTAGTTCGATCTTCGCGACGTCGACGCCGGACCGGACCGCGTCGGACACCGCCTCGGCGGCGGCGTCCATCGTTCCGAAGACCGCCCGCCCACCCTTGATCTGCTCCGGCAGGCCCGCGAGTTCGAGCGTGGCGCGGGTCACCACGCCGAGGGTGCCCTCGCTGCCGACGATGACGTCCTTGAGGTTGTAGCCGGAGGAGGTCTTGACGGCCTTGCTCCCGGCCTCGACGACGGTGCCGTCGGCCAGGACGACCTCGAGTTCGAGCACCCAGTCGGCGACCTCGCCGTACCTGACGGTCTGCTGGCCGGAGGCGTCGTTGACGATCATGCCGCCGACCGTCGAGAGGTTCGCCGAGGACGGCATCGGCGGGAAGAACAGCCCGTGGTCGGCGACCGTCTCGTCGACGACGTCGCCCATCACGCCGGGTTCGACGTCGATCTGGAAGTCCTCGGGTCGGACGTCGAGTACCGCGTCCATCTTCGTCATGTCCATGCTGACGCCCCTGAATAGTGGAACGGCGTTGCCCTCCAGCGAGGTCCCGGCGGCGTACGGCGTCACGGGCACCTCGCGGTCGTTCGCGGCCTCGAGGACGGCCGAAACGTCCGCGGTCGATTTCGGCCAGACGACGGCGTCAGGGGTCACGCCCATGCCGGCCTCCTGAGCGACCCAGTCGGCGGCGTGGCTCTCGCGGGCCGACTCCCCGAAGGAGACGTCGCCGTCCAGCGGGAGGTCCTCGAGGAACGAGCAGTCGTACGACATACCCGGACAGGACGCCCGAAACGGCATAAAGGTGGCCGGGGGCGGCCGTCGAGCATCGGTTCAGCTTTTAGTGACCGTGAGGATGGATGCGAGGGGAAACCAGTCTTTCGCGGCGTCGACGGCGGACCCAATGGGGACGCCGGCGGGCCGCTGGGCCCGTATGTGTCCCGGCGTTGCGTCGTTCCGTGCGTTGATAGGGCCGGGGGCCGCAGGCGGCGTATGCCCATGCGAGCCATCGAGGTCCCCGCCTATGGCGACGCCGACGTCCTGACGACCACCGAGCGCCCGGTCCCCGAGCCCGACGAGGGGGAAGTCCGGCTCGAGGTCCGGGCCGCCGGCATCAACTTCGCCGACATCATGCAGCGGCGCGGCCACTACCATGGCGGCCCGGAGCCGCCGTACGTGCCCGGGATGGAGGTCGCCGGCGTCGTCGACGCGGTCGGCGACGGTGTGAACCGCGAGCCGGGCGAGGCCGTGGTCTCGCTGGTCGAAGCCGCCGGGTACGCTGAATACACGGTGGCGGACGCCCGCGGCCTGCTGGAGATCCCCGAGGGGATGGGCGTCGAGGAGGCCGCCGGGTTCCCGGTCCAGTGGCTCACCGCTCACAACTGCCTCCACGAGTGGGGCGGGCTCGAGGCGGGCGAGACCGTCCTGATCCACGCCGCCGCCGGCGGCGTCGGCTCCGCCGCCGTCCAGCTGGCCGACGAGGCCGGCGCGACGGTCGTCGGGACGGCCTCCACCGAGGCGAAACTCGAGGTGGCGCGGGACCTCGGGATGGACCACGGCATCCGCTACACCGAGGTGGACTTCGTCGACCGGGTCGAGGACGTCACGGACGGCGAGGGCGTGGAGCTGGTGCTGGACGGCATCGGCGGGGAGACGACCGACCGGAGCCTGCAGGCGCTTTCCTCGTTCGGCCGGATGGTCTCCTACGGGGCGGCGTCCGGCGAACCCGGCCGGCCGAACACGGCCGACCTACTGTTCGGCAACAAGCGCGTCATCGGCTACCACCTCGGCCGCGCCATCGCCGAGGAACCCATGCGGGTGATGGGGGCCGTCCCGGAGCTTTCGGGGCTGCTCGCCGACGGGACGGTCGCGGTCCAGGTCGGCCACACCTTCGATCTGGAGGCCGCCGCCGAGGCCCACGCGTTCATCGAGGACCGCAAGTCCAGTGGCAAGGTTCTCCTGGTGCCGTAGGCTACCGCTCGTCGTCGACGTCGCGCCGCGCGGCCCGTTCGGCCTCCTCCCGACTCATCTCCTCCCGGTCGTCGTGTTCGCGCCTGACCAGATAGTACAGCCCGAGTGGGGCCAGCAGGCCGACGAGCAGGACCAACACGAAGATGGCGCCGTGGGCAGCCATCAGCCCAGGAAGACGTCGACGATGTCGCTGGAGCCGGCCGTGTCGTCCCGGTACAGCTCCGAGTAGCCGCAGTTGGTGCAGGAGACGACCTTGAAGCTGTTCGTCTGGACGTCGAACAACTTGGTGAGCCCGCCGCCGGTCGTCGAGATCGTGCCGACGTCGGTCTGGGTTTGGCCGCACTTGTCGCAGCCGGTCTCGCTGTCGGTCGCCATACGCGGTCGTATTCTCCCTCCGTAATGGGTGTTCCGCCGGAGCGCGGGCCGCTCGGCGAGATCGCTCCGGAGGGGTGTCGACGGCGGTCGGTGGCCGGCCGCGGTGTCGAGCCGTGATGACACGTGGGCCCGTCCATGGGCCACGCGGTTGATTGGGTCCTTACAGCCAGGGGAGTTCGACGTCGTCCCGGCGGCCGTCGAGCAGCGCGAACCGTTCGTCGCGCCGGCGTTCCAGCCAGTGGAGGAGCCGTTCGGCCCAGGCGAGTTTGCGGGCCTTCTCCGCCTCGACGGCGGGGTCCTCGAGGTCCCAGCCGGGAAACAGGAGGCGGTCGGCGCCGCACGCGTCCGCCAGGAACGCGGCCCGGTCGCCGTCGGTGAACCCGCCGTGGTTATAGACGGGCGGCCGGGGCTCGGCCTGCGTCGTCGGCAGCACCGCCGCGACCGCCATCTCCGGGACGTGGCGCCGAATCGACTCGACGTTGTCGCCGTGGGCGTGGACGGCCACTGGCGTGCCGGCGGCGGCCATCCCGCGGGCCATTGCGGGGTCGCCGTCGAGGTCGGTCACCAGGCAGTCGACGCCGACGCCGGCCTCCTGGAGGCCGACGGCGGCCGTCGAGGCGGCGACGACGGCGTCCGCCCGGCGGGCGGTCTCGACGTCGCGCGGGAGCGAGGGGCCGGCGCCGCAGACGGCGACGGTGCCGGATAGCGAGAGATCCCCGGGGACGAGCGGCTCGCGACCGGCGACTAGCTCACGAAGGGCGTCGCGACCCCGCTCGTCGGCCGCCCGGTCGTAGTCGAACGCGCGGCAGATCGCCTCGTAGGCCGGACGCCACTCCGCGTATAGCATGGCCACTACGGGGTCGAAAGACTGGGCCCCGAGGACACCAAGGTACCCCTACCCGGTGTGCCCTCCGGGCATCCACCCGGGCCTTTCGAGGGGACTGGTATAAGCTTTCTCGTCGCGAACGCCATCCGTCTGCCAGCCGTCAGACTATTCGAAGCCGCCGGAGAGCTGCTCTATCGCCCGTTCGGCGGCTTCGGGGGCGTCGTTGCTTGCAGCGTTGACCGAGCGGAACTGGGGGTCCTCGCCGGCGAGTAACAGCGTCTCGTCGCCGTAGACGTCGATGCCGGACTGCCGGGCGGCGGTCGCGACGTGCTCGGCGGCGACCGGGGGGATATCGACCTCGGCGACGCGGGTCACGACGGCGTCGTCGGCCTCGAGGCCGTCGCCGCCGGCGACCCTGTCGCGGTGGCGGCGGAACTCGGCGTCCGTCGTCACGTCCAGTTCCGCGACGCCGACGGCCGGGTCCTGGAGGCGGTCCCGGGTGAACTCGTGGCCGATCCTGGCCGCGTCGCGGGTCGCGGCGACGTCGTGGGTCCGGACGACGTGGGCGCCGCGCTCGACGGCCATGGCTGTCGCCGCGAGCGACGCCGGCAGCGCGCCATCGGTGTCGCGGTCGACGACGTCCTTCAGGAAGTTCTTCCGGTTGATCGAGACCAGGATGGGGCGCCCCAACCCCTGGAACTCGCGGAGGCGATCGAACGTCTCCCGGTCGTCCGCCAGCGTCTTAGCCGCCGACCACCCGCCGAAGGCGGGGTCGACGAGCGTCTTGTCTGTGAAGCCGTTCCGCGCCAGGGCCTCGTAGACGTCGTCGGCGTGCCCCCGGCGACGCGCCGGACCGGCGGCGCGCCGTGCCGCCCGGTTGCCGTCCGCGACGGCGCCGGGCCGCTGGAGGTCCGGCGGCGACGCCATCTTCGAGACCGCGGCGTCGTACTCGGCGCAGACGCGGGGCATCTCCGGGTCGGCGAACCCGCAGACGTCGTTCACCATGTCGAAGCCGGCCGACAGCGCGGCGTCGGCGACCTCGTGGTACCGGGTCTCGATGGACCAGACGACGTCGCCCGAGGTGCTCGCCGCGGTCTCGACGGCGGTCTCGAGCCGGTCGAGTTCCGCCTCGGCCGACAGCACCTCGAACCGCTTGTTGGCCGACGCCAGGCCGACGTCGACGATGTCGGCGCCCTCGCGGACGAGCGCCTCGTCGACGTAGGCCGCAGCCTCGCCCGGGTCGGCGTGGACGCTCCCGTCGTAGGGGGACTCCTCGGAGACGTTGAGCACGCCCATGATCCGCGGCGGGTGGTCGTCGCCGATGGGGAGGCCGGCGGCGGTGACCGTTCGCATGCCGGCGCGTTCGCCCGCCGCCGGCTAAAGGGACCGGATAGCGGTGACGGCCGCCGATTCGTGGACGGACGCGCTTATCCGGGCCGGCCCCGAACCGCCGACATGGGCAAGGTCTCCATCGCGCTGCGGGGCTGGCGGTTCGACGAGACGGAGGTCTTCGACGAGGAGGGTCACGTGCGGCCGCTGGAGGAGGTCACCGAGGAGACCCGGCAGCGGCTGATCCGGTTGCGGGTCGTGGCCGGCGAGCCCTGCGACGCCTGCTACCTTCTCAACGAGGCGAAGGCCGACTGCGACGTCGCCCGCATCGTCTACGGGGAGCCGCTCTCCGAGGTACTGCTCTGTCCGGACCACGAGGCGGACTTCCTCTACTGGTACCGCGAGGCGGGCGGCAGCGACCACACGGGCGAGGAGCACTTCGCCGACGTCTTCCACGAGTGGTTCGCCGCCGGGAACCGCGCGCCGGACGGCTACGGGGGCCTCTTACATGTCGACACGGAACCGGACCGGATCCCCGCGCCGGAGATGGGCGAGGACGTCCCGGAGCTGGAGGCGGCCATCGCGGATCTGGATGACGAGGCGCTCGATGACCTCGGGATGGACTACTCGGAGCTCACCTGAGATGCCCGACGTTGCCGTCGCCGTGGTCGGCGCCGAGACGCCCGGCAACGTCGGCACCGTCGCGCGCGCGATGAAGAACTTCGGGCTCGAAGCGCTATACCTCGTCGACCCGCCGGACTTAGACCCCGACGGCGAGGCCTACGGGTTCGCCGGCCAGGCCCGCGAGGACGTCCTCCCGGACGCCCGCGAGGTCGACCTCCAGTTTCTCGTCGAGAACTTCTACACCGTCGCGACGACGGCCATCACGAACGAGGACGCCACGAAGCACGTCCGCTACCCGTTCGTCGAGCCCGCCGACCTGGCCGACGATGTCGCGGGCATCGACGCCGACGTCTGTCTCGTCTTCGGCCGGGAGCGCGTCGGCCTCACCAACGAGGAACTCGCCCGGTTCGACCGGGTCTGCTCGATCCCGGCCGCCGCCGACTACCCCGTCCTGAACCTCGCACAGGCCGCCACTATCGTGCTGTACGAGCTCCGAGAGGTGACCGTCGAGGCGACCCAGCACCCTGAGGAGCCCCACGAGCGGGCCGAAGAGCGCGAACTCGAGGGCCTCTACGGGACCTTCGACGACTATCTGCGGGCCGTCGGCCACCCGCCGGAGAAGGTCGATAAGACCGGCCGGCTGTTCCGGCGCCTGCTCGCCAGGGCACATCCGACGGGTCGCGAGGCGCGGACGCTGCGCGGTGTGTTGCGCCGCGGCGCGATGGTGGCGACCGGCGAGATTCCACGCCGGGTCGGGAAGTGGGACGAGGACGCGGACCCTTCTGACGGCCCCTGACGTCGACCCGTCAGCAGGGGTGGTCTACTCCCCACGTGTCGGCGACACCGACCGGTGCTTCTCGGGCACCGTGTCGCAGTCGACCCACTCGACGTCGAAGCTGCCCTCGTACTCGAAGATCAGCCCGACGACGTCGTTCCGGACGTCGACGTGGATGCGGAAGGTCTCCGCGTCCTCGTCGTACCACTCGTGAACGTCGGCGCGGGCCGAAAGGAACATCGGGAAGTCGACGCCGCGACCGAAGGCGTAGAGCCGCTGGTCGCCACTTCGAATGTGCACGCCGCCCTCGTCGCTCACCGAGAGGTCGATGTCGACGGCGAGGTGGTGGCGGGTTCCGAGGTAGTCGACGATGCAGTCCCGGTCCTCGCTGTAGATCATCGCCGCGTCGAACCGCCGCTCCCGCGGCATCCGGAATCGGCGGAGCCAACTGACGGTCTCGCGGCCGTAGGCGTCGACGTAGGCGTAGTTGCGGACCTCGAAGGGCACCGCCGTGTTCTCCTCGGGGAACATCGTGTTGTGGGTGGCCCCGACGAGCAGGAACGGGTACACCACCAGGCCGCCGTTGCGGACGTACCGCATCTCACCGCGGCCGACGGCGGCCACGTCGTCGTCGCTATCGAAGCCGAACCGCCGCTGGATCTTCGGGTGCAGGTCCTGGAAGCCCTCGCCGAGTGCGCGCTCGTATATCGACCGGTCGCTCACGCCGCCTCGCCCCCGACGTGGTCCCTCTCGGCCGCTCCGGCGCCGCTGTTCCATGGAAGGCGGCTGTCGGCCCGGTCGGTGATACACCGGCTCGCTCGGGGGAGGTCCTCGATGGTTGCGGAGCCGGCGGCGGCCAGCCCGAGCATCGCGGCGCCCAGCGGGAGCGGTGAGAGCGGATGCGCCAGGAGGACGGGTCGCGCCAGCACCCCGGCACCGACGACGCCCACCGTCGCCGCTGCCGAAAGCAGGAGCGGCCACCGGCGGTGCCAGCCGACGAGCAGCACCCCTGCGAGCCCGACCTCGGCCGCGCCGAGGGCGAGCACGGCGGGTTCCGGCCCGAGCCCGGCCGGCAGGGCCGCCCCGGCCAGGGTGAGTTCCTCGGGGTGGGGCCCGAGGAGCTTCGGGACCAGACCGGCGTACAGCCAGACCAGGACGAGCCCCAGGCGGGCACCGACGTGGGCGGCCGCGGCCCTGATGGAGGCCGCCGGGGAGACGTCGGCCTCCAGCCATAGGCGGAGCCGGTCGAAGCTCCACGCCGTCGCCCACACCATGAGCGGCCGGAACACGAGACGGTCGAACAGGCGCCCGACCCGACCGAACCGGACCCGGTAGTTGTACCCGGTCAGAAACCGGACGCCGTCGTCCTCCGGCACGTACTTCCAGTAGCCGGTGCCCTCCGCGATGAGGGACTTCGGGTCGTCGGACCGGAACCGGAGCGCGGAGGTCCGCACGCCGCCCTCGCGGGTCTCCCCGGTCGACTCACCCTCGCCGGTGACGCCGACCCCGAACCCAACGTGGGTGGCGTACTCGAACCGCTGGGGGTCGGACTCGTCCGGTCGCGGGAGGTAGTCGATGTCGGTAAAGCGGAGGTCCCACCGCTGGTGTTCGTCCGGCTCCTGGGTGGCGGCCCAGAGGTCGGCCACGTCGGCGTCGAGCCACGTCTCGACGTAGAGCTCCTCCCCGTCCATGGGGGCGCTTCTCGGCACGTCCCGTTAAGTCTCGGGACGGAATCGAACGGCCGAACGGGAGGAAACGGCCGGACCGAACGACAGCGGGGAACGGGCCGCCGTCGGCGGGGACCGCGATCAGGTTCGCTTGCCGATCTCCTCGCGCAACAGCTCCGAGACGACCTCGCCGTCGGCCTGCCCGCGGAGTTCGCCCATGCACTCGCCCATCAGGCCGGAGAAGGCGCCCATCCCCTCGGCCTGAACCTGGTCGGCGTTCCGCTCGACGACCTCGACGACGACCTCCCGGACGGCCTCGCGGTCGACGCCGCCGACGCCGGCGGCCTCCATCGCCGCATCGGCGTCGAGCCCCGGCTCTTCTGCGAGCGTCGAGAGCACGGGCCCGATACCCTCCTTCGGGAGTTCGCCGGCCTCGACCAGCCCAAGGACATCGAGGAGGTGACGCTCGGTGAGGGATTCGACCGGGACGTCGTCCCGGCGGAGCTCGGTCACCGTTGACTCGAGCGTCCCGGCGGCGGTGGTCGGGTCGACGCCGCGCTCGACGGCGGCCTCGAACGTCTGCATGTGCTCGCCGTAGGCGACCTGTTCGGCCAGGCCGGCGTCGAGGCCGTACTCGGCCTGATACCGGTCGACCTTCTCGGTCAACAGTTCCGGCGGTTCGACGTCGGCCGGGTCGGGTTCGACCGGCGGCACGTCCGTCTCGGGGTACATCCGCGCCGCCCCCGGAAGGGGTCGGAGGTAGCGGGAGGTGCCGTCCTCGTTCGCGCCTCGGGTCTCCTCGGGGACGTCCTCGATGGCGACCGCGGCGCGGTCGGCGACGGCCTCGATGGCCCGCTCGGCGACCGCGGCGTCGGCCGCGACGATGGCGACGGCGTCGTCGGCGCCGGCATCAACGGCGTCCCGGAGCGCCTCGACCTCCACCTCGCTGATGCCGTATGCCGGGAGTTCGTCCGTGTGGAAGATGCCGCCGGCGCCGTGCCGTGTGGCGTGGTCCGACAGCTCCGTGCCGAGCCGCCGGTCGGGCTGTATCTCCCGGCCGACGAGCCCGTCGAAGCCCTCAAGGCGGACCGCCATCACGGTTTCGGCGCCGGCGATCACGCCGCTGTCGGTGTCGGCGAACACCTCGGTCACCGGTTCGGGGTCGGCGACGGCCGCGCCGCGGTCGCGCAGGTCCGCGGCGGCCTCGAGGAGTTCGACCTGGCGGGCCACCTCGTTCGCGACGATGTCGTCGATGTCATCGAGGCGCTGGACGCCCTTGAGTTCGACGCGGGCGCCCTCCGCGATGGAGACGTTGACGTCCTGCCGGATGGTGCCGAGCCCGCGCTTTACCGTCCCCGTCGAACGGAGCAACATGCCGATGCGTTCGGCGGCGGCCTTCGCCTGCGCGGGAGACCGGATGTCGGGCTCGGTCCCGATCTCCACGAGCGGGATGCCCAGGCGGTCCAGCGCGTAGACGACCCCGTCGTCCCGTTCCTCGATGCGGGCGGCGGACTCCTCCTCGAGCAGGAGGTCGTCGATGCCGACGGGGCCGTGGTCGGTCCGGATCTCGCCGTCGGTCGCCACCAGCGCCGACCGCTGGAAGCCGGAGGTGTTCGAGCCGTCCACGACGATCTTCCGCATCACGTGGGCCTGGTCGACGAGCTCGCAGTCCAGAAGCGCCGCGATCTCCATCGCGGCCTCCAGGGCCGCCGCGTCGAGCCGGTGGGGCGGCTCGTCGTCCTCCTCGACGAGACAGGTCGTGTCGAACGCGAGGTACTCGAACGCCCGGTCGACCCGTGACTCCTCGAGGGCGGCCTCGTCGAGTTCGCCGAGTTCGGACTTCGTCGGATGCAGATAGCGCGTGAACGACCGGACGGACTCGGCGGGATCGCGGCGCTCCGTCGGGCAGTTGCAGAACAGCTTCGTCGCCGTGTCGAGCTGTTGGTGGATCTCGAGGCCGGCGACGAGGCCCTGCTCCTCGTAGTCCTGGCTCATCGTCGGTGACTGCGGCGTCCAGTGTCAAAAAATACGGCGGTCGGCCGCGGCAGGCCCGGCTGCCGGACCGCAGTCCGGCCCCGTATATCCGTGTTCGTCGTGCGGTGGTTCGTCGACTCTGTGATCGTCTCTTTTGCCGTCGACCCGGTCGATAGTCGGCCCGGAGACCGTATCGTTGCTCGTCGTGCCGTCGCTCGGCGAATTCGGTATACGATTAGTCGCTCGCCGACTCGGTATGCGACTGGTCGCAAGGTGACCCGGTAAGCGCCCGGTCGCTCGTCGTCTCGTTACTCGTCGTCCCCGAACGCGCCCTGCTCGAGGGCGGCCTTGAACGCGAGACCCAACGCGAGGTGCTGGCGGGCCGACTCCGCGATACTGGCGCGGGCCTCGATGGGGTCGGTTACCTCGTACTCCTTCGTGCGGACGAGTTCGCGACGCTCGAGGACGCCGTCGTCACAGAGGTCGTGAAGCCGCGGGTAGACGGTGCCGGGAGAGAGCGGGGTGTCGAACTGTTCGTCGAGGTCGTCGATCAGCTGTTTGCCGTGGGTCTCCGAGGAGCGGACGCCGGCCAGCATCACGAGCAGTTCGTCGAGGGACGCCTTCACCCGCTCCTCGCGGAACGAGAAGCCATCCGGAAACACCGACCGATCGGCCGTCGAGGCGATGGCCGAAAGCGTCGCCTCGTCGGAGGCGGTCCCGCCGTCGAGTTCCCCGCGGAGCCGCGAGATGTCGACCGAGTCCGGACCGCCTGTCTCGTTGCCTAGCTGGCTGTCGTTCGATGACATGACTACACGTAGGGGCTACACCCCCCTAACCCCACGCGAGGGTCTTCGTAATACGGAACGGGACCGGAACGTCTATATATGGTTAGTGAAGCGGCGGCGGGCGGCGGCCGGACGGCCGCGCCGTCGGCCGGTCCGTACTCTGGGCGACGGCCGGTCCGTTCTCGCCCGGTGGGTGCCCTCGGCGACGGCCGGTTCGTCCTCGCCCGGTGGGTGCCCTCGGCGACGGCCGGTTCGTCCTCGCCCGATCCGTGCGATCGACGACCGCCGGTCAGTCCTCGCCCAGGACGACCCGGTCGGTCATCCCCGCCGGGTCCAGTACCTCCTCCGCCTCCGCCTCGGTGAGGTGGCCCGCCGCGACCGCGACCTCGCGGACGGATCTGCCCTCGTCGAGCGCCCGCTTTGCGACCGTGGCGGCCGCGTCGTAGCCAATGGCCGGGTTCAGGGCGGTCGCCAGCGCCATCGACTGCTCGACCCGTGTCCGGCAGTGGTCCTCGTTGGCCTCGAGGTTCGCGACGAACCGCTCGGCGAACGTCTCGGCCGCGTTGGCGATCAACTCGGCGCTCTGGAGGAAGTCGTACGCCACCACGGGCTTGTAGAGGTTCAGCTCCAGTTCGCCGCGGGCGGCGCCCGCGGCGACGGCGGCGTCGTTGCCGACGACCTGCTTGTGGACCTGGTTGACCGACTCGGCGACGACCGGGTTGACCTTCCCGGGCATGATGGAGGAGCCCGGCTGGTTCTCGGGCTGTTCGAGTTCGCCGAGGCCGTTCCGCGGGCCCGACGCGAGCAGGCGGAGGTCGTTCGCGACCTTGTTCATCGAGCCGGCGACGGTCCGGAGCGCGCCGTGGGCCTCGCTCATGGCGTCGTGGGCCGCCTGGGCCTCGAAGTGGTCGTCGGCCTCCCGGAACTCCAGGCCGGTCTCCGAGGAGACGAACTGGGCGGCCAGCCCGGGGAACTCCGGGTGGGTGTTCAGGCCCGTGCCGACGGCGGTCCCGCCCAGCGCGAGTTCCCCGAGGTGGTCCCGTGCGCTGGCGACTCGTTTGACGCCCTTCTGGATCTGGGTGCGGTAGCCGCCGAACTCCTGGCCGAGCCGGACGGGGGTGGCGTCCTGGAGGTGGGTGCGGCCGGTCTTGACGACGCCGTCGAACTCCCGTTCCTTCGCCGAAAGCGCCTCGGCGAGTGACTCCAGTGCGGGGATTACGTCCTTCTCCAGGGCCTCCAGTCCGGCGACGTGCATCGCCGTCGGGATGACGTCGTTCGAAGACTGGCCGCAGTTTACGTGGTCGTTCGGGTGGATCTCCCGGCTGCCGACCTCGCCGCCGTAGATCTCGGTCGCGCGGTTGGCGATGACCTCGTTGGCGTTCATGTTCGAGGAGGTCCCGGATCCGGTCTGGAAGACGTCGACGGGGAACTGATCGTCGTGGGCGCCGGCGACGACCTCGTCGGCGGCCTCGACGATGGCCCGGCCCTCCTCGGCCGGGATGCGTTCCAGTTCGAGGTTGGCCTCCGCGGCCGCCTTCTTGACGACCCCGAGCGCGCGGACGAACCGCCGCTGGAAGGTGAGTCCGGAGATGGGGAAGTTCTCGACGGCGCGCTGGGTCTGGGCGCCCCAGTATGCGTCCGCGGGCACTTCCATTTCGCCGAGGCTGTCCTGTTCGACGCGGTATTCCTCGTCGGGCATGCGCACACCCAGTCGCCGGCGGGGGTAAAACGCATCGGAAGGGGCGGGGGCGCGGCGGTCGGCCGTTCCGGCTCCATCGGCCGCTCTGCCGCCTCGAACACCTGTATCGGCCAGCTTCGAAGCGGATCCGGCGTATACGAGGTCGAGCACCGCTGGGCACGGCACTGCACCAGACGAAGTAGACGCCCGGTTCGCGGCTCGCGTGTCGTCGCTCCCGCTGGTCGCTCCTCCCGCTCGCTCGTTCCGAGGCCTCCCTGCGGTCGGCCTCGCGGTCAGTGTATCGTCGCGCCCTCGCCGATCCGGGTCTGGTGGGCCCGGGCGTCGACCTCGGCGGCCTCGAAGGCCTCGACCATCGCGGCGGCGACGTCGCGACGGTCCCGCTCCCGGCAGGCGGCGATCACCGCCGGGCCGGCGCCGGAGATGGTGACGCCGGTCGCGCCGGCGTCGAAGGCGGCCTCCCGGACGGGGCCGTAGCCGGTGATGAGGTCGGCCCGAGCCGGCGTGACGACGCCGTCCTCCATCCCGGCGCCGACGAGGGCAGGATCATCGCGCGCCATCCCGACCGTCAGTGCCGCCGCGCTCCCGACCACGTCGACGAGCTGGTCCATGGTGGCGCCGTCGGGGACGACCTCGCGGGCGTCGCTCGTCGAGACGACGATGTCCGGCAGGCAGGTCACGAGCGGGATCGAGGCGTCGATCCGTTCGACGCCGTCCTCGCGGGCGACGGTGAACCCACCGAGGATCGACGGCGCGACGTTGTCCGCGTGGGCGTCCCCGGAGACGACGGCCTCGCCCTCCGCGGCGATCGGGACGAGTTCCGCCCGGGTGTGGCCGCGGCCGTATAGTTCGTTCAGGCCGACGGCGGCCGCCGCGGCGGAGGCCGCCGAGGAGCCCAGCCCGGAGGCGGGCCGGACGCCCTTGTCGATCTGGATGTGGGCGGGGGCGGAAAGCGCCTCCGCGACGGCGCCGACGGTGTTGTCCTCGGGGTCCTCCGGGATGTACTGGCTCCCGGCGCCCGTCACCTCGATGTCGGTCCGGTCGGCCCGCCGGAGCCGGACGACGTCGGCGGGCCGCGCCAGGGCCGCCCCGAAGACGTCGAATCCGCTGCCGAGGTTCGCACTCGTCGCGGGGGCCCGGACGGTGAGCATACCTCCGGATTCCGGGACGGCGGGCAAAAAGGTAGCGACCCCGCTCCCAGCGACCGTCGGGCGGCCTCCGCCCCCGACAGTCTCTTTTCGTCCGGGATTGACTATCTCAGATAATCGGTATCGTAGTCGGACGGACTCACAGGGCTGGCCGCCGCCTACCGCCTCCAGCAGGGTGACAGGTTGAGGCGAACGACCGCGAGGTCGAATCGACTTAGGAATAAAACCAAGACGAACAGGAGAAAACTTATCCTGAGTCAGTCGGTCCGATTCGATATGGAACCCGACGTGCGTTCGTGTCTCGTCGCCGGTGGAACGGCGCTCCTCGCGGTCGTCGGGTACGCGGCGCATCACGCCCTCTACGAAGAGGTCTCTGCCGCGAGCGCGCAGTACGACCACATCGGGGTCGCATTCGGAGCAATCCTCGCGCTATTGTTCCTCGCGATGAGTTTCGTCGTGTTCACCGAGGCCGCGCTCCTGGCCGGTCTCGTCGCGCTGGCCGACCTCCCGCCGTGGGGTCGTCGGCTGCTGGAGACCGGGTCGGCCGCCGGTGGCCTGGCAATGGCCCCCGCCGCCGCCTGGGCGTTCGGCGAGGCTCCCGAGACCACGCTTTTGGGCGCGTGGTGGCTGCTGGCCGGGTTCAGCGTCCTCGGTTTTAGCCTCGGAATCCTCGCAACCGTCCTCGGGCCGCTGTCGCGGTCCCACGCCTGGTTGCTGGTCGGGACCCTGGCGACGATCCTCGGGGTGACCGTGTTCACACCCAGTCTTCGGGGTGGTTCGTCGATGGAGCCGAGCGTCATTGGGTCGCCGCCGGTATTCTTCGCGCTCGGCCTCTATGCGCTCGCGCTCGCCGGACTGCTGGCCGCCACGACGGCGCGCCGTCCGGACGCTGCCCATTGGTACGTGCTCCCGCTCGCGCTGGTCTGTGTCTTCGTCGCCGTCCTCGGGTTCCTGACCGACTCGTTCTGGCTCGGTACGCCTCCGGCCCTCGCCGCCGTCCTGACGTTTTGGGCGTGCTGGACGCTGTATCCACGAGACGGGTCGACGACCGAGCCCCCGGGCGGGAGACGGCGGCCCACTCCTGACTGACACGGACCCGAAAGGCCCATCCCTCGCGCGGCTGACCCGCCGGTATGATCGGCGTCGTCGGGGGCGGCCTCGCCGGCCTCGCGGCCGCCTACCGGCTCCAGGAGGCCGGCCACGAGGTGACCGTATTCGAGGCGGACGCCCGTGTCGGCGGCCTCGCGGCGACATACGAGACCCGCGGCGACCGGATCGAGCGGTTCTACCACCACCTCTCGAAGTCCGAGGAGACCATCGTCGAGCTGGCCCACGAACTCGGGCTCGGCGACCGCATCGAGTGGCGGATCGGCGAGAACGCCTACTACGTCGACGGCGTCGCCCACCCGCTCGACACCCCCTGGGAGATCGCCGCCTACCCCTACCTATCGGTGTACGACACGTTCCGGCTGGCGATGCTCACCCTGGGTATCGACGTCCGGGGCGGCGTCCCCCGGCGGGACACCTACGAGGACATCGAGGCCTTCGAGGACGTCCCCGTGGAGGCGTTCCTCCTCGAGCACACGACCCGCGGGGTCTACGAGCACTTCTTCGAGCCGCTCCTGGAGGCGAAGTTCGGGAGCCGCAAGGCCGAGGTCTCCGCGGCGTGGCTGCTCGGCCGCATCAAGTTCCGCGGCGAACGGGACCTGCTGCGGGGCGAAGTCCTGGGCTACCTCGACGGCGGGTTCGGCGTCCTCGTCGACGCGCTCCTGGAGGCCGTCGGTCGGGAGAACGTGGTGACCGAGGCCCGCGTGACCGACCTCGAGTTCGACCGCGCCGCGGACGACCGCCGGACGGGCGTCGCGGCGCTCACCGTCGAGCGCCCGGACGCGGGCGCGACGAGCCACGACGTCGATGGCGTGGTCGTCGCGACGATGCCGGACGTCCTGGACTCGCTGACCGGCTACACCTGCGACATCGACTTCCAGGGCTCCGTCTGTGCCGTGGTCTCGATGGACGAGCCACTCTTGGACACCTACTGGCTCAACATCGCCGACGACGCCCCGTTCGGCGCGCTCATCGAGCACACCAACTTCGTGCCCCCGGAGCGGTACGGCGGCGAACACCTGCTGTACGTCGCGAGCTACGTCCAGGACCGCGGCGAGGAGCTGTGGCAGCTGGACGACGAGGCCGTCGAAGCGTTGTGGCTCGACGGGATCGAGGACCTGTTCCCGCAGTTCTCCCGCGACGCCGTCAACCGGGTGCGGGTCGGGCGAAACCCGAAGACCGCGCCGGTCTACGAGCGGGGCTACCTGGAGATGGTCGTCCCCTCGGACCTCGGCGACGCGGTCGCGCCGGGGGTCGCCTACGCCGGGATGGCCTCCCGGGCGCAGTATCCCGAGCGGAGCCTGGACGGCGCCATCGAGGCCGGCTACGACGCCGCGGAGGCGCTCCTGGCGTCGGTCGATTGACGACGCTGGACGGGTCGCGGCGTTCGACCGGCGCGGTCAGTCCGCCTGGACGTCCTCGTCGAGGCCGGGCGCCTCGGTCGGGTCGACCGTGTCGGGTTCCTCGGTCCCCCCGACCAGCGTCTTGCCATCGTCGGTCTCAACGTAGACGTCGTCGGCGAACCCGGCGATGGCGTTCTCGTACTCCGGCTCCGCGAGGTTCTCGGGCGTCTCGGACGCGTCCGCGATGCCGTCGGCCGGGTGGAACTCGCCGAGCGGGTCGTCGATGGTGATCCCGTGCCGGACGAAGAACTGCTCGTACCGGCGGTAGTGGGCCTCGAGTTCGTCGCCGGGGATCTCCATCATCTCCGTCCACCCGTTGTCGAAGAACTCGAAGTTAGCCTGGACGTGCGTAATCTCGCGGGCCTCAGCCTCCGTGTGACCGGCCTCCAGGGCGGCGACGTAGCTGTCCATCGTCGCCGCGAAGAAGTCGTCGAGGTGGTCGCGTCGCTCCGGCCGGCGGTCCTCGTCGGCCTTCTCGAGGAAGATCCGGGTGTGGAGGTCGACCAGCTTCTCCCGGGCGACGTCCCCGAGGACAGGCGTGGTCAGCGCCTGCTTCGCGGCCCAGTGCCGGATGTTCTGGCGGATCTTCATGCCCACGATTCCGGGCCTCGGACCCTTCAACCCACGGAAGGCGGTCGAGGGCGAACGGCGACTCCGCATCCGGTCCCGGGGCGGGCCGGTGGCCCGCCGGCGCGGGACATAGCAATTCACATTACCCCGGGTTTCGTAGCCCGGCGATATGTGTGCGTCGTACGTCATCGTCGGTGACGGCATCGCCGGGTCCTCCGCGGCGGAGACGCTGCGGGAGGCCGACCCGGAGGCCGACGTCACCGTCATCACGGAGGAGGGGGAGGCCCTCTACAACCGCATCCTCATAAAGGAGTTCGCGAAGGGCAAGCTCCCGGCCGCCCCGGTGTCCATCCGCGAGCCCGACTGGTACGCCGACCGCGACATCGACCTCCGGTTGAACACCGTCGTGACGGGCGTCGACACCGACGCACACGAACTATCCACCCACGAGGGCGACACCTACGGCTACGATCGCCTCCTGCTCGCGACCGGCGGCACCCCGGCCCAGCTGCCGGTCGACGACAGCGACGCCGACGGCATCCACCACTTCTGGACGTTCGAGGACGCCCGCGCCATCAAGGCGGCCGCGGCCGAGGCCGAGACGGGCGTCGTCGTCGGCGCGGGCCTGCTCGGCCTCGACCTGGCGGCCATCTGTGGCGCCCAGGCCGTCGACGCCCACTACCTGATGCGCGGCGACGCCTGGTGGCGGTACGCGCTCTCCGAGGACGGCGCCGCGATCATCCACGACGCCCTCCGGGACAAGGGCGTCACGCCGGTGTTCGGGTCCGGCGTCGACCACTTCGAGACCGACGCCGACGGCCACGTCACCGCCGCCGTCGACCCGGACGGCGACCGGTACGCGGCCGACTTCGTCGGGGTCGCCATCGGCCTGGACTTCAACACGGAGTTCATCCAGGACACCCCCATCGAGTGCGACAACGGCATCCTCGTCGACGAGTACATGCGGACGAGCGTCGAGGACGTCTACGCCGCCGGCGACATCACCCGGTTCCACGACGTCGTCCTCGGCGAGCGCGCCCAGAACGGCGCCTGGGGCTCCGCAAAGGAACAAGGCTCGGTCGCCGGCCGCAACATGGCGACCGGCGGCGAGACCGAGGAGTTCGAGTGGGTGTCTTCCTATTCTATCACGCACTTCGAGTTCCCGTTCCTCTCGTTCGGCCACCCGACGCTCGGCGACGAGACCGTCGAACGGACCTACGACGAGGGCACCTGGCGCCGCGTCACGCTGAAGGACGGCCGCGTCGTCGGCGGGGTCCTCATCGGCGATCTCGCGGCGCAGTCGGCGCTGAAGAAGCTCGCCCGGCGGGGCGTCGACGTCTCCGACCGCACGGACCGGTTGCTCGACGAGGATGTCGACGTCGAGGCCTTCACGGAGGCCGCGACCCCCGAGTGAAGCGGTCCGTGCCCCGGAGCGGTCGGCATGCGCCCGTGGCTACCCGGCGAGTTCGTTGAACCGCTGGATGCCCGCGGACGTCCGCGTCCGCCAGTCGCCGGCCGTCGAGGGCCGGCGCCGCCGTCCTGACGAGTTCGATCTGGAGGTCGGGCGTCAGCACCTGCTCCTCCAAAAGCGCCGAGGCCAGCATCCGCCCGGTGATGGTCGACAGCGCCAGGACGTAGTCGGCGCCGGCGCGGTACATCTTGGTGACGCTGTCAGCGCTCTCGACGCGCGCGACGACCTCCACGCCGGGCGCGAGATCGTCGATGACGAGCGTGGCGAACTCCGCCACCGTGTCGTCGGGGAGCGCGAGCACCGCCGACCGCGCCTCGTCGATGCCGGCCGCCTCGAGGGTCGCCGGGTCGGTCGCGTCGCCGACCACGTCGACGCCGTCTGCGTCCTCGAGGTCGACCACCGTGTACTCGACGTCGGCGCCCCGGAGGACGTCGGCGACGGCCCGGCCGACCTCCCCTAAGCCGACTACGACCACCTCGCCGGGCTGCACCCGCCGGACGGGCGACCGAGTTTGGGTCCTGAGTTCCGACAGCTGTGCCCGCTCGCCGGAGACGAGGAGTACCGTCCCGTCGGTCAGCGTCTCCCCGGGCGGCAGCGGACTCCTGAACTCGCCCGCGAACCAGGCGCCGATGACGTTGGCGCCGGTCCGCTCCCGGATGCCGCTCTCGGCGAGTGTGGCGCCGGCGAGCCGGCTCCCGCGCTGGACCGCGAGCTCCGCGATCTCGAAGTCTTCGCCGATCTCGACGGCGTCGTCCAGCTCAGCCGTGAGGGCGCCCGTGACCTTCGAGGCGAGGCTCCGGCCCAGGAGCGGCCGGGGCGAGACGACGTCCGCGCCGGCCAGCCGATGGTAGCGCTCCCGGCTCGGCTCCTCGACCACGCTGACGACGGTGACGTCCTCGGCGATTTCACCGGCGGACAGTACGATGCTGGTGTCGACCTCGTCGGAGACGTCCGCGACTAGCGCCCGGGCGTGCTCGAGGCGGGCGTCCCGGAGGGCCTCGGCGGACTCGGGGTCGGCGTAGATCACAGAGTACTCGGACTCGTAGAGGTCCAGCGCCCGATCCCGATCGGGTTCCATGACGACGTAGGGGACGCCGCGGGAATCCAGTTCACCGATCAGGGCCTCGGCGCGGGAGGAATACGTACAGATGACCACGTGGTCGGTCAGGTCATCGACACTCGTCGGGATCGTCGTCTGCAGGGCTTCCTGGAGTAGCGGGAACATGAAGACCGGGAGCGCGAGGAAGACGAGCGCGACGCCGACGACGTCCATGAGGATGACGAAGAGGTTCATCGTGACGGTGTTCCATGGCGAGTCGGACCCGTACCCGGTCGCGGTGAACGTCTCGACGACGTGCTGGAGTGACTCCACGTACAGCCGGCCCTCCGCCCCTTCGAGATAGAGCATTCCGTAGTGGTACGGGACGGAGAACGCCAGCATCGTGCCGACCACCGTGCCGACGTAGAGGAGTGACCGGCGCAGCCAGTTGCTCATACCGGCCCCTCGTGGCGGACCGCAAAGAGCCCTCCTCTCGGGTCAGACCCCATACAGTCTGACGATGCCGAGCACAGTCACGACGGTGAGACGCGCCTCGAGCGGTGAGCCGACGCCGTCGAAGTCGGTGAACCGGTAGCCGTCGGGGCGGAGAGACCGACGGGCCGCTTTCCCTTCGTCGGAGCGTTTGATCGCCATGCGTCGCCGAAGAGGGAGTGCCGTCAGGAATCCGTCGGTTCGGAGCCGCTCCCCGGTGGCCGTCGTCGGCGGATGAACCGGACGCCCGGGCGGGCGACCCTGACGACCACCACGGCGCACAGATAGGTGAAGACGAAAAAGCCGACCGTCCCGACCACCTGGTCGATTGGCCCGACCACGTCGAGCAGCGCCGAGTACAGCATCATGACGGGGAGGGCGACCGCCACGACGGCCGCGAGCGCGGTCCCCGTGAGGCCGGACGGATCACCGAGCACGAACTGCGAGAGGAATGCCAAGTACCCCACCGCCGGCAGCGCGAACACGACCAGGACGGCACGGTTCCACACCGCGTTTCGGAGGGCGCTCATCATACCGGGCGGTCCGGTCGCTGCGCGGATAAGCCTTCCCGGGGCGCTCAGCCGGACGAAATCAGGGCCCGCATCGTGGCCCGACCCGCCGGTGCATCGAGGCTCCCGAACGACCGCGAGGCCGTCCGCCAGTGGTCAGCTGCCCGCCGGGCTGCGTCCATGGTATCGAACTCCTCGGCCGCCACGGCGCTTCGAAGCCGACGTATCCAAAGGGTTTTCTCCGGCCGAGTCCCCCGTCCGGGTATGGACGGCGGCGGCTCGACGGACATGACGCTCGCGTTCGAACTCGAGGCGCTAAAGCGGCTGGCCCGGCCGGCGGAGGTGTTCTCCGACGCCCGGACCTGGAGCGAGTACGTCGGGGTAGTCTCCGAGGAGCCGACCTACGTCGTGACGAACTTCACGCGGAAACAGCGCATCCGTCAGGACTTCTTCTCCGGGCCGCGGGGCCGCGAGGAGAGCCTCGAGAACGTGAAAGCGCAGTTCGACACCGACCGCCACGTCTTCGTCGGCGTCGACGACGAGGACGCCGCCCTCGCCGAGTCCGTCGAGTGGGAGTACCTCCCGGTCGAGCGGGCCGCCGAGGCTGCGGAATGGTCGCTCGGCGACCCCGAACCGGACGCGGACGCCGCGGACGACGAGGGCCGCGACGACTGGCCGTAACGGGGACGGGCCCCCAAGAGGGAACTCAGTCCTGGGTTCCCGCCCGGTGGCCGGTTCATTGCTTTCGAGCGTTCCCGACCACGTGGCCCGTTGAACCCGGGGTCGGTGGCAGCTGACCCGCTCGTCGGCGTCGCCGCCGCGGCGCGGTCGCCGGATTCGGTTGCTCTTAAGTAGGGGCGTGTGGACGGACAGATATGACGCTGGATATCGGCGAGGCGTTCCAGGAAGGCCTCTCGCGGCTCTCCGGCCGTCCGGGGCTCCGGCTCGCGGTCGCGTTCGTCGTCGTGGCGGTGGCCACGGCCGTCCTCACCCAGACGCTGCAGGTCGAGGGGTTCGAGGCG
>PXRI01000020.1 GCA_003021005.1 Halobacteriales archaeon QS_1_69_70 | reverse complement strand
CTTCTCCGGGTGGGGGTTCATGAAGTTGCGGTCGTCCCGCTGGTCGAACCGCTCGTCGTACTCCTCGTGGTTGGCGACGGCGACCCGCTTGCGGTCGCCATCGGGCGTCTCCACGAGCCCGGGGAACGGCGTCGCGTCCTTCGTCTGGAGGGCGTCGAACTGGCCGACGTGGGCGATGTCAGTCGGGTCGGAGACGTCCAAGACGCGCATCCCGCGGTTCCAGTCGGCGACGTAGGCGGTCGGCCGGCCGGTCCGTGGGTCCTCGTGGACGGCGACGTCGGCGACGTAGGAGACGCCGTGGTCGGTGCCCACCTCGCCGCGGGCGGTGTTGCCGTCCGCGGTCCAGCGGTTGAGGACCGAGAGTTTGTCGGCCTCGCGGTCGAACCGGAGGACGAAGACGCCGCTGTCGGGTGCGAAGAAGCCGAAGTCCTTCGTCGCGAAGACGTACTCCGTGCCGTCGATGCGCTGGTAGTCGAGGCCGATGGCCCCGGTGGTGAACGGCGCCGTCAGGCTGTCGACCGCCGCCGGATCGGTCGGGTCCGAGACGTCGAACGCCACGACGCCGCCCGACACCTGCGGCTTCGTCTCGGGGTCCGCCGGATCGACGCCGCCCTCCGACCCGCCGTGGTAGCCGTCGGTGAACGGCAGAAACGCCGCCGTCGCCAGGAAGACGTACTCCCCGTCCGCCGAGAACCGGACGGCGTGGGCGCTGTTGGCCTCCACGTTGACCGTGTGGTGGATGGCCAGCACCCGCAACTCCGCGTCGGCCAGTTCGGTCTCCGAGGTGGCGTCGTCGAACTCCGTGACGTCCAGAATCGCCAGCCTGCGGCCACCATCCTCCTCGCCGGACTGGAGGAAGCTGACCGCCGCGAGGTCCCCGTGGACGTCGATGGCGATGTTGCGGTCGTGGTCGTTGCGCTGGCTGGCGTGTCCGGATCGGCTCGCCGGGCCCACGCCGCCGATGCTGTGGTAGCCGACCGCCTGGGCGTTGCGGAACGGCCCGTCGTCGAGGTCGTAGGGCGCGCCCGCCCCACGGATCGGGTCGTCCGGCCGGCCGGCGGCGGTGCCGGCCGCGCCCGCCCCGAGCAGCGCGGCGCTGGCCCTGAGGATCGCCCGTCTGGACTGCTCGATACCGTCACGTGCATTCTCTCTGGTCATGCACTGGCCGGTTGTTTAGGGCGGCCTAAAAAACGCTACCCTTTAGGCTGACCTAAAAGTGGCCCCGCCCCGGCACGGCCAATCCCCCAAGTTCACCGTTCAGGAGTCTGTCACGGCCGGCGAGCGGCGGTGTTCCCCGGCTGTTCAATGGCTATTCCGGAACAGCGGATTCAACTACGGCTCGACGGACCGGACACGAGAAGGGGGTAGCTGCCCCACAGCGGATCGTACACCGGACGGTACGGTCCGCAGTAAATCCGGAGGCCGTTCGGGCCGACCCGCTACCCTCACTCCTCGATCGGGATGGGCTCGCCGCGCAGTTCGATGTCCTGCTGGATGGGGAGGGTCACTTCGAGGACGCCGTTCCGGTAGGCGGCGTCGATGCCCTCGGTGTCGACGTCCTTCGGGAACCGGAACCGTCGGTGGAAGGTCCGCTTGCGGCCCCGCTCCTCGTCGACGTGCTCGGCGGCGACGTTGAGGACACCGCGGTCCCAGGTCAGGTCGATCTCCTCGCGGTCGAAGCCGGGCGCGTCGATGCTGAGGACGAACGCGTCGTCCTCCTCGTAGAGGTCGTAGTCGTCGCTACCGGTGTATCCCTCGCCGAACAGGCGGCTCGGGACGTCGAGGCTCTGTCGCCAGGAACTCGGGTTCGTCGGTTCGAGCATGGGTCTGTCACCTCGGATGCGTTCGACGGATTGTTCGCGGTTCGTGAAAAATCTTCCTAATCGTGGTAACACCCACCGGAATACGGACCGGAACCGACCGGACGGTCGGTTATGCCGGGGGCTCCGCGCCGGGTCGGGAGAACGGACGGCAGCGTCGGCCGGAACGCGAGTCCTGATGTAGAGTCCGGTCGCTGTCCCGGGACACACCAGGGGACATGGCGGCAGGGAATCCAGACCGCTTTTGCCGCTGCCAGCCGACCCGCCGGGCATGCAGACCGTGATCCTGGCGGCGGGCGAGGGCACCCGGATGCGGCCGCTCACGGCGACGGTGCCGAAGCTTCGGCGAGTCCTACCGTGGCGTCCCCGTACAGTACGCCACCCAGGCCGAACAACTGGGGACCGCCCACGCCGTCGAGCAGGCCCTCCCACACGTCGACTGCGACTTCGTCGTCCTGAACGGCGACGACCTCTACGACGAAGACGCCATCCGCTCGCTGCTCGAGGACGGGCCTGCCCTGGGGGCGTACCGCGTCGAGGACCCGCGGCCGTACGGCGTGTTCTCGGTCGACGGCGACCGTATCGTCGACGTCGTCGAGAAGCCGGCCGACCCGCCGAGCGACCGGGTCAACGTCGGCGCCTACCACTTCCCCGCGGCGGCGGCCGACTGGTTCGGCGACGTCGAGGTGAGCGAGCGGGGCGAGTACGAGATCACGGACGTCGTCGAGCGGCTCGTCGCCGAGCGCGACGTCCGAGCGGTGCCAGTCGAGCGGTGGCTCGGCGTCGGCCGCCCGTGGGAGCTTCTGGCGGCGAACGAGTGGAAGCTCGCCGAACTCGACGGCCGCACCGACGGCGACGTCAGCGGCGACGCCGACCTCCGGGGCACGGTGGTGGTCGAGGCAGGTGCGACGGTCGAGCCGGGCGTGGTCGTCGAGGGACCGGCGCTGCTCCGTGACGGCGCCGAGGTCGGGCCGAACGCCTACGTCCGCGGCGCGACGCTGCTCGGCGAGGGTGCTCACGTCGGTCACGGCTGTGAAGTGAAGAACTCCGTCCTGATGACCGGCGCCGCCGTCCCGCACGTCTCCTACGTGGGCGACAGCCTGCTCGGCCCGGACGTGAACGTCGGCGCCGGTACGCAGGTGGCGAACCTCCGGCACGACGACGCCGACGTGAACCAGACGGTCAAGGGCGAGCGGGTCTCGACGGGCCGGCGGAAGTACGGCGTGGTCGCCGGGCCAGGGGCGAAGACCGGCGTGAACACGAGTCTCGCACCCGGCGTGGTGTTGTCAGCCGGAGCAACCACCGAACCGGGCGAGTCGGTGCTTCGGGATCGGTGACGATCCGAACCAGGAGGGGCGGGCGGGCCGACCGCGGCTGACCCGGGCCGGCGAAGAACAGCGGTCGCCCGACGCCGCAGCGTTGCCGGACAGCCCGGATTTAAGGCGAGGCCGCCGGATGAGTGGCCATGACGCTCGAGAAACCGGACCTCTCCGGCCGGACCGCCTTCATCACGGGGACCACGCGGGGCATCGGCAAGGCGCTGGCGCTGTCGCTCGCCGAGCAGGGCTGTAATATCGTCTCGACCGGGAAGACCAGCGAGGCCGACGAGTACGGCGAGGACAAGGATCTGGAGGGCTCCATCGAGCAGACGGCCCGCGAGTGCGAAGAGCTGGGCGTCGAGGCGCTGCCGGTCCAGTTGAACGTCCGCAACCCAGAGGCGGTCGAGGCGGCCGCCGAGGAAGCGATCGACCACTTCGGCGAGGTCGGCATCGTCGTCAACAACGCCAGCGCGATCCAGATCGCGAACGTCGCGGACCTTCCGGCCGACCGCTTCGACCTGCTGAACGATGTCAACGTCCGCGGGACCTACCTCACCTGTCGCGCCTTCATCGACCACCTCACGGACGTCGAGGACGCCTGGCTCCTGGCGAACGCGCCGCCGGTGACCGTCGACCGCGCGCCCGGCGAAGCGCCGTACGCCTGGTCCAAGCTGGGGATGTCGTTCATCACGTTGTCACTCGCGACGGAGCTCAGCGGCAAGGGCGTCGGCTGCAACTCCTTTTGGCCGGTGACCGCCATCGATACTCGCGCCACGCGGTACTTCGGGCTGGGCACGGAGGACGACTGGCGGACGCCGGAGATCGTCAGCGACACCGTCCTGGAGATCCTGCGCCGGGACCCCACGTCGTTCAACGGCAACGCCGTCTACGACGAGGACTTGCTCCGCGAGGCGGGCGTCGAGGACTTCTCGCGGTACAACGTCACCGAGGGGGACCCGGCGCCGATGTCCGCCCAGATGTTCGACCCGAGCTACGAGCGGCCGTCGTAACGCTGGCGACGCTGGGGTCCTGACCTCAATGAACCCCCAACGTGACACCGGTAGCCCGGGCGACACCCCCGGATGCATGGCTCAGTGCCGGTGGCGACGCCGGCGGACTCGCGAATCACCTGTGCGAACCTAATCGTTCTTATGGCCACCGACCGAGCGTTCGGACACGATGGTCGACCCGACGTCGGACCTCGGCGAGGACGTCACCGCCGAGGAGGCGCCGAACTGCGCGGCGTGCGGTGACCCGATCGTGAACGAGGTCACCCACCGGGTCGTCACCTGGATCGAGGACGACAGCGTGCGGACGGCGCACTTCTGCGGGGAGGCCTGTCGTCGGGAGTGGAATCCCTGACGGGGGCCAGTTGCAGCTTTGCCCGGCCATTTTTGTTTCACGCCAAGTTTCGGGAGGTTTCGACAGCTACGTCGTCAATCAACTTGAGGATAATCAGTTCGGTCAGCGCCCGGCGCCAAGTCTCGAGTTCTCGACGTGGTCGGCCTGCAACAACGGTTGAGGTCACGGACGATGTCCGCCATGCCAAGCGAGACACTGCAGGGCCTGACGACACCGGGCTTGTGGTAACGGTGGACGGCGATGCTTCCCTGGCGGAGATAGATGTGCAGGCAATTTTGAAACGGTTGTTAAATATAGCCGCCTCACACTCTATGATGTTTACTGAGTCACCCACGGAATTGTATCCGAGGCCGACTCGTCTGGTGGCGCCACCGACGTGGTTGATGTATTTGAATTTTTATGCTATTATTATCACTTATAGTTACTGACTTTATTATGGCCGTAGCGATTGTGACGTGTCTTTTGAGCTGGTTGGTCGACAGGTCGGGAGTCGCCTTCTGAATAGTCTCTCAGAAGGTGGACTTCTTTTTGTATCTAAACTGGGGTGAGTATAATTGTTGTCTTAAAGTGTCGATAATGTAATATTTACCCACTATCCGTACCTAATTCTCCAATCGTGCAAGAATCTGTGTGGATTCTTGTCAAGCGAAAGCTTTAATACAAAGATTCCTATACCTAAGTTATGGTTCGAGACAGTAGAAGAGATGTGATAAAAAGCGTTGGAACAGCAACAAAGCACTTAGCGGCTCTATAGTGGTAGTAAGTCAAGAAGCTACTGCTGCAAACACGAATTTCGATCCCGATGATGAGGATGAAACCAAACAGTTCGTCAGTGATATTAATGACATGAGCCAGTCAAAGCGAGAAGATGAACTGGACAAATTAAATGATGACCAAGATAACTCAGTGCAGACCGTTGTTGAAACTGATGAAACCGAGACTTCTTATGAAGAATCAACTGAAACCTGGCAAGAAGACATATACTCGACCGAGTCGGAAGGTGCTTTATTTGAACCGGATGTCAACGAGCGAAAGCGAGTAGATTACACATGGACAAAATACGCAGCTTGGGGTTTCTACCCGATATACAGTTTTACGCTCCACTTCGCCTGGAATTATGACGGCGATGATATATGGGGGGTGGATTACTACGCATACGGGGATATCCATGCTAATATAACAACATGGTGGTATTACGAGGGTGTAATTGGAGAGGGGGAGGACATCGGCGACGAGTCATTCGAGGTATACTCAGAAGGAGAGTTCGAGTTCGACTTCCCGTACTACCAAGGTTCGAAATTTCAACAAGATACGCCAAAAATACGGGTTAGAGGTGACGAAATGGGCGATTGGGAAGTCCTTGAGGAGGGTCTATAATGGTATTTCCGAGCAGTAAAAGACTGGAAGAAGGGAGCGTTGCTCGCATAGGCCTGTCGCTACTAGTAATTATGATAATTTTGTACAGTTATTTTCTTATAGGGAACATAATTTCTGCGATTCCTATTCTCATAGTGGTATTTCTACTCTATCTTGCATACGTTTTCGTCAGTAATTATGCGTCAAACTGATTTTATTCCTCATAGTAATTCGGCCGACCCCTCGGGAAGGCACTATTCATACGATGAATCATCCGATCGGCGGGCGGACAGCACGAACCTCAATTTTCGGTTCAGAATACGTTTACGACGGGTCCGACGCCTCCTCATTCCGCTTGTTATTATTAACTGGCTCGGCCGGTACGCCGGCCCACGTCTCGCCCGGCGGAACGTCGTCGGCCACGAGCGAGTTCGCGGCGACCTGGGCGTCGTCGCCGATCTCGACGCCGGGCAGGACGACCGTGCCGGCGCCCAGCATCGCCCGGTCGCCGATCCGTACCTCGCCGGTGCGGTACTCCTCCTGAAGGAACTCGTGGCACAGCAGCGTCGCGTCGTAGCCGATGATGGCGTCGTCGCCGACGGTAACGAGTTCCGGCCAGAAGACGTCGGGCGTCGACTCCAACCCCCAGGCGACGCCGTCGCCGACGTCGACCCCGATCCGGCGGAGCAGCCAGTTCTTCAGCCGCAGGCTGGGGGAGTGTCTGGCCGCGACGACGACGGCGTAGTTGACCGCGACGCGGAGCGGGTGCTTGGCGTCCGTCCAGACCATGAGTGAGTTGCCCGGGCCGGGTGTCGGGTGCCGCTGCAGGCGGTCGTGACGGTCCGGGGTGTCGCCGCGGTCGGTCACGCTCGCGGTATCGGGACGGCCGGGTTTGAAGTTACTCCTCGGGGTCGGCCGCCGGCGTCGCCGCCGTGGGGTCGCCGACGTCGCCGCCGTCGAATGCGGCTGGCTCGCCCTCCCGGACGCGGACGCCGCGGGCGGCGAGGTGGCGGGTGCGCTTGCGGGCGAAGTCCTCCTCGCGGCTGCCGCGGGTGGCGAGGACGTACATGCGGGATCTGCCGATCGGACGCATCGTCCGGCCGGCGCGCTGGGCGCCCTGGCGGCGTGAGCCGCCGAGGCCCGAGGCGTCGATGGCGACCTCGGCGTCGGGGAGGTCGATGCCCTCGTCGCCGACGCGGGAAACCACGAGGGCGTCGAGGTCGCCCGCGCGGAACCGGTCGAACAGCCGGCTGCGCCTGCCGTGCGGCGTCTCGCCGCTGACGAACGGGACGCCGAGTGCCTCGGCGATGGCGTCGCCGTGGTCGATGTACTCGACGAAGACGACGGTCTTGGCGCCGGGGTGGGCCCACCGGATCACCCGGATCTCCGGGATCTTGGCCGGGTTCGTGGCCGCGAGTTGGCGCCTCTCGCGGCCCTCGCTCGCGGCGTACTCGTTGCGGTGGGTCTCCGAATCCCACGGGAGAAAGCGGAGTTCGACCTCCGGTTCGGCGACGTAGCCGGCGTCGAACAGGGCCTCCCAGTCGGTGCCGATCGGCGGCCCGATGAGCGTGTATATCTGGCGCTCCTTGTCATCCTCGCGGATCGGGGACCCGCTGAGACCGAGGCGGTGGCGGGTCTGGAGGTCGGCGCTGCGGCGGCTGACCGGCGCCGGGAGGCGCTGGCACTCGTCGTAGACGATCAGGCCCCACTCCCGGGAGTCGAAAAGCGTACGGTGCCGGTCCATCCCCGCCGTGCGGTAGGTGGCGATGGTGACGGGCCGGATCTCCTTGCTCCCGCCGTGGTACTCGCCGACCTGGTCGGCGGTGAGCGTGGTGTCAGCGAGGACGGTCTCGCCCTCGATGTCGGCCATAATGGCCAGGGCGGCGACGGTCTTGCCGGAGCCGGGCGGGCCGACGAGCACGCCCGAGTTCGCGTCGGCGAACCGGGCGACCCAGTCGGCCTGATACGGGCGGAGCTCCAGGGTCAACTCGACCGGCAGGTCGTCGCCGGTGTCGAGGTCGCGATGGTCCTGGACCGGGTAGCCGGCCTCGTAGAGCGTGCGTTTGACCTCCGCGGTCCGGTCGTCGGCGACCCACGCCGCGTCGTCGTCGATGCGCGCCCTGAGGACGCCCTCCGGGAGATGTTGCTCGGCCACGTTGCCGAGCAGGTCGGTGCTCTCGGCTTCGAGGACGACGTAGCCCTCCTCGTGGGTGTGGAGTCGGAACCTGTGGGCGCGGGCCCACTGGTCCTCGATCCATTCCTCGAGGGCGTCGTAGCGGCCGCCGAGCGCCGACCTGACGGTCCGCAGCAGGTCGGCCCTGGTGTCGGCTGGGGCCCGCCAAACGTCCTGCTCGCGGACGGCGTACCGGTAGGCGCCCTCGCGGTTCGTGTCCTCGAGGTGTGCGAACTGCGCGAGCTGGGCGCGGGTGAACTGCGTCGGCTGGTCGGCGACGACCTCCCGCCGGGCCGGGAACACCGAGATCCGTTCACGTCGGGCGGTCTCGCGGTAGTCGCTCGGGAACCACACGATGGGGTCGGCCTCGACCGCCAGCCGCTCGAGGCGACCGTCCTCCGCCAGGGTCGCCAGGGCCTCGGCGGCCGCCGCCTGCGAGCAGTCGGTGACCCTGGCGACCTCGCCTGCCGTCACCACCGGGCGGCCGCGGTCCTCGACGGCGTCGTAGAACTCGTCGATGCCGACCGGGTCGTCGTCGGTTCCGGGGTCGGTCACTACCCTCAATCCGTGGCGCACGGACAAAAGCAGCGCGCGTCGCCGCGGCCGGACCCGCTCCGCCGGCGTTCGGCCCGTGAGTGTTTTACGCCCCGGCGGGCCATCGACGGCCGTGCTCAATCTGAACGTCGAGTCGTTCATGGTGGAGTTCAAAGACGGTGGCATCGCGAACGTCGGCGCGCCGGACACATCCGCCGAGGCGAAGTTGTTCGACGTCGCGGAGGTGACCGCTCGGGCGTTCGGCGACAGCCAGGTCAAACTCGTCGCGACTGACGCCGACGGTAACGAGGTCCAGGTCGCACTCGACCCCGCGCAGGCCCGGTCGGTTCGGGCTGACGTCGAGACGCTGGAGGAAACCAGCCAGGTCTACGACTGAACTGCCGACCCGCGTCGTCCGGGAGACATCTCGTGACCGGTGAGGAGGCCGGACCGCGGCGCTGTACCTCCCCGGCGGCCCGAAGGGGAGCGTCCGACGGATGAGATGGGCGGGACTCGCGGACGGTGTCTGGCCGGCATGCGCCGGGGCTGTCAGCGGGTCGGCTCGACCGGTCGTCGGGCCGGCGAGGCTCTTCAGTACGGCCGTCGGGGCGTGTGGTGGCCACGTGTGGTGGCTCTCGATGCCGTCCGGCCGGCAGGCTTTTTCTCCAGGGGCCGGAGGGGCCGGTATGAGCGACCTGGATCTGGACCTCCAGACCGCCGAGAGCGAACTCGACGACCCGGAGGGCGACGGCCACGTCGTCCTCGGCGTCCTGGACGGCTCGACCGACGACGAGGCGTGGATCGACCACGTCAGGGGCGGGGACGTACTCGTGTTGAACGTCGAGGGCGACCTGAACGAACTCGCCGCCGGGTTCGCCCGCGACGTCCGCGAGATCGGCGGTGAACTCATGCACTTCCGGGACTTCCTCGTCGTCTCGCCGCCGGGCCGGGCGATCGACACCGACCGGCTGAACTGACCGCGCGCGAGTGCTCGGGGCCGGGTTCGGCGTCAGCGGACGAGCGTCAGGTAGTGGCCGTCGGGGTCGCGGATGCGGAGGTCGCCCTCGACCCGCTCGCGCCGCGTCGCGCGGGCCGCGACGCTGTCGGCGACGGTCTCGGGGTCGTCGGCGACGAGCCCGACGTCGACGTGGACGCCGCCCCGGGCCTCCGCGAGCCCGAGGTGTGGCTCCCACAGCTCGACATCGAACGGGCCGGTGGTGAGCCGCGTCCGCGTCCGGTCCTCTCCGCGGTCGACCGTCTCGAACCCCAGGTCGGTGTAGAACGATTCCGACGCCGGAAGGTCCTCGACCTCGAGGACGACCTCGAAGATGCCCGACAGCGTCGGTTCGGCCGTCCCGGACTCGCCGGCGCCGGCGATCTCGACGCAGTTGCCCGCCGGGTCGTACAGGTACAGCGACCGCATACCGCCGAAATCGACCTCCCGGAGGTCGAAGTCGTCGGCCAGGCGGTCGTACCACGCATCGTAGGCGTCGGCAGGACACTGGAGGGCGTAGTGGGTGTGGAGGCCGCCGCGCGGGACGCCGTCGGGCCGCCGGATTCGAAGTTCGCCGCCCGCACCGACGTCGAGTGCGATCTCACGATCCGACCGGCGCGCGACGGGGGTCTCGAGGTGCTCCCGGTAGAAGTCGACGACGGGCGAGACGTGTTTCACCTCGAGGGCGAGCCACCGACACCCGCGGAGCATGCGGGACACGACGCCACGGCTGAAGATAAAGCCCGGGCACGCCCGCCGACGTCGCGACTGCCAGGTTTAAGCGCCCGGCGCGTGAACGCGGTCCCATGAAGGGCTCGGGCGAGACCGACCTGACCGAGATAGACCGCTTCGAGGACGGCGTCGGCTGGATCGCCTACCCCGAGGAGACCATGCAGCGGGCCTCCCACGCCGTCGCGGGCGCCGACGGTCTGTGGGTCGTCGACCCGGTCGACGCGGACGGTCTCGACGACCTGCTCGCGGAGTACGGCGACGTCGCCGGCGTCGTGGTGCTTTTGGACCGTCACGAGCGGGACGCGGCGGCCGTCGCGAGCCGCCACGACGTGCCGGTCTACGTTCCGGCCTGGATGAGCGGCGTCGCGGAGGACCTGGCCGTCCCCGTTGAGCGGGTCGAAGACGGCGTCGGTGAGTTCGCGCTCGAGCGGCTGGTAGACAACCCGTTCTGGCAGGAGGCGGCGCTGTTCGACGGGGGGACCCTGGTGGTGCCCGAGTCGCTCGGCACGGCGTCGTACTTCAGGGCGCCCGGCGAACGCCTCGGGGTCCACCCCATGCGCCGGGCGCTCCCCCCGCAGTCGGTGACCTCGTACGCCGCCGACCGGCTTCGCGTCGGCCACGGCGAGGGCCTCGCCGCGGACGTCCGGCCGGCGATCCGCGACGCCGTCGACGGCGCCCGGCGCCGAATGATCCCGCTGTACCTGGACACTATCAAGGGATTCGTCGCCCCTGGCTGAGGGGTGCGATACGCTTACGGGCCTGACACGGTTGATGACGCACATGGCGGAGGGTGAGCCGGCGGGTGCCGGGGAGGCGCGGGTGTCGGTCGAACCGCGTCCCGGTGGCGGCGTCCGGATAGACGACCGGATCGACAGTCGCACGTTCACGGTCCGGACTGACCGGAGCGTCGCTCCCCCGTCGTTCCGTAGCCGACGACGTCCTCCGGCAAGGGGGCGCAGTTTCACCGGTCGGTCGGTGACGACCCCGCCATCTACCTCGTTCCGAAGGCGCTACGGGGTGGCGATCGATGCTGGGTCCACGGCGGGACCGTCGAGCCGAATCCGTTCCGTGGGATCGAGACCGATAGCGTTAGGCCGGCGAGGACCGAACTACCGGCGTGGTCTACATCACCCGCGGCCTCCTGACGGCGCTGCTCGAACTCGGCGCCGACCGGGACCCCGACTCCGTCACGGTGTCGCTGGTCGTGACGCCCGCGGCGGACCTCGACGTCGACATCCCGACCTCGGCTGCCGTTTTCACTGACCTCTACCTCCCCGAGACCGGCGACTCGGTGACTGCCGTCTTCGGGATGGACCTTTCGACGCCGGAGGCCGCCGGTCGGTTCGTCACCCACCCCGACGGCCAGCTCGCGCTCACGGAGCGGGACGATCTCCACGAGGTCGTCTTCGTCGCCGTCCCGCCCTACGAGGACGACTCCGTGGCCGCCTTCGACCGGTCCGGCGACACCGTCCCCGTCGACGTTCTCGACGTCGCGCCACCCGAAGGCAGCCTCGATGACTACTCGAGGTAGCCGAGGTCCTGGAGCTGGGCCGTGATCTCCTCGAACTCCGCCTCCGTCAGCGCCCCCGACTGCTGGTGCTGGATGACGATGCTGCGCAGGAGGAACCGCACGAGGTCGCTCGTCGAGGAGAAGCTCGTCCCCTCGATGGTCTGCTCGACGCGGTCGGCGAGGTCCTTCGGGATCGAGACGGTCGTGTAGTCCGTCATGGTCCACGCGAGGCCCGCCGCGGCAAAAGGCGTTGGCACGCGAGCCGCGAGGCCGACCGAAGGGAGGCCTCGGACTGAGCGAGCGGGAGGAGGGAGCGGAGCGACCGACGACACGCGAGCCGCGAGGCCGACCGAAGGGAGGCCTCGGAATGAGCGAACGGGGAGCGAGGCGACCCGTGAGCGAAGCGAGCGCCGCCGAACGGGCGAGCGGGAGGCGCGAGGCGCGACCACCGGGAGCGCCTCGGACAGGTGAGCGGCGAGTGGAACGAGCCGCGAGCAGTGACCAGCGGGAGCGACGACACGCGAGTCGGGCGGCGCGACCGCAGGGAGCGCCTCGTTCCGAGCGAGCGGCGCCAGCGGCGCCGCGAACCGCGAGCCGCCCGACCCGAGCCGCCTGAGCCTTGCGTCCGCAGATATACTACTCCAAATCATCCCCGATCAGTGGCGTCCTTGGCGGCCCGGTACGCAACGGGGAACCGGCGAGACGAGTCGGGAGCCTTTATCGTGGTGAGCGCACAATCCCGGGGTGATGGGAATCCGACCACCGCAGCGGGACGGGGACGACGAGGTCGCGACCGTCGCCTTCGGCATCGCGGCACTCGACGAACACCTCGAGGACACCGACGGCACGTTCCCGGCGACCGGGGCGGAGGTTCTCGCCCGACTCGACGATCCGTCGGTCCCTTACGACGCCGCCGGCAACGAGATCGCCCTGTCGAGCGCGCTGGCCGAGACCCATGCCGACGAGTTCGAGACCCGGCAGGACCTGCTGAACGCCCTCCACCCGGTGTTCGAGGCCAAGCGCGAGCGCGCCAACGACTCCATCGTCGGCCAACTCCGGTCGCTTCTCCCCTTCTGACTCCACGCCGCCGGCGACACGACATCCAGCCACCGTCACGGGCGGTATCGCCCCGTCGTTCGTGCCGATTCCCGGCCGACCGTCACGCGTTCGATCGCAGCTAATACCAGGGTCGGCCATCCCCCGTCTTTCACCGCCACTGCAACTCCGCCCACGGCCACCGGCGGCGCGACCGCTGCCACCGGCCCCTCCCGGCGGCTCCGGTGGACGCCTACTCCTCGACGTCCCGCAGGCGGTCGGCGACCTCCTCCATGCGGCGGGTCTGCTCGCGGTTGACCGAGACGATGATGTCCGACAGGACGCCGAACATGAACACCTGCATCGAGAGCAGGATCACGAACACGCCCAGCAGTGCGATGACCTCGTGTGAGATGCCGTAGACGACGTAGTCGTAGGCCACGTACGCCCCGAGTGCGACCCCCGCGAGCAGGCCCACGGCCGCGACGGATCCGAAGTAGAATATCGGGTTGTTCGTCTTGGTGAGCGTGTACAGCGTGAGGACGATCCGGCCGCCGTCCTTCAGGGGGTGGAGGTTGGTCTCGGAGCCGCCGGGCCGCCCCTCGTACCGGACCGGTACCACCTCCGTCCTGACGCCGCTGCGGACGCACTCGACGGCCAGTTCCGTCTCGATCCCGAACCCCTCGGCGTCGAGCTGGAACCGCTCGACTGAGGCCCGGGTGAACGCCCGGTAGCCGGAGAGGATGTCCTGGAGGTCACGGCCGTGGACGGCGGTGAACAGCCGGTTTATCGCGCGGTTCCCGACCCGGTTCAGCCGCGTCATGGCGCCGGCCTCCATGTCGGCGAACCGGTCGCCGATGACGTGCTCGGCCCGGCCCTCGAACAGCGGCTCCAGCATCGCCGCAGCGTCCCCGGGCTGGTAGGTGCCGTCGCCGTCGACCATCAGGACGTACTCCCGGTCGACGTGCTCTATGCCCTCCCGGACGGCCTGGCCCTTCCCGCTCCCGGACTGGGTGATGACGCGGGCGCCGTGGTCCCGGGCGACGTCCCGGGTCCCGTCCGTCGAGTGGCCGTCGACGACGAGGACGTGCTCGAAGCCCGCCGCCCGGAAGCCGTCGACGACGTCGCCGATCGTGCCGGCCTCCTCCAGGGTCGGCACGAGCACACAGACCTCCGAACGGTCGGCCATTGCCGACACGTGTGTCGGCATTCGGTAAAAAGACCGAGCCTTCCGCGTGAGTCCGCCAGTGCGGTCGGGATCACCACGTCGGCCGACAGTCCAGCGGCCTCGCCCGGTGGCCGACCCTCGCTCCCACGCCACCCGGTCAGCGTCGTCGGCGCACCGGCAGCCGGCAGGCCCGGCGGGAGGAAACGGCCCCGCGAGCCACGGCCGCCCCAGTGGACGCCTCAGTGTACGGCGTCGACTGGAGATGGCCTCGTGGGTGACAGTCCGGCAGGCAGTGACCCCGGTGGAGACGGCCGTCGCACCGAACGCCTCCACCTGGAGTGTACCCATTGGAGACGGCCCGACGGCGACAGGCCGGACAGAGGACGACACGGCGTCGAGCGCCAATTGAAAAGGCTTATGCGCGTTTTGACAGTTGGTGGGAGCAATGAGTCAGCGGTGGGACCAGGTCGAGGAGCGGCTCGACGACTACGAGTCGCAGCTCGACTCGGTGTACCGGCTGTACCACATCCCCGTCCTCGCGGCCCTCATGGGGTTCATGCTGTGGATCCGGGTGCGTCACTACGACCGGATGATCGGCGACAGTGGCCAGCCGCTGTACCGCGGGAACGACCCCTACTACCACCGCCGGACGACCGAGTACGTCATCCGGAACTACCCGCACAATATGCCGTACGAGGTCTGGACCGGCTTCGATACGGGCACGCAGGTCGGCCAGTTCGGGACCATCTTCGACCAGGTCGTCGCGACCGTCGCGCTCGTCATCGGCCTCGGGTCGCCCTCCGCTTCGACCGTGACGCTCGTGACGGTGCTCACACCGGCCGTCGTCGGCGTGCTCTGCGTGCCGCCGATGTACTACGTCGGCCGGCGGCTCGGCGGACGGCTCGGTGGGCTCATCGGCGTCCTCATCCTCGCGCTCACCCCCGGCCAGTTCCTCTCCCGCAGCGTCGCCGGCGTCTACGACCACCACATCGCGGAGGTGCTCGGCACGCTTCTGGTGTTCGCCGTCGGGATGACGATGCTCTCGGTCGCCCAGCGGGACGAACCCATCTACGAGTTCGTCGAGACCCGCGAGTACGACCTCTTGAAGCGGCCCGTCCTGTGGGGCGTCGGCCTCGGGGTGGCCCTGGCGCTGACCATGCTCTTGTGGCCGCCCGCCCTCTTCTTGCTCGGCATCTACGCCATCTTCCTCTTCGTGCACCTCTCCGTGGAGTTCGGCCGCGGCCACAGCCCCGACCACGTCGCGATCCCCTCCATCGCGGCGATGGTCACCGCCGCCGCCCTCGTCGCGCCGTTTCTGACCTCGCTCGAACTCGAGACGACGGAACTGTCTTTGCTGCAGCTGCTCATGGCACTTGCCGTCGCCGGAGGCGCGGCCTTCATGGCCGGGGTGGCGCGGCTCTGGGACGACCGGGAGCTATCCCGGGCGGCCTACCCCGCCGCCGTCACCGGCGTCGGCGTGCTCGCCGTGGGCGTCGTCTACGTCGCCGCACCGGAGACGTTCGAATTCTTCGTCAGACAGGTCGAACGGGTCGCCGGACTGGGCTCGTCCGACACCGAGGCGACGGTCGGCGAGGCCCAGGCGCCCGACAATCCCCTCCAGTTCTTCTTCAGCAGCTACGGCCTCGGCTTCTACACCGCGATGATCGGGGTCGCCGTCGTCGCCGGCCGCGCCCTGCTCTCCGAGCGGCCGCGCGGCGAGGAGATGTTCGTCGCCGTCTTCACCGCCGTGATGGTCGTGTTCACGATGACCCAGTTGCGGTTCGACTACTACCTCGTGGTCGGCATCGCGGCGACCAACGCGTTCCTCGTCGGCCGGATCTTCACGTTCATCGACCTGGAGGACGTCCGCCGGGACGTCACGAACGTCGAGCCCTACCAGGTCCTGGTCGTCGTCGCCATCCTGTTCGTCGTCGCCGGGCCGTTCGTCGTCACGGCCGCCCCGATGTCGGCCGCCGATTCGGCGACGCGGCCGGGCGAGTACCAGGACTGGCAGGGGAGCCTCGAGTACCTCTCGACGGAGACGCCGGAGGTCGGCGATTACGGCGGGAACGGGTCCGAGAACCTCGAGTACTACGGCACGTACGTACGGACGGACGACTACGACTACGACGCAGGCGAGTATGGGGTGATCGCGTGGTGGGACTACGGCCACTACATCACCTACGGCGGCGAACGGGTCCCGGTCGCCAACCCGTTCCAGCAGCACGCCACGGAGTCGGCCGACTTCCTCCTTTCGGACAACGAGTCCGAGTCCATCCGGATACTCGAGGAGGACAGCGGTGAAGGCGCCGGCACCCGCTACGTCATGATCGACTACAAGCTCGGGTACGTCGGGACCTCGAAGTACAACGCCCCGGTGGTGTTCGAGTCCCGCCACGACCTCAACCGGAGCGACGTCGGGATCACGCTCGCCGACCGCAACTACCTCCAGCAGGGCCGGTACGTCCCCCGGTGGGGGATCCACACCCAGCGCGCCTACGAGAGCATGCGCGTCCGGCTGTACCAGTTCCACGGGAGCGCCCGCGGGCCGGCGTCGTTCGTCAGCCGCTTCGACAGCATCCAGCGGGTCCCGGTGAACCCCGAGGACGCACCGATCCGCCGGTTCAACAGCTCCGAGGAGGCCCGCGAGGCCGCCCAGGGCAACCCCAACGCGGTCCACGGCGGCCTCTTCGGCCAGCCTGGCGAGCGCGTGGCGGCCCTCCAACACTTCCGACTCGTCCACGCCAGCGAGCCGGCCGACAGCCCCCGGCTCGACGAGTCGCCACTGTTCGAGAACGTCCGGGCCGACGGGCCGACGGTCCCCTACGTCAAGACGTTCGAGCGGGTCGAGGGCGCCCGGATCGAGGGCACCGGGCCCGCCGACACGGAGGTGCGGGCGACCGTCGAGATGCGGATCCCCACGACGAACCAGACGTTCAGCTACACCCAGTATGCCCGGACCGACGACCGGGGGAACTTCGAGATGGTCGTGCCGTACTCCACCACCGGCTACGATGAGTACGGGCCCGAGGCGGGCTACGCGAACACCACCGTCCGGGCGACCGGCGAGTACGGGTTCACCGCCGTTCCGGAGAACGGGTCGAACATCTACGTCGCGCGGGCCCACGTGACTGAAGGGCAGGTCGTCGGCGAGAACGACACCGTAACGCAGGTCACACTTGAGGGCCAGGTAGACACCAATCAAACCCAGGACAACGGGACGGCGCCGGACGAGGAGGTCGTCGAGGACGGCTCCGGCGAGGGCTCCACCGACGGCGGCAACGGCACGGCGACGGAGACCCGACAGCACCGCGGCGCTCGAGCCCGCTGAATGACGGACCCAGCCGGCGCCAGGGGGTGGCTGGCGGTGTACCTGAAGGGCGCCTGCATGGGCGCCGCCGACACCGTTCCCGGCGTCTCCGGCGGGACCATCGCGGTCATCCTCGGCGTCTACGAGCGGCTCATCGCCGCGCTCACGTCGGTCGACCCCCGGGCCGTCGGTCATTTGGCCTCGGTACACACCCGCGAGGGCCGGGCCGCCATCGTCGAGGACCTGTTGCGGATGGACGCCCCGTTCCTCTCGGTGCTCGGCGCGGGGGTCCTGTCGGCCGCGGCGGCGCTGGCGACGGTGATGCACGTCGCCGTCACGGAGTACCCGGCGCCCACGTACGCCTTCTTCTTCGGGCTCATCGCGGCGTCGGCGGTCGTGCTGTACCGGTACGTCGACGCCGCCTCGCCGACCCGCGCGGTCGTCGCCACCGCCGGGTTCCTCCTCGCGTTCGTCGTGACCGGCATCTCGGGGGCCTCCCCCATCGAGAACCCGTCGATCCTCCTTTTGTTTCTGGCCGGTGCCGTCGCCATCACCGCGATGGTGTTGCCGGGCGTCTCCGGCTCGTTCCTGCTTTTCGTTCTCGGTCTCTACAACTACATGACCGGGCTCCCAGGCGCGGTCGCCTACGGCCTCCTCCGGGCCAACGGCGGCGACTGGGCCACGCTCGCGGACGCACTCACCTCGCTCGCTGCCTTCGGCGCCGGGGCGGTGATCGGCGTGTTCACGGTCGCCTACGCCGTCAGAGCCGCGCTCCGACGGTACCGCGAGGCGACGTTCGTCTTCCTCGTGAGCCTCATGGTCGGCGCCCTGCGACTTCCCCTCGAACTCGTCGCAGAGGACGTCGACGCGCTAACCCCCACAACCGCGTTACTCGTGATCGTCCCGGCCGCCGTCGGCGTGGCGGCCGTCCTGGCGCTCGACAGATACACCGACGACCTGGAGTACTAGCCATGGACGACACACCCACCCTCACGACGGCCTCCGCCTTCCTCGTCGTCTTCGCCGTCCAGGTGTTCGGCGGGAGCGTCGGGGTGGACACCTCGGTGTTCGTCCTCCGGTGGCCGCTGACCGACGCGCCCTCCGCCGTCGTCCTCAGCGTCTACGCCCACGGGAGCCTCCAGCACCTCGTCGCCAACACCATCGCGCTGGCGATCGTCGGACCCCTCGTCGCCTACGTCACGACCCCGGTCCGGTTCCACGCGTTTTTCATCGCCACCGGCGCCGTCGCCGGGGTGACGCAGGTGGTGGCGACGGTCCCGTTCGGGCCGGCCGGCGTGCTGGGCGGCAGCGGGGCCATCTTCGCCCTCATGGGTTACATCGTGGTTGGCAACCGCGCCTCGAACCGCGCGCTCTCGTGGCTCCCGGTCGGTCCGACCGGCTCGCTAGTGTTGTTCGGCGTGCTGGCCGCCGGCGTCACGCTCGCGACGGCCGCGCCCGGCGTCGCGCTCGTCGCACACTTCACGGGCTTTCTCGTCGGGGCCGCCGCCGGCTACCCGCGGCTGCTCCACACCGGGCCCACCGGGTCCAGTAGCTGACGGTTCCGCCTGGCTACCTGGACCGGCGGCCCCCCGCGGTTCGGGTGCCGGGCGACCCAACACCAAAGGCGCCGCCGCCACGACGCCGAGCCATGTACGAGGGCGTCCACGCACACCCCGACGGCGAGGCGACGGTTGCCCGCCTGGCCTCGACGGCCGGCGACTACGGCTACGACGGGGTGGTCGTGCGGAACCACGGGGACGCACAGGCCGACTACGACCCGGAGGCGGTGGCCGACGCCTGTGGCGTCGACGTCGTTGCCGGGATCGAGATCCGGGCCGACGACGCCGGCCGGGCCAGCGGCCTCATTGGCAACTACCGCTCGAAGCGCGACGTCGTCTGCGTCCACGGCGGCGACCTCAACCGGTTCGCCGTCGAGCAGCCTGCGGTCGACGTGCTCGCCCACCCGATGGCCGACGGCGACGTCAACCACGTCCTCGCGAAGGCCGCCGCCGACAACGGCGTCCACGTCGAGTTCAACGTCGGGCGCGTTCTCCGCACGGACGGCGGCGCCCGCGTGCGGGCGATCCAGGGGCTCCGGAAGCTCCGGGAGCTCGTCGAACGGTACGACGTGCCGTTCGTCGTCTCCGCCGATGCGCGCTCGCACCTCCAGCTGCGGGCGCCGCGGGAGCTGTACGCCGTCGGCGAGGTCGTCGGGTTCGACCGGGAGACGGTCGAGGCGGGGCTCGCGGCGTGGGGCGACATCGCCGACCGGAACCGGGAGCGTCAGGCCGAGACGTTTATCGAGCCCGGCGTCCGTATCGACGACCATGAAGCGGACCCGTGAGGAACACGCCGCCCGGTTCGACGAGAAGGCCGCAGACTACGACGATACGGAGACCGACGAGTACCGCACGTGCGTGTCGCTCGTCGTCGACCACGCCGACCCCGCCCGCGACGACGTCGTATTGGATCTCGGCTGCGGCACGGGCGCGATCGCGCTGCGGCTGGCCGACGCGGCGGCCCGGGTCGTGGGGCGGGACATCAGCGACGGGATGCTCGCGGAGGCCCGCCGGAAGGCCGCCGAGCGCGGCGTCGAGAACGTCGCGTTTGGGCCGGGCACGTTCCGCGAGCCGGCGGTCGAGGCGTCGGTCGACGTCGTCGTCTCGAATTTCGCGATGCACCACCTGTCGGACGCGGAGAAACGTGACGCCATCGCGGTGATCGCGGAGCTGGAGCCGCGACGGTTCGTCCTCGGTGACGTCATGTTCTTCGGCGACCCGGACCCGGCGGAGCCGTTCTACAGTCCCGAGGTGGACGACCCGGCCACCGTCGGGGTGCTGGCCGACGCGCTGACCGCCGCCGGCTTCTCGCTGGTCGCCGTCGAGCGGGTCCACGAGCAGGTCGGGGTGCTCGTCGCCGAGCGGAGGGCCTGATCGATCGGCGTCAGAAGACGTGGTACAGCATCGCGTAGATGGCCAGCCCCAGCGTGTACGAGACGAGCCACAGGGATGCTGCGACCCGGCCGGCCGTGCGGTGTCGGGACTCGTATATCTCGTCGACCGGCCGGGTGCCCGCGACCAGCAGGGCGTAGAACACGAACGGGACGCAGACGATGGCCAGCCCGACGTGGACGAAAAGCACCGGGAGGTAGACGTAGGTGCGGACCGCGGTCGGGCCGGCGAACTCGGTGGGGCCGATGATCGCGACGCGGTAGAGGTACAGCGCCAGGAACACGGCGAACAGTCCGACGCTCGACAGCATCAGCGCGCGGTGCCGACCGACGTTCCCCAGCCGGATCGCCCGGACGCCGGCCGCGATGGTGCCGATGGCGGCGAGGCTCACGGCGGCGTTGACGTGGGGGATGGCCGCGAGGAGGGGCTCGGGGCTCGGCAGCGCGGCGACCGGGAGCATCTGGAGGGCGGCGCCGAACACGAGTGCCAGCGCCGCCACGGTCGACAGCGCCGTCAGTGTCGGGACGTGCTCGCGGGCCCACCTCCGGGTTTGCATGTGCGGTGGTTCGGACGGGCGGTGGATATGTGTTGGTGGTATCAGGCGGGAACCGGAAAGGCGTCCAGAAGGGACGCCCTATACTAACACTTATCAAGACCGGGCGGCAAGGATACTGTAGGATGCGCGGGAAAGAACCGGACGGGGAGACCCTCTACGAGTGCATCGACTGTGGCGAGCGCCAGAAGGACCCGGAGGGACGGCTCTGTCACTGCGGCGGCTACCTCAAGAACATCGGCATCGGGCGGTCCCTGTAGGCCCCACTGTATACGGCCACCGACGCCCGAGAGACCGGTGGGCCGATGGATGAGTAGTGTTCGGCACTATCTTCGCACGGACGTCCCAGCCGGACGGCCGCGGATACGGCAGTCGTCTATCCCGCGCGGAATGTCGAAATTCCCTGCGTCGCCGTCGCCGTCGCCCGCGGCGAAACGTTCCACCTCATGCTGACCGCGGTCTCGGACATGGGCCCCGGCCACAGCTCCGTCCGCACGCCCGGCACGGTCGTGCTGGAGGACCTGTCGGTAGGCGTGCCGCTGACGGAGAGCTGATCATCGAGTCTGTTGATCGTCGCTGTCGTTCGCGGTAGTTCAAGCAGCAGGACATGCGTGGGACCGGATTCGAACCGGAGGAAGAAATGCTCGCTCGCTACGCTCGCTGCGCGTTCCTTCCAGGGTTCGAATCCGGTCTGCAGACCTGCCGCTCGCGACGGTGCTCGCGGCAGGACATGCGTGGGACCGGATTCGAACCGGCGGACCTCTACAGGACAGCGCCCTCAACGCTGCGCCGTTGGCCTAGCTTGGCTACCCACGCCCGATCGTCGAACGGCACGAACTGCTCCGTCGCGTTCTGATTTAACCCTTTCCGTTCCCTGCCCGAGGAGCCTCAAGTCCAGGGGTCCCAGGCTTGTTGCACGCCGCCCCTACCCACTGAACGATCCGCCCAAATACCCAATGACACGCGACCGAGCCACCGGCCCCGCTGGCCACTCAATTTCCCAGCTTAGTCGAGGACCCCGCCGTCGCCCGTTCGGAACGGGAGGTTGAAGTACGCTGCAACGTATGGAGCGGGCATGGCGAAGTACTCGACCGGCGGTGTCGGGGGCGACTCCAGCGGCGCCTGCGAACTCTGCGGCGCCGAGGACCGCAGCCTCGAGACCGCGACGGTCGCCGGGGCGACACTCGAAGTCTGCGGCGAGTGCGCCACTCACGGGGAGGACGGCGGCTCCGGGGGAGCAAGCGCCGGCAGCGGCTCCGGCGGGGGCGGCGGTTCGACGGACGCCGACCGGCGCAGGGAGGCCGCACGGAACGCGGCCCGACTGAACGACGCCCGATCGGTCGATCCGGACTGGGAGGAGGGGACGGACTACGAGGACGACCCGCTGCCGTACCTCGTCGGCGGCTACGGCGACGCGGTCGCGGCCGCCCGACAGGACGCCGGCCTGCAACCCGACGAACTCGCGACCGAACTGGACGTCCACGAGGAGGACCTGGTGGCGATCGAACAGGGCCGGGCCGCCCGCGCGAACGTCGGCGGGTCCGTCGTCCAGGCGATAGAAGCGCGGTTGGACGTCGAGATCGTCGACGAGTGACCGGCCGGTTCCGACCCGTTTTTTTGTCGCCGACGGTCGACCGGACGGCATGGCCGACTCACTGGCACCCGACGACCCCGAGACCCTGGCATTCGAGGCCACCGTCGCGGCCGGCGGAAGCGAGGTCGTGCTCTCGAAGACGTACTTCTACCCGGAGGGCGGCGGCCAGCCGGCCGACCGGGGCACCATCGACGGCCACGAGGTGCAGGACGTCCAGGAGCGCGACGGCGACGTGGTCCACGCGGTCGACGGAGACCTCGAGACGGGCCGGACGGTGGAGGCCGCGGTGGATCCGGACTTCCGGCGGTACTGCCGGCGGGCTCACACCGCCAGCCACGCGCTCTACGGGGCGGGTCGGCGGCTGTTCGACGACATCGGGTACGGCGGATTCGGGATCGGCGCCGGCCCGCGGGGGCAGCGAGCGAACGGCGACGCCGCGGGCACGGCGGAGAAGGTCCGCGTCGACTTCGCGACGAGCGCCGACGTCGACGACGGGACGCTGGTCGAACTCGAGCGACTTGTCAACCGCTGCGTCTGGGAGAGCCGTGCGGTGACCTGGCAGCGACTCCCGAAGGACGAGGCGCTGGACCGGGAGGACGTCGCATTCAACACGAAGACCGAGGAGGGGATCGCCGGCGACACCGTCCGCGTTGTCGAAATCGACGGGTGGGACGTCGCCGCCTGCGGCGGGACCCACGTCCGTGACACCCGCGAGATCGGGCCGGTGACGGTCCTGTCCCGCTCGAACCCCGGCGAAGGCCTCACCCGCGTCGAGTTCGCCGTCGGCCCGGCGGGGATCGAACGCCGGATCGCAGAGAAGCGGTCCGCCCTCGACGCCGCGGCAGCGCTGGGGACGAACGTCGAGGCGCTCCCGACCGAGATCGAGCGCCTCCGGACCGAGCACGAGGCGGTGCTCGCAGAGCGGGACGACCTGCAGGCCCGTCTCGTCGACGCGGCCGTCGCCGAGGTCGCCGCAGACGCGTACTCCATGGACGGACAGACCTGGGCAGCTGGCGTGGTCGACGCTGACGCCAACACATTGGCCGAAGCCGTCCGGGACCGACCCGATCCGGTCGACGTCCTCGTCCTGGTCTCCCCGGCGGGCCGGCTGGCCGTCGGAACTGACGGCGACCCGGCGGCCGGTGACGTCGTCGACGAGATCACGGCCGAGTTCGGGGGCGGAGGCGGCGGCTCACCGACCGTCGCGCAGGCCGGCGGCCTGGACGCCGACGGCGAGACCGTCGTCGCGTTCCTCCGCGACTCCGGTGACGGCGATTGACTGTCGGTGGATCCAGGACGGTCACGGACGCCGGGACTCCCGAACGGACGACTTTTGCCGGTCGCGGTCGAGGCCACGGCATGGAGCTTTCGCCCGAGCAGTCGGCCATCCGGGACACCGTCCGGGAGTTCGCGATGGAGGAGATCCGCCCGACGGCCCGCGAGGCCGACGAGACGGAGACCTTCCCGGAGGACGTCTGGGACGGCCTGGCCGACATCGGGCTGACGTCACTGACCGTCCCCGAGGCCTACGGCGGGCTGGACGTCGAGGGGTTGACCTACGCCATCGCGAACGAGGAAGTCGCCTACGGTCAGCTGGCCGTCGCGACCGCGCTGTCGGTCCACTGTCTGGCCACCTCCTGCATCGCGGAGTTCGGCGACGACGACCAGCGGGAACGGTGGCTCCCGGAGATGGTCGACGGCCGTCCGGTCGGGGCCTTTGCGCTCTCGGAGCCCGAGGCCGGCTCCAACCCGGCGGAGATGTCCACCGAGGCGCGGCCCGAGGGCGACGAGTACGTCGTCGACGGCACCAAACAGTGGATCACCAACGGCGAGCGCAGCGGCGTCGTCATCCTGTTCGCCAAGACCGACCGGGAAGACCCCGAAACGGTCACGCAGTTCGTCGTCCCGAAGGACGTCGAGGGCCTCGAGGTCGGCACAAAGGAGGAGAAGCTCGGCCTCCGGGCCAGCGACACCACGACGCTGACCTTCGAGGATGTCCGCATCCCCGAATCGTACCGCCTGACCGAGGAAGGCCGCGGGCTGTCGGCGGCGCTGTCGATTCTCACCGGCGGCAGGGTCGGCATCGCCGCCCAGTCCGTCGGCCTCGCCCAGTCGGCGCTCGAGCTGGCCTGCGAGTACGCCACCGACCGCGAGCAGTTCGGCGGCCCCATCGCCGACATCCAGTCCGTCCGGCATACGCTCGCGGAGATGCACGCCCGGACGCAGGCCGGCCGCCTCTTGACCTACGACGCCGCCCGGCAGCTCGAAGACGGTCGGCCACCGTCGCTGGCCGCCAGCACGGCGAAGTACGTCGCGAGCGAGGCCGCGATGGACGTCACGAACGAGTCGGTCCAGATCCACGGCGGAGCCGGCTACACGACGGACTACCCCGTCGAGCGGCTCTACCGCGACGCGAAGATCACGACCATCTACGAGGGGACGACACAGATCCAGAAGACGGTCATCGCCCGTGAACTGCTGGACTGACCACCCCCGCCCGCGGACGGGGGCACGGCGATGACGGCCGAGTTCGACTACCGGGCGGTCGTGTTCGACCTGGACGGCACCCTCGTCCGCCTCGCGGTCGACTGGGAACGGGTGACCGAGGCCGTCGCCGACACCCTCGAGGTCCGCGGCGTCGCGCCGCCGACGGACCTCTGGTCGATGCTCGAGGCAGCCGATCGCGCCGGCGTCCGACCGGCCGTGGAGTCTACCATCGCTGCCTTCGAGCGGGACGGCGCACGCAACGCCAACCGGTTGCCCGCGGCGGGGACGATCCCCACGAGGCCGACGGGCGTCTGTTCGCTGAACTGCGAGGACGCCTGCCGCATCGCGCTCTCCGAGCACGCAATCGACGGGATCGCGACCGTCGTCGGGCGGGACACCGTGGAGACGGAGAAGCCCGATCCCGAACCGTTACTGGAAACCGTCCGCCGGCTCGACGCTGACCCGGCCGACACCGTGTTCGTCGGCGACAGCGACCGGGACGCCCGGACGGCCGAACGGGCCGGCGTGGACTACCTCGACGTCTCGGCCTGGCTCCGTGCGTACGCGTAAACAGCGATTCCGGCGGCCAGCCACACGACCGCGCCGACGCGGACCGCGAACGCCGCCCGGGCGTCCCACGTCGGGAGCGGGACGAAAATCGAGAGGGCGGCGACTACGGGCGCACCCGCGACGATGGTGACGATGAAGGTGGTCTGCATCACCCACCCGTAGTCGACGCCCTCGGGGTCGGTCGACCCGACGCGCTCCGGCATGCCACCGGCTCGGGCGGTCGTCGGGTAAGCGGTTACGGTTCCCCCGGCCCGCGAGGGCGGCCGGTCGGAAGCGACAGCGTTTAAAACCCGACGGAACCGAGCCTCGACCATGCGCGCAAAGGACATCCGCGGTAAGGCGGGGGCCCAGCCCCTGACGATGTTGACGGCCTACGACGCGCCGACCGCCGAACTGGTCGACGCTGCCGGGGTCGACATGGTCCTCGTCGGCGACTCCGTGGGGAACCTCCGGCTCGGCTACGAGTCGACGCTGCCGGTGACGGTCGAGGAGATGGCGAGCCACACGGCCGCCGTCGCCCGCGCCACCGACGACGCCCTCGTGATCGCCGACATGCCCTTCCTCTCGTACGGCGCCGACGACGGCGACGCCGTCGAGCACTGCGGCCGGATGCTGAAGGAGGCCGACGCCGACGCCGTGAAACTCGAGTCCGGGCCCCACACCGTCGAGTTGACCGACCGGTTGACGGACCTCGGCATCCCGGTGCAGGCCCACCTGGGGCTGACACCCCAGCGGGAAAACGAGACCGGGCTGTTCCGGCAGGGCACAGACGCCGACTCGGCCCGCCGGACGATCGACCTCGCCGAACGGCACGAGAACGCCGGCGCCTTCTCCGTCGTCCTCGAACACGTCCCGGCCAACCTCGGCGAGACGGTGACCGACGCCGTCGACATCCCGACCATCGGCATCGGCGCCGGGCCGCACTGCGACGGCCAGGTCCTCGTCGTCGACGAGGTCGTCGGCCTCGCCGAGGACACCGCCCCGTTCTCCAGGTCGTTCGGCGACGTCCGCGGCGAGATGGCCGACGCGATCGAGGGCTACGTCGGCGCCGTCGAGCGCGGCGAGTTCCCCGCCGACGAGCACCGCCACTACGAGGACGAGCTGGACGATATTTATCAGTGATCGGTCGGACGGGATCTCGATTCCGACACACGCTCAACGACGCGTTCTTCCGAGGAACGTTGACCAGATGCGGTTCTATCAGATCCAGTAGACATTTTCACCGGTGTGCTGAATAGAATGCGCGAGTCGGTCAGTACGTTCTTGGTGGTATGACCCGGAACACATTACCTGTCGCCGCTCACCGCGGCTCTGAGGATGGTAGATAACAATCCTTGGCCAAGCGGTGTTGCAAGCAGGCCAACGAGACCAAGCAGTATGGTGAGGCCGAAAGCTGTGAGAGCGATACTGGTGACACTCGTTGAAACGAATCCGGTTAACAGGATGGCGATCCCACCGACTTCAGCAGCAATGAGGGCCCACATCGCTGCACGCAGGACACCCGGCTTGGGGGGACTACGGAACTGGTTGTCGGTTAATCTGGCCCGACCATTGGGGATCTAGGACGAAGTAGCGGAGGTGAAAAACGCAACGGGCGCCGCGACCGCAAGTAGTTCAACGGACTAAGGGACGGACCACGCAAGACGAGTTCAAACAGTAAGATCGACGCAAACGAATACAGCAAGGTGGCACGGTGAGCGGTGTTCACATAGTTGGGGGCTGTTCCTTCATCGCTTTCTATCATGTGACGATACTTCCAGACCCTCGTCAGCAGCCCCGTGAGCAAAAATCCCCCACTCTAAAGTAACGCAAATTGGGCAGCGAGTTTCATCTCGACTCACCGTTCGTTACGACTCTGAGGCTCGGTTCTGCCAGTTTATTATGGAACTCCATGTGGCTTAGTAGCACACTTAAGATATTAATTATTACCGTCGGTTGCGGTTACGGGCGAAAACGCTGAATACACGCTCAATATGTAGCAATTGGAGAACAAGAATTTATTTATACTGCATCTGTCAGCCAGATGAAAGACAGAGGCTGCCGATAATGTTATACACCGTTAATTTTATATAACTATCCTTTCTCAATCATTCAGGGCTGGGTCCAGGAATAATGTTAGTAGGCGGCAAACGTTGAAATTTGCAGGTGCCTCAGTCGTCACTACGATGATTAGCAGTAGGGCAATGGGTAAACAAAATATAAAAAGCAACCCTAGGTACAACCGTAGTGCACCAGATTTATTCTTAAATAACACCGGACAATTGTCTCACGACATAGAAATAGCTATAGAAAATAATAATGGCTCTATTATGTATAAAAAATCAATAATACTTAAACCAGGAGAATATTATACTAAATGGTAAATATTTAGGGGACCTGACCAATATTTTGCCAATGTTAATTCCAAGATAAGTAATGACTTAGATATTGACGAAGACCAACTAATGGCTGAAATTATAATGAATTTTCTGAAGGGAGTGATGTTTCAATAGTTGCAAAACATATAGAGACGTATAGTATACGTGTAGTTACAGAACATCAGGTGTCCCCTGCAAGATGAACATCTATATTCAGGTCGTGTATACAGGCAACACGAAACTGCCAGGTGGGGCATTAAATACGACGGAACAAGGGTTTGAAGATATGCCGGTCAGAAATCCAGATGGCACAACCGGAATCAAGCTCCATATCGATGAGGGCCCTCGCCTAAACAAAACGGTGAACTATACTGGTAGTAATTTTCCGGAACTGAAGCAGACATGCTACGAAAACTCGACTAAGGACAGAGCCGGCATCTATCAGCTCGCGTTGATTGTTTCATTTGATGATGAGGCGACACGAAGCAAGAGCGGGGTCGCCGAAACCCCTGGCCGTTTTCTAATAATCCAGAACAATCCAGTTTCGGGAGACGCATTAGTCGTTCACGAAATACTCCACAATGCAGTAGGCGTTCTCCCTCCTGATATTGACGGTCGCTGTGAGAACGACCAGGTTCATAGCTGTGATGGGGGGTATCTCTACAAAGGTCCGGTCGGTGGTGATCCGGCATTCTATACCGGCGAGGGCGACATGCGGTACTTACCCCTAGATATTCCAGAATACATCGAATCGAATGGATTCGAAACAAACGCAACGTCGCCAACCCCCAGGAGGGCAATTAAGTAGACCCGCTTGACAATTAAATCGCTCCATCAGGTGCGTTGTTTAACATCACGTGGCAAAACATGCATCTCCACCTTCAGAGGCGTGCGAGGAGGTGAATATTGATCCAGGAATGACCTTATTGATGATACGCCCCCTGATAATATGCATATGGAGGAATCTTGAATAATTAGTACATCAATGAGTAAATCAAACATCTAATATCACTTTACCAATGCTTTTCCTGTTTTCGATGAAATCATGGGCCTTTCCAGCATCTTCTAAATCAAATCGTTTTCCGATATAAATCTGTAAATCGGCCTCATCAAACCCCTCGTGGAGAGGTGGAAGTGATTTCATTAATCTACTCCTCTCGTGGTCCAGAGCGTGCCCCAGGTGAAATCCTATCAGAGACTGATTTTCGAATATCAGACGAGGGGGCGAGACGACGGGGACGTTACCACTTGCAATCCCATACGTTACGATTCGTCCGCTATCGGCGAGAAGCTCGAGACTCGTATAAAATGCATCACCCCCTACGCCATCTAGAATAAGGTCGACACCCTCATCAGACGTACTTTTCAAGATTGTAGGGCCAACATCAGTTGTTTCGTAATTTAGACAAGTATCCGCACCTAACTCCGCTACGAAGTTTAGTTTCCGTTCTGTGCTTGCAGTAGCGTATACCTCCACATCAATAAGGGCTGCCAATTGGACAGCAGCAGACCCCACACCTCCAGCTGCCGCATGGACGAGTACACTCTCATCTTCTTCAACCCGGCCCCATTCGTGAAACGCGTTGTAAGCAGTCAGGAAGTTAACGGGAAACGCACTCGCATCAGCTATGTCGACCCCCTCCGGGATTTCAAGGATATTGTCCGGATCGAGGGTCACGTACTCCGCGTAGCCCCCTTCTTCTACAATTGCCGCAACCGTATCACCCGGCTCCCGGTCCACATCTCGACCAACAGCGTCGATCACTCCCGCTACCTCGATACCGGGCGTGTACGGAGGCTCTGGAGCGTTTGGATACGCTCCCTTCCGTTTTTCGATGTCTGCGAAGTTAACTCCCGCGTTGTAAACGGCGAGCCGAACTTCGTCAGCCGAGGGCTCGGGTTTCGGTTTCTCGATTAGTTCTAGATTTTCCGCCCCGCCATACCCTTTAACTATAATCGCTTTCATTTGTTTATCGGAGTGGTTTCGTCTCGTCCGTCGGAGAGCGCCTCCTGAACCGAACCGTTTCTGTTGCAATATTCAGGCAAGTAGACCACCGTCGACGCGAAGCACCGTCCCATTCACATACGAAGCTTCGTCACTGGCGAGAAAGATGATTGCGTTAGCGATCTCTGCTGGATCGGCGATACGATCCAGGGGAATGTCGTCCCGGAAATCTTCCTGCTCGTCTCCCGCAATCTTCGTTCTCGAGGACAACGAGTTTCGATACAGTGGTGTATCCGTATACCCGGGACTTATCGCGTTGACACGAAGCGAATCGTTGCCTAACTCCCTGGCAGCAGCGCGTGTAAACCCTATAACTCCCGATTTACTCGCCGCGTAGTTCGCCTGAGCAACGTATCCTCGTTGGGCCGCTACGCTGCTCACGTTGACGATACTCCCGCGTGACTTTCGTAACATGTGTCGTGAAGCAGCTCGGGTGCAATGGAAGGTTCCCGAGAGGTTCGTCTGGATTACTTCATCCCACTGTTCGGGATCGAGACGTCGCAGGAAGTGGTTACGCATGATTCCGGCGTTGTTCACGAGGATGCTCGGTCGACCCACCTCCTCGACGATGGTTTTGAAACCAGCGACGGCCTCGCTATAATCGGAAACATCGACCTGATAGACTCTCGTCTCTGGTTCCACGTCCCCGAGTGCCGATCGGCATTCGTTCGCTCGATCCTCGTCCGACTTATAGATCGCGACTGTGGGAACGCCTTCGGACACCAACTGCTCTACCACAGCTCGGCCGATGCCTTTTGTACCTCCTGTGACTACTGCGAGGTCTTCGCCCCGAAATCTCGAGCTCATCCGAACTCCTCCGCTGCGACTTTTGGACTGTCGATCGATATCACCTCGGCCCCCGAATGAATCCGGTGGATCATCTCACCAATTTCACCGGTCGGTGGAAGTTCTATATACCGTTCTACGCCAACGTCACGTAGCGTTTCGACGACGCCGACCCAATTTACCGGGGCTGTGATTTGCTCTACGAGTTCGGACTCGGGGACTATGGCATCCGTGTACAGGTCCCCGGAAACGTCCGAGACGACAGGGATCGACGGGTCGTCGAAGTAATCCTCTTCTAGGTACTCACGAAAGGCATCTTTTGCGTCCAGCATCAGTGGAGAGTGGAACGGAGCCCCCACGGCCAATTCGACGAATCTCGCACGGTTGCTGTTCTCGATTCGGGCTTGAACACGGTCGACCGATTCCTTTCCCCCACTGATAACCATTTGTCGGGGTCCGTTGAACCCGGCTACCCCAACGTCTTCGAATTCCTCACAGGCAGCAACGACGTCAGCCGGATCTACTAGTAGTACAGCGACCATCTTTCCGGTATCGGCGGTACCAGTCACGTCTGCCATGATCTCCCCTCGCCTCCGAACGAGTTGAACGGCTTTCTCTGGTGGTAAACCATCCGCAGAGGTCAAGGCGGTGAAGTGGCCCAAACTATGACCAGTAACGTAATCTGGATCGAGATCGAATCGCCGCTGTAAGCCTTCGTAGACGCTGAGTCCAACGCTGAAGACAGCTGGCTGTGTGTTTTCAGTGGACTGTAACCGTTCAGCATCGCCTTCGAAACACAGAGCTGCGAGATCGATTTCGACGGCCTCACTCAATCGTTTGAGGCACGCTTCGGTCGCTTCCCACTGGCGATAGAACTGTTTACCCATACCAGGCTCCTGGCTACCCTGTCCTGGAAATACGAACGCGGTTTTCATGGTGAGGAGTTCGTCGAGCTCTCGAATATCGCCACGACTGCGATGGCGTGGTCGGATTTCCTGTCGTGTGAGAGGCTTATTGCCGTCGCTGGTTCCCCATCAGTATGTCCAATAATCCTCCTAGCAGCGGTGGCTGCAGGGCCACTGAGACACAGGGAAGGAATACCTTCGTCTTTCCGTACTTCGATACTGTCGAACGGGACGCCCGGAGTTGGTTCCGAACAGGTCTTGAAGAACGCTTCTTTCGCTGCCCATCGACTTGCGTAATGCTCTGCTGGGTGTCCCTGGGAGCTACTGTACTCTCGTTCGGCTCGGGTGAAGGCCCTCGATAGAAACGAGTCGCCGAACTCTTCGATAAGTTTCTGTATCCGAGAGATGGATACGACGTCTGTACCAAGATGGACGCCCGGAGGGAGGGAATCCAAGAATCGTGAATCGAACGCTGAAGCCGTCATCCTTCCTCCTTTATGAATAAAATTGATCCGTTTGTTCCTCCGAACCCGGCGGAGTTCGAGAGGACTGTTTGAATACCCACTTTACGGGGTTTGGCTACTACCGGTAGTTCACAATCCGGATCGGGGTTATTATAATTCGCTGTGGGGAGAAGCTTACCTTCGCGGAGGGATTTGATGCTTAGTACGGCCTCGATGGCGCCGGTAGCTCCGAGGCTGTGCCCCAGATGGCCTTTATTGCTGGTAACCGGGGGCATCTCGTCGAATATCGTTTTGATCGCTTGTGCTTCGTTCTCATCGCCACGCGGGGTACTAGTCGCGTGTGCGTTGACGTGATCAATATCACCTGGATCCATTTCAGCGCTCGCAATAGCGCGTGACATACAGCGTTGCAGTCCCTCGCCTCCTTCAGCTGGACGGGTTGGGTGATACGCGTCCGCAGTTCGACCGAAGCCAGCGATCCGTGCGTAAACTTCTGCATCCCGCTTTTCTGCGTGAGAACGAGATTCGAGAATCATAGCCCCAGCTCCTTCCCCGATTACGAAACCATCGCGATTTGAATCGAAGGGCCTGCTTGCTTTATGAGGAGCTTCATTACGGGTACTGAGGGCCCTCATCACGTCAAAGGATTGAACACCGAGCGGTGTTAGCGGCGTTTCGGTACCTCCTGTAATAATGATATCGGCATGATTTTGCAGAATATCTTCTGCTCCACCGATGATGGCGTGCGTCCCTGCAGCACATGCAGTTGACGGGGCCCTGTTAGGCCCCTTTGCACCGAACTCCATGCTGATATGCCCAGCAGCTAGGTTCGGGGGTAGTTTCATCATTGTCCTCGTTGGAGGACGACCGTTGATATCGTCTGCCTCGGGCAACCCTCCCATCCCGCTTGCGATACTAGTCCCCATCTTGGTGGGTTCCATTTGTGAAAGCGATAACCCCGCGTCTTGAATCGCCTCTTTGGCGGAAATCACTGCGATTTGTGCGTATCTCCCCATACGGGCAGAGTCTACACTTTCGTGGTCGTTTGGATCGAAGGTAATCTCAGCGTCTATCTTCGACCGGAGATTTACATCATCCGGATCAAATTGGTTTATACGGTCAATACCTACCTCCCCATCCAGAATTGTATCCCACGTCTTCTCGACTGTTCTACCAGTTGGAGTAATAGCACCTATCCCGGTTACCACAACCTCTTCTTGCATTGACTATTCAGCTATGTCGAGCTCATTGTAGATGTAAGACTTTGCATCACCGACGGTTTCCATCTGTTCAAGGTGGTCATCAGGAATGAAAATTCCTAATTCCATATCGATAGTTTCTGCTAGTTCAATGATATCCAATGATTCCGCATTCAAGGGCGGTTCCTCAAATGGAGTATTATCGTCGAAGTCCGACCTCGAAACTTGCAACCTATCTGATATCTCTTTTTCAATCCGATTGTCGATTTCGGTTTTATCTATGTCGTGGACTTTTGCCATGGTTACTCCCAGCGTGGATATTCGGCACTATCAACTCAGTAGCTGATAAAATTACCGACGCATCTGCTACTTGAACAACACTCGACGCCAGGTTGTCTCAGTAATCAGCGCAACCTGGGCCAATACCTTGGTGTATTGAATTGTTTTTGTCGGTGGACCCTAGTGTGACGATCATCTCAAATCGGCCCGCCGTCAGGGTAATACAGGGTGCCTACCCGTCAGTCGCTCGTCAGACGTATGGCTGACATGTCGGCCGGATAAACTATCGGTGGTGCAGTAACGGGAACATGGCGGCTGTCACAACACAACACCCTGTTCCGATCCTGCACCATCTCTTCCCGAAGACGCCGTCGCTTATGAAGCTAACCGCTGTTTCCTCCCCGACCCGGTCTGTCCCGAGTTCAGCTCGCGCCGCATCACGCACAATGGCACCGAAAGGCGCAACCCACAGGGTCGCCGGCCCGCCGGGCTGGCCCAATCAGGTCCGATTCGGATTCAGCAGTACGAATGCCAGCGTACGAGTGCTGCGCCTACTTCAGCCCGAGTCTCCCCTTCATTGAGGACGGCTATCGGTACACCGACGAGCTCCGGCGAGACGTGCAAGCGGCTGATCTCATCTACCCGGCCACCCTCGACCAACACCGGACGTTTTGCACTGCCCGCCACGGTGCGACGCCCAGCCGCACCGCCCTCGACGACTGGACCCACACAGAGTCCCCTGATGTCAACCAGGCCGGAGCGGAGCCGGTCGTCGGCAACGACCTCCTTTACCTATTCCGGCGTGTACCTGCTCGACGAGGACTGGATCACCATCGCGGGCAAGCGGTGGTATCGCGTCACCGTGTTCGATGCGTTGATGAAAGCACCGTTCCTTGAAGGCCTCACCGACACCAGCACCAACGTGGCGATCAAAAACGTAATCGAGCCGGTCCTCCGGGACAAGGCCCTGCTGACGATGAAGACCGACGGCCGCGCCGGCAGCGCCACGCTCGTCGAAGACGAGTTCGGCGCGCTCCATTACCGGTGTGGCTTCCACAAGGCCAGCAACCTCCGGGAGGCCCTCTGGGAAAGCCTCGACGATGACGACCTCACGGCCGTGGAGCAGATCGCGGCCCGGCGGATCTGTTCGGAGGTATGTGCCCTGCTCACCGATCACACCAGGTCGGCCGGGCTCGGTCACTATACCCGGATGAGAGACCGGTTCGAGGCCGTGCATGATGAGATCGAGGAGGTTCCTGAGCCGCTCCAGCAGCAGATCCGGTCGATCGAGGCGCCCTACGACAAGTTCACCGCCTACCACCGGGAACCGTGGCTCCCGGGGACCATCAACGAGCTCGAGAACTATTTCCGCACACCCAGCCCTCTCGGGTCGAGCACCGTTTCCAGGTGCCGGAACGCCTGCTTACGTTTTTGGCCCAGCAGATGACGCTTTGGACGGTCAAACACGGCCTGGAGTCACGGGAACGATCGATCGACCGCGCACGGAACCTCTTCGAAGAGCTGGATGAGGCGGCGGCTGAAGCCTTGTTTGCGGAACCGAAACAGCGGTTCCTGTGGTGGAGCGACGTGTGGGCAGGCTAAGGCTGGCCTATCGGGAGGATGAGTGCCCACCGTGAAGCTGTAGCCCTCGCCAGCCAATTTTGTTTCCGCTATTAAAACGACACAATGTATGACTGTCTGGTTTGCTTTAGTAAGATTAGTTCGATATCGCCCTGTTGGTCGCGTTTTCTTCTCAGCGAACTGAGTATCGTTAGATAATTTCACCACCCACCAGAAGGTAACTTAATACTGCGGATATTCGATTAAATGCGACCTCATAATATAACTTTGCATGGAATAGACGCGTATATAACATAAAATGTATTTAAAGAAGACAGTTATAGGCCAGTGTTTAAGGCTTAACGAGGATAATCCGTATGGGAAAGGGCAAAAACCGTACCAACATTTAAAGATTATGATTGCCACAATTTCTAGCTGAACAGCCATAAACCGGATATACCATTATCGAGAGATAGCGGCTCCATCCACTGGTCTTCGATTGGTGTTCATTCTGCATGAATTAAATATTGATAACATAGTAGACACTTCTTTGTCATCCCACGTTGCAGTAGCGATATATGTATCAGTTGACTCCTCCTAACGCTCCAGAAATTCCTTGAATATTCTGTAAACTTCGTGGGTATCTTTTCCACCTATATCATAATCTTCTTTGAATACAACTGTATTGTCACTTCTTGACCCTCGGTTGATTATTATGGAAATTGTAATGCCTTTTTCTGTTCTATTGCTAATAAATATGTCTGGTCCACGACCTATATCATCACATGGATTTTCATTATTCGGATCTGATTCATTACCCTGGGTGCAACCCGCTAAAATTGATGAGCCTGCCAAGCTGAGCTTTATAACACTGCGTCGAAGCATACTTGTGAAATAATCCGTACCGGAATAAGTGCTAGGTTGACTGAAGTGAAATCTTTTTATTGAGACGGAGTCAACCTCGAATGATACCTTAGGAGAAATTCAACCAGTAAGCCAACTCTAAAGCACATCAGATACAGGAGATCTGGGACGGGAGGAATGTAATCGCCGTGCTACATCCACCCTCTATATTCAGCTCGCAGCATATAATAACATCCAGATACGAACTCTGTCAAGGTGTTACAACCACTACCGATACAGACTACAATCCTACTTCGAGTGTGAGCATCCGCGAGCACCCGCAGGCGCGCGAGTGGTTCACCGGCCGCGAGGCGTGGCGAGACGCGAGCGAAGCGAGCGTCTCGGAATCGTCGAACGGCGGGCGGGCGGAACGACCAGCGGGAGTGCCGCCTGATGGTGAGCGGCGACCGCATGGCTTTTTACTCCTCCGGAGGTCCCGCCTACCGTGCGAACGGCGACTCAGTCGCCGTGAGCAGAGAGCGGTGCCCGAAGCGAGCGGAGCGAGCGAGGACACCCGAAGGAGTAAAAAGTGGGTTTAGAAGTGCGTCGCGTCGATCTCCATGATCTCGGCTGCCTCCTCCGGCGTCGCCGGTTCGCGACCGAGGTTCCGGGTGAGGTCGGTGGCCTTCGCGACGAGGTCGGGGTTCGTCGACATCTCCCCGTTCGGGAGGTAGAAGTTGTCTTCGAGGCCGACGCGGATGTTGCCGCCCATCGCCAGGGCGCCGGCGGCGAGTTGCCACTGGTCCCTGGAGATGCCGATGACCTGCCAGTTGGCGTCGTCGGGGACCTGCCGGACCTGGTGGGTGAGGTTCTCGATCGACGGCGGGATGCCGCCGAGCACGCCCATGATGAGCGAAAAGTTCAGCGGCGGCTCCAAGTCGCCGGATTTGAGGAACGGTCTGATGTTGCCGACGTGGCCGGTGTCGAAGCACTCGAGTTCGGGTTTGACGCCGGCGTCGTTCATTGCCTGCAGGAGGTCCCGTATCTCGTTGAACGGGTTCTCGAACACCATGTCGAAGACGAAGTCGTCGCGGTTCTCGCTGTACTTGGCGTAGTTCATGGAGCCCATGTTCAGCGCCGCGATGTCGGGCTGGACGCCCTCGACGTACTCGATGCGTGACTCGACCGGTTCGTGCAGCGCACCGGTCGAGAAGTTGACGAGGATGTCCGTGCGGGCCCGGACCTCGTCGTGGACTGCCTGGTAGATATCCTCGTCGAACGTCGGGGAGCCGTTCTCGGTGCGGGCGTGGATGTGGGCGATCGCGGCCCCGTTCTCGCGGGCCTCGGCGGCGTCCTCGGCGATCTCCTCGGGGGTGTACGGGATGGCCTCACACTGGTCGCGGGTCGTCAGCGCGCCGGTGAGCGCCGCGCTGATGACTGCCTTCTCGGGGTCGTTGCCTTTGACGGATTCCTGGGCTATAGTCATGGATTGATCGGATGGTCGGTGGGTCGGTCGGTCGTCGACGTGCTGGGCGGTGATCCGTTCGTCGCGTGGGTCATTCGTCGTCCGGGCGGCCCTTCCAGTCGGGCGTCGAGTCGGTGAGGAAGGCGTTGAAGCCGGCCTCGGCGTCGTCGCTCATCGCGAGCAGGGTCACCATCTCACGCATGTAGTCCAGCCCCTCCTCGAAGTCCATCTCGCGCTGGTTGTAGAACGACTCCTTACCGATCTCGATCATGAACGACGACGGCGTGACGAGATCATCGAGGAGGTCGTCGAGTTCGGCGTCGAACTCGTCGGCCGGGACGACGTCGGTGGTAAAGCCGATGTCGTGGGCGGTCTCGGCGTCGAAGTGCTCGCCGGTGAACAGGTACTTGAACGCCTGCTTCTCGTTGACCGTGCGCATGATCGGGACCAGGGCCTGGGCGGGGAAGATGCCGATGTCGACCTCCGGGGTGCCGAACGTCGCCTCGTCGCTGGCGATGACGACGTCGCAGGCGCCCGCCAGCCCCATGCCGCCGGCGAGACAGTAGCCCTCGACGGCGGCGACGGTGAGCGCGGCGGTGTCGACGGCGGCCGACACGAGGTCCTTCATTCCGGCGAAGCCCTCGCGGTAGGCCTGCGAACCCTGGCCGACGGCGCTTGCCATCGACTTGACGTCCCCGCCCGCACAGAACGTGCCGCCGGCGCCGCGGATGACGACGACGCGGGCGTCGCCGCCGTCGGCGTACGCGAACACGTCGAGCAGGCCGCCGATGACCTCCTGGTTGAGGGCGTTGCGGTCCGCCTCGCGGTCGATGGTGGCACGCACGACGAGGTCGTCGTCGGCCACCGTCACCGCGAGGTCGTCGTTGCCGAGGTCGTCGCTCGTGACCATTCCGTCGGAGGATGCGCGGGCCGGCCCATCATGATTTCGGACGGGAGTAAACGAACAACTAGTTTACTGATGGTTGGCGTCGGTGGCGCTCACCCTCTCGAGTCCGCGTGAACCACCCCCACGGGGGCGACACCTGCACCAACGATCGGCGCCGTCCCCCCCGCCCGATTCCAGTACCGGTAAGTCCGGTCGGCCCGCAAGCCGTCGTATGGATGCCGAGGCCACCGTTCGCGCGTACTACGACGCGCTCCGCGACGGCGAGCCCCTGTACCCCTTCTTCGCTCCTGCGGAGACCACGGTCAAGTTCGGCATCGGCGAGCGCCTCACCGGCTACGAGGAGGTCCGGAGCGGCCTCGAGGCCCAGACCGCCACGACTGAGGCCTGGGTGGTCGACTCCGAGCGACTCGTCGTCGAGGCGAGCGACAACCACGCGTGGTTCGCCGACGACGTCTCCATGGCCTGGACGGACACCGACCGGGACCACCGCTACGAGTTCGACACGCGGTGGAGCGGCACGCTTAAGCGCCGTGTGGACGATGCCGACCTCGGGACCGACTGGCGGTTCGTCGGGATGCACGTCAGCACCGAGGGAGACACCGGCTGATGGCGGGCCCCATCTCGCAGGAGGACCGCGAGCGGACCATGACCCGGCTGAAGGTCGGCGTCGTGCTGTTGGTCGGGCTCTCCGGCGGCCTCATCACCTCCCAGGGCGAGGCCGCCTGGCCGGTCGTCGCCGCGGCGGTCCTCGGCGGCCTCGTCGTCGGCGCCGCCCTGGTCTGGTTCCTCTTTCCGGACCTGGCGGACGTCTCGCCTGCCACCGACCGCGAGTACCGGGAGTGACCGGTGGCGAGGCGTACCGCGACCGGTCGCGTTATTAGGCGCTCGACCGCAAAAGGTCCCTAAATGGCACGAGCCGCTGTCGTCGGCGCCGGGATGACGACGTTCGGCGTCCACGATACGCCGCTCCAGGAACTGTTCGCTGCGGCCGCCCTCGAGGCGCTCGAGGACGCCGGGGTCGAGACCACGGACGTCGAGGCGTTGTACTTCGGGAACGCGATGGGCGGCCAGGCCGAAAACGAGACCCATCTCGGGCCGACGGCTGCCTCCCACGTCGGCCTCGCCGGCATCCCCGTCCAGCGGTACGAAGACGCCTGTGCCACGTCGGCGAACGCGTTCAAGAACGCCGTCCAGGCGGTCGACGCCGGCATCCACGACGTGGTGCTCGTCGGCGGCGTCGAGCGCTGCACGCCGGAGACGGGGAAGGACACCGCCGCGATGACCCGGATCTTCGCCTCCGCCTCCCACCGCCAGTACGAGCAGCCAGCCGGCCTGACGTTCCCCGGCGTGTTCGCACTGTTGACGAAGCGCCACATGCACGAGTATGGCACTACCGAGGAGCAGCTAGCCCACGTCGCCGTGAAGAACCACGGGAACGGGGCGCTGAACCCGCGGGCGCACTTCGGCCGGGAGACCTCCGTCGAGGAGGTACTGGACAGTCCGGTCGTCGCCGACCCCTTCCGGCTGATGGACTGCTGTCCGTTCTCCGACGGCGCCAGCGCCGTCGTCGTTGTCGCCGACGATCTGGCGGACTCCCACGACGCGCCGGTCGACGTCGCTGGCGTCGCCCAGGCCACGGGCGTCGTCCCCATCGCTGACAAGGCAACGCCGCACGTGACCCAGGCCGCCCGGGACGCCGCCGCGGAGGCGTACGAGCAGGCCGGCGCGCGCGCCGACGCCATGGACTTCGCGGAGGTCCACGACTGCTTCACCGGCGCCGAGGTCCTGGCCAGCGAGGCGCTCGGCCTGGTCGAGGACGGCCGGGGCGGCGTCGCTGCCGCGGACGGTCGGACCGCCCGGGACGGCGACGTCCCCATCAACCCCTCGGGCGGCCTGAAGGCGAAGGGCCACCCGATCGGCGCGACCGGGACGGCCCAGATCGTCGAACTCGCCGAACACCTCCGCGGCGAGGCCGGCGAGCGACAGATAGCGGACGCCGAGCGCGCCGTGGCCCACAACCTCGGCGGCGACGCCGCGACCACCGTCGTCAGCGTCATGGAGGCCCGGCCATGAGCGAGGGGTTCACCCACGACGCGTGGGCCGAGGCAGTCCGGGACGGCCGACTGCTCGGGGCGACGTGTCGGGACTGCGGGGCGACGGTGGGGGCGCCGGCGGCCGCCTGTCCCCACTGTGGCGCCCGGGCACTTGCGGTCCGCGACCTGCCGACCCGTGGGACAGTCTACACCGAAACGACGATCGAGGTCCCGCCGGCGGGCGTCGAGGAGCGCGGGTACCAGGTGGCCGTGGTCGATCTCGGCGACACACGGGTCCTGGGGCGGCTGGACGACGAGGCCGTGACCATCGGCGACGACGTGGTGCTCGCGGGCTTCCTGGATGACGACCAGGGGAACCCGGCGCCGCGGTTCGAGGCCGTCTGAACCGGGTCATACTGCCGCCTGTACCTACCTGAAGCGTCCTGTCCCGAAGACGAGCGTCTGGACGGTATCCAACCGGATAATGTCACGTGGTCTCCAGATACGTACAGCCGGCAGTATCAGCTCCCCAGGCGTTTCCGACCGTTGCCGCCCGTCGTGGAGGTCACGCTGGCCTGGAGGTCCGCCACGCAGCGACGGCAGAAGCGATAGCGGGGATCGTTCGGCACCCCGCAACTGGGACACGGGACCCGGTCGTCCGTCCCGCTGGCCGGTCGGTTTGAGACCGTCCGCTCGTCGGCGTCCCGCGCCGGCAGGTACTCCCCCGCGGTGTCGGGGTCGCCGTACGCCGCGGTCCGATAGAGGTACGCTGCGACCGCCACGTGGAGCAGGACGAACAGGACTCCCGCGGCGGCGAACCAGACCAGGTCATCCATGCGTCGTGTGAACACACGTGGCCAGGACACTTAGAGGTTCGGCGCCAGTCGAGGCGTCGTACTGCCGGACGTCCCGTGACGCCGTTCGGCCGGGTTCGACCGGCGCGGAGGCCAGCTACTTGGAATCGTCTCAAAGCACGTACGTCCGGGAGTATCAGGACACCCTGGCGAGCCACCGCTCCGGCTCGTCCAGTTCCGCGTCCGACGGGAGGTGCTCCGGGCGCTCCCAGACCGCGCCGGCGGCTTCGGTGCCGCGGGCGGCGGCGACAGCGTCGAAGAACGCCTTGCCGCGCTCGTACTGCCGCCGTTTCAGCCCCAGGCCGATGAGCCGCCGGAGGAGTGCGGCGATCGGACCGGTCGCGCGGCGCTTCGCGTCGAGTCGCTCCCGCAGGTCGGCGTGCTCCCGGTCGAACGCCTCGTCCATGAGGAGTTCGGCGTAGCCCTCGACGGCGGTCATCGTGACGTCGAGCGCACGGAGCGCGTCGCGGTCGAGGCTCCCTGCCGCCAGTTCGGCGACCGCCTCCCGGACCAGCTCCTCCAGACGGTCTGCGAGCCACGGCGCCGCGCCGAACTCGGCGGCGTGGGCGACCTCGTGGAACGCGATCCAGCGGCGGAACCGGTCGCGGTCGACGGCGAGCGTCCCGGCGACCGCCTCGATGTTCGGGTGGACGAAGTACAGCTGGTGGTCGCGATCGGCCAAAAGTAGCGGGTCGTACTGGCCGAGGACGTTTTTCGCGAGGAACCCGAACGTCACGGCCATCGATGCGGTGTTTGCCGACCGGGTCAACGACGGCGCCAGCCCGGTCCGGCCCTCGAGGGGCGCCAGCAGTCGCCGGAACGTCGGGAGGTTCGCGTCGATCCAGTGGTGGCGGTCCTGGACCTGAACGGTCGCCGGCACGTCGAACGTCAGCCCGGAGGCCTCGCGGATGGCGTCGCGGGCCTCGCCCACGTCGGCGGCGTAGGCCCGGCGGTCGGCCGTCGATAGCGCCAGGTCCCCGGCGTCGGTCCCGGCCCTGGCGGCGGTGCCAGCGGCGGTCCAGTCGACCGGCCCCTCGCCGCCGGAGTCCGCGACCGCCCGGACGGCACGATGGAGGTTCACAGGTCCGGTACCGTACCGCGGGTCAAAGGAGTTCCGGGACCCGACGGATGTCCCGGTTGCAGACCCGTGGAGGCCCCGGCCGTGTCCCTCCGCTGGGAGTGTGGTTCAGCGGGCTATCAGGACGCGACGTCGACCTTCTCGGCCAGGTCCTCCAGGAAGTCGCCGTCGAGGCCCCGGCGCCTGGCCAGGTAGGCGACGACGACCAGGACTGCGAGTCCGAGGAGGGCCCCGAGCGCCGTTCCGGGCCTGGACCCGCCCTCAGGGTCGGATGACTCGCCGCCGGCCGCGACGGTCTTCTCGCCCGAGCCGAAGGGCGTCGGGCCGGTGGCGGTCAGCTCCGAGTCCTCGAGGTGGACCTCCAGTACGGTTATCTCGACCATACCGGTGGTTCGGGGGACGGCCACTTATTGGTGCCGAGAGTGGCGGGGCGTCGTCGCCTGCCGGCGTGCCGGTGCGTTTATGCCGCCGGCGGGAGCGGCCGTCCACATGACCGACCGACCTCTCGACGTACTCGAAGCGACCCTGGGATCGGAAGTCAGCGTCACGCTGAAAGGCGGTGAGACGTACGACGGCGTCCTGGGCGGCTACGACCAGCACATGAACCTGGTCCTGGAGGGGGGCGACAACGTAACGATTATCCGCGGCGACAACGTCGTCTCGATACAGCCATGACCGGTGCCGGGACCCCGAGCCAGGGCAAGAAGAACAAGACGACACACGTCAGGTGTCGTCGGTGCGGCGAGAAATCCTACCACTCGACGAAGAAGGTCTGTGCGGCCTGCGGCTTCGGCAAGTCCGCCAAGCGGCGCGACTACGAGTGGAC
>PXRI01000019.1 GCA_003021005.1 Halobacteriales archaeon QS_1_69_70 | reverse complement strand
GCCTGGATGGAGCGGAAGGAGCTGTCGCCGATCGAGGAGGTCTACCTCACGGTCCTGATCTGGCTCGACCGTCGGCTCCGGCTCGTCGACTACCTCGAGCTCCTAGAGGACATGTACTACAAGACGAACCTCCAGATGCCGAAGAGCCACACCGAGCAGTACGACCTCGACAACAAGTTCTGGTACTGGTACCCGCTGTACGCGCTGGGCTCGTTCAGCACCATCGCGTACGTCGTCGCCTCGATCAGCGGTGCGCTGCTCGGGTTCTACTACGCGCCCTCCACGCAGGCAATCGGCGGGGATACCCTCCGGTCGGTCGCGTACTCGAACGTCCTTTTCATCATGGGCGATCTGAACTTCGGGCTGTTCCTCCGGAGCCTCCACCGCTGGTCCGCCCAGGTGATGACCGCCGCCGTCTTCCTGCACATGCTCCGGGTTTACTTCACGGGCGCCTACAAGGAGCCGCGGGAGCTGAACTGGATCATCGGGATCGTCCTCATCTCGCTGACGATGGTGTTCGGCTACACCGGCTACCTGCTCCCGTGGAGCCAGCTGTCGTACTGGGCCGGCCAGATCGGCGTCGAGATGGCGCTGTCGATCCCGCTGATCGGCGACTGGGTCGCCCAGCTCATCTTCGGCGGCTTCACGCTCGGCGAGGCGACCCTCCAGCGGATGTACATCCTGCACGTGTTCGTCCTGCCGTTCGTGGTCACCGGCCTGATCGCCGTCCACATCGGCATCGTCTGGATGCAGGGCATCGCGGAACCCCACTGACACGATGAGCGAGGAATCCACCACCCATGACGCGAATGTGCGGCCGGATGGCGGGAGCGACGCCCGTGCCGACGGGGTCTGTCCCGCAGGACGACCAGGCGCCGACCTGGACCGAGCGGAAGGAGCGCACCGAGGGGCTGGCCCGGTTGACCTACGAGTACTTCGAGCGCTCCCGCCGGGAGGACGAGGACCTCCGGCAGGCCTCCGACTACGTCGAGCGGGACGTGCTCGCGTTCCCGACCTGGCCCCACGAGATGATCCGGAACCTGGCGCTTACCTCCTTCTTCCTCGGGTTGATGTTCTTCATCTCGGCGGCGGTGCCGCCCCACATCCCCGGGCCCGCGAACGCCAACTCCACGCCGGCGGTCATCCTGCCGGACTGGTATCTCTACTGGTCGTTCGGCCTGCTGAAGCTTCCGCCGCTGAACCCCGAGCTGACGCTCCTGGGCGGCGAGAAGCTCGTCAGCGACCGCGTCTTCGGCGTGGTCGCGAACCTCGTCGTCGTCGGCGTCATCGCGACCGTCCCGTTCCTGAACAAGGGCAGCGCCCGCCGCCCGGTCGAGGAGCCATTCTGGGCGGCTATCGGCGTCGGCGGCGTCGTGTTCGCGTTCACCATCGCGGTGCTGTCGGTGAAGAATCTCGTGGCGGAGACGTTCCCGCTCGGGCCCCACGAGCTGTTCGACCTCACCTTCTTCCTCCCGCTGGTCTCGGTCTTTCTCGCCTATGCGGTCCTGAAGACGATGCGGGAGGGCTACATGTTCGAGCTGAACCGCCGGTACTACCGGCTCCGCCCGCCGAAGTAGCCCGCGGTCGGCAGTTTTACTCCCGCCGCGACCATACCTGATGGCGATGGTCGAGGAGTCGACGGGGGCGCCCGACGGCGGCCCCGACGCGGGGGACGGCGGCGGCGAAGCCACGGTCGACACCGACGATGCCACGTTCGACGAGGACGGCGACGTTATGTTCGACGACGATGGCGACGCCCCATCCGACGACCGGGGAGACGCCAGAGTCGACACCGACGGGGAGGCGAACCCCGGTGGCCGTGACGTCGTCGTGCCGCTCCGGCTCTACAAGACGGTCACGGTCTTCTCGACGCTTTTCGCCATCGCCGCCATCCTCGCCGGGTTCGTCCTCATGGACCAGGGGACACAGCGCGCGACCGCCAGCCCCGAGGAGGTGAGCCTCCCCCTAGTTGCGCTGGGGCTGTCGCTCATCGTCGGCGGGAGCGCGGTCTACGCCTTCTCGACGCGGTTCCGGGCCGAGGGAATGGGAAAGCCTAAAGACGACACCGCCGAACGGTCGGACGATGGCTGACGAGTTCGCCAAGGGACTGGCCATCCTCACCGGCGGCGGCACGGTCTGGATGGCCATCTCGGCGTGGCTGACGACGGAGAGCTTCTCCGGCACCCAGCTTGTCGCGACGCCGCCGGAGGACCCCGGTACCTACGCCGGGGTCGCCCTCCTGCTCCGCGACGTGACGACGTGGTTCATCGTCTTCGGCGTGGTCGCCTTCTGGGTCGCCATCCCCGCGGCCCGCGAACTCCGGGCGTACCTCGGCGAGGACACCGAGGGTGCATGAGCGGACGCCGACCTCTAGGAGTTGTCGTAGGGTCGGGGCCGGATCAGTAAACGGAATGCTAGAACGCCACGAGCCAAGCACCGTGAGAATTAACTACCGTTCAGAGGTCTGCTGTTCGAATCGCTCGACGATGTCGTCTGTTCTCGCGACCGGGACGGCGTCCTGCTCGTTGTAGTCGCTGTCGTCGCTCCACAGGTGGGCGTCGCGCTCGATCGCGGCCGCCAGGTAGACCGCGTCGTCGGGGTCGGTGTTTCGCATGATTCGCGCGGCCTCTTGAGGGACTCGAGGACCTCCGGGCGGGGCACGACGTCGATCCGCTCGAAAAGCAGCTCGATAAGCTCCTCAACCGCGGCTGGCGAGAGGCCGGCCTTCTCGGAGACAATTTAGGTGTACGTCTCGATCTCGTCGAGGACATAAGCCGGTGTGAGGAGGTCGTCTTCGAGCTCGACGAGGAGCCGGCGCGTCATCGAATCAGCGATGAGTCCGGAGAGCGTCGACGGCGTACTTCACACATCGGCCTGGTCGTCGAGATCGACCATCGCCTCCTCGGTGGCGCCCTGGTCGATCCGGGCGGCCAGTTCGTCGATGTCCTCCTCAGTCAGGTCACTGCCCTCGACGAGTTCCTCCATCACCCGGAGGTCTCGGAGCTTCTCGCGGATCGCCTGGCGGGCGACCTCGCTCCAGTTGATCTCCGGGTGGTCGTCCATCCGGTCTTTCAGCGAGTCGTCGACGGAAACGGTGACGTTCGGCATCTCACATAATGCTGTGTAGACACAGGAATAAGTAAATTACGTGTGGCGGCGGGGGCCATTGTCGACGCCGCCGGTCTACATTAGAGAAGTCCCAGACCCGGGTCAACCGGGTCACCATTCAGGGTAGGCCCACGTGGCGTCGATCACTAAACCGACGAGGAATCCGCGGCCTCCTCTCCGGGAAGCCGTCACAGGCGTTAGGTAGGAGCGTCTCCTCTGATGGTGAGCCGTTCTGGTTGATCAAGTTAAACTAGGCAGGTAGGGCCGGTTCGGTGCCGCCCGTGACCTCAAGGAAGGTATAACTGCGATGTCGTTCTCGGCTTTCGATGCTGCGCGGCCGATGCCCCCACTCGGACCCTCGAGGCGCTTCCGAGGACCCGGGGTTACTGACGATCGGTGGCATGCTATTCGGTCCGAGTATCGTTGCATCGCCCCAGTGAAGTGCCGAGCGGCGCCGACCGTCAGACGACCTGGCTCCAGTATGGCTTCACGAGGAAGAAAAGCGCCTGGTAGGCGATGTACAGGAGCGCGACCGAGGAGGCCCCGATGGCCGCCCAGGGGCGGTCGACGTCGAGGCCCTGGCGGGCCTCGACCTTCCGGGCCTCGAACTCGAAGAAGTCCGTCAGGAACACCGTGACGACCAAAAGCGAGACGATCATGCCGGCGTGCCGGTGGACGGTCAGGTAGTAAAAGGCCCCGACGACGAGCAGGAAGTTCGTCGCCACGCGGAGCGGGTGGCGGCTGATCGCCTCGGCGCCCTCCTCAGCCTGGTCGACGATGCGGTCGTACTCGATCCCCCGGGCCACCATGTTGAGCACGACCAGCCCGAGCATGACGTACCCGATCACCGGCGCCAGATAGGTGTCGACCGGGCCGAACAGCGTCACCGATGGGTCCATGTCCACCGGTGGAGGCGGCGGCCATTAAGGTGTTTCCAATCACCGGCTTTCGCGTCGATACCGCCGGAAGCATTAACCTCGACGGGCCGGACGTGTGAGCCATGAGTGGCGGGTACAGGCCGGGATTGCTGGAGGTCGGCGGCCGGTTCAACCTCCCGGCCTGGTTCGTCAGCGGCATCGGGCTGGTCCTCACCGGGCTGTCGCTGTGGTACCTCATCGCCGTCCGCGCGTATTACGTCGGCGGGCGCCTGCTGGATCCCTCGGCGGCTGGCGTGCTACAGCTCCTCGAGATCGGATTGCTCGGCGGGTTCTCCGTCGTGTTAGTGTACGCCGGTTACTGGCTCGCCGGCTCGCAGTTCGACCGCCGACGGCTCTGGTGGGCAGGCCTCTGGACCCTGATCGGGCTCACCGGCATCCTCGCCATCGTCGTGCTCGTGAACTCGATGCAGCTCATCCAGGGGCAGCGGCTCTCGGAGCCGACGTTCATCCAGACGCTGCTTCTCGCGGCCGGCGGCGGCGCCATCGCGGGACTGCTGATCGGGGTCTCGACGGTCAAGGAGACCGTCGAGGCCCAGCGGGCCGAGCGGCAGCGGGACGCCCTGCTGTTCGTGAACGAACTCCTGCGGCACAATGTGCTCAACGGGATGCAGGTCGTGAAGGGCAACGCCGAACTGCTCGCCGAGCACGTCGACGAGGACGGCGAGGAGCTGCTCGGGACGACGAACGACCGGGCGGAGAGCATCGTCGAACTCGTCCAGAACGTCCGCGTGCTCGTCGACTCCGTTTCCCGGGAGACGTCGCTCCGGCCCGTCGACCTGGAGGCGGCGGTCGGACGGTCGGTTTCGGAGGCCCGGAGTGCCACCCCCGACGCCGACGTCACCGTGGCCCTTCCCGACGACGTGGCGGTCGAGGCCGACGACCTCCTCGGGTCCGTATTGCGGAACCTCCTGTCGAACGCACTCGAACACAACGACGCCGACCCCCCGGAGGTCCACGTCGACGCGGCGGTCGACGGCGACACCGTCCGGCTCCGGGTGTCGGACAACGGGCCGGGCATCCCGGCGTCCCAACGCGAGGCGTACTTCGAGGCCGGCAACCAGGACGACTCCAGCGTCGGCCAGGGGCTCGGCCTCTACCTGGTCGACACCCTGGTGGCCCGGTACGGGGGCGACGTCCGGATCGACGACAACGAGCCCCGCGGGACGACCGTGACGGTGGAACTACAGCGGGCCGGCGGCTGACACTGCCGGACAGGCGTTCGTCGCGACACGGTCGAGCGGAACGTCCCGGCGCCGGGAACGGCGCCGGAGAACGTTGCGGACGTAGCGCGACGCGGTACGTCCAACGGGTCAGACCTCACGCTCGACCACGAAGTCGGCAAAGCCCGCGAGTTCGGCCCCCGGCTCGGGCTCCAGCCCGATGCCGTCGAGGTGCGTCTTGGCGCTGCTTGCGAGTTCCTCGGCGACGCCGCGGGCGTAGGCGACGCTACCGGCCGCCTCGAGGATGTCTATCACCTCCCGGACCTCCGCGTCGGTGTTGGCCTCGGCCCAGAGCAGTTCCTCCAGCCGCGCGACGTCGGCCGGCGGCGCCGTGTCGGCCGCGTGGATCACCATTAGCGTCTTCTTGCCCTCGCGGACGTCGTTGCCGACGCCCTTGCCGAACGCGCCGCCCTCCGCCATGGCGTGCTCGACATCGAGGACGTCGTCGGCGATCTGGAAGGCGACCGCGAGCTCCTCGGCGTACCGGGCGACGGCGCCCTCCACGTCCCGGTTGCCCGTCACGATGGCGGCGAGCCGGGCGACGATCCGTCCGAGACACCCGGTCTTGCACGCACACATCTCCAGGTACTCCGCCTCGGTGACCCCGACCTCCTCGTCGTTGTGCCAGCAGATGTCCATGCCCTGCCCCAGGTGGGTGCGGTTGAGTTCGTGGGTCAGCATCTCGTAGGCCGCAAGCCTGGCCTCCGCCGGGAGGTCGGCGGGGTCGCGGGTGATGACTTTCAGCGGCAGGAAGTACATGGCGTTGCCAGCGTTGAGCGCGACGTCGGTGCCGTGGCCGTGGTGGAGCGCGGGACTGCCGCGCCGGTGGGTGGCGCCGTCCTCGACGTCGTCGACGATGATGGTCCCGTTGTGGAGTATCTCCGGGATGGCGGCGTACTCGAGGAACGGCTCCGGTTCGTCGCCGAACGCCTCGACGAGTTTGAGGAACATGACCGCCCGCCAGCGCTTGCCGCCGCGGTCCAGGAGGTCCCAGATCGGGTCCGCGAGCGCCCGCTGGATCGCCGCCGGGTCGTACTCGTAGGTGGCCTCGCCGTAGAAGTCCGTGAGATAGGCGTCGTCGATCGTCCGCGGGAGCAGCGACTCGATGGTCTCGTCGACCACCGGCCGCCACTCCTCGAGCACGCCGTGCATGTGTCGGCCCTCGCGGTGGGAGTGTAAAAACCCTCCCGTGGCCCGCGGAATCCGGCGACGGGGGACTTTTTGGAGCCCCCGTCCGTTCCGCCGCCTAATGAGCGGACAGCGCGTCGCCGTCGCCGGCGGCGATGCCATCGCGGCGGCCGTCGAGGCGGCCGGCGGCGTCCCGGTCGCCCCGGACGAGGCGGCGTCGGCCGTCGCCGTTGTCGCTGCCGGCGAGGATGCACTCGTCGACGTGGCGCGCCGGGGCGTGGCCGCGCCGGTGCTCCCGGTCGACGCCGGGCCCGGCACCCGGTCGGTCCCGGCCGAGGCGGTGACCGCGGCCGTCGAGGGGGCGCTGGCCGGCGACTGCCGGACCGAACCACTGTCCCCGGTCCGGACCGGCACTGACGGGGTGGCGCTGTTCGACGTCGCGCTTCTGGCCGCCGAGCCGGCCCGCATCTCCGAGTTCTCGATCCGGTATCGTGGCGACCGACTGACCCGCTTCAGGGCCGACGGCGTCGTCGCGTCGACGCCCGCCGGCAGCGTCGGATACAACCGGGCGGCCGACGGCCCGCTCGTCGCACCCGGCACCGGCGTCGTCGCGGTCGTCCCGATCGCCCCCTTCCGGACGGACGACAGCCGATGGGTGCTTCCCCCCGAGGATGTCACCCTCGCCGTCGAGCGGGACGAGACCCCCATCGAGGTGCTGCTCGACGGCCGCCTCGAGCGCACCGCCTCGACGGCCGACCCCATCTCGCTCGAG
>PXRI01000018.1 GCA_003021005.1 Halobacteriales archaeon QS_1_69_70 | reverse complement strand
CTCGGTGACCGCGACGGTGTCGGAGTGACGGTAGCCGGCCTCCTCGGTGTAGATGCCCGGCTCGATCGTGTAGACGTGGCCCGGCGCCATCTCGGCGTCTTCCACGTCGTATGTGGTGTGCTCGGACTCACAGTGGTCGCGCCAGCCGCCGTCGATGTACGGCGGTTCGTGGCCATCGAGACCGATGTTGTGTCCGACGTGGTGCTGGGCCAGATCGGAGACGCCCTGCTCGTCGAAGTACTCGGCGACCGCGTCGTCGACGAAATCGAGCGGGACGCCCGGGCCGAGGGCCTCTATCGCGAGCGTCTGGGCCTCCCGCATGACCTCGAAGTAGTGGGCCTGCTGGTCGTCCGGGTCGCCCACGAACATCGTCCGCTCGAGTTCGGAGACGTAGCCGTCGACGTTCGCCGTGGCGCCGGTGACGATGACATCGCCCGGCGAGAGCCGCTCGTTGGGGGTGTGGCCGTGGGGGAGCCGGGTCTCCTCGCCGCTGATGTAGCCGGCGAACACCGGCCCGTCGCCGCGCACCCGCTCGACGTAGCGGTCCCCGAGGGCGTCGAGCATCGCACGGGAGGCCAGAAGCGACGCGCGCTGGCTCACAGTTGCCGGGTGGGCGCCGACCTCGGTGTGTTCGGCCAGGTAGCGGTGTCCAAGATTCGCCCACTCGGCCGACTCGCGGATCAGGGCGACCTCGGCGTCGGACTTTGCCCATCGCATCCGGGCCACCCAGTCCTGGGTCTCCACGTCGAGGAACGCGGACAGCGGCGGTCCCTGGTAGCCCATCACCCCGGGTGCGCCGTCGGCGTCGGCCAGCACCGACTCGACCTCGAGCTCGGCCAGCATCTCGACGGCCGTCTCGATAGGGTTACCGCCGGGGTAGTCGAAGTAGGTCTCGACGCGGTCGATGTGCGAGACGGCCGCTGCCCGCTCGCGTTCGAGACGCGGGACCGTGATAGCGACGCGGTCGCCGGTAACGGCGAGGACGACGGGCCGCTCGGTCTGGATGTGGGCGAAGCCGGTGAGGTACTCGATGCTTGTCGCGTCGACCCAGACGCCGGCCTGGGCCTCCCCGTCGGCGATCCGCCGCCGTACCGCCGCGAGTCGGTCGTCGAATTCCCCCTTGGTTAGTACCGTGGGCATGGGTTCGCTGGGAGCGCCCGGGGCAAAAGCGGTGGGACGGCACCCTGTAAACATTCGATGTGGTGATAAACAACGAAAGTGGGACTCCCAGATATAAAGAGGTACCAGATGTGCAAAATCGATGTGATAACAAACAACGTAAACAACGAAGTCGATGTGGAAAAACACATCGAATGCTCGGACTCGATGTGCTGACGAACAACGTATGAGCTGCGACGGCCCGGTTCCGAAGCTCAGTCGAGCGGATCGACGCGATCCTCGATCCAGGCGTCGGCGCGGTACTTCCCGTCGGCGATTTCGGCTGCGCGGGACGTCTCGGCCTCGGTCCACTCGCCCTCCTCGGCGTCGGCCCACTCGCCGAGTGCGTCCTCGAGGGCGGCGACGAACCTGGAGCGCTGGAGGTCATACCCCGCCATGGCGCCGGCACCGGTCTCGACGACCGGGTCGTACTCGACGAACTCGAGGGCGCCACACACGTGGTCGTCGAACTCGGTGGGACCCACCGGTGGGTCGTCGAAGCAATCGAGGTGGGTCTGGCTTTCGACGTCGAACGACAGCGACCCGTGCTGGACGATGGCGTCGCGTGTTCGATACTGGGCGTTGCCGGCGATCTTGCGGCCGTCGGGCCCGACCAGATCGTGGGCCGGGTCGAGTTCCCGGAGGTAACACGCCGGCGACCAGATCGCCGCTCGGTCCGCGTCGGCGAAGGTGACGTCGACGCCGAACTCGTCGAAGGCCTCGATGATGGGGTCGAGCAGTTCTCGGTAGCTCTCGGTGACGTCGCTGGGGAATGCCTCGGCCGGCGCGATGATGGAGTAGGCGACGTCGCCGGCCGAGCCGTGGTAGATGGCGCCGCCGCCGGTCGGACGCCGCGTGACGGTAAAGCCGACATCCTCGCAGAACCCCCAATCGACGATGTCGGGGTCGTTGCCGTAGCCCAGCGAGAGCGTGCTGGGGACCCACCGGTAGACCCGGACGGTCGCCGGCCCGCCCGCCGCGACGGTCTCGGCGGCGACCTCGTCGGCGGCCATCGAGGAGGCGCCGTCGAGCATCTGCTCGGGGATGAGCCGCCAGTCCATGGCCCCGCTTGTGAAGGGCGCGCCAAATCGGTTCCGTTACGGCAACAGGTCGCGGGCGAGTCGGTCGACCGCGGCGTCGGCGACCGTCCGGAGGTTGACCGCGTCCTCGCGGTTGTACTCGACCAGCGTCTCGAGCGCGCCGTCGACGCCCCGCTCGTGGTCGCGCCACAGGCGGACGGCGTCCTCCCCGGAGATATCGGGGCGGTCGCGGTCGACGCCGACCGCGGGTTCGATCGCCTTCAGGCCGCCGGTGAGGCCGACCCGGCGGCACGGATACATGATGTCGAGGTGTGGCGCCTCGACCGTGAGGTCGAAGCTGGACTCGAGGAAGGGTACGTCGAAACGCGCGCCGTTGTACGACACGAGCAGCGGGGCGTCGAGCAGTCGCTCGAGGTTCGCCCGATTCAGATCGTCGCCGCGGACGAGCGTCTCGGTGTCACCGGCACGGTGGCCGCTGACGCAGGTCACGCGGTCCCGGAGCCGGTCGAGTCCGGTCGTCTCGATGTCGAAGAAGCAGGCCGACTCCCGGAAGTCCTCGTACAGTCGCCACCGCTCGGCCGACGGCAGCTGACGGTCGAAGAACGCCGAATCGCCGTCGTCGAGCCTGGGCCGCGCTGTCTCGATGAACGATTCGATACGGTCGGCAGTCGTCGGGCCACAGAGCGTCCGGTCGAATGCCGACCACCTACGGGCCCCGTCGGCCCAGAGCCGTCGCTCCGTGGTCTCGCCCACGCCGTCCACCCCGATGTAGGTGTTCCGCAGTCGCACGGATGGTTCTGGTACGGCATCCACCCTAAATGGCTCGCTCGTATTCCAGGTCCGCGGCGAACGCGTCGGCCGGCCCGCAGGCGTCGCGGCGGGCCTCGATCGATGCCGCCTCCCGGTGTGGCACCAGCGTTGCGCGAGCCGTCCCGCCGAACGTCCCCGTCGAGCGAATGGCATCGAATGGAACGTCCCCATCGAATTCGGCGAACCCCCGAAAAGCAGGATTTCGGCCTTCATACGCCCGCTTCGACGGGAGACGGTATGAGGGCCGAGGGAGGACCTCCAAGCTGTATAAACCGTTAGCCGCTATATCAATTCCCGGAGTACTGCAAGAACGCGTGGACGATTCGAAGGTAGAGAGACTGCTCTCTTCGCCCAGATTCTGCAGCATCGGCTGTCGCCAGCGACGTCGACCGTTCCTGGACCAGTACCTCGCGAGCGACGTCGACCGCTACAACCCGCTGGCTGCACCGCTTCGGGGGGCCATGGTCGAGGGCCTCCCCCGGCCGTGGTCGCCACCCCGGGTTACAATCCGCTCTCGCCGGAGGGCGAGGCCTACGCGGAGCGCCTCGGCGAGGCCGACGTCGACGTGGTTCACCACCACTCGGCTGGTCCTTGTCATGGGTTCTGATCGCTGACCGACGCCGGGCCGGCCACAGCGGACGTCACGGTGGAGGCAACGTCGGCATTACGTGAGCAGTTGCAATCACTCCGGATCGCCATACGCCGGTTTGTCGTCTGGACTCTCGATAATTCGTGCGTATCCGGGCTTTTCGTGGGGGACAGGAGAGTTCGACCGGGCCAGGTCCCCGCCCCGGCACAGTTTCGTATCGCCACAAGTCATTTACGGACCCTGAAACGAGGTCGCTCACCCCGCACACGGGGGCTTTTGGGCGCTCGCCCGCTACGCCACGTGAGATGGTCCAGAACGTCGCCACCCAGATGCCGGAGCTGGAGGCCGCGGACTTCCATCTGCTGTCGGGACTCGAACACGGGATGCGGTTCTCCGAGTGGGTGGCGACCGGCAAGATCCCCGAGTTCTCCCGGCTGGACGACGAGGAGGTCGACTACCGGATCGACCGGTGCATGGACCGGGGGCTCATCGAGCGGAAGACCATCCAGTACACCGGCTACCGGCTTACCTTCGAGGGCTATGACGCCCTGGCGCTGCACACCTTTGCCGAACGCGATACCGTCGACGGCGTCGGCGCTCCCCTCGGTGTGGGCAAGGAGAGCGACGTGTACGAGGCCCGCTCGTTCGAACCGCTCGCGCTGAAGTACCACCGCGAGGGCTACACCAACTTCCGGGAGGTCCAGAAGGAACGGGAGTACACCGCCGAGAAGGCCCACCGCTCGTGGCTCTACACCGCCCGAAAGGCGGCCGAGCGGGAGTACGAGGCCCTCGAAACGCTGTATCCGTCCGTCTCTGTGCCGAAGCCTGTCGACCAGAACCGCCACGCAGTCGTGATGGCGAAGGTCGACGGGGTGGAGCTATCGCGCGTCGAACTGGATTCCGGGCAGGTCGTCGGCGTGCTCGATCTGGTGCTCGCGGAGATGGCCGCCGCCCACCGGGCGGGCTACGTGCACGCGGACATGAGCGAATACAACGTCTTCGTCGCCAGCGACGGCGTCACAGTCTTCGACTGGCCGCAGTCGGTGACGATAGAGCACGCGAACGCCCGGGAGATGCTTGAACGGGATGTCGAGAACGTGCTCGGCTACTTCGAGCGGAAGTATCCCCAGGAGACGCCGGAGGTAGACGCGACGGCCCTCGCCGAGGCGCTGGCTTGCGAGGGGTTCGAATCCGTCGTCGAATTCGCCGGGTAGACGCCGTCTTTCCGGTGGTTGTCGGATTGTGAGTAGTTCCGGCGGGTGACACCTGGATGGTGGGATAAACCAGCTATCGCGATACGAAACCTCCACGGGCTGGCCATTTGCCGGACGGTTGGTAGCATCGATCGCTCGGTGGCACGTCATCGCGAGTCGGCGGACTCGTCGCTGGAACCCAGTCTCACTATATCATCCAGCCTTTACCCGGGGTATGCCGGCGCATCCGACCCGTATAGAACGTCTCGTGATAACATGTTGAGCCAAGGGGCGGGTCCTGCTCACAGTGAACGGCGGAGCACAATGGCTCAGCCCACCCGAGGACTCCTCCTGCGGCCATTCAGGCCCCCGAATCTCGTTTGGCGAAGACCGCGAAACGGCCGCTCGCCGGCCAGAGGGATCGCTCTACAAGTTTCAGCCGTTCCCGTCTTCTGTATAGCTATATACGGTTTATCATATAAGTCCCCAGGCGGGTTGTACCGTTGCCCGCAGGTACGGCACGAATTCGGACTGGGGATGATCTTCGCCGCGGCGGGCCGGAGGAGTGGTAGAAATCCATCGGACGAGATCTCATCGATAGAAGGATGAGTCGAGGCTGCGATGGCCTGGACAACCATCGGGGCTGGGTGACCTGCCCGGCCCCGTGTAGGCGCGGGACCGTGGATGGGAGCGAGTCTGAGAGTTCCCTATCGGCAGTCACCCGAGTGTTTCTCCGACCGATCCCATCGGATCGGTCGATAATAGCGCGATCCGGCCGGCGAACCGGCCGTGAACGTCCCATACCTACCCGACTGCTAATTATTCGTGTGGGGGTTTAAATAATAAACCGTATATCGCTATACAGAATTCATTCTCCGGGCCCCGCTCCTCGGCTTCCACGAACCGTACCATGAATCGAATTAAAGCCCTCAATCTAGATCGGTTGAGATCGATCGTTTGGCGGCCTGGAGGACTCCGAATGTAAGCACAGCCGTACAATCGGAAGGGAAACTCGTCGGAACACTATCGGCTGCCCCGTTCGACATACGTCATCGACTGCCCGGCGGTCAGTCTCCCGGCTTCTCGGAGACCGAACTATGGGGGTGGCCCCCGTAGACGACTTCATGGGTCTCGATGTCGTCCCGCTCGGCGGGACCGGAACGCGTGTGACCAACCTCGCGTTAGGGACCTGGCGATTCGGCCGAGAGCGCGACGGCGACGTGGAGATCGACCGCGATCGAGCGATGGCGTTGCTGGACGCCTACGCCGAGGCCGGCGGGACGTTCATCGACACGGCGGACTTCTACGGTGACGGCCGGGCGGAGGCATGGATCGGCGAGTGGCTGGCCGACCGCGACCGGGAATCGTTCGTGATCGCCTCGAAGGTCTTCTGGCCGACCCGGGCGGTCGATCGACGAGATCCTCGACCGGCTCGGGACGGACTACCTCGACGTCCTCTACGTGAACCGGTGGGGCGACCACACGCCCGTCGAGGACGACACGCCGCTCGAGGAGTACCTGCGCACGTTGACCGGATTCGTCGAGGAGGGTCGCGTCCACTACCTCGGCACCTCGACGATGGTGCCGGAGGCCTGGAAGGTGGCCCGCGCCAACGAACGCGCCCGGCAGCTGGGACTGGAGCCGTTCACCGTCGCGCAGCCGCGATACAACCTGGTGAACCGTGCCGTCGAACACGGCTACCTGAACGCCGCCAGCGCCTACGACCTCGGCGTGTGTCCCTGGTCGCCGCTCGCCGGCGGGATCCTGTCCGGCAAGTACCGACGTGGCGAGGACCCTCCCGCCGGGTCGCGGGCTGCCGTCGAACCCGAGGTCGCGGGCGCGTACCTGACCGACGAGAACTACGAGACACTCGCCGATGTGCGTGCAGTGGCCGACGACCTCGGCGCGACGCCCGCACAGGTGAGCCTGGCGTGGCTGCGTCACCGCGACGTGGTGACGGCACCCGTCGTGGGAGCCCGCACGGTCGACCAGCTCGAGGAGAACCTCGGGGCGGCCGACCTGTCGCTATCCGACAAGCAGGTTCACCGACTCGCCGACGCCTGAGCGTCGCTCCATGCCCGTTCGTCGCAGGAGCGGGTTTCGAAGGCCTTAACAGATATCGCCGGGAAGAACCGTCGACTCGCTGGACGACGGGCACCGGCGGGCACCTGTCCACACAGGTCGGGATGTGACCCGCGCGGCCGACGGCCGGAGGCTGCAGCGCCGCCCGGTCGGCCCCGCCAGGATGGCACGGCCGCCGAGGGTTGAACCACGCAACGCCCGTGGTGACAGACAATGGCACGAAGCTTCTACTCGCACATCCGCGAGGCGTGGAAGACGCCGACGGAGGGACAGCTCGCCGAACTGCAGTGGCAGCGCCAGCAGGAGTGGCGCGACCAGGGCGCCATCGAGCGCGTCGAGCGGCCGACCCGGCTGGACCGGGCCCGCTCGCTCGGTTACAAGGCCAAGCAGGGCGTCATCGTCGCCCGCGTGTCGGTCCGGAAGGGCAGCGCCCGCAAGCAGCGGTTCAAGGCGGGCCGCCGGTCCAAGCGCCAGGGCGTCAACAAGATCACGCGACGGAAGAACCTCCAGCGCATCGGGGAGGAGCGCGTCAGTCGGAAGTACCGGAACCTCCGGGTGCTGAACTCCTACTGGGTCGGCGAGGACGGGTCCCAGAAGTGGTTCGAGGTCATCATGCTCGACCCCGAACACGGCGCGATCGAAAGCGACGACGACCTGAACTGGATCTGCGACGACAGCCAGCGCGGCCGGGCGTTCCGCGGCCGGACCTCCGCCGGCCAGCGCGGCCGGGGCCAGCACAACCGTGGCAAGGGCAGCGAGAAGACCAGGCCCAGCGTCCGCGCGAACGACCGCGCCGGCAAGTGACCCCTCCGGCCATACGGTGACCGGACCCGACGACCGGGGCCCAGGGTCGCGCCGTCGGCGTCCCTGTCGTCGATGTCGGCCGAAACCGTAGCCGGATCGCGAACCTCGGCTCCTTCGCCGCCCGCGCGGCGGGCGGATCTCGACACACAGAGAGGGACCTCGACAGCACCGACGGCCACATCCGGCCGCGAACTTATCACCGAAGCCGCGGCCACCGGCCCCATGGGACACCGGACCCTCGTCGCCTACGAGCGCGACGGGTACGACCTCCACCACGCCCACTGGGGCGTCGACCCCGCCGCCCTCACCCCCCTGACCCCGTACGGCGGCCGACCCGACGTCGCCCGGGTTCGTGCGGCGGTCGCGGACCGGCTCGAGCCGGCGGGCGGCCGTCTGGTCGAGGACCGGGAAACTGTGGTCGACCCCGACCCGTTCGCGACCGTCCCGACGTTCGAGGAGGTCGTCGGCCACGTCGACCCTGTAGAGCACGAGGCGCTCTACGTCGTCCCCCCGGACTTCGCGGTGCGTCGGTACCTGGTCGTCGCGCTCCGGGCCGAGTGCGGCCGCGGCCGGACCGCGCTCGTCCGGTACGCCGACGCCGCCGACGCGCGGTACCTCCGGGGCTGGCTGGCGGGCGCTCGGGCGGTCCGGGACGTCGCCGGTACTGACACGGGGGCGCCAGTCGCCGCCGCGCTCCGGGTCCTCGATCCGGGCCGCGGCACCGTCGTGTATCCGGCCGTCAGCGGTGAGAACCGCCGGTCCGACGGGAGCGTCGGGACCTGACGGACGTCGCGCGGGAGCCCCCGCATTATTTAGCGTCGACGTGGAAGAGCCCCCAATGGCCGACGACGAGCGCCCACTCATCGACCCGCGGCTGTTCACCCCGACGGAACTGCTCTCCGAGGACCTGGACCACAGCATCGACGTCGGCGACACGACCGTCGAGGTCCACCACACACTCGAGGTCGACCAGGAACTTCCGCTCCGCCGCCTGGAGTTCGGCGCCATCGCGTTCGGCCTCCTGGTCGTCGCCATCGGGGTGCTCGCGCCAGTCGGTGCCACCGTCGCGTTCAGCGCCGCCTTGAGCACGGTCCTGGTCGGGAACGTCCTGTCGCGGCGGGTCGGTCGGTAGCGCCGTCGCGGATTTTATACCCGGACCGGACGACCGGCCCGACATGGACGTCGGCGCGGAGGTCCGACGGGTGTACGGGGAGTCCGTCGGCATCCTCTCGGTCAGCCTCCTCGGCGGTCTGTTCGCCGGCGCGGTCCTCGGCAGCGAGCCGATGCGGGAAGCGTTCCGCCAGTACCCCGGGCTGCTGCTGTTGCTCCCCGCGTTCCTCGCGACGCGGGGCAACGTTTACGGCGCCTTCGGCGCGCGGCTGTCCTCCGGGCTCCACCAGGGGCTCATCCGGCCCGAGCTGGCGTACGACGAGCGGCTCGCCAACGCCGTCGTCGCCTCGTTCGTGAACGGCATCGGCATCTCCGTGGTCATCGGCGTCCTCTCGTGGGCCGTTTTGCAGGCGCTCGGCCGGGAGTCCGCGCGGCTGGTCGAACTCGTCGGCATCACGCTCGTCTCGGGCGTGCTCACCTCGGTCGTGCTCGTCTTCGGACTCATGGGCCTGGTGTTCGGCAGCTACGAGTTCGGCCTCGACCCGGACAACCTGATCGGCCCCATCGTGACGACGCTCGGCGACGTCTTCGGCGTCGTCTTCCTCTACCTCGCGGTCGTGATCGTCGGGGTGGTGCTGTGAGCGAGCCGGCGGCGGCAGACACCGGAGGCGAGGGACTCGGGACCTGGCGGACCCGCGCCATCGTCGCGACGATGTTCCCACTATTGGTCGTCCTGTCGGTCCTGGAGATGGGGTCGGGATACGTCCTCGAGAGCCTCGAGGCGACCTACCTCGACAACCCGACGCTGCTCGTCCTCGTCCCGGTGATGATCGGGATGGGCGGCAACCTCGGCGCCATCTTCTCGGCGCGGCTGTCGACCCGCCTGCACCTCGGGACGCTGTCGTTCGCCCCCCGCGACGAGGCGCTGTGGGCGAACGTCGCCGCCATCATGTCCCTGGCGATGACGGTGTTCGCCGCGCTCGCGGTCGCCGCCTGGGTGGTCGGCCGGACCATCGCCAGCCCGATGGGGTTCGCCGACCTGGCGGTCATCTCGCTCGTCAGCGGCCTCCTCCTGGCGGCGCTGGCCATCTGTATCTCGGTGGCCGCAACCTACCTCTCCTACCGCCGCGGTCTGGACCCCGACGACACCACCATCCCGGTCGTCACGAACGTCTGTGACATCCTCGGCGTCGTGGTCCTCTCGGCCGTCGCGACGCTGGTGCTGTAAGCCCCGGTGGGATACACCCGGTCCGCTCGACGCGAGGACGGCGCCGGTCTTGCTCAGCCGGATAGCTCCTCGAACTCCGCCGCGGAGGTCCGGGTGCCCTTGGCGATGACGACGTCGCCGGCCGACAACGTCGCGTCGGTGTCCGGCGTGAGGAGCCACTCGTCGCCGCGCCGGATCGCCAGCACGTTCAGTCCGAGTTCCGCCGCCGGGATGCCGTCGGCGACGTGCTCGCCGTCGAGGGGGCTGCCGGCGGCGACGGTCACCCGGACGAGGACCTCGTCGGACTCCTGGACGGCGAGTTCGACGACCGGGTGGACGGAGAGCCCGCGCAACACGCCCTCGGTGATTTCAAGCGCGGCGTCGCTTATGACCTCAGTGGAGACGCCGAGATGGATGAGTCCGCGGAGCGCGACCGGGTCCTCGGCGTCGGCCGCCGCGCCCAGCAGCCACGCCTCGAACCGCGAGCGCAGCGCGTCAACCTCCACCTCGAGGTTGCGAACCTCCTCGGCGAGGTCGTGGTTGTCGAACAGGATGCTGCCGTAGGCGATGTCCACGGCCAGTTCTGAGAGGGTCTTCATGAGGACGATCGAGTCGACCGCCCGCTCGAGGTCGTCGATCTCGGAGTCGGGCGGGTCAGGCTCCTCGTAGGGCTCGGCGGTAACCGCCTCGTAGACCTCCCCGATGGTGCGTTCGGGGCCGCGGAGGAGACAGCGGTCGCCGGGCCGGAGCGTCGTGTCCGGGCCGGGGGTGAAGATCCACTCGGGCCCGCGGTGGATGGCGATCACCCGGACGCCGGTCTCGCTCTCGAGGTTGACGTCCAGGAGCGTCCGGTCGGCGTACGGCGAGTCCGGCGCGACCGTGCCGCGGACGAGCAGCTCGATGGCCTCTGGGAGCGCCGCGCGCATCGCCTCCGGCAGCCCGATGTCCTCGAGGACGATCTTGGCGATGTCGCCGGCGGCGTCGCTGATCCGGTCGGCGCCGGCGGCCAGCCCGAGCACCGGCGCAAGCGCCTCCACCTCGTCGGGGTTCCGTGCGGCCATCATCAGGCTCATCCGCGCGCGGAGCTGGAGGAGGTCCATCTTCTCCTCGAGGGCGAGCACCTCGCTGGCGAGGGCCTCGTTACCGTGCAGCACCGCGGAGTACGCCAGGTCGATGAGCAGCTCCGACGTGTCTTTCATCTCGACGAGCAGTTCCTTGGCGCTCACCGGCTCGTAGTCGACCGGCTCTGACGGGGCCTCGCCCTCGAAGCCTGCCATACACCCACAAGCGGGGGGGTCGGCAAAAGGGTTGGCCGGGCGGCCGAACGAAGTGAGGCCGCCGAACGGGCGAGCGGCGAACGCAGTGAGCCGCGAGCCGGGCGGCCGACCCGTGGGCGATCGAAGCGAACCCCTCGCCGCCCGGCTCGCGGCTTCGCCGCTCGCTCGTCCGGTGGCGGCTCGCTCCGCTCGCCGCCGCCCGCCCCCGGCCTTTAGGTCCTCGGGCTCCCAGCGCCGACATGAGCGAGACCGAGGGCACGCCGACCGTTCGCGTGTACGCCGACTACGTCTGTCCGTTCTGCCATCTCGGCTACGCGTCGCTCGACGTCTACCGCGCCGACCGCGACGCGCCGCTGTCGACCGAATGGCACCCATTCGACCTCCGGGGTCGCAAGCGCCGGCCGGACGGCAGCATCGACGACAGCGTCGACGACGGCAAGGACGACGAGTACTACGAGGAGGCCCGCGAGAACGTCCGCCGGCTGGCCGACGAGTACGACGTCGAACTGGCCGAGGAACTCCGTACGGACGTCGACGCCTACGACGCCCAGCGGATCGCGCTGCGGGCCCGCGATGAGCACCCCGAGGCCTTCGAGGCGTTCCACCGCGGCGTCTTCGACGCCACGTGGACCGA
>PXRI01000017.1:185541-271947 GCA_003021005.1 Halobacteriales archaeon QS_1_69_70 | reverse complement strand
GACGTATGCTGCCCCCGCTGCTCGACCGCTGGGCGCATCGTGCTGGGAGGCGCCGATAAGCGCCGTCCCGTCCCCGGACACTGCGACCGACCGACCGAAGGTTTCCCCATTGTCACCGTCACTAGCGGTGAGTTTGGCTCGTTGTGACCACTCCCCGCCATTCGGCTCGAAGACATACGCCGATCCGGCCTCAATTCCGTTGTCATTCCTGTCCCACTTCGCACCGACGAGAGCGGTGGGCGCGTCGCCGGCCACTGCGACTGACGACCCGAATCGGTCACCATCGTCTCCGTCATCTGCAGCAAGTCTCGTCTCCTGGGTCCAGGCACCGCCACGGCGCGCAAAGATGTACGCCGCACCAACATTCTCTGCGGTGGCGTCACCGGTGGTCTCCTTATGTCCGGACGCGCCAACCACGGCAGTTGTGCCGTCGTCGGTGACCGCGACCGACCCGCCAAACCTGTCGTCGGCGGTGCCGTCGCTGGCCTCAAGTTCTGCTTCCTGGGACCACGCCCCATTGCTCTCCGTGAAAACATACGCGGCACCGACGTTTTCTGTTTGATTACCCTCATCGGTGCCCGGAGCACCGATAAGAGCAATAGTTCCGTCCTCGGATAATCCGACCGCCCGGCCGAAGCCGTCTCCCTCGCCACCATCAGCAGGGTCGAGTTTCGCATTCCGGACCCATCCATCACCGCTCGGCTTAAACACATACACCGACCCGGCGCTTGGATCTTTGTCGCCTGGAACACCGACGAGGGCAGTGACCCTTTCATCCGCGACCGCGACTGACCTCCCGAAGAAGTCGCGCGACTCACCGTCGCTCGCGGCGAGTTTGCTCTGCCCCGGCGATGCAGTCGGGGCTGGGGTGGGCGTCATCGTCGCTGTCGGAGTGGGCGTCGTCGGCACTGACGTTGAGGTTGGTGACTTCGTCGGCTCCGGGGTCGGTGTCGGTGTGGGTGAGGGTGTCGAGGTATTCGTAGGTGTGAGCGTTGCTATGGGGGTCTGCTCGGGCGTCTTGGTAGAGGTTTCTGTGCCATTTCCATCCTGGAGGATGTTTGTACAGCCGGCCAACCCGAGCCCACTCGCCAGGGTTGAGGCGGCTTTGAAGACTGCTCGCCTATCGAAACAGGGCGTTTGATCGCTACGCGCCATATTTCACCCGACTGGAGTTAACGGAACAACGCCATAGATCCTCTCGTGGCCCACTGGTTAATTGATACACCGATTGGGATTGGATATCCGACATAGACGTCCCTCAGTTCCCTTATTAATATAATTTTGGTATGAATTTAGGGTAGTGTTCAGATAGGGGTTGAGGATTCCAGAAAGCCCTCGGTACTCTCGACTGCTGCTCCCGGGCCGCGGGACGGCTCCGCCGTCCCGTTCGAGGCGGGTTCACCGTCTCGCCGCCTGCTGGCACGGCTCGAGGCCACGCTGTCGCCTCGCTGCCCGGGACTCGCTGTCGTTCGAGAGAGCGACGCTCTCTCGTGATGATGAAAGACGCATTCGCGTCTTTCGAACCACGCGCCTCGGTCGCGTTGCTCCCTATGGTGTCCTCGCGCGGCGCTGCCGCGCGAGCGGGCCGAGGGAGCCTGCGGCTCCCTAGCGGCTTGCATCGTCCAGGTTCGCCGAAAGTGCCTCGCCCTATCAGTCAGCCAGGACCCGGCTGGTCAGCCGGCAGAAACGGACTCACTGGAGGTTCCTTGTCTAAACTATACCCTCCACCCCCGGGCAATTTTTAAGTATCCGGATAAATAGATAACCGTCCGTATGGGAGAACAGACCGCCGTCAACGTCTTCGACCGAACCATCGACGAGATCGAGGCCCGTGCCATCGTCATCTCCCGGTGGAAGTGGGTCGTCGGTCTGCTGTTACTGATTCCACCACTCACCCTGCTCGGGTTGGTATTCCTGCTCTACCAGTTCCATGAGGCCGGCGAACGAGTCAACCGAGACTGACCGGCGGGACCCCAAGTCGCTTGTCGGGACAGGTCTCTCGCCGTGAAAATAACCCCCTCGCCTCGGGCACCGCTGTGTGTCACTCGACCGGGCCACCGTCAAGCCTCCCGCCGGGGCACCGGCATTGGCACCGGTTCGGAAGGCGGTGTTCAGATAAGCACTAACTGGCGAGCCAGTTTCTGCCGGCCGATCAACTGAATCCTGACGGATTAAAAGGGCGAGCGGCGGTCGATCTCTCCCGGGCGAGGCAAGCACCGCAACGGAGTGAGGAGCGTGGTTCGAAAGACGCGTACGCGTCTTTCGTTTGCGGGAAGTCTCCGATTTCCCGCTTGCAGTCAGAACGCGTCGCGTTCTGACGACATTGCCGGACGACGTCCGGCAAGCGGCCAGAATCCTGTGGATTCTGGCAACATCACGAGAAAGCGTCGCTCTCTCGAACGACAGCGAGCCTCGGAGCGGTCGAGCGCCGCGAGGGCTTTCGAGGTTGTCATGGGTCATTCCACGCCCGATTCCGCTGAATCACCCGTATCATGCGCACGTCTACCTCCCGGCCAATTCACCGGGGTCCAGATGAAATCAATACCTTGTGAATAGTTCTATGACACCCTCGCCGGCAGGACGAGTCACTACGGTATCAACCACAAAACGGCGTGCGGTGCCCTCGACAAACAGTCACAGTAATCGCCATGACGGCTACCCACCGGCCTAACCGGGGGTCCGGGCGACGGCGACGGACAGCCCCAGCGCGAGGGCGGCCGTCGCCGCGATACAGAGGAAGGCCGCCTCGACGGACGCGACCACGATGACGAAGCCGAACGCCGGCGGGGCGACGGCACCGCCGATGGAGATACCGATGGTCATCAGCGCGAAGTTCTTCCCGATGTCGCCGCGCGCCGACGCGAAGTCGGTAAGCGTCGCCCGCGCGGGCCGGGAGAGGTCCACCGTCGCCGCGAGCAGCAGGACCGCGCCGACCGCGGCCAGCACCGGCAACAGCGCCGAGGCGAGCGCGCCGGCGAGGACGACCAGCGACCCGTAGCCGGCGTACAGAACCGGGACCGGGCCGACGCGGTCGCCGAGGTAGCCGCCGCCGAGGAGGACGACGGCGCCGACGACGAGCATGGCGCTGGCAACCAGCGACGCGGTGCCCTCCGCGAGGCCGTAGCCGGCGGCAAGCAGCGTCGCGGCGTAGGTGCGGATGCCCCAGACGGCCACGCTGTTGACGAACCACAGCGCGGTCAGAAGCAGGATCATCGGCGCCCCGGCGAGCGTGGCGACGTACTCCCGGAGGCGGTCGGCGAGCGACCGCGCGGTGGCGCCGAGTGTCGATGGCGCGTCCACCAACTCTTCCTCGTCGGCCGCGAGGGCGCCGGCATGGGCGATCTCCCCGGGAATCCGGCGGACGACCACGACAGTGGCCACCGTGTAGACCGCCCCGAGCGCGGCGACGGCGCCGAACGCGGCGCGCCAGCCGTACCCGAGCGTCGTCGCCGCCGGGACGGCAGCGAAGGGGACGGCCAGCCCGATGGCGCCCGCGAAGCCGTGGACGCTGTAGGCCCGCGAGCGGTAGGCGTCGGGCGCGGCCGCGGAGATGAGCGGGTAGTGGGCGGGGTGGTGGCCGGCCACGCCGGCGCCCATCACCGCCGCGGCGGCGAGCAGCGCGAGGTAGGAGGTCGACAGGGCCGCGAGCGCCGCGCCGACGGTCCCCACGGCGAGCGAGCCCACCAGGACGGCGGTGTGGCTGTAGCTGTCGGAGACGTAGCCGAGCGGGAGCTGGCCGGCGGTGACGACGGCGTTGACGACACCGACGGTGAGGCCGAGGGCGGCCAGCGACGCGCCGAACTCCTCGCCGAGCAGCGGGAACGCGGGCGCAAAAAGCAGGAGGTAGGCGTGGTTGACGACGTGGGAGCCGGCGACGAGGCCGACGACGACCTGCGGCGTGCGCGACACGCCGGACGGTACAGCCCGCCGGGACTAACCCGTTCGGGTTCGTACTGCCGGCTGTAACTGAGTGGTGCGGTCCTGGCCAAGAGATCGGCGTTCAGGCCCTCGACCGTGGAATATCCCAACAGAGTATTCACGGAAGTACAGCCGGCAGTATCAGTCCGCGCCGACGGGGACCCGCTCGACATCGGCGGTCGGCGTGGAGGTGCGGCCGCCAACGCGGTCGACGGCGCGCTGCAGGCGGGCAGGATCGACGCCGGCCGTGCGGGCCGCCGTCTCCACGTCGATGGTGCTGCGCTGGTACAGGGTCAGTGCCGTCCGCAACGCGTGCTGCTGCATGCCCGCTCCTGGTGGCGTCCGCATAATAAGAGTATCGAGAGATAATATACCAAGGCATTACCTTATATGCCGCACTCGGCGGCCGGCCACCTCAGGGACCCGGTTGGTGGGCCCATTTGATGGGCCCTCCCAACGCTTTAGTCCGCGCTGCCGTCCTATCCCCCATGGACCACGAGACGGAACTGCTGGAGCTGCTCCGTGAGGACGCCCGCCACTCGACGGCCGACCTCGCCCGGCTGACCGGCCACTCGGAGGCCGAGGTCGAGGAGACCATCGCGAATCTGGAGGACGACGGCGTCATCCAGGGCTACACCGCCATCGTCGACTGGGACGCCGTCGTCGACGAGCGCGTCCGCGCCCACGTGGAGCTGAACGTCACGCTCGACCGGGAGACCAGCTACCGCGACGTCGCCGAGCGGCTCGCCGGCTTCCCGGAGGTCCGCGGGCTCCGGCTCGTCTCCGGGGACTACGACTTCGCCCTGGAGGTCGAGGGCGACTCGATGCGGGAGGTCTCCCGGTTCGTCAGCGACAAGGTGGCGCCGCTGCCGGCCATCACGCAGACGGTGACCCACTACATCATGGAGACCTACAAGCAGGGCGGCTACCGGTTCGACGACGGCGGCGACGACGACCGCCTGTCGGTCACGCCATGACGCTGCGGCCCAGCGAGCGCGTCGCGGCGGTGCCGCCGTCCGGCATCCGCCGGTTCTTCGAGCTGGCCGAGGAGCTCGACGACGTCATCTCGCTGGGCGTCGGCGAGCCGGACTTCTCGGCGCCCTGGGCCGCCCGGGAGGCCGCCATCAGCGCCCTGGAGCGCGGCCGGACCGCCTACACCGCCAACCGCGGCAAGCGGGAACTACGGGAGGCCATCGCCGAGGACGCCCGCCGGTGGAACCTCGAGTACGACCCCGACGAGGAGGTGCTCGTCACCGCCGGCGCGAGCGAGGCCATCGACGTCGCCTTCCGCGCGCTCGTCGACCCCGGCGACACCGTCGCCGTCGCCCAGCCCTGCTACGTCTCCTACACGCCGGGCGTCGCCTTCTCGGGCGGCGAGGTACTGGACGTCCCGACCCGGGCCGACGACGAGTTCGAGCTCACCCCCGAAGTGCTCTACGAGGCGGGCGCCGACGAGGCCGACCTGCTGGTGTACTGCTACCCGAACAACCCGACCGGCGCCACGATGAACCGGCCGGAGCTGGCCGCCGTCGCCGAGTTCTGCCGCGAGCACGACGTCGCCGTCCTGGCCGACGAGATCTACGCCGACCTCACCTACGAGGGTGAGCACGTCTCCATCGCCGAGTTCGAGGGCATGCGGGAGCGGACGGTCGTGGTCCGATGAACCGCGTCCACCAGTACACGATGCTGTCGGCGCCGACGACGGCCCAGCACGCCGCCATCGAGGCGCTCCGGAACTGCCGGCCAGACGTCGAGGAGATGCGCGCCCAGTACGACCGCCGCCGCAACTTCGTCCTCTCGCGGCTCGAGGAGATGGGGATCGACTGCTTCGAGGCCACCGGCGCGTTCTACGTCTTTCCCGCCTGCCCGAGCGGCGACGCCGAACAGTTCGCCGAGGACCTACTAGAGGCCGAGCGGGTGGCGATGGTGCCCGGCACGGCGTTCGGCGCGGGCGCGGCGGGCCACCTGCGGGCCTCGTATGCGACCGGGCTGGACGAACTGAAGTCCGCGATGGACCGGCTCGAGCGGTTCGTCGCCTGACCCCGGCGGGCCCATCACCGTCTTGGCCGGCCCGCCGGCGGGACGATTACCGGACTGGCCGGCCCGGCGGCGAGACGGCGTCGCCGGTGCCTCCCGCCGGTCGCACAGCGCCGCTCCCCTGCTTGGCCGTGCGACCTCGCGCCGCGGGTCGAATACAGAAAGGGCCTAAACCTTTTTCGCCGCTGAGGTGTTACAGCATGTCAATGGCTATAGACGAGGCGGAGGTCGACCGGGCTGGTGCCGGGGAGCCAGCCGTTGCGGGCCCGGACGAAACGGACGGGTCCACCCCACCCGGGGGCGCCGCCGACTCCGACGTCGAGGAACTCCGCTCGACCGTGGCGTCCGGCCGGGTGGCCGACCACGTCGAGGACGTCCTGGAGGGCGCCGCCGATGTCGCCTCGCGGCTCGAGGCGGCCGCGGCGGAACACACCGTCCGCGTCACCCCCGAGTTGGACGAGGACGCTTTCTTCACTGCGGACGAGGGCGGCACCACCGTGGTCAACCGGTACGACCTGGAGAAGTCCGTCCCCCTGGAGAAGAAACACCACTTCCGGGAGGTCGAGCGCTACTGGGTGAACAAACCGTACTCCTTCGTCGTCATCTTCCACTCCGAGAAGGAGAACGAAAAGAAGTACTACCTGATCGAACCCCACCTGACCCCCATCGAGGCGGACCTCCGGGACTTTCTCTCCGGGAAGCTCAAAACCGCCATCAAGTACTCCAGCGACCAGGTGGTCGTCCAGGGCAGCGAGGAGGCCCGCGGCGACGTCATCGAGGAGGAGACTCACGAGCTCCTGGCGCGTTATGACCTCTACGACGAGGACGCTCGCCCGGACGACGATGGCGGCCTGGTGGGCGGGGTGAAGGCGGCCCTCGGCAGGGACGAGGACACCGAACGTCCGGACCGGACGGGCGACCTCCAGGGCGTCGAGGCCCGACCAGAACCCGCGCTCCTAGCGGAGGACAGCGAGACGCTCACGGAGTACCAGATCGAGAAACTGTTGTATCTGCTGCGGCGGGACTTCATCGGGTTCGAGCGGATCGACGGCATCAAGCACGACATCAACATCGAGGACATCTCCTGTGACGGCTACGACTCGCCGGTGTTCGTCTACCACTCCGACTACGAGCAGATCATCAGCAACGTCTACCACGGCGAGGAGGAGCTGGACGACTTCGTCGTCAAGCTCTCACAGCGGTCCGGGAAGGGCATCTCCAAGCGGAACCCGCAGGTCGACGCGACGCTGCCGGACGGCTCCCGCTCCCAGCTGACGCTGGGTCGGGAGGTCTCCGACCACGGGACGAACTACACGATCCGGCAGTTCAAGGACGTGCCCTTCACGCCGGTCGACCTCATCAACTGGCACACGTTCTCACTGGAGGAGATGGCGTTTCTGTGGCTCTGCATCGAGAACCACAAGTCGCTGATCTTCGCCGGGGGCACCGCCTCCGGGAAGACGACCTCGCTGAACGCCGTGTCGCTCTTCATCCCGTCGAAGGCGAAGATCGTCTCCATCGAGGACACCCGCGAGGTCGAGCTCCCCCAGCGCAACTGGATCGCAAGCGTCACCCGCCCGTCGTTCAGCGAGGGCGACAAGGGCGACGTCGACGAGTTCGACCTGCTTGAGGCCGCCCTCCGGCAGCGCCCCGAGTACATCGTGATGGGCGAGATCCGTGGCGAGGAGGGCCGGACGCTGTTCCAGGTCATGTCCACCGGCCACACCACGCTGACGACGTTCCACGCCGACTCCGTCGGCGAGGTCATAAAGCGGTTCACCACCGACCCGATCAACGTCTCGAAGACGATGTTCACGGCGCTGGATCTGGTGTCCATCCAGACCCAGACGCGCGTGCAGGGCAACAAGGTTCGCCGGAACAAGGCGCTGACCGAGATCAACCACTACGACCCCGAGAACGACGAGATCAACGTCCAGGACGTCTACCAGTGGCAGGCCGAGACCGACGAGTTCCTCCAGATGGGCGAGTCGAACACCCTCGACGAGATCCAGTTCGACCGCGGCTGGACCCGCGAGCGACTAGATCGGGAGGTGTTCATACGGGAGATCGTGCTGGCGTACCTCGTCGAGCAGGACCTCAACACCTACACCCAGGTCGCCGCGTCCCTCCAGGCGTTCATCAACGACCCCGACTCCATCCTGAAACTCATCGCGACCGACGAACTGGAGCGGTCACTCGAGGACCTCCGGGAGATGGAGTCGGTCGAGATCGACATCGACCCCGACAAGGAGGCCATGGTCCCGCGACCCTCGGCGGAGGGAGAGATCCTAACGGAGGCCGAACGGGTCTTAGAGCAGGGCGAGGACCTGCTGTCGGAGTACCGCGAGGACCCCGTCGACGCGGACGTCGCCGACGCGCTGGAGATCGAGGAGGCCGACGACGTCGCACCCGAGGAGGGCGAGCCCGCCGAGGACCTGGGCAGTTTCTCCTTCGAGGCCGGCGGCGACGGCGAGGCGACCACCGACGGTGGTGAGACGGCGCTCGACGCCGACCGGGAGGACCGATGAGCCTCCGCTCTGCCGGCGGCACCCGCGCCGGGTCCAGCCAGACCCTGCTGGCCGACCTGTTCTACCCCCTGTACGTGCGGCTGTTCGACGAGGACAGCGACTTCGTCGGCACCCTCGAGAACAAGCTCGCGGAGGCCCGCATCCCCCAGACCGTCGAGATCTACCTGTCGCGGGCGCTGGGCATCGGCGTGCTCACCGGCGCGGTGCTGTGGCTGCTCGGGACGGCGGTCGGCTGGGCTGTCGTCACCTTCCTCGTCACGGAGCCGCCGACGTTCCTCGGGTTGCCGCTGCCGGACCCCTACCTCGGCCTCGTCAACGCGCTGAAGCTCCCGTTCATCGTCGTGGTGTCGGGCCTCGTTTTCGGCTCGATCGGGTTCGCCACCGGCTTCGGCGGCATGGCCGGCCGGCCGTACCTCCAGGCCAGCGCCCGGAAGCGCGAGATCAACGTCCTCCTGTCGGACTCGGTGTCGTTCATGTACGCGCTGTCGGTCGGCGGGCTGAACCAGCTCGAGATACTGCAGGCGATGGCGAAGGCCGACGACACCTACGGCGAGGTCGCCCAGGAGTTCCAGTCGATCGTCCTCGAGACCGAGTACTTCGACACCGACTACCGGACGGCCATCCGGAACCAGGCGGCCCAGACGCCCTCCGACGAACTCAGCCAGTTCCTCACGGACATGCTGTCGATCATCAACTCCGGGGGTGACATGGAGAAGTTCCTCGAAGACCAGAAGGAAAAGCACATGCGGACCTCCAAGCAGGAGCAGGAACTGGTGTTGGAGACCCTGGAGCTGTTCGGGGAGATGTACATGACGCTGTCGCTGTTCCCACTGCTTCTCATCATCATCCTGGTGATCATGTCGATGCTCGGGGAGGCTAACGACATGCTCCTGTACGGCACCGTCTACGGCCTGATCCCGCTGATCGGCGTCGGCTTTCTCGTCCTGGTGTCGACCGTCGTCCAGGACGAAGTCGGCGACGGCTACCTGCGGGACGAGACCGGCGAGGTCGTCGGCGAGTCCGGCGGCATGTTCGACCTCGGGCTGGCCGACGACTACGCCGGCGACTACGCGATATTCGACCGCGTGAAGTCCAAGGAGGGCGCCTACCGGATCGCCGGCGTCCTCAAGGCACCCCACCTGTTCTTCCGTGAGTACCCGCTTGCGGTCCTCGGACTCACGCTGCCGATTTCGCTCGTGCTCGTCGGGGTGTCGGTGATGGTCGGCTACGCCCCGACGAGGATCGAGGGCATCTTCGCCGACCCGGTCATGGGCACGTTCTTCTGGCTGTACGTACCGCTGTACGTCAACATCGTCCCCCTGACCGTCTTCCACGAGTGGAACATCCGCTCCCGGAACGCGATCACGAACAAGCTGTCGGACAACCTCCGGAAGCTCTCCAGTGCCAACGACACCGGGATGACGCTTCTGGAGTCGCTGAACGTCGTCGCCGAGACCTCCTCCGGCCGCCTCGCCGGGGAGTTCCGGACGATGTACGCGAAGGTCAACTACGGCACCAGCCTGAAGACCGCGCTGCGGGAGTTCAACAACGACTACCACATCCCGCGGCTCGCACGGACGGTGAAGCTCATCTCGAAGGCCCAGGAGGCCTCCAGCCAGATCACGCAGGTCCTGTCGACGGCCGCCCAGGCCTCCGAGAACCAGGACGACATCGAGCGCGACCGGAAGTCGCGCACGCGGATGCAGATGGTCATCATCATCATGACCTACGTGACTCTGCTCGGCGTCATGGCGCTGTTGAAGGTCAAGTTCCTCGAGACGATGGCGGGGCTGACCCAGCAGGCCGCCGAGGGCGGCGGCCAGTTCACCGGCGGCCTCGACATCGAGATGCTGACGCTGCTTTTCTTCCATGCCGTCACGCTGCAGGCGATCATCTCCGGGCTCATCGCCGGTTACATCCGCGAGGTCAGCCTCAAGGCCGGCCTGAAGTTCCTCGTCGTGCTCCCGACGCTCGCGCTGATCACGTTCATGCTCGTCTGACACCATGCCGGACACCGCACGCGGCCAGACCGTGATCGACTTCGCCATCGCGATGGGGGTGTTCCTCGTCGCCGTCGCGTTCGTCTTCACGTTCATCCCCTCGCTCACCACGCCGTTCGTCGAAGGCAACCAGGACCGCAGCGTCACCGCCGACCGCGTCGCCAGCCACCTCGCCGAGGGCGCGCTTGGCGACCCCGCCGACCCGTATGTCGTCGACGGCGCGTGTGCGGAGGTGTTCTTCGACGGCTCGACGAGCGAGGACGACATCCCCGACGGCTGCGGGTACAGCGGCGACTCCATCCACGAGCGGGTCGGCGTCGACGGCGACCGCCTCCATGTCAACGTCACGGTCGAACAGGTCGACCCGGACGCGACCGGCGACGACCGGTTCCGGACGGTTTGTACAGAGTCCCTCGGCGGCACCGTCGTCCACGAGGGGGCCTCCACGCCCTCCTGTGGGGGCGCGGAGTTCGTGGTTGGCGACCTCCCGACAGACCGTGACTCAATCGTCGTCGCCCGCCGCATCGTCACCATCCCGGGCTGCGAGTTCGACACGGGCGACGGCACCTGTGACGCGACCCTGAAGGTGAGAGTATGGTGAGCGAGGACCGCGGCCAGGCGTACACCCTCGAGGCGATCATCGCCGCGGTGCTTCTCATCTCGAGTCTCGTGTTCGCCCTCCAGGTGACGGCGGTCACCCCGCTGTCGGCCAGCACCTCCAACCAGCACATCGAGAACCAGCAGCGCGCCTCCGCCGCCGGCGTGCTGACGGCCGCCCAGGAGGCCGGCGTCCTGAAAGAGGCCGTGCTGTTCTGGAACGACAGCCAGGGCGAGTTCCACGGCGCGGAACGGATGACGTTCTACACGAACACCTATCCACCCAACGAGTTCGGGAACATCACCGAGCGCGCGTTCGACGGACGTGGACTGGCGGTCAACGTGCTCGTCTACCCGGACGCCAACGCCGACCCCTCGCGGATGGTGTACCGCGGCGAGCCGAGCGACAACGCGGTCAGCGCCAGCCGGACGGTCACCATCTACGACGACGACGAGCTGACCGGGACGACGCCGCCGGACACCACGGTGACTGCCTCGGAGGCAGACACCTTCACCGATGTCGTGCCGGCCGAGGCCAACTCGAACGGCATCTACAACGTCGTCCGCGTGGAGGTGGTCGTGTGGCGGATGTGACGCCGGACGGTCCCCGACAGGGGCCGGCCGCCGCCGGTCGCGACCGCGGCGTCTCGCCGGTGTTCGCGTACGTGCTCACCCTGGGCATCGCCTCGCTTCTCGTCTCCGGGCTCGTCATCGCCGCCGGCGGGTACGTCGAGACCCAGCGGGAGGCCACGAGCCGGAGCGAACTCCGCGTCCTCGGCCAGCAAGTTTCGGCCGACATCGCCGCCGCCGACCGCCTCAACCGGACCGAGGGCGCGACGGAGGTCTCAATCTCCCGAACCCTCCCGGAGCGGGTCGTCGGCTCCCAGTACAGCCTCTCCGTCAGAAAGGACTCGAATGGCCCGACCAACCCGTACCTCGAGTTGACCACGGTCCGGCCCAACGTGACCGTCGAGGTCGGCGTCGCGACGGAGACGGAGGTCAGCGCGACCACGATAGGCGGCGGCGGGATGGTCGTCGAGTACGACGGATCCAACGACGAACTGGTGGTCCTCGTGTTCTCGCTCATCCTCGGCACCATCACGATCGTCTACATCGGGGGCCTCTCCGGGCTCGACGACGCGCGGAACGCCGAGCGGGTGAACAACGCCGAACGCGCCTTCGACGTGATGGCGAACAATTTCCAGCAGATGGGCCGCGGCGACGCCCCGAACCGGGCGACCGAGATCAAGCTGGCGGACGCACAGCTGACGACGTCGGGCACCCGACAGGTCAGCATCAACAGCTCGGGGATGTCGACGGCCGCCGCGGCCAGTCCGGTCACGATCCGGTACGACGCGCCGGGTGACACGCGGATCGTCTACGAGAACGGCGCCGTCATCAGGGTGGACGACGGCGAGGCGATCATGCGGCGCGAACCGGACTTCCTGTTCTCCGACGGCAAGGCCGTGGTCCGGTTCATCGAACTCCGCGGGAGCAACCAGGGCGTCGGCGGGACGGCCTCGACGGTGCTGGTCCGGGCCGAGCGGACACAGAGCCAGGTGCTCGAGAACAGGGGGTCCAGTAGCAACGTCACGATCAAGATGCAGACCCATCCCGACCGGGCCGGCGTCTGGAAGGACTACTGGGAAGAGCAGGTGGAGGCGACCGGGGGGACGGTGACCTGTACGATCGATGCCGACATCGGGAAGGTCACGTGCTCGGGATTCGACCTCGAGGAACTCACCGTCGCGAGAGTCCGCGTCCGCGTGACGCTCACCTGATACGGCCGGACGTACCTCCGTGAATCGCAATCGGGTCTCCCGTCACGTCCGGCCGGGTATTTGGACTGGTATCGATTCAGATTTTTATGAAATTACGTCCGGGAGTACCTGTCAGCCCGCCACCGCCCACCGCCATCCCGTCGTGAACGGCTTGGAGATTAATATGTTATAATGTGTTATAAGCAGTTCCAGGCAACCCTTAAGTACACGCGGCATGCTACACCGTCCCACGATGTCCGAACACGACACGCTGGCAGACGTCACGCACACGCCGCCGACCGGGGACTCCGTCTCCAATGTCTGGGACCGGGGCCAGGAAGGGGCCGACTGACGGCGAACGGGGTCGCACGGCCCTACCCGTCGGCCCACGGGCCGACGCCGACCAGGTTCCCCACGAGCCACCCCGCGAGCAACGGTGACACGACGAGGAGACACAGGACGCCCACCCACCGCGCCGGCGGTGGCTTGAGCGCGAGATACACCAGATAGGCGGTGCCGACCAGTGGCCAGAGCCACCCGAGGGTTTCCCGCGCCGTCGCCGACATGCGACCGCCTTCGCCAGCCGTGCGTATCAGCCTGTGCCCGGCACGGCCGGCCGTCCACGGCAGAACACTTACCCCCGCCGTCGGCGAACCCGCCAGCGTGCGCCGCCGCCGGTACCTCGCCTGGATCGCCGTCGCCACCGCGGCCCCGGTCGCCGGCTGTTCGGGCGACGGCGACGGGGCCGCGACGGTCACGAACCAGGGCGAGGTCTACCGTAACGCGTTCGTCGACGCCATCGAGCGCAACGGCCACGTGGTCGCGACCCTGGCCGTCGACACCCGCGTCGACCTCGGGTACACGCCGGCCAAGGCCTCCGAGGAAGGCGTCGGAGAGAGCATCAACGACGTCGCTCGGGCCTTCTTCGACCGCGTTAACGGTGGCTGGGCCGTCGAGGGACTGGATGCCGGCGTCCTGATCGAGGCCTCGGTCGTGGCCACCTGGCGGATGGAACGGGCGTGGATCGAGGCGTACGTCGACGGCGACATCTCGCGCGAGGAGTTGGGCCGGCGGGTCGAGGACAGCGTGGAGCGACGGGACCGCCCCTCGCCCAGCGACTCGAGAATACCTCCTGTGTGACCGCGGGCGACCACACTTCGTCTCGGGTGAGGTCCAGCCGTCCCGAAGGCGGCCTCGACGACGATTTCGGAGGGCCGACGCCGGCCGGTCCAGACCAGTCAGGGCCCCGTCAGTACACCGGTTCGCCGACCACCTCGAGCAGCTCGGCCCGACCCTGCGCCGCCCCCTCGTCGAACTCCTTCACGCGCACGCGGGCGACGGTGTCGACGTGCTCGCGCGTCGTCCCGTCCACCCGGAGGACGGAGTCACCGACGCGGGCCCGCGCGGTGGCGGTCGCGTCGTCGAACCCCGTGAGGATGACGCGGTGGGTCTCGTCCGGGTCGAAACTCGGCCGCGAGGAGCGGCGCCGCCACCCGTAGAGGTACTTCTCCAGGAGGCTCATAAGGTCGTCACCTCGTCGGGCACGCGGTCGATGGTGTACTCCCGACCGAAGCCGGTCCAGGCGGCGATGACGAACACCGCCACGAGGAGCCAGCCGTGGAAGACGTACGGAAAAACGTCGGCGGGGTTGACGACCATCGCGGCCGTGAACCACTCGTACTCGGGGAGCACCTGGGTCCGTATCGCCTCGAAGCCGACCAGGACGCCGCCGGACCACGGGAAGATATAGCCGAGGGCGGCGGTGTTGGCGTCGAGGATGTTCGCCCGACGGTAGGCGTTGACGTTGAACCGCTCGCCGAGGCGCGCGACGTACGGCGCGATGGCGATCTCGGCGGCGGTGTTGATGGTGATGGCGGCGTTGATGAGCGCGACGCTTCCGACCATGCTGAGTTCGGTGCGGCGGACGGTCGTGGCGACCGACTCGAGGACCCACTCGAGCAGGGCGTCGAAGGCGCCGCCGCGGACCATGATCCAGACGCCGCCGATGATGAGCAAGATCAGGATGCTGATGGAGAAGAAGCCGGCGGCGCCCGAGTAGATGCTGCCGCCGACCCCGACCTCGCTCGCGTCGGTCGCCGTCTCGACGACCGGCAGGAAGGTGACGTCCCCCACGGGCGCGTCCGTCGGGATGCGGAACACGAGCATCTCCGAGACCGCAGCCAGTCCCAGCGCGACGTTGAGGACGACGGCGGTGATGATGCCCCACGATATCGCCTCGATGATGTGCCGGCCGTACAGCGCCGTCGCGATGACGGCGCCGAGCGAGGCCAGGTGGGCCAGGCCGGCCGGTTCGCTGTTCGCGACGAAGATCGAGCGAGCGTCGCCGGCCACGTCGATGCCGGCCATCGCGCTCCCTGCCGCGACGAAGAGGACGAACGCCGGGACGGCGGCGATGAGGGCGTACTTGAACCGCGAGCCCACCACGCCGCCGATGTCGGCGTCCTGCGTGACGGCGCTGATGATGGTCGTGTCGCTGACTGGCGCGAGGTTGTCCCCGAATACGGCGCCGGAGAGGATGGCGCCGAACAGAAGCGTCGGGTTCGCGCCGAGCAGCACGCCCGCCGGGAAGAAAAGCGTCACGAACGCCACCGTGGTCCCGTACCCCGTGCCGATGCCCGTCGCGAGCAGGCCCGCGAGCAGGAACGTGATGCCCACGAAGAGCGCCCCTTCGACGCCGACGGCGTCAGCCAGCCACACGAGGCCCTCGACGAACCCGCCGGCCTGGATGGTCGCGGCGAACATACCGGCCCACAGCCACGCCACGACCGCCGTCACCGCCACTCAGCATCCCGGCGGCCAGGCCGGTGGTGTCGCCGACGCGGAACAGCGCACTCTGGACGATGGCCCACACGATGAAGAACACGATCGGGACGGCGCTCAACCACTTGCCGCCGTAGAACTCCACCGACGGGCCGTCTCCATCCTCCTCGATGCCCTCGAGATCGGGTGTGTCCTGGAGTGTGTCGTCGGTTGACATGTGCACTACCCGTTTCGGAATGAAAACTGCGATACGTATATCTTACTGAATCGTAGCGGGAGTTCCGGAGGGGTTGGAGGGCCGGGAGACGAACGAAGTGAGTCTCCCGGGCCCACGCTCGCTCCGCTCGCATGGAGGCCGGGACTGAGCGAGCGCGGAGCGTTCGCGAAGGTCGGCGAGGAAACGGCTGGAGGGAGCGAAAGGCCGGAGGAATGGACTCGCCAGGACTGAGCGCCGTCGAAGACGGCGCGAGGGTTGTAAGATGCCGTGGCGTCTTACTGGACTGAGCGAACGCCAGACGCGAGCGCCGGGAGAGTTGCTCGTCTCGCGGCGTTACCGCTCGACCGTCCGAGACGCTCCCGCCGGTCGCGTCTCGGTCCGCTCGTTTCCCGGGGTTCCGCTCGCTTGGTCTCACGGTTCGCTCTGCTCACCGTTCGACCGTACGAGGGGTCCAGCTCCATCATCGAGCCTGCCCATCGAGCATCTCACCGAACGCTTTGAGCCGCTGTGCGCTAAGTGCACACCGAACTGCGAACCTCGAAAAGGCGCCGTCACAATATGGCCATGATTGACGTGATGGACAAGCATTAACATGTATCGTGGGAACGCGGGCGGAGCAACGGCAACACGGCCCTTAGTGGTATACTCTACTCTGAACATTCGTAGGAACACAATCGGCCGAAAGAGAACAATCCCTTAAAGGAAGATACGGCTAAAAAGCCCAGATCCTTTACCACTTCTTAAACCTGTTTCATCCGGGTCGGCTTGCTCGCCGGCAGATGCGTCCTGTCTTTCGCTCATGTATGTAGTTAGACATCCCCCACAGATAAAAGATGGCTTTCAGAATCATTTAGGTATTACAAATGAGGACCTGAGATGAAGTATTAAAACCACATACAGAATGACTGTGGCTACGATGATTATCTGCACATCTTGCTCTTGAAATGTTTCGAAGGAGGCGCCTAATATAGCTGGGACTCCTGTGAGTACACCTGAGACGAGGAATGCCTGGCATATACTGAGAAGAGCACCATTGAGTTCTACCCTTAATTGATTATTTGTGATCCACCCTTCCATTTCCTCAAGTAACTCTTCCTCCCATTCTTCATCGGATATCTGATTCCGCATCGTGTTCAAGAAAGATGCTTTTGGACCTACCAGAATGTTTGATTCATTATATACTATTACTCCGAATATGGCTGAAGAAATGAGGAAGATGATACTAAAGCCAGCAAGGATGAAATTTACTTCCCCTATACCGCTAACCTCGATTCCAGTCGCACCGATAGCTAAAATTGCCGCATTAAGCCGAACTGTTCGAAGCGCCTTGTCGTCCATATCATCAATATCGGCCTTTTGCCCCTGCATCACCCGCTTACTTTCTTCATATGTCGTTCGCATCCGTTGTGATGTCCATTCCTCGTCAGTCATCTTGTTTTGAAAGTGTAGCCTGCTTTTACAATAAATCAGCCGGTAGACCGTGTCAAATACCAGGAGAACTTGTACCGGAACTCTACATTAAATCGGCTCAGTGAGTGAATGGTATATGAAACGCGCCCCGTCTACCGATTCGCTCCCTAAGAAGCGGAATATACTCGACGGGAGTGAGTAAGAACGTAGCGTTTGCGAGGGTCGGCAGGCGCGGAGCACCGGCCGGGAATTGAACCCCCGATAGACGGTCCTGCTCGCTCACTCGTCTCGCGGCTTTGACGCTCGACTGTCCGAGACGCTCCCTTTGGTCGCGTCTCGCTATCCTTCGCTGCACGGGCTGCGTCTATCGACGCGTTCAAATCCCGTCTCGACGACCTCGTTTTCCGACGCGGAATTACTCGCGGCGCGTCGCTGTCGCTCCGCGCCGCTCGCAGTGTTGCGTCGGGAAGAACCCGATGGACTCGCCGGGACTGAGCGAAGCCGGAGGCTTCGCGAGGGTCGGCGAGTCCACGACCGAGCGAGCGCAGCGAGCGAAGGAAGTGGACTCGCCGGGATTTGAACCTCCGATAGACGGTCCTGCTCGCTCACTGCGTTCGCTGCGCGGGCTGCGTCTATCGAGGCGTTCAAATCCGGGCTCGACCATTCTCGCTCCCTCGTAAATCTCGGTCGCTCCGATGGACTCGCCGGGATTTGAACCCGGGGCCTTCCCCGTGCCAGGGGGATGATCTACCGCTGATCTACGAGCCCGCCCGTCGGCCGACAGTATCGTGGAGCGATTCATAAACCCATCGAACACCGTCGACCGCTCCACCGGCCCCACGTCGGGCGATTTGCGGCCAGCGCGAAACGGACGACCGGCCGTCCGGCTCGAATCCCCAGCTGCGAGGGTCGCTGTGCCGTTAGAGTCAAACGCGTCGCGGACGAACGAAAGCGGTATGAGTGCCGAACAGGACCGGCGGACGATCAGGTGTCTCGTGGCGAAGGTCGGGCTGGACGGCCACGACCGCGGCGCCCACGTCATCGCCAGGGCGTTCCGCGACGCCGGGTTCGAGGTCATCTACTCGGGGCTGCACAAGGCCCCGGAGGAAGTCGTTCAGGCCGCCGTCCAGGAGGACGTCGACGTCGTCGGCATCTCCATCCTCTCGGGGGCACACGACACCCTGGTGCCGAAGATCATCGACGGCCTCGAAGAGTACGAGGCCGCCGAGGACACCCTCGTGCTCGTCGGCGGCATCGTCCCCGAGGAGGACCGCGAGGAACTGTACGACCTCGGCGTCGCCGAGATCTTCGGTCCCGGGGCGTCGATGGCCGAGACGATCGAGTACGTCCGGGAGAACGCCCCCGACCGATAGATGAGCGGACACGAGTCGCTCGTCGACGAACTGCTGGCGGGCAAGCACCGTGCGCTGGCGCGGGTGATCACGAGGATCGAGGACCGTTCGCCCGGCTACCGCGAGCTGGTCTCGGAACTCCACGGGCACACCGGCCAGGCCGAGGTGATCGGCGTCACCGGCTCGCCCGGGGCGGGGAAGTCGACGCTCGTGGACAAGGTGGCGAAGCGGTACCGCGAGCGCGGCGAGACAGTGGGCGTGGTCGCCATCGACCCCGCCTCGCCCTTCTCCGGCGGCGCGGTGCTGGGCGACCGCATCCGGATGGCGTCGAACGTCGGCGACATGGACGTGTTCTTCCGGTCGATGTCGGCCCGGGGGTCGCTGGGCGGGCTCTCGACGGCGACGACGGACGCCGTCAAGGCGCTCGACGCCTTCGGGAAGGACAAGATCATCGTCGAGACGGTCGGCGCCGGGCAGAACGAGGTCGAGATCGTGAAGACCGCCGACACGGTCGCCGTGCTGGTGCCGCCGGCCAGCGGGGACGACGTCCAGATGCTCAAGGCGGGCATCCTCGAGATCGCCGACGTCTTCGTCGTCAACAAGGCCGACCTCGACGGGGCCGACCGGACCGTCAAGGAACTCCGGGAGATGGTGCACATGCGGGACGCGTCGCCGCTGTCGGGCCACCACGGGGCCGGCGACGTCGACCAAGGCCAGGCAGACACCGGCGCCGGTAACGACGGCGGCGGGACGGCGCGGGAGCCGCCGATCGTCGAGACCGTCGCCAGGACCGGCGACGGCGTCGAGGGGTTCCTGGAGGCCCTGGCCGACCACTCGCGGTGGCTCGACCGGACCGGCGAACGGGAGACCCAGGCCCGAAAGCGGTACGCCGCCGAGATCCGAACGTTGCTCCGTGAGGACGGCGCCGCGCTCGTCGAAGCGGAGCTTGAGGCCCGTGGCGGCCTCGACGCCTACGTCGACGCCGTCGCGGCCAGGGAGACCGACCCCTACCGGGTGGCCGAGGAGGTCCTCGCCCCCCTCGCCGACTGCGTGCGGGACGAGCGGCCGGACTGACGGGCCGGCGACGACGCCGTCCGCAGGACGGCCGGCCGGTCAGGAGAGTTCGATGGAGACGGCGGTCGTGGACGGGGGGTCCCGGTCTATGAGGTCCTCGATGGCGTCGAGTTCCTCGAGGGCGGTGTCGTCGTCGGCCCCCTCGATGGCCTGCCGCACGCGGTCGATGCGGTCTCCGGCATCCCGGAGGGCCTCGTCCCGGTCGCGGGCCCACTCGCTCGTGAGTTCGTGGCCGAGCCAGTTGCCGAGCAGCTCCACGAAGGACCGTTCCCACTCAGTGAACTCCTCCCGTTCCGCGCCCTCGCAGAAGCAGAGCGTACCATATCGACGGTCGCCGACGTAGACGGTGCTCCCGATGTAGGCGCTGAAGCCGTCGACATCCCCGTCGTCGGTCGCGACGGCACTGGTGCTTTGGGCCGCCGTGACGGGGTCGCCGAGGCCGGCCGCGAGCGGGACGCCGTCACCGGTGGCGTGCGGGACGGTGCCGTCGACGCTCTCGACGATGATCTCCGCGTCCCCCTCTTCGCTCTTGAGGAACGCCCCGTACTGGACGTCGAGGGTCTCCCGGCCGAGTTCGAGCAGCTCGTCCACGGACGGCGAGACGCTGTCGATGACGGTCCGGGCCAGGTCGTGCAGTGCCGACTCCCGTCGCTTGACGGCGCGCTCGGCCCGGTAGCGGGCGGCGGAGTTCTCGATGCGGTTGGCCAGCACCTCCCACTGTTCGGTGCCGCGGCGCTTCCGGAAGTAGTCGGTGACGCCCTCGGAGACGGCCTCGCTGGCGATCTCCTCGCTGCCGCGGGAGGTAAAGAGGATGAAGGGGATGCCGCGTTCCATCTCCCGAACGTACCGGAGCAGTTCCAGGCCGTTCATCTCGGGCATTCGGTAGTCGCTCAGTATGCAGTCAATGTTCCCGGTTTCGACGGCGTCCAGCGCGGCGTTCGGGTCGGTCTCGACCCGGATCGAGAACGCCTCGCGCAGCTCCGAGAGCTGGTTGGCCATGAGGTCGGCCAGGGAGGGGTCGTCGTCGACGATGAGGACGCGCGTCGGCCTGCCCATGCAACCGGTGCGTGTTTCACCACGTTAATAATTCCGCCGGATACGAGCCGCGATACGGGCCGGACCCGACGGCGTCGACCAGCGGCGCCGAGATAACCCGCGGCGTGTCACATCCCCATGTCGCCGGCCTCGTCCGGAACCGGCAACGCCGCCGGCGCCACGCCGAGCAGGTCGGCGGCGTGGTCCAGTGCCATGTCGAAGCCGTAGTAGCGCTCGAGTTCGTCGCCGTCGACGCTCGGCCGGACCTTGACCATCGCGTATCCATCCCGGTTCTGTGCGACGGCAGCGGTCCGGTCGTCGCGTTCGAACACCACCACACGTTCGTCGTCGGTCTCGCGGTACCGGGCGGTGATGCCGTCGGACGACGCGGTGGTCATATGTGCGCTTGGGGACGGAGCCACGCCAACCTGTCGGTCGCCCCCCGGCCATCATCCGCAGTCGGTGGCCGGGAGCCGGGAAACACCTTTCACCGATCCGGATGCCGGGCCTGCATGGAGTGGCTCGCCAGCGGCACGCGACGGGACGTCTGTATCCTCCTGTACGGCCGGGAGCTGGGCGCCCAGACGCTGAAGTCGGAGCTGGAGGCCCGGTACGACCGGCGGGTGAAGCCGGATCGGTTCTACGGCGCGGTCGAGGCCCTCGAGTCGACGGGCCACGTCGAGAAACACGTCGAGGGCCTGGAGGACGTGTATACGCTCACCGAGGCCGGCCGGACGCAGGTCGAGGCGCAGTACGAGTGGTTGCACGAGCGCCTCGAGGCCGACGCCGCGTGACGGTCTCGCCCGCCGGGAAGACACGACGCCGATCACGGTGCTCCGGCGGTCATACTGCCGGACCTGACTCCATGAAGCGTCGTTCGCGCAGACGCGTCCCTCTGTAGGATTCCGCCCGACGCATCAGGTCCGGGCTTTTTAGATCGTTCCGTCCGTCAGTATCAGTCGAGCAGCTCGTTCGCGATGGTGTTCCGGAGCACCTCGCTCGTGCCCTCGTAGATCTCGTTGAGCTTGGCGTCCCGGTAGTACCGCTCGGCGGGGAAGTCCGTGGTGTAGCCGTAGCCGCCGTGGATCTGGATGCCCTCGTTGGCGACCTCCCGGGAGACCTCCGAAGCGTACAGCTTCGCCTGGGCGGCCTCCTTGGCGAACTCCTCGCCGGCGATCTTCCGGTCGGCCGCCGAGTGCATCAGCAGGCGGGCGGCCCGGACCTTGGTGTCCATGTCGGCGAGCTTGTGCTGGATCGACTGGAACCCCGAGATGGGCTGGTCGAACTGCTCGCGGTCCTGGCTGTACGCGAGGGCGGCGTCGAGGGCGGCCTGGGCGATGCCGACAGAGCGGGCGGCGATGGTGATGCGGCCGCCGTTCAGCGTCTTCAGCGCGTGGACGAAGCCGCGGCCCTCCTCGCCGAGCCGCCGGTCGGCGGGGATGACGAGGTCGTCGAACCGGAGTTCGGCGGTGGGACAGCCCTTGTCGCCGAGCTTGTCCTCGGTGCCCTCGACGTGGAACCCCTCGTCCTCGTCGGGCCGGACGATGAACGAGGAGATGCCGCGGTTGCCGGCCTCGGGGTCGGTCTTGGCGAACAGCGTGACGGTGTCGGCCACGGAACCGTTCGAGATCCAGAGTTTGCCGCCGTCGATGACGTACTCGTCGCCCCGCCGGTCGGCGGTGGTCTCCATCGCCGGGACGTCGCTGCCGGCGCCGGGTTCGGAGAGCGCGAACGCGCCGACGTCCTCGCCTTGCGCGAGCGGGGTGAGGTACTCCCGTTTCTGCGCGGCGGTGCCGAAGGCGTAGATCATGTTGCCGGCCAGCGAGATGTGAGCGGCGACGATGGTCCCGAGGCCGCCGGAGCCCCGGGAAATCTCCTCGAGGGCGGCGGGGTAGGCGTGGTAGTCGAGGCCGGCGCCGCCGTACTCCTCGGGGAACGGCATGCCCATGAGGTCGAGCTCCGCCAGTTGGTCGACCAGGTCCCAGGGGAACTCGTCGTCGTGGTCGATGTCGCCGGCGACCGGGACGACCTCCTCGTCGACGAACTCGGCCACCACGTCCCTGATCTGGCGGGCCTCGGGGTCCAGGCTGAAGTCCATACCTCCGGCTTCTCGCGTTCGCACTTTACGCTTCCCCAATCGCAGGCGTGGCGTGGGTGAACTGGTGATTCCGGGCCTGGGTGCGGCTTTTATTGTATCGAACCCCAGATGGTGAAAGTCCGCGCCAAGTGCGCTCGAACTGACGTAGGACACCCGAACGCTCTCGGCTCGCTCGCTCGACCGACTCGACCACCAGAACCGCAACCACCTCAAAAGCCCTCGACGCGCTCGCGGTCGCCAGGACGAATCATCTAACCGCACGAAACAACCGCGACACCCTCGAAAGCCCTCGGCGCGCTCGCGGTCGCTGAGCAGGATATCCTCCCTTCGGTCGGATAGGGCCTGCTCAGCGACTCCCCTCCGGCGCGACCGCGCCTCGCCCTTTCAGTCCACCAGGAGACTGAACGTTGGGCGTGGCGTGCGCGCGTCGACCGCCGCGAGCGCTCCGCGAGCGGCGGTCGGCTATCTGTGCACGAGGGACGACCGAACCCGAGCGCAAGCGAGGGTGAGGGAGTCGGCTGGGGAGGTCTGTGGTGCGGGGCGGTGCTGGCCTGGTGGACTCGAAGGGCGAGACCGGCTACGGGAAGCACGACGAAGCAAGCACCGCAGGGAGCGAAGCGACCGAGGAGCGCAGCGAGTCGCGCGACCGTAGCCGGCCGAGGGCTTCGCTGGCGGTGATGTTTGGTTGAAGGGGTTGGCGGGCCGGTCGACGGCTTCACTGGCGGTGATGTATGGGAGTAGAGGTCGGCAGGCCGGTCGACGGCTTCACTGGCGGTGATGTATGGGAGTAGAGGTCGGCAGGCCGATCGACGACTTTACTGGCGGTGATCTGTCAATGTGGAAGTCGGCGGCCCGGTCGACGGCTTCGCTGACGGTGATGTGTGGGGGTAGAGGTCGGCAGGCCGGTCGAGGCCTTCGAGATGGGTGATTCGGATAGTGAATCGCAGGTATTCACCCGGTCGCCATCTCGGTTTGCGCAGTCGCGCGCTTCGCCTCCGCCACCTATACCACGACAACAACCCAACAGGTCGCGGTACATGAGCGACTCCACTGACGATGGATCCGACGGTGCCGATGCGGACGAGGACCTGCCTGAAGAGGCCGACCAGGTGCCCGAGGCGGAGAAGGCGGATGTCGTCGAGGAACACCAGGATGCCGGAAAGGCGGCCGAGGAGCAGCGCATCGAGGAAGAAAAAGCACGGTCGAGACAGCGCGAGAACGACGCCGAGGAGATTGCGAACCCGGACAAGCACCGCGACGAGGCGCCCGAGGTCGGCGGGAATTAGCGAGAGACGACGCAGGACCTCGGTGTGGATCAGTAGTACTCGTAGAACCCCGCCCCGGTCTTCTTCCCGAGGTCGCCGGCCTCGACCTTCCGCGTGAGGAGGTAGGCGGGCCTGAACCGCTCGCCCAGTTGCTCGTGCAGCGTCTCTGTCGCGTCCAGGCAGACGTCCAGCCCGATGTGGTCGGCGAGTTCGAGCGGGCCCATCGGGACGTTGGTGCCGAGTTTCATCCCGCGGTCGATGTCGTCCTTCGTCGCGACGCCCTCGTCGAGCGCGCGGACGCCCTCGTTGATCCACGGCATCAGGATGCGGTTGGATACGAAGCCGGGTTTGTCGTTGGCCTCCCAGGTCTCCTTCTCCAGCGACTCGGCGAAGGCGTGGGCGACCTCGACGACGCCAAGGGCGGTCTTCTCGCCGACGACCACCTCGACGCCGTCCATCACCGGCACGGGGTTCATGAAGTGGACGCCGACGACCTGCTCCGGGCGGTCCGTGGCGGCGGCGATGGTGGTGATCGACAGCGTCGAGGTGTTGGTGGCGAGGACGGCGCCGTCGTCGGTCACCACGTCGAGGTCGGCGAACACGTCCTGCTTTATGCTCATGTCCTCGACGACGGCCTCGACGACGAGGTCCGCCGGAGCGAGCTCGTCGAGGTCGGTCGTGCCCGCGATGCGGTCGAGCGCCGCGTCGGCCGCCTCGCGGTCGAGGGCGCCGTCGCCGCGACTTGTGCGATCCCGCTGCCCATCGTGCCGGCGCCGACGACGCCGACGGTCTCGATGTCGTCCACGGCAGGCATGTCTCCGCCTCCGTCCGGGGCGGGCTAAAGCGTGTCCGTCGCGCCGCGCCCTGGCCGGTATCGCCGCCCGCGAGCCCCGGCGACCAGAATCTTCTTTGTCCACCTCGTCGGACGTTCGGCCGCATGATTTCCATCGACGACACGCCCTTGTGCCGGGACGGGAAGGTGCTCATCCTCGCGTACGACCACGGCTTAGAGCACGGCCCGGTGGACTTCCGCGACGTGCCGGAGAGTACGGACCCGGCCCGGACCTTCGAGGCAGCGACCCACCCCGCCGTCACCTCGGTCGCGGTCCAGAAGGGCGTCGCCGAGGCCTTCTACCCGAGCTTCGAGGATGACGTCGACCTGCTGTTGAAGCTGAACGGCACGTCGAACCTCTGGATGGGCGAGCCGGATTCGGCCGTCAACTGCTCGGTCGAGTACGCCGACCGGCTCGGCGCCGCCGCCGTCGGCTTCACCGTCTACGGCGGATCGAACCACGAGATCGAGATGGTCGAGGAGTTCCGCGACGCCCAGGAGGCTGCCCGGGAGCGGGACCTGCCGGTCGTGATGTGGTCGTACCCTCGCGGCCAGGGGCTGAAGAACGACACCAAACCGTCGACCATCTCGTATGCGGCCCGGCTGGCGCTCGAACTCGGCGCGGACGTCGCGAAGGTCAAATACCCGGGCTCGCGGGAGGCTATGGAGGATGCCGTCCGGATGGCCGGCCCGACGAAGGTCGTCATGTCCGGTGGCTCGAAGACCACCGACCGGGAGTTCCTCGCGTCCGTCGAGGAGACCATCGACGCCGGCGGGAAGGGCCTGGCCGTCGGCCGGAACGTCTGGCAGCGCGAGGACCCGACGCGGATCCTCGACGCCCTCGAGCAGGTGATCTTCGAGGAGGCGACCGTCGACGAGGCGCTGGCCGCCGCCGGACGATGAGCGACCCCGTCGGGTCGGTCGTCGACGTCGTCGCCGAGACGGCGCCGGAGATCCGCGGCGGGCTCGCAGGCCGCCGGGTATACGGAAGCGAGGAAAACCCCTCCGGCGAGCGAAAACTGGCGGCCGACGTGTACGCCGACGACCTACTCGAAGAAAGGCTGCTCGCCCTCGACGCAGTCGGTAGCTACGCCAGCGAGGAACGGGACGCGGTCGTCACCGCCGACGGCGGCGGGGCGCTCCACGTTGCCTGTGACCCGCTCGATGGCTCCTCGAACCTCAAGTCGAACAACGCGATGGGAACCCTGTTCGGCGTCTACGACGAGCCGCTGCCGGCGCCCGGATCCGCACTGATTGCGTCAGGCTTCGTGCTCTTCGGCCCGATCACCACGATGGTGACCGCCCGCGGCGGGACCGTCCGCGAGTGGGTGCTCGACGACGACCGCGACCTGGTCGACGACGACCTCCGGCTGCCCGAGGAGCCGATGGTCTACGGGTTCGGCGGCCGGGTCCCCCGGTGGACCGAGGCGTTCGCCGACTACGTCACCGAGGTCGAGGCGGAGCTGAAGCTCCGGTACGGCGGCGCGATGATCGGCGACGTCACCCAAGTTCTGACCTACGGCGGCATCTTCGGGTATCCCGGCCTGCGCGACCGGCCCGAGGGCAAGCTCCGGCTGCTGTTCGAGGGCCACCCGATCGCCCACGTCGTCGAGACCGCCGGCGGCGCCTCCTCGGACGGCGAACGCTCGCTGCTCGACATCGAGCCCGACCGGCTCCACGAACGCACCCCGCTTTTCGTGGGCGACGAGACCTACATCGAGCGGCTCGAATCAGCGCTGGGGTGACACCGGCACCGGTGGGAGTCGCCGATCGGCACCGGGCGCGCCGGTACGGATCGGCGGGTCGCTGGTGGATATCCGCCGGGCATTTTTCAAATTAGGATGCTGTTTGCGACGGTGAGCCGAGCGACGCGAGGCGAACAGCGCGGCGCGAAGCGCCGCGGGCCGTGCGAGCGGCCGATGGCCGCGAGCAGACGTCGCTGGACGAGCGATGCGAGTCCAGCGGAACAAGCACTGGAGCGAACGACGTGAGCGAAGCGCGCGGCGAGGGGGCGGCGCGACCAACGGGAGCGCCGCCGGACGGGCGAACGGTGAACACAGTGAACCGTGAGCCGCCCGACCCGAGAAGCCGGGGGCTTGCGTCCACCGGAGAATTACTCCACGCGTAAACTGAACACTGCCATCCGCCGGATGGAAAACGGTTTAGTCGCACCGCCGGAGGTGGGTCGTATGAAGGTCCGCATCGGAGGCGACGCGAACGTCGAGGAGGCGGCGGCCATTGCGCGGGCGATGGCCACCCACGCCGAAACCGACGTGGAGGTGTACGTCGGCGACGACGACGAGCCCGCCGCGACGGGCGAGGCCGACCTGTCGCCCGTCGAGGACGACCTCGGACCGACCGACCGCGAACGGGACCTGCTCGCCCAGATCGAGGCGATCGAGACCGGCGGCCCCGAGAAGTACAAAGAGCAGCTCCCGGAGGAGGGCAAGCTGTTCGTCCGGGACCGCCTGGAGCTGTGGTTCGGCGCGGACGGGCTCACCTTCGAGGACGGGCGGTTCGCGGAGTTCGACGCCGACGACGAACTCGCCGCCGACGGCCTCCTGACTGGCGCCGCGGAGTTCGAGGGCCGGGACGTCCACGTCATGGCCAACGACTACACGGTAAAGCGGGGCGATGGACTCCTCGGGCGGCCGCATCGACCAGCAGACCGGCTTCTTCGCCAACCGGGAGGGCATCGGGAAGTACTACTACAACCACTCGCGGCTCTCCGGTCGCGTACCCCAGATCTGCGTGCTGTACGGTCCGTGTATCGCCGGCGCTGCCTACACGCCGGTGTTCGCCGACTTCACCATCATGGTCGAGGGGATGTCCGCGATGGCCATCGCCTCCCCGCGGATGGTCGAGATGGTCACCGGCGAGGAGATCGATCTGGATACCCTCGGCGGGCCCGAGGTCCACACCACCGAATCGGGCAGCGCCGACCTCGTCGCCCGCGACGAGGAACACGCCCGGGAACTCGTCGCCCAACTCGTCCGGTACCTGCCGGACAACAGCGACGAGACGCCGCCGCGGACGGCCCCGACGCCGCCGACGCGGTCCCCCGAGGGCATCGACGCCGTCGTCCCGCAGGACCCGAACGAGGGCTACGACATGCAGGACGTCATAGAGCGGGTCGTCGACCGGCACTCCTTCTTCGAACTCCAGCCGGCCTACGGGCCCGAGATCCTGACCGGGTTCGCCCACCTGGACGGCCGGCCGGTCGGCGTCGTCGCCAACCAGCCCGCCCACCGCGCCGGCGCGATCTTCCCGGACGCCGCCGAGAAGGCCGCCCAGTTCGCCTGGACGTGCGACGCCTACAACGTTCCGCTCCTGTACCTCTGTGACACCCCTGGATTCATGGCCGGCTCGCAGGTCGAGCAGGACGCCATCCTCGAGAAGGGCAAGAAGATGATCTACGCGACCAGCGAGGCGACCGTGCCCAAGCAGTGCGTGGTCGTCCGGAAGGCCTACGGCGCCGGCATCTACGCGATGTCCGGACCCGCCTACGACCCCGAGTCCACCATCGCGCTGCCCTCCGGCGAGATCGGGATCATGGGTCCCGAGGCGGCGGTCAACGCCGTCTACGCCCGCAAGCTCGCCGAGATAGACGACGAGGACGAACGGGCCGAAAGAGAAAGACAGCTCCGCGAGGAGTACCGCGAGGACATCGACGTCCGCCGGATGGCCAGCGAGGTCGTCATCGACGAGGTCGTCCCGCCGTCGACGCTTCGGGAGCAACTGGTCGACCGCTTCGCGTTCTACGAGGACGTCGAGAAGGACCGGCCCCGGAAGAAACACGGGACGGTCCTCTGAGGTCGTTCCCGTCGAAGCAACGGTCACGGACGCTCTCGCTGTACTGGTAGCCGGCCGGGGCCGGTCAGCCGTCGACCCGCGTCGTCTCGACGCCGTGGAACTCGAATCGAGCGCCCCCGTCGTCGCTCTCGGTCGCTTCGACCGCCCACGCGTGGGCCTCGGCGATCTCGGCCACGATCGACAGGCCGAACCCGGTGCTCTCGTCGTCCGTCGAGTAGCCGGTCTCGAAGATCCGGTCACGTTCGTCGGAGGGAATGCCGGCGCCGTCGTCGGCAACGTAGAAGCCTTCCTCGAGGGCGCCGACGCGTATCGTGAGTCCGTCCCCGGCGGCCGCGTCGTCCGACGAGTCGGCACCGTGGTCGACGGCGTCCCGGTGAGCCTGCGAACCAGGGCTCGTGGAACCGTGTTCCACGGCGTCCTGACGAGCTTGCGAGTCAGGGCTCGTCGAGCCATGCTCGACGGCGTCCTGCCGAGAGGCAGGGCTCGTGGAACCGTGTTCCACGGCGTTCGCGATGAGGTTCTCGAGCAACTGCTGGAGGCGGGACGCCTCGGCCTCGACGAACAGTTCGTCGGTGACCTCGAGGCTCGCCCCGCCGGTGTCGACGTTCCCCCAGCAGTTGCGGGCGAGTTTCCCCAGAAGGAGGCTGTCGGTTTCGCGGACGGCCTCGCCCTGGCGGGCGAGCGTCAGGAGGTCCTCGAGGAGTTCCTCCATCCGGTCGGTGGCCTCCAGGATGGCCTCGGCGTCCTCGTTTCCGTGCTGCTTTCTGACCAGTTCGGCGTGGCCCTCGATAACCATCAGGGGATTGCGGAGGTCGTGGCTGACGACGCTTACGAACTTGTCGAGACGCTCGTTCTCCCGTTCGAGTCGCTTGCGTTCGGAGATGTCGACGTACAGTGCGAAGGTCCCGGCGGAGTCGCCGGTCTCGGCCTCGCGCGGCACCGCACGGAGCAGGGTCTCGACGGACTCGCCGTCGGCGGTCAGAAGCGTCCGCTGCTCGCGGGTGAACTCGTCGTCGAGTGCGCGTTCGTATCCGCCTTCGTCTAAGAGTTTCTGTGCGGAGTCCGCGGTGTAGAACCGCTCGAGTGGCTGGCCGACGACCGTCGAGCGATCGAAACCGAGTCGCTGGAGGAACCGCCGGTTGCAATTTTCGACCACCGGGCCGTCCGGCGTCATCCGGGTGGTCACGGCCATCATCGGCGACTCCTCGAACAGCGTCTCGTACTGCCGTTCGAGCCGTTCGGTCAGCGCGGCCCGGTGGATACCGTGGGCGACGGTCTCGCCGAGTTCCGTGAGCACGTCCAGCTCCCGGTCGTCGAAGGCGTTCGGGCGGTCGGTGTACACGGTGAGGAGGCCGTACCCGGTACCCTCGAACTCCAGCGGGACGGACGCGCTGGCGGCGTAGCCGCGGTCGTCGGCCGACTCTCGCCTGGCCTCGACGTCCGTCGCGTCGCCGAGATTCTGGACCGCCTGGGGTTCGCCGGTGCGAGCGGCCCGGGCTGTGGGTCCACGCTCCGTGCTGCCCCCGCCCGTCGGTATCGTCCCGTCCGCGAAGTCGTCGGCGTCGTCGCCGGCCCACGTAGATGGTTCGACCCGGTCGTCCTCGACGGTCCCGATCCAGGCGAACTGGTAGGGGTCGTCGTCGGCCAGCGTCTCACAGACGGTTCGCTCGATTTCGGCCCTCGAGTCCGCCTCGAGGACCTGCTGGGTCGTCTGCCGTATCGTCCGGTTGATCCGGTCGAGCGCCGAGACCTCCCGTTCGGCGCGTCGCTTGGCGACGGCCGACCGGAGCCTTTGGGCCAGGAGTTCGTAGTGGTCGGCGCCCGACCGTTTCTGGACGTAGTCGGTGACGCCGGCGGAGATGGCCTTGCTGGCCAGGTCCTCGCTTCCCTTGCCGGTGAGGAGGACAAAGGGGAGTTCCGGGCGGCGTTCGCGGACGACGCCGAGGAACTCGAGGCCGTCCATGCCCGGCATCTCGTGGTCGGAGACCACGCAGTCGAACCGCTCCTCTTCGAGGCGGTCCAGCCCCGTCAGGGCGTCGCCCGCGACGGCGACGGAGAGTTCCTCCGCCGCCCGCTCGAGGTACTCGGCGGTCACCTCCGCGACGTCGACCGCGTCCTCGACGAGGAGGACCCGGACCGACCGGCGCTCCGGTGACGAGTCCGGGTCGTCGGTCGAGCGGTCGTCCTCGGTAGTCCGGGTGGGCATTGTCTATCGCTCCCGTGCAACCGACTTATCTCTGCCGGAGGTTTTCCGGCCGTGATAACACCGCGGCCGCCCGGACGGCCACGGCGACAGCGGGAGACGATGTGCCGGTCGCGCCGCTGGTCCCCGAGTGACCCGGACCCAGTTGGTCACTCCGATTTCTTCAGCGAGAGTGCCGTCCGTTCGAGTTCACAGACCAGCGTGTCGTCCTCGCCGTCCGGTTCCATCTTGAAGGCCTCGACGCGCATCGTCACGACGCCGCGCTCGCCGTCGGAGGTCTCCCGCTTGTCGGTGACCGTCGTTTGCGCGTAGATGGTGTCGCCGTGGAACACCGGGTTCGGGTGTTCGACGTCGTCGTACGAGAGGTTCGCCACGATGGTGCCGTCCGTCGTGTCCGGGATGGTGAGACCGACGGCGAGACTCATCGTGTAGAGGCCGTTGACGAGGCGCTCGCCGAACTGCGAGTCGGCGGCGAAGTCCGCGTCGAGGTGTAGCGGCTGCTGGTTCATGGTCATGTCGCAGAACTGCTGGTTGTCGGCCTCGCTGACCGTCCGCCGCTTGTCGTGTTCGAGGGTCTCGCCGACCTCGAACTCCTCGTAATAACGTCCGGGCATAGCAGCCGCCTCGGCCGTCGGGAGCAAAACGGTACCGGACGGCGAACAGCTGGCCGACGCACGGCCGGAACGCATTTGACGACAGGACCACAAAACGTAGAATAATTCCGCGCCCCGTCGGCGGGCGTCCGCCGGCACCGGACCCACCCACGCGCCATGAGACGGAACCCGACGGTAGTGATCGTGATGACGGCTGCAGCGGTTGCCGTCCTCGCAGCCCCCATCGCCGCCACGGCCGGTTCGATCACCGCCGACCCGGCGGAAGCCGACGCCGACTCGACGCACACGGTGCGGGCGGCCGTCGGCCCCGACCTCGACGACAGTTCGCTTTCGGGGCTGGACGTCGACTACCAGGCCACCGACCGGAACGGAGACGTCTCGAACGTCGACGAGAGCGACGTCGAAACGATGTACATCGACCGGGCCGACGGCGGGGCCACGGACGTGACCGACGACGTCAACGGCGTCAGCGCCTCCAACAACGGCGAGACGCTGAACGTCCGCCTCGGCGGGAGCTACGTCCTCCACGAGGGCGACCACGTCGTCATCTCGTACTCCGACGCGACCAACCCCTCCGCCGGGGAGTACGAGATCGTGTTCGTGGTCAACCCCCAGTCCGACGGTACGCGGTCCACTGGCACACTCTCCATCGCCGAGGACGGCTCTTCGACCACCCCGACCGACGACGGCGAGACGGCGACCGCGACCGACGACGGCGAGACGACGACCCCGACCGACGAGACACCGACCGACACTGACGACGGCGAGACGGCGACCCCGACTGATAGCGAGGAGGATACCGCGACGCCCACTGAGGACGATGCCGAGCCGTCCGGAGCCCAAACCGGGACCGACCGTGACGGCGACCCCACGGACGCGCCGGATACGGACGACGACGGGCAGGACGCTGGGACGGCGACGCAGGCCACCACGAACGGAACGCAGTCCACCGACGTCGGCGAGGACAGCCCCGGGAACGAGACGGGTGCCGGCGACGCCGCGGAAGGCACCGACGACGACGGGGCGGGGCCGGGCCTCGTCGTCGCCGCCGTGGCCTTCCTGGCCGCGGCCCTGCTCGCCCGGCGATAGCGACCACCGGCCGGGCCCCGTTCACGGACCTCCGGCGAGGTCCACGGCGGGGCCCGTCGGCGCCTAATTGCCGGATGGGCGCTGGGCTGTAATCACCGTCCCCCGGGGATCCCGGCGAGACCAGCCGGGATAGCCACAGCCTCGGTCGGCTCCGACCCGGGTGCCGGCGCTGGGCGGCTGGACAGCACGCCCGCGCCCTCTAGCGGTGGCTCACCGCCGGAAACGATGTCCCACCTTGGGGCGCTTCATTCGCCGAGCTGGGTCCGTAGACGGTCGAGGACACCCGGTTCACCGGTCCGGCGCATCGCCTGCCGGACGAGCACGGTGACGGCCAGGACGCCGCCACAGATGAGCGTGAAGAACGCCCCCCAGGCGATACCGCCGCCCTGGCTTGCGGCGGTCTCGTACAGACTCGTCGTGGCGACCCACAGCGTCACCACGCCGAGGAGGCCCGTTGCGATCGACCCCACACCGATCCCGTCGCGGAGCGCCCCGACGACCGCGACCAGCCCCAGGAGTGCCGGGACGAGGAGTTCCGGGTCGACCGGCACCGATCCGACGGTGGGGTTAGCCGGATACGGTAGCGGGAGGCTCGAGAACTCGACGAGGACGACGAGGAGGACCATCGCGGCGAGGATCCCCCGACCGCCACGGAGGGTCAAACGCATGACATAGAATACACATCCTCCTCCAATAAACATACCGTCACGAAGAGTGCCCGTCGTTCGGGAGTCGTTCACCGTCGGAATCAGAGGGGCCGGCCTCGGCGAGTCCGCCGGCAACCACCGGGACCCGGCACCGCCGTCGGCCCGGGATGGACCATCGGCGCTTAAGGGGCGGCCCCCGCTTGATCCAGCCATGGCCCGCAGGAGCGTGCTGTTCTCGCCCGGCGACCAGCCGGACCTGCTGCGGAAGGCGCCCGATTCGGGGGCCGACACCGTCGTCTTCGACCTGGAGGACGCGGTGGCGCCGGAGCGGAAGGCCGACGCCAGGCGCGACGTCACGACGGTGCTCACCGACGCGTCCTTCGACCCATCGTGTGAGGTCTGCGTGCGGGTCAACGCCGACGTCTCGACCGCGACGGCCGACCTCGATGCCGTCCTCGAGGGGGCCCCGCGACTCGACGCCGTGATGGTGCCGAAGGCGGAGTCGACCACCGACGTCCGCACCCTCGCTGACCTGCTCGCCGAACGCGGCGCCGGTCTCCCCGTCATCGCGCTGTGTGAGTCCGCCAGCGGCGTACTGTGCGCCGAGGAGATCGCGGCCACGCCGGCGGTCGACGCCGAGCACGTCGTCCTGGCGGCCGCGGCGGCCGACGTCGACGCCATCGACACCGTCTTCACCGACATCGAGGCCACCGACCGGCTCGCCGAGGAGACCGGCGTCGCCGTCCAGCTCGGCTACGACGGCAAGATGGCCATCCACCCCGCCCAGGTCGATGTCATCAACGAGGCGTTCACGCCCGACCCCGAGACGGTGGAGTGGGCCGAGCGGGTACTCGAGGGCCGCGAGGCGGCCGACGGGCGCGGGGTGTTCCGCGTCGACGACGAGATGATCGACGCGCCGCTCGTCGCCCGGGCCGAACGGGTGATGGAACGGTACCGGGCCGGTCGGGAGTGACCGGCCGCGAGTGACCCCGCGACCGCGAACGGGCCGGTGTCCGGCGCATCCGACCCGCCCGGTCGGAGGAGCCGTCATGCTTAAGCGGCGACTGGCCGACGTCCCCGCCATGTCGGAGGAGGTCAACCCGTTTGAGAGCCTGCAGGAGCAGATCGACGACGCCGCGGCGTTCCTCGACGTCGCCGCCGACGCCCTCGTGCGGCTCAAGAACCCCGAGCGCGTCCTGGAGACGAACCTCACCGTCGAACTGGACGACGGCTCCCTCGAGGTGTTCCGCGCCTACCGGTCGCAGTTCAACGGCGACCGGGGCCCCTACAAGGGCGGCATCCGGTACCACCCGGGCGTGACCCGCGCGGAGGTCAAGGCGCTGTCGGGATGGATGGTGTACAAGTGTGCCGTCGTCGACATCCCGTACGGCGGCGGGAAGGGCGGCATCGCCATCGACCCGATCCAGTACTCCGACCCGGAACTCGAGCGGATCACGCGGTCGTTCGCGACGGAGCTCCGGCCCTTCATCGGTGCCGACACGGACATCCCGGCGCCGGACGTCAACACCGGCCGGCGGGAGATGAACTGGATCAAGGACACCTACGAGACGCTGGAGAACACGACGGAGCCGGGCGTCATCACCGGGAAGGCCATCGACTCCGGGGGCTCCCGCGGCCGGGTCGAGGCGACCGGCCGTTCGACGATGCTGACCGCCCGGGAGGCGTTCGACTACCTCGGTCGGGACGGCGCCGGCGCCACCGTTGCCGTCCAGGGGTACGGGAACGCCGGCAGCGTCGCCGCGAAGCTCCTGGAGTCCGAACTCGGGGCGAACGTCGTCGCCGTCTCGGACTCCTCCGGCGCCGTCTACGACCAAAGCGGGCTTGACGCCCACGCCGTCAAGGAGTACAAGAACCGGACCGGGGCCGTCACCGGCTACGCGGAGGCGGCCGAGGAGCTGACGAACGACGAGCTGCTGGCGCTCGACGTCGACTTGCTGGTGCCGGCGGCCCTGGAGAACGCCATCGACGCCGACCTGGCCCGCGAGGTGAGTGCCGACGTCATCGTCGAGGCCGCCAACGGCCCGCTGACGCCCGACGCCGACGACGTCCTGGCCGAAAGCGACGTCTACGTCTTCCCCGACATCCTCGCGAACGCCGGCGGCGTCACCGTGTCGTACTTCGAGTGGGTCCAGAACCGCCAGCGGTTCTACTGGCCGGAGGAGCGCGTCAACGAGGAACTCGAGCGCCACATCGTCGAGGCTTTCGAGGGCCTGGTCGATGCCTACGAGGCCAACGACGTCCCGAACCTCCGGACCGCCGCTTACGTCGTCGCCATCCAGCGGGTGCTGGAAGCCTACGAGGAAGGGGGTACCTGGCCGTAGATGGAGGCGGGGTCGCCGGGACGGGGGTTTCGACCCGCCGCGGGCCGAGTGTGAGGAACGAGATGAGTCTGAAACAGTACGTTCTGTGCTGGTTCGCCCTCGCGGCGCTCGTCGCCAGCGTATCGGGGACGCTTGGCCTCGTCTCTACCGGGCCAGTCTCCGGGTCTTTGATGCTCCTCGCCGTCTTCGGGGCGCCCGTCGCCGCGTACCTGCTCGTCACCCGACGGGACGTCGACGTCCGTCGACTGTGGCTGTTCCTCGGCGTCGTGTACGTTCTCGGGCTTGGTCCGTACGCACTCTTTCAGGCCTATCCGCTCCTCTCGACGTTCATAGTCCGACTGATGCTGCGGGTTGGCGCCCTGGTCGGCGTCCTCGCCGTTTCCTATTACCTGGTGTACGAGCGGCGGGTCGACGAGTGCGTGACGGCGTGACCCGGCCGGCGCCGCCGGGTCGAAACTGCCAAGACGCCATCCGCCGCAGGGCCGTCCATGAAGGCGACCACGAAGGCGCATCCCATCCAGGGGCTGGTCAAGTATCACGGGATGCACGACGAGGAGTTGCGCCTCCCGTATCACGACTCCATCTCCGTCTGTACCGCGCCGAGCCACTCGCGGACCACCGCCGCCTTCGAACCCGACCGGGAGGCCGACCGGTACGTCGTCGACGGGGAGGTCGTCGGTGGCCGCGCCGCCGAGCGGCTCCGCGCGGTCGTCGACCACGTCCGGGAGCTGGCGGGTGTCGATGACCGCGTCCGGCTCGAATCGGTGAACGACTTCCCGACGAACATCGGGTTCGGCTCCTCCTCGTCGGGCTTCGCTGCGGCCGCGGTCGCGCTGTGTGCCGCCGCCGATCTGGAGCTCTCCCGGCCGGCGATGTCGACGGTCGCTCGCCGGGGGTCCGCCTCGGCCGCCCGCGCGGTCACCGGCGCGTTCTCGCAGTTGCACGCCGGGCTCGGCGACGCGGACTGCCGCGCCGAGCGGCTCGAGACGCCGCTGGAGGACGGGTTGCGGGTCGTCGCCGCGGAGGTCCCCGCGTTCAAGCACACCGAGGCCGCCCACCGTGAGGCCGCCGACAGCCACATGTTCGACGCGCGGCTCGCCCACGTCCACGATCAGATCGCGACGATGCGGCACGCCCTCCGGACCGGCGACTTCGAGACAGCCTTCGAGACCGCCGAACACGACTCGCTGTCGCTCGCGGCGACCACCATGACAGGCCCGGCCGGCTGGGTCTACTGGCAACCCGAAACCCTCGAGGTGTTCGAGACCGTCCGCGAGCTGCGCGAGGAGGGCGTCCCGGCGTACTTCTCGACGGACACCGGCGCCTCGGTATACGTCAACACGACCGCCGACCACGTCGACCGCGTCGAGGCAGCCATCGCCGACCTCGGCATCGAGACGCGGGTCTGGACGGTGGGCGGGCCGGCGGCGGTCCTAGACGCCGACAAGGCGTTGTTCTGACCCATCGCCGGGCACTGTGCAGAGTATGACGTCGTTCGTCAGGCAGCTCGACCCACCGGGCTTAGGCCGCTGTTGGCCCCACGGAGAACCAGATCAGGCGGGACTTCGCAAGAGGCCGGCTGCGTAGCGGCGTCGCCACACCGTCCGTCGGTTGCCGGCGCCGCCGGCACCCCGCTCGGGGATGGCCGCCGGATGAGCGAACGGTGAGCGACGCGAGCCGTGAGCCGGGCGGCCGACCGGAGGGAGGCCGCCGAATGAGCGAGCGGGAGGCGCGAGCGGAGCGAGCGCCTCGGATAGGCGAGCGGTGACCGCAGGGAGTCGCGAGCAGGGAGCGGAGCGACCGACGACACGCGAGCCGGGCGGCGCGAGCGGAGCGAGCGCCGCCGGATGAGCGAACGGTGAGCGACGCGAGCCGTGAGCCGCCCGACCCGAGCCGCCGGGTGCTTGCGTCCGCCGAGGTAGTATTCCACGCGGTAACTGAACAGTGACCCGGGTCGAACCCTGTCGCTTATGTACGGACCGGGGCCGATGGGAGACCATCATGGAGTTCTGCGACGAGTGCGGCTCGATGATGCACGGCGACGACGGGCTGTGGGTCTGTGGCTCCTGCGAGTTCGAGAAACCGCGCGACGCCGAGGCGGAGGCGGCCATGACAACCACGCAGGGCCAGGACACCGACAGCGGCCCCGTCGACATGTCCGACGTCGACGACGAGGAGATCGGGCCGACCACGGAGGCCCGGTGTCCCGAGTGCGGCCACGACCGGGCGCGCTACGAGATGAAACAGATCCGGGCCGCCGACGAGTCCGAGACCCGGTTTTTCACCTGCACCGAGTGCGGCCACCGATGGCGCGAGGACGACCACTGATCGATCTTTCCGGGCTCTCGCGTGCGCTTCCGCCGTCCGTGGCTTTACCGCCTTTCACGCCGACCACCGGGCATGCCCGAAGCAGACCCGCCGACGCTGCCCGACGGGCGCCTCGCCGGCAACGGGTGGACCCTCGTCGAGACGGAGGCGGAGACGGTGTTCCGCGGGCTCGGCGTCTCGGTCACCGGCCACACCGCGGTCTACGAGGACGCCGGTCTACGGGACCGGATCGTGGCAACCGGCGGACGGGACCGCATCTGGCGGTTCTTCTTCGCGACCCAGCTGGACATCAGGCCCTCGCCCGCCGCCGGCCTGGCCTCGGCCGCGCGACCGTACGTAGTTCGCGAGTCGAAATCGGTCTTCGCCGGGGAACTGGCCGACCGGGGCTTCCGGCACGTCGAGTACGGCGACACCGAGACCGTACGGCTCGACGATCATCGCGCCCGGCGTTCGGCCCTCCGTGCGCGGCTCCCGGTCGCCGGCGGCGCGGTCGACGTATCGGGGGCGCTCGTGGTCTGGCACGACGGCGGATTCAGGGTCGCGGGCGGCGCCTACCCGACCGACGCCCGGGCGGCGTGGCCCGATATCGACCCGGACGCCTACGAGGACGACCTGTTCGACCTCATTGGAGCCGCGGCCTGAACCGAGCGAACGTCAGAAAGCCGGTGTGGCCGACGCCGGCCGTCGACGGGCGGGACCCGCGGTCGTCGAACTCCATTTCGCGCTGGATCGTCTCCAGACACTCCACGTCAGAGAGGTCGGCCTCCCGGGCGGCAGCGATGCAGTCCCGGGCAGCCTCGACGAACGGCGTGTAGGTCGCGACGTAGCCGCCGGCTGCGAGGACGTCCGGCGCGTGCTCGACGATGGCGGCCGCGTCGGCGGTGTCCAGCGTCACCACGTCGAACGGCCCGTCGATGTTTGCTAGGTCCTCGAGGAGGTCGCCGGTTCGGACCTCGACCCGGTCGGTGACGCCGGCGAGCGCCATGTTGTCCCGTGCGACATCGGCGAACTCGGGATCCCGTTCGTACGTCGTGACCTCGGCACCGAGCCGCCCCAGGGACGCGGCGAGCACGCCCGTGCCGGTGCCGGCGTCGAGCACGCGGTCGCCGGCCGACAGCCCGGTGTGGCCGACGACGAGGCCGACGTCCCGCGGCATCATCGGCGCACCGGTCCGCTCGAGGTGGTCGAACAGGTCGGTCCCGCGGAGCCGCCGCACCTCGAAGGCCTCGCCGAGGTGGGTCTCGACGGTGGCGCCCGGCTCGACCTCGTCGGGCAACTCGAGGACGCCCAGGTCGGTCTCCTGGGTCTCGCCCGGCGCGAGGAGGAACGCCCGGGTGTCCCGGACGACGAGGAGCCGGCGGTCGGTCACTCGTCCTCGAGGCGCCGGACCGCCGCCGCCAGGTCGCCGGTCTCGGCCAGCGCCTCGCGAGCCGCCGACTCGGAGACGCCGGCCCGCTGGGCGACGATCTCGACGTCCTGATCGGCGACGTCCGGCTCGCCCCCACCCGACTCGTCCTCGGCGTCGGCTTGGTCCGCCCCGCCACCGGACTCGCCGCGGGGTCGCTCGTCCGGTTCGCCGACCACCTGGTAGGTCTGCTGGCCCTGGGCGTCCATCCGCTGGACGTCGGCGTCGTCGAAGACGAACTCCACCTCCTCGGTGCGGATGATGACCTCCTCGGCGTCGATCTCGGTGAGGTCGATCCCCATCTGGTCCATCATCTGTTCCATCTTGCGCGGGTTCATTCCGCCGCCTCCTCCGAACATACCCCGACAGAGGGGGTGAGCCGCCAAAAAGCCTGACGTTACCGCTCGTCCGGAACGCCCTCCCGGACCGACACCGCCACGCCCGTCCCGAAGTCCCCCATGGCGGCCGCGGACAGCTCCGCCCGCCCGACAGCCAGGAGGGCGCCATCGTGGTGTTCGACGAGCACCTCGTCGCCGGGCCGGACGGCGGGGTCGACCGTCCGGACGAACTTCGCGAACACGTTCCGGCCGTCCCGGACGAACGGCTCGCTGTCGTCGCCGACCACTACCCGGTACGCCGGCGGGTCCAGCGCCCGCTGGAGCCGCCGGCCGCCGGCCGCCCCGAGCGTGAACCGGCCGTCGGTCCCGTAGGAGACCACGCGCTCCCCGTCGACGAGCACCTGCTGGGGCCGGCCGGACCCCGTGCGGCGGACCTCGACGGCCCCGTCGAACAGCGCCGCCCCGGCCCCGGCGCCGAACTGGTAGTCGGCGACCGTCGACAGCGCGTCCAGCCCACGGACCATGCCGCCACCTCGGTCGAGCCGGGCATACGGCTTTCGGAACCCCGGCCCAGGGACCCGACCGGCGGGTCCGTTCGTGCGGCCGCCCTGAGGCCCGCCGTCGGCGCGCCGGCCGAGGTGCCCACACTTAACACCGAGCCGGCCGTCGGTCCGGCCGGTATGGCCGATTCCACCGACGCGCTCCGCATCCTGATCGTGCTGGCGGTCGCCGCCGTCGCCGCGGTCCTGGCGTGGCTGCTGTTCGTCGAACGACCCGGCTCGACCGCCGAACTCCTCGGCACCCTCCTCGTCGTCGCCACCGTCGTCGCCGCGCTCCGCATCGGCGGGAACGTCGCCGACACCCTCCTGCCCGCCTACAACGTCGCGGAGGTCGCCGTCGAGGGCCCGATCACCCGGGACACGGGCGGGCTCCCGCCGGGCGCCCCCGGAGCCGCGGGCGCCGACGACCTCGTCGACCTCATCGAGGAGGCCGACGATGACGACGCCGCCGAGGCGCTGTTGCTCAAGCTGAACACGCCCGGCGGCGCCGTCGTACCGAGCGAGGACCTCCGGCTGGCGGCCGAGCGGTTCGACGGCCCGACCGTCGCCTACGCGACCGACGTCTGCGCCAGCGGCGGCTACTGGATCGCCAGCGGCTGCGACGAGCTGTGGGCCCGGGAGGGCTCGATCGTCGGCTCCGTCGGCGTCCGCGGCTCCCGGGTCACCGCCTCGGCGCTCCTCGACGACCTGGGCCTGGAGTACGAGGAGCTTTCCGCCGGCGAGTACAAGGAGGCCGGCTCGCCGCTCACCGACCTCGACGCGGACGAACGGGAGTACCTCCAGGGCATCGTCGACGACTACTACGATCAGTTCCTCGAGACCGCGGCGGCGGGCCACGACGTGGCGGAAGCCGACCTCCGGGAGACCGACGCGAAGGTCTACCGCGGCGAGAGCGCCCACGAGTTCGGGCTCGTCGACGACCTCGGCACCAGGGCGGACGTCGAGGCACGGCTCGAAGAGCGCCTGGACGCCGAGGTCGAGACCACCGAACTGGAGCCGACGACGGGGCTTGCCGACCGGCTCCGCGGTGGCGCCGAACGCGTCGCGTTCGCCCTCGGCGCCGGGGTCGCAAGCCGGTTCACGGACGACGACGCGGCGTTCCGCGTCCGGGTCTGAGGGGTCCGCCTGAAAGCTTTTACCGCCGCACGCGAACTGGTACCCGTGAGCACGCTGGTGGTCTGTGTCGACCGGGACGGCACGCTCAGCCCCGACGTGCCGGTCGTCGGCTGGGAGGCCGTCCGCGCGCTCGTCACGGACGTCGGCGTCGACGACCCGGAAGACAGCCAGGTCAACTGTCTGCTGGAGACGCTCCGGGTCGCCCGCGACCTCCGCGACGAGGGCGAAGAGTCGGTCGTCGCCGTCGTCTCCGGCGGCGGCGACGGCGTCAACAGCGACCGCGCGGTCGCCAGACAGACCGAGGCGCTCGTCGAGGACCACCGGCCCGAGGCCGCCGTCGTCGTGACCGACTCCGCCAGCGACGAGCGGCTGGTCCCGATCATCGAGAGCCGGGTGACGGTCGACGCCGTCGACCGGGTCGTCGTCCGCCAGTCCCACGACATCGAGTCGACCTACTACCTCCTCAAGCAGTTCCTCGGGGACGAGGAACTCCGCGGCACGATCCTCGTCCCCGTCGGCGCCGCGCTCCTGGCGTTCCCGGTGCTGTTGCTGCTCGCCGACAGCATAACCGTCGCGCTGTCGGCCATCGCGGCCGTCATCGGCATCTTCCTCCTGTACAAGGGGCTCGGCATCGACGACTTCGTCTCGACGCTGCCGGGCCGCGTCCGGGAGGCGCTGTACTCCGGCCAGGTGTCGCTGGTCACCTACGTCGTGGGCGCCGGCCTGGCGCTCGTCGGCGTCTTCGCCGGCGGCATCAGCGCCAACGCCATGACCGTCCGGAGCGAACTCCTCGTCGGGCTCCGGTTCATCTACGCCAGCATCCCCTGGGTCGCCGCGGCGGCCCTGGCGGCCGCGACCGGGCGGCTCATCGACGCGCTCCTGGGGGAGGGCGACGTCTCCGGCGCGCTGTTGAACCTCCCGTTCGGCGTGGTCGCCCTCGGGCTCGTCGTTCGCGGCTTCTCTGGGTACTTCCTCGAGCGGGCCGGCGTGCTCGGCGCGCTCACCGTGCCACGGCTCACCCTCGGGCCGGTTTCGGTCGAAGGCTTTACGCTCTCGATCTGGCTCCGGCTGGCGATCTACGTCGCCGGCGGCATCCTGGTGAGCTTCGTCGGCGTCGCCTTCGCCTCCCGGATGAACGACTCCGATCCCGGCTACGAGGAACTGCCGGAGTAGCCGAACCGACGCCCCTATGGGCGCCGGCTCGCTACCGCGACCATGGACCCGTGGGTGGCGCTTTTCTCCGGCGGGAAGGACTCCTCGTGGGCGCTGTACCGCGCGCTCGAAAGCGACCGCCCCGTCGAGCGACTAGTAACGGTCCACCCGACCGGCGACTCCTACATGTACCACGTGCCGGCGACGGAGGTGGCCTCTCTGGCCGCCGAGAGCATCGGGATCCCGCTCGTGGACGTCCGACCGGCCGACTTCGGCGCGGCCGCCGACGCCGGGGAGGACGTGGGCGCCCGCGGCGACCGCGAACTGGCGCCGCTCGAGGACGCCCTGGTCGAGCTCGCCGACGACCTCGGCGGCATCGGCGGCGTCACGGCGGGCGCGGTCGAGTCCAGCTACCAGGCCACGCGGATCGAGGGGATGTGCGACCGGCTGGACGCGGCGCTCTTCGCGCCGCTCTGGCAGCGGGACCCCCGGTCGCTCGCGACGGCGATGCTGGACGCCGGCTTCGAGATAACGGTCGTCCGCGTCGCCGCCCGCGGGCTCGAGGCGTCCTGGCTCGGCCGCACGCTCGACGCCGAGGCGCTGGGGGAGCTGGCCGGGCTCTCCGAGGAGTACGGCGTCCACGTCCTCGGGGAGGGCGGCGAGTTCGAGACGCTCGTCACGGACGGGCCACACATGGACCGACCACTCCGGCTGGAGTACGAGACCCGCTACGACGGGACCCGCGGGGCGATCGAGATCACGGACGCGTGGCTGGGCGAGGGGGCGAACGGGCGGAACGTGGGACGCTCGTAAGGCGCGCCCGCTTGGTGTCACCGGTCCGCGTTCCGCACTCCTGCCTCGACGGACCGCCGCGTCGGTCAGGCCACGGGCCACGTGGTCCCGTCCCGGTATGTAGACCCTCGGACGGCCGAGAGCGCAAGACACTTGTCCCGGGCTTCTGTCTGTCAGTTCGATGAAGGCTGTCGTGCTGGCGGGCGGGTACGCGACGCGACTCTGGCCGATCACCAAGCATCGGCCGAAGATGCTGTTGCCGGTCGGCGAGACCACCGTCATCGACCGGGTCTTCCGGGAACTGGAGGCGGATGATCGGATCGAGGAGGTGTACGTCTCGACCAATGAGCGGTTCGCCGCGGAGTTCGAATCCCACCTGGCGGACAGCGGGTTCGAGAAGCCGCGGCTGTCGGTCGAGGACACCACCGAGGAGTCCGAGAAGTTCGGCGTCGTCGGCGCCCTGGGGCAGCTGGTCGAGCGGGAGGGCATCGACGACGACCTGCTGGTGGTCGCCGGGGACAACCTGATCGGGTTCGACCTCCCGGCGTTCGTCGACTACTTCGAGCGGACCGGTGCGGCGACGCTCGCGGCCCACGACGTTGGCGACCGGGAGAAGGCCAAGTCGTACGGGCTGGTCGAGCTGGACGGCGACCGCGTCGTCGACTTTCAGGAGAAGCCGGCCGAGCCGAAGAGCACGCTGGTCTCGATCGCCTGCTACGCCTTCCCGGCGGAGTCGCTCCGGTTCGATGAGTACCTGGCCGGCGACAACAACCCGGACGAGCCGGGCTGGTTCCTCCAGTGGCTGCAGTCCCGCGAGCCCGTCCACGCCTACGTCTTCGAGGAGCCGTGGTTCGACGTCGGGACGCCGGAGTCCTACCTCGAGGCGATCGCCTGGGCGCTTGGCGGCGAGAGCGTCATCGCGGAGTCGGCCACCGTCGAGCGCTCGACCATCGGGGAGAACGTCCACGTCATGGCGGGCGCCGAGATCGTCGACTCGCGGCTCGACCGGTCGGTGGTCTTCGGGAACGCGACGGTCAGGGACTGCGAGGCCCAGGGGACGATCATCGACGAGGAGACACACCTCGAGAACATCGACCTGGCCGGCGCGCTCATCGGCGCCCACACCCAGCTCACCAACGGGACCCCCCAGTAGCGTTTTGTCCCTCGCGGTGCCAGCGGAGCTATGGAGGGCACGGAGCGGACCACCCGGCAGCGCATCGCCGACTTCCTCCGCGAGGACGCCGCGCCCGCCGGCCGGCTGGCCGCGGAGTTCGACGTCACCACGTCGACGGCGCTGTCCCATGTCGAGCACGTCTCGCGGTCCCTCGAGGGGACCGACGAGCAGCTCTTGGCGGCGCCGCCGGAGTGCCGAGACTGCGGGTTCGAGCGGTTCGAGGACCTGACGAACCGGCCCTCACGGTGTCCGGCCTGCAAGAGCGAGGACGTCACGGAACCGACCTACACCATCCGGTAGCATCGACCGGCCTCCCCGCCGCCGCGGTCACCCACGGAGCCCTCACGGGTATCGTGGCCACCTGGGCCAACCCGCTCGTCAGAAGGAGTTCTTCAGCTTCTCGAAGAAGCCCTGGTCGACGTCGATCTCCTCGCCGCCGGCCTCGGCGAAGGCCTCCAGGGCCTCCCGCTGCTCGTCGTTCATGCTGTCGGGCGTGACGACCTGGACCATCACGTACAGGTCGCCGTTCCCGCGGCGCTTCAGCCGCGGCATCCCCTTGTTCCGGAGCCGAAACGTCTCGCCGCTCTGGGTGCCGGCGGGGACGTCCATCTCGACGGGGCCATCGAGCGTCGGGACCTCGACGGTGTCGCCGAAGGTCGCCTGCGGGAACGAGATCGGCATCCGGTACCGGAGGTCGTCGTCGTCACGCTCGAACTGGGGGTGGCCCTCGACCTCGATCTCGACCAGCAGGTCGCCGTTCGGGCCGCCGCCGTCGCCGGGGGCACCCTCGCCGTCCATCCGGAGCGTCTGGCCGCTGCGGATGCCGGCGGGCACCTCGACCTGGAGCGTCGCGTCGTCCCGGACCTGTCCCTCGCCCCGGCACGTCGCGCAGGTCTCGCTGTACACCGTCCCCTCGCCCTCGCACTGGCGGCAGGTCTGGGTCTGCTGGACCCGGCCGAGCGGGGTCTGCCGGACGGTGCGCTGCTGGCCGCGACCGTTACAGGCAGAACAGGTGCGGGCGTCGGCGTCCGGCGGGTATCCCTCCCCGCCGCAGTCGGGACACCGTTCCGGCCGGGTAACCGACAGCTGCTTGGTGACACCCCGATAGGCCGCCTCGAGGTCGACGGTCAGCCGGGTCTTGAGGTCGGCGCCCTGCTGGCGGCCGGAGCGCCCGCCGCGGCCCCCGCCGCCCCCGAAGAACTGCTCGAAGATGTCGTTCACGCCGCCGGCGCCCCCGCCGAACGGCCCGCCGCCCATGCCGCCCATGCCGCCGGCGCCGCCCGCGTCGGTCGCCCCGTGCTTGTCGGCCTCCCGGAACCGCTCGTGACCCATCTGGTCGTACATCCGTCGCTTCTCGTCGTCCAGGAGCACCTCCTTCGCCTCCTGGATCCGTTTGAACTTCGCCTCGGCGTCCGGGTCTTCGGAGACGTCCGGGTGATACTCGGAGGCCTTCTTCCGGAAGGCGCGCTTTATCTTCTCCTCGCCGGCGTCGCGGTCGACGCCCAGCACCGAGTAGAAGTCCTCGCTCATCGGTTGTCGGTCGTAGACGGTTGAGCCACTTGAAAAGAACGGGTCGCGGGCGACCCGACCGGAGGGAGGGTCGCCGAACGAGCGAGCGGGGAGCGAAGCGACCCGCGAGCCCCGGGAATTACGACCCCAGCGACCCGCGACCAGCGGAAACGCCGCCGAACGAGCGAGCGGTCACCGCCGGGTGCGGGCGGCGCGGTCACGGAGGAGGCCACCGACGAAGCCACGCCGCCGGGCCGACCGGAGCGGTCAGCCCCCGGCCTCGTCGACCCAGTCGGGTCGCTCGACGCCCGGGTCCTCGAAGCCGGTCATCTGGAACTGGTAGTCGTAGTCCGCGGACTCGCCCTCGACGTCGTAGACCGCGACCGCGGCGTAGCTGTGGACGCGGCCCTCGAGGTCGACGACGAGCTGGGCCTCGAACCGGCGGACGTTCGAGACGTGCTCCTGGCCGTCGAAGACGTCGTTGTCCTCGGGCAGCCTGTTGACCTCGAGGGTCACGACGTCCGGCGCGTCAGGCCGCTCCTGTACGTCGACGACCTCGAAGTCGGCCGAGAGCCGTCCCTCTAGCACCTCGCGGCCGGCGAGTTCCCCGGGCGGTCGGGGGTCGGACCGACGGTACTGGGGGTCGCCGCCCCCGGCCTCGCCGCGGCGGTACTCGACGGTCTCGTTGCCCCACGCGACGATGCGCGAGGAGACCTGCGCGTCTCTGATGGTCTGGTACTCGTAGGCCGTGGCGCCGGCGGCGACGCCGGTCCGCTGGCGCTGCGAGACGGGGTAGGTCTCGCCCTCCCCGGCGTCGGTGAAGTTCACCGAGATGGTCTGGCTGAACCCCGTCTCGGTGATCGCCTCGACGTGGGCGTCCAGCAGTGCCGTCTCGTTCTCGAGGGTCCCGTTCCCGACGCCCGGGACCTCGTTCGCGGTCGGCGCCTCGTCACCGCCGAGGCCGTCCCCGCCGATCCCGGGGACGGCCGAACAGCCCGCGCCGGCCACGAGCACGCACAGAAACACCGCCCCTAGGCCGTCTCGCATGCGACGCACGTCGGGGCGGCTGGTGAAAAGGGGCGCGGTACCGACCGGCCGGCCGGCCCGGCGGCACGTGCGTCCGGGTTCGCCCCGCCCCGCCGGTCGATCAGCGGACCGAATCCAGGAGCAGCTGCTGCTCGACGCGTTTGACCTCGTGTTGGACGTCGCGGACGGCGTCGATGTTCGCGGAGATGGAGGAGACGCCCTCGTTGACCAGAAACCGGACCATCTCCGGCTTCGAGCCGGCCTGCCCGCAGATGCTCGTGGCGACCCCGTGCTCGCGGCACGTCTCGATGGTCGTCCCGACGAGGTCGAGCACCGCCGGGTGGAGTTCGTCGAACCGGTCGGCGACGTTGCCGTTGTTCCGGTCGACGGCGAGGGTGTACTGGGTGAGGTCGTTCGTCCCGAACGAGGCGAAGTCGATGCCGGCCTCGGCCATCGCCTCGACCCCGAGCGCGGAGGCGGGCGTCTCGATCATCACGCCCCAACTCCGCCTATCCATGTCGATGCCGGCGTCGGCCATCAGGTTCCGGGCGCGGACGACGTCCTCGGCGTCGTTCACGAGGGGGAACATGACCTCGACGTTGTCGTAGCCCAACTCGTACAGCTGCCGGAACGCCTCGAGTTCGTGGGCGAACACCGACGGCCGGTCGAGGCTGCGGCGGATGCCGCGGTAGCCGAGCATCGGGTTGTGCTCGTGGGGCTCCTCGTCGCCGCCCTCCAGCTGTCGGAACTCGTCGGTCGGGGCGTCGAGCGTCCGAACGCGGACGGGCCGGGGGTAGAACTCGTCGGCGACGCCGCGGACGCCCTGCACGATCTCGTCGACGTACGCGTCCGGCCCGTGGTCCTCGATGTACCGCGCCGGCGTCTTGTTCGTCGAGAGGATCATGTGCTCCAGCCGGAGCAGGCCAACGCCGTCGGCGCCGGTCGCGGCCGCACGCTCGGCGGCCCCCGGTATGGAGACGTTGACCTTCACCTCGGTCGCGGTCATCGGCTTGACCGGGTTCTGTGGACGGACGTCCTCCAGCGGCTCCGTCTCCGCCTCCGGGTCCGCCGCGCCCTCGGTGACGGCGCCCTTGTCGCCGTCGATCGTGACGACCTGGTCGTCGCCGAGGCGGTCGCTCCCGTCCTCGGTCCCGACGACGGCCGGCACGCCGAGTTCGCGAGAGACGATGGCGGCGTGGCTCGTCATCCCGCCCTCGTCGGTGACGATGCCGCTTGCCCGCTTCATCGCCGGCACCATGTCAGGGGTGGTCATCTCCGTGACGATGACGTCGCCCTCGCCGACCTTGTCGAGCTGGTCGAGCTCCCGGACGACCCGGACCGGGCCGGCGGCGATGCCGGGCGAGGCCCCCAGGCCTTCGAGGAGGACGTCGCCGTTGCCGTCCGCGGCGGCCTCATTCGCGGTTCCCTCGGAAATGGTGGTGATCGGCCGGCTCTGCAGCATGTAGACGTCGCCACCGTCAGCGGCGCTCCGCTCCTCGCCGTCCACGATAGCCCACTCGACGTCCTGCGGCTCGTCGTAGTGGGCCTCCGCCCGCTCGCCGAGCTCGAGGAGCTCGCCGATCTCGGAGCCCTCGAGGACCTGTGCGGTCCGGCGGTCCTCGGGCACCTCCCGCTCGACGGTCTCGCCGGTCGCGTCGTCCCGTTCCATCATCACCTTCTTGTCGGCGACCGTGGCCTCCAGCATCTCGCCGGTCTCGCGATCGACGACGTAGTTGTCCGGCGAGACGGACCCGGCGACGACGGCCTCTCCGAGGCCCCAGGCGGCCTCGATAGTGACCCGCGGCTCCCCCGTCGAAGGGTCTGAGGTGAACAGCACGCCGGACTTGTCGGCGTCGACCATCCGTTGGACGACGACGGCGATGTCGACGAGGTCGTGGTCGAACCCCTGCTCGTTCCGGTAGTAGATCGCCCGCTGGGTGAAAAGCGACGCCCAGCACCGCTTGACCCGGTCGACGAGGTCCTCGCGGGTGGCGTTCAGGAATGTCTCCTGCTGACCAGCAAACGAGGCCTCCGGCAGGTCCTCCGCCGTGGCCGACGACCGGACGGCGACGAACGCCTCGCCGTCCTCGAGGTCGTCGTAGGCGGCGAGGATCTCCTCGCGGACCGACGGCGGCATCTCGGTGTCGAGGATCAGGTCCTCGGCGGTCGCCTCGGCGTCGGAAAGCGCCGCCGAATCCTCGCTGTCGACGTCGACGGCAGCGAAGAGGTCCTCGGCGATGCCGGTGTCCTCGATGAACGTCCGGTAGGTCTCGGCGGTGACCACGAACCCGGGCGGCACGGGGAGGCCTGCGGCGGTCATCTCGCCGAGCGAGGCCCCCTTGCCGCCGACCGACCCGATGTCCTCGGACCGGACGTCCTCCAGCCAGCGCACGGTGTCAGCTCCAGCCATGGCAATTTGTGCGGGACGTCGCCAGCCTGGGTCAAATGTGTGTCGTTCCCGCCCGCCGCGCGCCGACGTCCCCGACGACAGCGCGGCGCGGACGCCCCACCGCCGGGGTCAGGCCTCGATGATGTCGTCGGTCTCCGCCTCCGGCACCACGATGGAGCCGTCAAGCGCCGTGACGGCGCGGCCGCCGACCTCGACCGGGTCCGCGCGGGCGCGAACCCGCACGCGACCCGGCCGGTCGAGGAAGTGGCCCTGCTCGAAGGTCATCTCCTCGGGGAGGTCGCCGTCGAAGGCCTCGACGTGCCGGAGGTAGGCGCCGACGGCGCCCGAGGCGGTGCCGGTGACGGGGTCCTCGTCGACGCCGGCGCCGGGCGCGAACATCCGGCCGTGCAGCGTCGACTCGGCGTCCACGGCGTCGAAGCTGAACGCGTAGACGCCGGTGACGTCGAACTCGTCGGTCAGCGCCTCGACCGCCGCCATGTCGGGCGAGAGCCCCGAGATGGCCTCCAGGAAGTTCACCGGGACGACGAGAAAGCCGAGTCCGGTCGAGGCGGTGGCCACCGGCAGGTCGGCCCCGACGTCCCGTAGCGTCGCCGCGTCCGCCCCGAGCGCGTCGGCGACCCGTTCTGCGTCGGCGTCGACCTCCTCGACGGTGGCGACGTCCTGGGTCATCCACACCGTCCCGTCGCGGACGTCGATCTCGAGCACCCCGACGTTCGTCTCCAGGGTGTGGGTGCCGTCGTCGATCTCGCCGGCCTCGGCGAGCCAGGCGTGGCTGGCGACGGTGGCGTGGCCGCAGAGGTCGACCTCCTGGACGGGCGTGAAGTATCGGATCCGGCGGTCGGCGGCGTCGCTGTCGGCGAGGAAGGCGGTGTCGGCGGCGTGCAGTTCGCGGGCGATGGCCTGCATCTGTCCCTCGGTCAGGTCACCGGCGTCGGGCACGACGCCGGCGGCGTTGCCGGCGAGTGGCTCGCTGGTGAACGCGTCGACGAGCAGGGCGCGTCGGGTGTCCATATCGCCGACAAGCGCGCCGCGGGACATAAGTCCGGGCGTCCCGCGGCGTAACGGCAGGAGGACCCCACCCCCGACTGCGCGGCCGGCTCAGACGTTGAAGCCGGACTCGAGGTTCGAGTCGGTCGTGCCGGCCTCGGCCCGCCACTCGTCGCCGTCGGCGCTGACCTCGACGGGGCCGAACGTGCCGGACCCGGGCTCGGCCGGCACCTCCACGAAGTAGATGAGGGTCGCGAAGTCGCCGGGGTCGACGGTCGCGGTGAACTCGACGGCGGTGCGGTTGCCCTCCCGGTAGGTCTCGACGTCGTCGCCGCCGACGACCTCGTAGCCGCCGGGCATCCGGTCGCGGACGTGGACCGCGGCCGCGTCGCCGTTCGGCCGGTCGAAGGTCTCGACGGTGATCTCGACGCGGTTGGTCTGGCCGGCGAGAAAGGCCGACCCGTCGTCGGCGCGGTCGGCCTCCAGCGGCGGCAGCGGCGACGTCATCGGGAGGTCGGTGTGCTTTGTGACGTACACGCCGGCGCTGCGGTCGCCGTGGTACGTGACGCCGTTGTGCTCGACGGAGCCCCAGAAGTCCGGCGACAGGTTGCCGGTCTCGCGATTGACCGGACGGGCGTGACCGACGTCGGTGACGTTCCAGTCGGTGTCGTGGTTGATCCACCCGATAGTCTCGCTGCCGTCGCGACCTGCCGCGTTCGGGTTCGTCCTGGGGCGGTAGTCCCGCCGGGCGAAGCCGGTCAGGCCGTCGGCGCTGCCCGGCTCGACCTCCAGATAGCGGACGCCGCCGTGGTAGTGGCCCTGGTGGATGATGTACCGTTGCTCGCCATCGACCTCGTGGACCGCCGGCTGAGAGTTATGCGGGCTGAGCTGGAAGCTGAAGCCGGTCTGCTCGATCGCGTCCAGTCGTTCCTGCCGGGTGGTGTCATCGTCGAACCCCTTGCCCGTGTCGGCGTTCTTCCAGGTCCAGTTGTCGAGTTCGCCCAGCTGTTTCGGCCCGCCCTCGTGGCCGCAGCCGCACCGGGAGTCCTCCGGGTAGATCCCCTCGCAGTCGACCAAAAATACCGTCCCGGTAGAGTTGGGGTTGGTCTTGTTCGTGTGGGGCGTGTTGTACAGCTCGTTGTTGACCGTGTCGATGCGCTGGTCGAACCGCTCGTCCGGCTCCTCGTGGCTGGCGACGGCGACCCGACGCATGTTCCCGTCGGCGTCCTCAACGAGTTCGGGGAACGGCGCGGCGAAGTGAGACTGGTTCATGTCGAACTGGCCGACGTGCTGGATGTTCGTCGGGTCGGAGACGTCCAGCACGCGCATGCCGCGGTCCCAGTCGGCGAGGTAGGCGGTCGGTCGCCCCGTCCGCGGGTCGTCGTGGATCTCGACGTCGTGGACGTACGAGAGGCCGTGCTGCGTGCCGACGCCGCCCCTGGTGGCGTTGCCGTCGGCCGACCACCGGTTGACGAGCGTCAACTTGCCGGGTTCGCGGTCGAACCGGAGGACGTACAGCCCGCTGTCCGGCGAGATGAGGCCGGCGTCCTTGCAGGCGAAGACGTACTCCGTGCCGTCGATGCGGTGGTGGAAGACGTTGTGGACGCCCGTCGAGAACGCCTCCGTCACGCTGTCGATCGTCCGCGGGTTCCCGCGGTCGGAGATATCGACGGCGACGACCCCGCCGGTCGCCTGCGGCGTCGACCGCGGGTCCGTGAACTCGGTCGACCCGTTCGAGCCGTCGCGGATCGGCCCGGGATACAGCGCCTGCGTCGCGAGGAACGCGTACTCGCCGTCGTCGCTCAGCTTGACGTCGGTCGTCCGGTTCGCCTCCGCGTTGACGTTGTGGAGGATCCCCGTCACCGACAGCTCCGCCTCGTCCAGTTCCGCCTCCGTCTCGGCGTCGTTGAACTCGCTGATGTCGACCACCGCCATCCGTCGGCCGGCGTCCTCGTCGTCCGACGCGCGGAAACACGTGACGACGATGTCACCGTGACACCTGACCTCCGCATTCCGGTCACCGACGTGCCGTTGGCCTTCCTGGCCGTTCAGGCTGGACCGGCCGGTACTACCGATGCTATGGTAGCCGTACGCCGCCACGTTGCGGAACGGCTCGCCGTCGTCGAGCCCGAACGGTTCCCCGCCGGGCCCGTCGACGCTCGTCCCCTTCTCGTAGCCGCCGGGGTGGCCGGCGGCGCTGCCGACCGCCCCGACGCCGAGCGTGGCCCCGATGCTCTTGAGAACCGCCCGTCGCGTGCTGTCCGGTAGTGGATCCTGCGCCATGGTCGGACTGACCGGACGAAGCTTAAAAGGTCCTCTGACAAATCCGTCCAAAGAAACGCTCGACGTCCGGTCCACGTACGGACAGATTAAGGGTGCCGGCCGCGTTCGCCCCGCCATGAGCGACCTCCCGGAGGAGTTCGACTGCACCGTCACGAACTGGGAGTACATCTACGGGCTATGTCGCGACGTCGCAGACCAGGTCAGGGCCGCCGAGTTCGAGCCGGACGTCGTGGTCGCGTTGGCCCGCGGCGGCTGGTTCGCCGGCCGGTGTCTCTGTGACTTCCTCGGGCTGGACGACCTGGCGAGCCTCAAGATGGAGCACTACGTCGGCACCGGCGTGAAGGCCGACGAACCGCAGGTCCGGTACCCGATGCCGGCGGGCAGCGTCGACGGCAAGGACGTCCTCTTGATAGACGACATCGCCGACACCGGCGGCTCCATCCGCCGCGCCCACGAGTACGTCACCGACCGCGACCCCGCAGAGGTCCGGACGGCGACGCTCCAGCTGTTGGGGACCAGCGAGTTCGAGCCGGCGTTCGTCGGCGAGCGGCTCGAGGAGTGGACCTGGGTCGTCTACCCGTGGAACTTCCTCGAGGACATGGTCGACCTCGTCGAGGGCGTCATGACGAAGGCCGACGGGGAGGCGTTCGCGGCCGAGGACGTCCGGCACCACCTCGCCGAGTACCATCACATCGACCGCATCGAGATGGAGATCGCCCAGCCGAACCGCCTCGGGGAGGTCCTCGCGGAGATGGAGCGTCGCGGCGTCGCGACGCGGCTCGACGATGGCCGGTGGTCGCTCGCGTAGCGTGACCGACCCGCCCGGCGACGCGCCGGTCGTCCGGGACCGAGCCCCCCGGACCTGGACGCTGTGGACGGCGAGCCGGCCCGCCCAGATCGCGCTGGTGGTCGCGGTCTACGCACTCGGCGTCGCAGTCGCGGTGGCCCACGGCAGCCCGCTGGCCGGGCGCCGCGTCCTCGCCGGCCTCGCGGCGCTCGTCCCGACGGCGGCCGGTGTCCACTACGCCAACGAGTACGCCGACCGCGACACCGACGCGTTGAGCGACCGGACGCCCTTCTCCGGCGGCAGCGGAGCGCTGCAGGCCACCGACGTCCCGGCGTCGGTCGTTCTGCACGCTGCGGCGGTGGCGTTGACCCTCGGCGGCGCCGCGGCGGCCGTCGGCGTCGCCACCGGCGCCCTCCCGCGGCCCGCCGCCTGGATTCTCGCGGTCGGTGCCCTCGGCGGCGTCCAGTACTCGCTGCCCCCGCTGGCGTTCGCCCGCCGCGGCCTCGGGGAACTGGGCAACGCGGCCCTCGGCGGTGTCGCATTGCCCTGCTACGGCGCCGCCGCCGTCGGCGGCCTCGACCACACCGCTGTGCTCACAGTCGTTCCCTTCGGGTGGTTCGTCCTTGCGAACATGCTCGAGACCCAGTGGCCCGACCGCTACGCCGACGCCGACGTCGGGAAGGACACCCTCGCCGTCCGGTGGCGGCCCCGGCGGCTCCGGGTCGCCTACGCCGCCGCCGTCCTCGCCGGGTTCGGCACGCTGCTCGCGCTCACGATGGGCGTCACCGGCGCCACGCCGGACGTCGTCCCGTGGCTCGTCACGCTCGCCACGCTCCCGGCCATGCCGCTTTTCGCCTGGGGCACGGTCCGGTTCACCCGGCGGCGGGTCCCCTAGGTGCGGATGTCCTATAGTCACGCTCTTCGTCCGACGCTTCGCACCACCACCGTCAGGTCGGTCCGCCCTCGTTCCGACGTCACCCGCAGGTCGAACGCCACCGCGACGGGGTGCGTCTCGCCGGCCCGCCGCTGCACGACGACGCCCCGGTCCGCCCGACAGGGGCCGAACTGCCGGCCGTCGCCGCCCGGACAGTTCGCGGCGGCCCATTCGCGCGCCGCCGTCCCGTGTACCGGACCCGGACCGCGGTCCCGGCGGTCACACGCGCCGCTCCAGCGACTCGATCCGCGGACCGAGGTCGCCCCTGACGGCCCCGACGGCGCCGCGACGCTGCCCCCAGGAGTTGTTCGCCGGGACGCCTGCACTCGCCGCGTGGACCGCACGTTCGAGCACCCTGACGGCGCGTCGTAGCCGTCGCTGGCGTTGACGTCGGCGGCGTAGCCCAGCTGCAGGTACGCCAGGACCGCGGGCGCGAGGGCGACGGCCACGACGGCCGCCGCCAGCACCAGCTGCGCGCGGTCCCTCACGCGTACCACCCCTGGATGGTGACCGTCCCAGCACCGGTCGCGACCGTGGTCGCGCCGACGGGGACGCCGGCGAGGACGCGGTAGCCGACGGCGCCGTGGATCGTCTCGACGCGGTACATGAGCTGGTCGGGGAGGATGCGGTCGACACGGTGGTCGAGTGCGGCACGCTCGCGCTCGAACGCCGCCCGCGACCGGGCGATCTCCGAGAGCCGGGTTGTCCCCGGTGGCGCGGCGGCTCTCCCGACAGCACGGTCACAGCGTCGGCCGCGCACGCCTCGAGCTGGAGCGCCGCGCGGTCGGGCTGGGCCGGCTGGACCACGAACGCCGTCGCCACCGCGAGCACGAGCACGACGCCGACCGCCGCCTCGACGACCGACAGCGAGACCTGGCCCCTCACGCGACGGTCACCTCCAGCCGCGCCTTCGTCGTCCACGCGGGGTAGGCGGTCACAGCGACGTCGCCCGGCTCCAGCTCCCCGTCAGCTTCGACCGCGAAGGTCGTGGTCTCGAACCGGGGGACGGCGACCGTGTACTCCCCGTCGAGGCCAGCGGGGTCTTGGAGGACGACCCGACCGTTCGACCGGACCGTCCGGACCGTCTCGTCGGCCGCCACGTCGAGCGTCAACCGCGGCGTCCGTCGCGGAAGCGTCGTCCGCCCGTCTGCGAACGGCGGCCGCCGGGTGACGGTCTGCCGACGATGGACGAGGACGACCCGCCGGACGGTCGTCCCGCCGGTCGGATCGCCGCAGCTCGCCAGGGTCCGGCCGCCCAGGCGGATTCGGTAGGGACGGTCGCCGACGACGGGGAACCGGTCGAGGTCCGCGAATCGGTCCGCCGCCGTCCCGTTCAGGACGTTCGCCCGGGCGGTCACCACCGACTCCGGCGCGACGAGCCGCTCGGCGACCGCGACCGCGACACGTCGCTCGTCGGCGTCGCGGCGGGCGTCCGCGAAGGTGTCGTCGGCCAGCGTGAGCGCCAGCCCCGCGGTGGTCGTGACCACCAGGAGGGCGACGGCCAGCGCCGGGAGGTTCGCCTGGCCTCTCATGGTCCCTCCAGGGTGACGGCCAGTCCGTCCGCGACGGTCTCGACGCGGACGACCGTCCGCTCGCCGCTGGCCCACGAGTCCGACACCGAGACGACCGACGGCGGGAGCGCGAGTCTGACCCGGGACGAGATCGCGGGGTGCGGATGGTCGAGCACCAGCGAGCGATCCGCTACGGTGACCCTGTAACCAGAGCCGCGGATCGTCGCCGGCAGCTCGACCTCGACTCTGGCGGACACCGACCGCGTCGCCGGCGGAACGGCCTGCTGGACGCGCTATACGGCCGAGGCGAGCGTCCGCTCGCCCACCCCGTCGCCGGCCGTCGTCCGGTAGCTGGGGAGCACCGACCCGTAGAGCGAGGTCGTCACGAGCCCGATGAACAGGACGACCAGCGCCGCCTCGAGCGCCTTGCCGACCACCGGCGAGACGGCTCTATCCACCGCGCACCTCCGCGTGCAAATCGTGGTAGACGAGATACCCGACCCGCTCGCCGGGGTAGCTGGCCACGACGCTCGCCCCGCCGTCGTCGTCGTCGAACGACCGCCTGATCGTGGTCGCGTTCTGTCGGCGGAAGTAGCGCTCCCAGGCGCCGGGCGTCCGCGTCTCGACCGCGACGCGGTACGTCCCGTTGCCCATCGACGCCCGGCGGTGCGACACGTCGGTCCGGATGGTCGTCCGGACGTCGGTGCCCCCGATGCCGGTGGGGTCCCCGAGCCTGGCGGCGCCGACCACGAGGACGCCAGCGCCGCGCGACGCGGTGATCGGGGGCCGGGCGGCCAGCGTGGCGGAGCCGTTACGCCCCACGGTCACCGCGCCCGCGACGCTCGCGACCCGCTGGTCGCCGTGCCGGAACACGAGGCCGCCCACACCGACCCTGCGGACCACGCCCGACTCGTCGAGCACCCGGAGGTCGCGCTCGACCGGGTGGAGCCGGCCTTCCGTGAACGCCACGCGGCCCCGGTTGACCCCGGTCACCGCGACCGGTTCCATCGCGTCCGCCAGGTCGTCGGCCACCCGCTGGGTGTCGGCGCGGGCGGCGTTCCCCTCGACGACAGTCCCGATGCTCGCGGTGAGCGTGCCGAACGCGACGACGGTGACCCCCAGCAGCAGTGCGACGCCGACGACGTGCGACTGGGCCCGATCGCCGGGCATTCAAATCATCCCCGTTCCGGCGAAGACCAGGTGGCAGATCGCGACGAGCGCGGCCGAGTGGAGCAGCGCCTCGTAGCGGTCCCGGGAGGCGACGCCCGCGAACCAGCCGCACGCGAGCATCGTCGCCTGGGTGACGACGTAGAACCGCCAGCGGTCCCGCGCCAGGTCGATGGCGTTCGGGTCGATGGCGACGCCGCCCCCGGTCTCCGAGACGGCCGACAGCTGGGAGTACCCGTCGAGGACGTTCCCGTTGACCGCGAGCATGATGCCGATGATGAGCAGCGCGGTCGTCCAGCCGACCGCGACGTAGACCATCATCGCGGACCGGAGCGCCTTCCGCTGGTGGTAAAGCCGGCCCACCTCCGAGTGGAGCGTTTCGAACACCTCTTCGGTGTCACCGCCGATGTCGAGCGCGCCGGTGACGTCGTCTTGTCGGGGATAGGGGGAACTGCCGGCGCACTTTTCGACTGCCCCGCGGCTGGCCGACAGCGAGCCGGAGAAACTTCCGATGGAACAGGCGCCTTCCGGGTGTTCCAAGAGCGTGTGGAACGCCACCGCCCCGCGACGACTCGTCACTGACTCCGCTACTCCAGACCCGGCGGTGAGAAGGTGCAGAGGTCCGTCCGTCCCGCTCCGACCTGGGTGTTGATGGCGTCGAAACTGGTGGGCTGCGCGGTCGAGAGCGTGGGCACACCCGTCTCGTTCCGAATCCTGTCACAAGCGTCGACGAGCTGGACCTCGACCGCCTGCTGTCGTTCCGGCGGAAGCGTTCCGCCGATCACGGGTGCCAGGAGGTCACAGCCGCACTCGTCCAACGCGAGGGCGAACGATTCGGCCTCGGTGAGTCCAATGCCGTCCGCGTGGCAGTCCTTGGCCTGCATGGTGACGCCCAGCGGTTTGTGGTCGGGCCAGACGTCCCTTACCGCGTCGACGACCTCGAGAGGATAGCGCAACCGTGCGTCCGTGCGACCCCCGTACTCGTCGGTCCGAACGTTCGCGAGCGGCGAGAGGAACTGCCCGAGCAAGTAGCCGTCTCCAGCGTGTAGCTGGAGGTAATCGAACCCAGCGGCGTCCGCGCGTTCGGTGGCGGCAACAAAGGCTCGGCGGATTGCTTGGAGATCACTCGCGTCCATCGCCGTCGGAACCGGGTGTTCGGCTGAGTACGGTATCGCAGACGGAGCGAGTCGTTCCAACAGGTCGGCGGACGATGACGGTGGTCGGTCGGTATGGAATCGCCCCTCTTTCCGCCGCCCCGCGTGAGCGAGGTGAAGGCCAGCGGCCGTCTCCGTCTCGGCGTGAATGCGTTCGACCGCGGGGAGCCACGCGTCTCGCTGTGCGTCCGCGTAGAGCCCCGGGTTGTCTCTCGAGATTCGACCGTTCTCCGTCACGGCGACAGGTTGCGTGAGCACCATTCCGACACCGCTCGTTGCGTCATCCACGTACGTTTCGAGGGTCGCACGACCGGGTACGCCGTCCGAAGACGTCTCTCTCGGCCTACAGGTGCTGACGACGCGGTTAGGAAGGGTGATGTCACCAAGTCGCAACGGCTTGAATAGCGGCGGGGTGGCCACGGTCGGCGTACCGTCCGATGCCCCCTCGAACCGGTCGAACCAGCGGTCGTAGCTGTCGACGAACGTCGGGTCCCGGACCCTGAGCTCGTCGTACGACACGCGACCGCTCCGGGTCAACAGGTTGAAGATGAACTGTCTCGGCTCCTGCTCAATGTACCGTTCCACGTTTTCGAAGAACCGTTGACTTCGCCTCCCCATATCCTGCAACGTGGCTACCTGTGGACGGCGGGCGGTTTCGAAGGCGTCGAAGACGGCCCCTAGATCGTCGCCGTGTTCACGGAACGCACCAGTCAGCGCGATCGCGTCTTCCATGGCCAGCTTCGTCCCCGAGCCGACGGTAAAGTGGACGGTGTGGGCGGCGTCCCCAAGCAAGACGATGTCCTCGGTTGACCAGGAGTCGCAGGACACCTCCGGAAAGCGCCGCCACGTGTAGAGCTTCGACTCGAGTCCGTGGCCGTCGAGGTGGTCGGTGAAGAGGTCCTCGAAGTACGCGAGTGCGTCAGCCTCGTCGCGTTTGTCCATGTCGGCGTTCTCCCAGGTGCTCTCGGTACACTCGACGATGAATGTGCTCTTCGTTCCGGGGTAGGCGTGAACCCGCCACAGACCGTGCGCATTCTCTCGGAAGATGAAGGTGAACGCGTCGAAAACTTTCTCAGTCCCGAGCCAGATGAACTTCGTCTCGCCGGACTGGATAGTGGGTTGAAATCGCCCATGGTAGCGGTCGCGGACCGTACTGCGCAACCCGTCCGCTCCGACGAGCACGTCCGCAGCTTCCCGGTACGCCTCCGGCTCGTCCACCCGGTGTTCGTGGTGGAGTTCGACGCCCACGTCTCGACATCGGTCTTGGAGGACCCTCAGCAGGTCCGCCCGCAGTATACTGGCGAACCCGTGGCCACTACATCGGTACCACTGCCCCTCGACGTACGTATCAATGTCGTTCCAGGACGCGAAGGCGTCCGTGATCGCCTTGTGTGAGGGGGCGTCCGCTTCCTTCAGCGTGCCCAACGTCGCGTCTGAGAACACGACGCCCCAGCCGTATGTGTTGCCCCGGCGATTCCGTTCGTAGACGCTTACTTCCCAGTCCGGAAACTCCTTCTTGATGAGTTCGCTCGCGTACAGTCCGCCAGGGCCGCCTCCGATCACCGTCAGGTTCATGCGGGGTCACCGACGGAGAGAGCCACCCGTCCGGGGCTGTCGTGATAGTCCCCTTCCGGACCAGGCCCTGACTTCCACCGTTCCGAACGCTCGTCGGTACGGACCTGGCGATGCCGACCGGTGACCGCGGTTGCTCGCCGGCCGGCGCCTCCACCGGGGTGAATGGAGTCGGATTGCCCAGGCACGCTCGACATTCCCTGGCCGCCCGGGTTCGACCTTGTCACTAACTGGCAGCCCCAGGACGTGTGAAGCGCCATTGCAGATTTCCTTGGCAATGTGAGCTGCGCCGTACGCACAACTGAACGGTTCGGCGATTGTGACCGGCCCCACGTCAGAGAGCCCATCGCTGAATTGCTTGGGAACGTCGAACGGCTCGCGGAACGGGCTCAGCCGGCCGGTGATCACGATACCTTCGAGCGGGGTGTCAGCTTTGATATCGGAGAACGGAACCATCGAGTAGACGTCATGCAGTACTGCCCAGTACACCAAACGAAGGAGGTCCTCGTCCGGGGCTCCTTCGAGCGCGTCGAGTGACTTCCCGCTTTTTGCAAGCAGTCCCGCCGAGAGGGCTGCTCCACCCGGTTCGATTTCGCCGCGCATTAAGTCCAAGGTCCTCGGGACTTCGAACCACCCGTGGATTAGGGCGAGCCACGAGAACCCGCCGCGGACCTTCCCACCGGGCACCAGACTCGAGACGGTCGAGGAACTCATGTTGACGGTGATGAAGTGTTTGCCGTCGGTCTCGTTCTGTCGGAATACGTGCTGGGCGTACCGGGCATCGGCGATCTTGTCCAGGCTTAGGAGCGGCGAGTAGATCGTGAAGTATGGGTGCATGTGATCCGGATGTGGCTCGTTGATGCCGGGAAGCGCCACGCTCGGAACCGACATCTTCGTGAGTTCGTCGAACACGTTAGCTGCTTTGTAAGCGTCGTTCTCGTCGGAGGCGAACCCGATACGGTCCGGGAGGTCTTCTAGTTCCCGCAAACCCCGATTTTCGACCTCGCTCAGGGGTTTGATTTGGGAGAACCCGTTCCCCCAGCTATAGGCGAACGCCGCCAACTCGATGTCGTCAACGTTGAACCGGGCCTCGAGCTCATCCTCGAACGGTGATTGCTCGTCAATGGCATCCGAGAGAATGCGGAACGCGGTCACGTGATCGTCGTCGCTGACGATGCCAACCTTCACACCGGTGGTCGAGTGCTCGAGTCCGACGTACATTTGCAATCGCTATCGAAATAAGGGATTATAAAGTTACTGCGCGATAATCTTCGCACTTTAAGAAGAGAATCATAGAATAAAGACGTTGATTTTTGTTGAAAAAGAACCGGCTATATCCGTCAGCACACCACGCATTTGCATACGTTACGACCCTTCGAAACGTCGTCGCAACCGGCCGGCTCCCCCCGTCGTGAGCCAGACATCCCCGGGGTACCCGCGTCGGATGCTACAGTCTCGGCGGATCGTGTCCGTCACCCCTTGGCTAGCTTTCGGTCTGGTTGACAGTAACTCACTCGTCAAGCGCTTTGAAGAAGAACACGACGGCGGAGAGGGCGTTCACCAGGGCCATGCTCACCGCCGCCAATCCAGTGGAGTAGGGCACTGTCCACTGGGTGTAACCCACCCAGCTCGAGATGATACCCGACGTTGAGAAGAGGCCGAGTAGCACCCAGAGAACGCTACTGTCGACGAACAGATTGCCGAGGATGAGAGCGCCGAGTACCGCCAGGCTCACCGCGGAAACTAAGGGGGCTAAAGTTCCCCACGAGGTCCGGTTGGATGACGACGGCGAACCAGTAAGACGACCCCCAGGGGATTAGGTAACTGTTGACGAGCTTGTCGTCCGCGAGAGACCGAATTCTTTCCTTCATGAGGTGTTACTCGTGACGAAGGTAACGAAAGGACATGATAAAGATTGGGTTCGGTGACAATCATGTAACGCGCTGATAAACGGTGACGAGCATCCGAACGACTCTGAAACCGCTCGGCCAAGTCGCCCACTCGCGATTAATTACCAGTCGGACCACAGGGACCCGTGGAGCCTGGGTAGCGCGTGAACGGGTCGAAGGACGCCAAGAGGTACGTCGGTTCCGCGGGCTAAAAAACCTGGGAATTACACGGCAGAATGGATTTACCCCACCCTTCCGAAATAGACTGGATGCGGGAACGAAGGATACTGCTGGCGGTTGCTTTAAAGGCAGCATTGCTAATGAGTGCGACCGGTACGGCGTTCGCTGACCCGGAGGTCGGAGCATCCGGGAGCTGTACCGACGAGAACGGCGACCAAGAGACTAGTCAGTTCGGGGGTGAAGGCGGCGTCAAGGTCGGGACCGACGGCGCGGACGCTTACCTCAACGACGCCGAGGCTGCCACCGGATTCGTCCTGCTCGCCAACGGCATCGCAGACGGACACGCCAGTCCTTGCGACAGCGAAGATAATCGGCAGCGGGGAGATCACTACTTCGAGGCCCACACGGATTCGGGCCACGCCTCGGTTCAATTCTGCTTCAGCGAGGGATACGACGGTCTGTTGAGCGGCAACCAGTCCGTGCACCCGGGCCTCTCCGAGTTTGCGGTCAACAAGGACTCGAAGCACGACAAGAACGGTCACCCCTGCGAGTACGAAGGCTGATACCATGCAGAGGGCCGAACTCCAGCAGTTCCTACCGGATAAAGATTCCCCCGATCGATTCTTTGCGCTACCCGAACTGAAGTACCCGAGGGAAATAAACGCGGCGGTCGAGATGGTTGACCGCCACGTGGAGGGGGGGCGAGGTGACGACGTCGCGGTGTACTCAAGAGACCGTACCCTCACGTTCGCCCAGCTGAAAGAGCGGAGCGACCGACTGGGGAACGCCCTCCGGACGCTGGATGTCGCCCCCGGCGACAGAGTCTTCGTTCGGTTCCCGAACCGGCCGGAGTACGTCGTCACCTGTCTCGCCATCCAGAAGATTGGGGCAATCCCCTTGCCGTCGATGAAGTTGCTCCGGGCGGAGGAGATCGAGTTCATGCTGTCGGACGCGGAAGCTCACACGGCCGTCGTGGCCGGCGATCTCCTGCAAGAGGTCGTCGAGGCGAACCGTTCTGCCGGGACCCTCGAGAACGTAGTGGTGGCAGGTGAGACGGAGCGGGCGGGTGATTTCGAGAGGTACGGAATGCTCCTCGAAAAGGCGAGTCCAGACCTCGACTTGTATGAGACCACGCGCGATGACCTGGCCCTGATGGCGTATACCTCCGGTACGACCGGTCGTCCGAAGGGGACCGTCCACACCCACCGTGAGTTGCTCGCTATCTGCGACGGGTACGCGCGTTACTGCCTCGAACCCACGCCAGAGGACGTGTTCAGCGGTAACCCGCCCATCGCGTTCACCTACGGATACGGCGTCCTCGTTGCCTTCCCCCTCAGGTTCGGCGCGAGTACCGCCTTGCTGGAAGACGCCGATTCCCTCGACCTACTCGAAGCCATCGAGGAGTACGGGGTCACCGTGATGGGAACAGTTCCGACGGCCTACAATCAGATGTTCAAACAGAGCGACGACATCGCAGCCGAGTACGACATCTCCTCGCTCCGGCTTCTCGTCAGCGCGGGCGAGCCGCTTCCCGAACACACCTATGAACGACTCAAAGAGGAAATAGGGGTCGAAACGACCGATGGTCTCGGGACGACCGAGATGCTCCACGTGTTCATCAGTCATCGTCTCGCGGACGATTTCGACCCGAGCGCCACGGGGCTGCAGGTACCAGGCTACGAATGTAAGGTGGTGGACCCTGACACCCACGAGGAGGTCCCCCGAGGCGAACCGGGGGTACTTGCCGTCCGCGGTCCCACCGGAATCAGGTACTGGAACCGTCCAGACGAGCAATCGGAGGCCGTCCATAACGGGTGGAACTACCCGGGTGACATTTTCGTCCACCGGGAGGACGGCCGGTTCGAGTACAAGTCCCGGCGGGATGACCTCATCATAACCGCTGGGTACAACGTCCCTGGTCCGGAAGTTGAGGGGGCCCTCGAGAAGCACCCGGAGGTCTCTGACGCCGCGGTGGTAGCGAGCCCCGACGAGGAGCGGAACCAGATCGTCAAAGCCTTCGTCGTCCTCTCACGGGACCGGACAGGGTCTGATGAGCTGATTGAGGAACTCCAGGGCCACGTCAAAGACAACCTGGCTCCGTTCAAGTACCCGCGCGCGGTCGAGTTCGTCAACGAACTCCCCCGTACTGAGACCGGCAAGATCCGCCGGACTGAACTTAGAGAGTGCGAGCGCCGCCAAGAGAGCCAGGTGATGAAGGACACCTGACTTACCCCATCCGGACGGCTCCATTCGTATCGGAGACGCCTCGTCGTGACGGGACAGTGTGCTGCGTCCGCGACTAGTGCCCTCAATAATCTCCCGCCGTGACGCAGTTCGCCTTTGTCTTGAGCGAGCGCTCCAGCTCAGCCCGCAGTTGCAGTCGCTCGCCGTTGCTGCGAGAGGGGAACGGCGTCGGTAGTCAGAGGTCGGCGAGGAAGTTCTCGATCACCTCCTCACCGACTCCAGTAAGGACGGACTCAGGGTGGAACTGGACACATTTGATCGGGTGGCTTTCGTGGCGAACCCCCATCACCAGTACCTCGCCACAGTCCTCGGTGGTCGCGCTGACCGTAAAGCAGGACGGGACATCGGTGGCGATCAACGAGTGGTACCGCCCGGCGCGGAAGCCCTGGTCGAGTCCTCGGAAGACACCGCGATCGTCGTGCTGGATGGTGAACGCCTTGCCGTGGACGGGCTCTGGCGCATAGCCGATCTTGCCGCCGTACACGTGGACGGCCGCCTCGAGGCCCAAGCACACGCCCAACGTCGGCACCTCGTGGCTGACGGTGCGAAGGATGTCGGTCGTGACTCCGACATCTCGTTCGTGCTCGGGCCGTCCAGGTCCCGGACTGATGATGATTCCATCTGGGTCGAACAATCGAATCGACTCTAGATTCACCGTGTTCCTCATAACGGACGTCTCGGTGCCGGGGTGCCGGCTCACGTACTCGACCAGATTGTAGGTGAATGAATCGAAGTTGTCGACGAACAACACCCGCGTCAGTCGTTCGGGGGTCACTCTACGATCTCTCCGGCCCGGTCCTTCCGGATCCGTTCGAGGGCGGTGCAGACACTGTCCATCTTCTGCTGGGTCTCCTCGAACTCGGCTGACAGGTCCGAGTCGGCCACGATTCCCGCGCCTGCCCGAATCGTCACACGGTCGACTTCGTCAGAAACACTGCCGTCCGTAACCACATTGGGTACGGCCACGTCATGGGTGACGGTGGCGGTCCGGATGATAATTGCGAGGTCGGCCTCGCCCGTCCAAGAGTAGTAACCGATGCCACCGCCGTAAGGCCCCCGTGGCGTCTTCTCGAGCTCGTCGATGATTTCCATGGCGCGTAACTTCGGTGCGCCGGAGAGCGTCCCGGCTGGGAACGTCGCTCGCGTCGCGTCGAAGGCGTCCGCCCCTGCGGCCAGCCGCCCTACCACTGTCGACTCAATGTGCTGGACGTTCGAGTACTTGATGACATTCATGAACTCCTCCACGCCTACGGAGCCGGCCTCGCTCACCCGCCGGACGTCGTTGCGCGCGAGGTCGACCAGCATCGCGTGCTCAGCTCGCTCCTTCCCATCTACCAGCATCCGTCCTGCTTGACGCCGATCGTCGACCGGGCCATCACCCCGTTTGCAGGTGCCGGCAATCGGGTTTGTAACTATCTTCCGGTCTCTGACCTCGACGAGCGTCTCCGGACTCGCACCGACGAGCGTCGTGTCGTCGAACCCACAGAGGTACATATACGGTGAGGGGTTGAGCTCACGTAGCGTTGCATACAGCTGGAGCGTGTCGATATCGCCGTACAACTGCCGTCTTCTGGAGATGACGCCTTGATAGATGTCGCCTTCCCTGACGTACTCTTTCGTTCGTCTGACAGTGGCTCGAAAATCCTCGCCCCGGTCGGCGTTCTGACCAACCTGCCGGAATCCCGAGCCGTCGATTCGATTCGGACGGTCGATGATTTCTCGGATCCGTCGCGCCTCAGCGAGAAGAGCGTCGTACACCGCCTGCGGGTCGTCATCCTGGCTGACGACGGGGGTGAACACCAGCTTCGTCCGCTCAGCGACGTGGTCGTACACTAAGTTCTTAGTGCTCAAGACGAACTCCGCATCCGGAAACTTGGAGCGAGGACGGTTGACGCCGACTTGGTGAAGGAAGAGGTCGTACACGGCGTCGTACGACAGGAAGCCGACGAGACCTCCCGCGAAGTGCCGACCACTCCGGCGGGGGAACCCTCTCGAAGCCACATCCGGGAACGCCGACCTGAGTCTGTCGACTACATCCCCGCCACCGATGTCGATTAGTCCCCGATACCTGTCATCGAGTACCGAGACCCGGTCGTCCCCAGGACGGGCGGAGATGACGATGGGGGGCTCGTACCCCACGGCAGAGTAGCGTACGGGCGACTCGGCCGTCGTTCCAGTCGTCAGCGCGCCGGTCGGATCAGAGGACGCCACCTTGTCTGCCCGCTCAAAGAGGAAAGAGTAAGCCAAGCTCCGGCCGTCGGCGTCTCTGTCGTCGTCGGTCTGCCCCCGGCCCTCGCGCCGTCCTGTCACGGCCGCATACCCACCGAGTGGATCCCCGTACGGGAGTTCGGCCGTCACGTATACCACGACAGGGGCCTCGTCCGCCCATTCCGCGAAAGTTCGCCGGTCTACAGACAGGTGGCTTGCTGGCATTCGTTTCGCCTCACCGGATACCGACGGGTGCAGTCTGTTGCAAGTCCACAACTATGTCCCAATTGAGTGACCTGGAGACGTAATTTGGCGGTAGCCATCCACCCAGCACGTCGGGCTTGAATCTGTCCCCAACTTCTAGATACCATCGTCAGGATGGCCGCCACGACGGTTTCTCGTCCTGGGCTGTCCGTGATGTCCTCGCTGGTCCGTCCGCAATCTGGGGAGTACATTCCCCTCGGTCGCCGACGGGAACGGACGGTGGTCGTAACCTTCCTTGCAAACCCGAGCCGGATACCGCTTGAGCGGAGGTATCTCTTCCTTGCGCGGAACTGTTGTCGCCAATCATGCCACCCGGTTCGTGGGAGATGAAAACGTGCCCGGGTTCCTCGGATGCCGGGTCCCGACGGTGTCGCTGTGAGATTCGTCGTTCATGCGAAGAGTTCAAGGATCCGGTCAGTCTTCCGGATTCGATTGTCGTACGCGCTTGTTCGACACCCGAACACAGGGTGTCGGCGGCCCCGGCGAGATACACGATTGCGCCCGCGTTCGCGAGGACTGCCTCCTGCTTGGCTTCGCCCTCGCGACCGGTGACGACCGAACGGACTGCGTTCATGTTCCACCCATCAGCGGTGGTGGCGATGTCGTGGGCATCGTGGTGTTCGAGACCGATGTCCGAAGGTCGTAGCGAGTACTGATGGACGTCGCCTCCATTGACCTCTGCGACGACCGTCGGACCGTGGACCGCGACCTGGTCCAGACCATCACCGTGGACGACGAGCGCCCGATCGGCTCCCGTCATCTTGAGTGAATGAGCGACGACTTCGACCAACTCGGGAGCCGCGACCCCCACGAGCTGTGCGTCCGCCCGGGTCGGGTTGATCAGCGGACCGAGGATGTCGAAGATGGTCCGCAGGCCGACCTCCGCACAGAGTCGATCGTAGGCTTCCATTCCGGTATGAAACGCGGACATCGGTGCGAGGCCGATGCCGACTTCTTCGATGGCTCGGCTGACTGCACGGGGGTCCTCATCGATCAGTACACCGAGTCTAGGTCGTCGACCAGCGTAAGAACCAACGGGCCCACTGAGGTGTCTCGTAATCTGGACGTCCGCCGCTACGGCAACCAATGCAGCGCTCGTGAGGACATCGAAAGTACCGTGTTCCCCGGAGCCCGTGTTTCCCAGCGTGACCAGCGGAAATACGTCAGGCCGTACCATGCGAGCCGAATCAGACAGCCCTTCTGCGATCCCGACGACCTCATCCACGGTCTCTCCTTTCGCTCGTAGCCCCGCTATCATAGCACCGAGCTGTGTGTCCGTGGCGTCGTTGAAGAGCGCTCGGCCGGCTTCCCGGGCCGTGGTGCGAGAGAGGCCTTCGCCACTCGTAACTCGATCGATATACTCAATCATTTCGAACCAGGTCAGTCTTATCTCCTAAAGCGAAAGTGGAACGTATTAAGAATGGCGGTGGGAAAAATAGCCGGCTAACGCCGGAATATCGTCGATTTCTATACTCCTGGCCGAGACAACAAGGCCCGGTTTGACCGCCGTGGCACGCGGTCCGTCCTCTCGCCCGTCCAGTGGACGGTCATTGTGAACGGACTGGAGAAATGCGCAGATAGATCCGTCCTAAAAGTCACCTTATGGTCCGTTGCAACGACGGTAGTACCTCGGCCGATGGAGGTGGGTGTGATAGGCGATTATCGGCCGCCCTCCCTCTCCCACTCAGGTACCGGGCCAGCCCGTCGCCGCCGCGTGTAACGGTAGCGCGCCATAATTTTCCGCAATCGATTGATTGACTACAACGAGGTTTCCAATGGGAGTAGGCATGTCAGTCTCTGAGAAGTCGGTCGTCGTCATTGGGGGTGGTTTCGGCGGCCTATCGGCATCCTGCTATTTGGCGGAGGCAGGTGCGGACGTTACGCTCGTTGAGAAGAACTGCCATCTCGGCGGAAGAGCAAACAGACTGAAGGAGCGGGGATTCAAATTCGACATGGGTCCCGTGGCGTACACGACGCCTGACGTGTTCGAAGACTTCTTCGCCGACTTTGACAGGTCTCCCGACCAGTTCTACAGCATCGAACGACTCAATCCTAACTACCGGGTCTTCTTTGACGACGGTGACCGAATCGATATCCCGTCGGACAGGAGTTCCCAGAGGGAGACCTTCGAGCGGCTCGAGCCCGGTGCCGGTGAACAACTCGATCGCTACCTGGACCAAGCAGCAACGAACTACGAAATCATGATGGACGTCATCTCCTCGAGCCGAGCGGGGATCAGAGATTGGCTCGACCCGAGGTTACTCGGACAACTGTGGCACCTGTCCCCGCTACGAGGCACCCTGAAAGACACCATCGAGGACCACTTTACCCATCCGAAGCTGCAACAGGTTCTGACCAATGCTACTATTCTTGTGGGAAGTGCCCCCTCCAAGCTGCCGGGCTTCTATACCTTCCTCAGTCACCTTGATTTCAACGAAGGAATCTATTATCCCGAGGACGGGATGGCTAGCGTCGTGGAGGGGGTCGTGGAATTGGCGAGAGATCTCGGCGTCAAGTTCGAGACCCGGACGGCCGCCCGGGCTATACGGAGCGATTCCGGTTCGTTCACCGTCCAAACGAGTGCCGGTGACCACACAACGGACATCGTCGTCAGCAACGCCGACTACGAATACACCGAGTCGGAACTTCTCTCGGAGGACCAGCGAGGGTTCTCCAGAAGTTTCTGGCGGGAGTGCGAGTACACGCCATCGATGTTCGTCGTCTATCTCGGCGTGGAGGGCGATCTTGGTGATTTGCGCCACCATTCGTGGCTGTTACCGCCCGATTCCAAAGGCTCGTGCGGGCCGAGCCAGGATTCCATCTGGCCCGACGATCCGATCGTGTACGTAAACGCTCCTTCAATAACCGACGATTCGGTCGCCCCCGAGGGGCACAGCGCACTTTATCTGATGAGTACGGTGAGTACCGAGGTCGTCGATAGTTCCTCGAATCGAGCTGAGTTCCGGGACACCTTGCTCTCGACCCTGGATTCCCGTGCCGGGTGCGATGTACGGGACAGGATTGTCGTAGAGGAACACTTCTCGATCTCCGAATTTGCCGAACGGTACAATAGTACACGCGGTTCAGCCTACGGTCTCGCACAGGCACTCACTCAAAGTGGACCGTTTCGTCCGCCGCATAGGTCAAAGGAACTTCCGGGGATGTACTTTGTCGGCGCGAACACGAACCCCGGAATCGGGGTCGCCCCGTGCTTGCTGAGCGGGAAGATATGCGCGGAGAAAGTGATCGGTGACGTGTTGGATCCGGACCGCACCTCTCGGGTCCGGAAGTGGGTTCCATTTTGAGCTTCGGAGCAACGCAAACCACCCCCCACCAAGTCTCGTTCGAGCCCGGATTTCATTGAACCGGACCGGAGTGAACGTGACCGGGCGGTTGCGGTATGGGTTCGGATGGAGGTAGGGTCACACGCCCATCAACGGGAGTAGAATACTCATACCAAAGCCGTGGGCCGTGGTGATGTGCATATTCCGCAGCCGCAGTCGCGATGCGTGTTCGGGATTGTAGGGCTCCAGCTTGAAAACCCCCAGGACCAAGGCGAACCAAGCGACGACCGAAACGACAATCGCCGGCGTGAACTCCACCGCGAGGAATGGTACCGGCGTGATGGCGATGCTCGCATAAATCCCAGACAACAGCGATGCGTTGTCACGGCCCAAGTAGACGACGGACGTAATCTTTCCGGCCTGCTTGTCCGGTTCGTAATCCGGGACCCGTGACACGATGAACCAAGAGATGCCGAACATCGCGTGGACGAATCCGAGACCGACGGCGAGCCATGACCAATCCCCGGTTAATGCCACGTCAGCCCCGACTACGACACAGATTAGAGCTGGAACTCCGACGACGAGCTCGTTAAAAGGCCGATAGCCCATCTTCAACGGGGGGACCGAATACGCTACGGGAGCGAGTATGCCCACAGCGACGACAAGGAGCATCGGTCGCCCTTGCTGCAGGACGAGGTGTGCCCCGATGGCTAACATAGCGACCAGGGAAAATACCGCCGTGAGGATGACCTGCTTGAGCGACATCTTCCCCTCAGGGATGACGCGGCTACCTCCGGTCCCTTTGGCGATGCTCATCTTGTCGGTCCCTGTGATCCAGTCGTAGGCGTCGTTCAGTCCGGTACTGGCGATGCCCAATGATAATCCCACGAGGGTGAACATCAGTAGCCCGTCAAGCAGATTCACGTCGGTGCCCGCTCTGGCCACGGCCACCCCCACACCCAGAGCGAACGACGAGAACCCCCAGGATACCGTCGGTTTGATGCGAAACAGCTGCCACAGCCCTCGGATGATGTTACCACTATTACCTATAGTAGAAAATACTCTTGAGGGCATAAGGTCCTACGTTTCTACGTGAGTAGCTGCAGGGGATTCGCCGGGCAGTTGCACGCCCTTGATACTTGCTTTCATCGGCCAACCGATGTCTGTGTCAGTGTGGACTTCCCCTTTGATGTGGGTTCCGTTGAATTCCCCAGTTGAGATAACCGATTGGAAATTACCGTGAGCATGGAAACTCTGGCCGCAGCATTCGGTAATCACACCTTCCAGGACGCAGTAGTATTCACTTGTATGGGCCATGGCTGTTTTCTCCGGTCGACTAAGCTTCATCTCGGTGGAGAACGGGATAGGTGTCTCGCCGAGGCCTCCTAGCAACCGCCCTTCAAGACCACCTTCGAACCAGCCTTCGACTTTCCCGTAGAGGTTCACCAAGACAGCTCTATTCGTCTCCTTATCCCCAGGCACGATCATGTCCAGGTCTCCCGATCCTTCGGCGGTGAGGGAGAACTCACGGCCACTTGACATGTCCGGGGTTTCCCCCTGGGAAGCGTCTGGGAGGTCGACATCATCGACTCCGATAGCTTTACCACCGAGTACCCCTGCACTCATCTCGAGTATCTTTCTGCGCTGCATGGTAACTCGATCCCCTCGGGCCTGTAACTTATATCTTTTCCAACTGTAAATGAGGCAACTAACCCGGTTTTACTAAGGGGTTATAAGCTGCGGTCGCCTGCGCCTATCGAGAAACAGGTTTTGGGATGGAATGTATCGACGGGATTGCAGTTTGTCTCACGACTACGTTGGCAGCATCTGCTGTACGACGAATTTCGATCCCTTAGTCGTATCCAGAAAGGACAATATTCTTAGTGACAACCGGGCAAACCGTACCATAATAAAATACCGGTTATAATTGGAGCACTCGTCGCTATTATTAATTCTTCCTCGGGGAAGTTTTTTGCCCGCAGTATTCGGGGTAGAAGGTGATGACTGCAGATGACCGTGTGGAAGAACCCGTAAGCGGCAGACTTGAACACCACATTAACGGGGGTGTCCTAGAGCCGGGAGACGAAGGGTACGACGAATCGAGGCGCGTGTGGAATGGGATGATCGACAAGTTTCCGGCTGCGATCGTCCGATGCACAGGAACCGCTGATGTAATTGCCGCTGTGGACTACGCGCGGGAGAACGACCGCCTCCTCGCCATCAAGGGCGGTGGGCACAACGTCGCGGGCAAGTCTACGTGCGATGGCGGTATCCTGATCGACCTATCCCTTATGAATAGTGTTCGAGTCGATCCGAGTTCCGAGACCGCCCGCGTTGGCCCCGGTGCGAAGTGGGCTGACTTTGATCACGAGGCACAGGCGTTCGGCCTGGCTACGACTGGCGGATTCATATCGACTACCGGTGTCGCAGGTTTGACCCTTGGAGGAGGTATCGGATACCTCGCAAGAAAGTTTGGGCTTTCCACGGACAACCTGATTGGTGTAGACGTCGTTACGGCCGACGGTGAGTTCGTTCACGCAAGCGAAGCTGAAAATCCAGGGCTATTCTGGGGACTTCGGGGTGGTGGTGGGAATTTGGGCATCGTCACATGCTTCAATTTCGAACTCCACGGAGTCGGCCCCGAGGTGTTGACCGCTCAAGTCGTCCACCCCATTGAGGATGCGGAAGATGCGCTTTATTTCTACAAGGAATTCATGGCCGACGCTCCGAACGAAGTCGCTTGCTACGCGACTGTCGCACACGTACCCGAAGTACCACGCTTCCCCGAGGTGTTACACGGTCAGATCGTCGTGGGACTGTTTGCCTGCTACGCCGGGCCAGTAGATAAGGGTCGGCCAGAATTCGAGCCATTTGCTGATTTCGGAGACCCGATATTCGCTGCCGTGCACCCAATGAGATACGCGGATCTCCAGCAGTTCTTCGATGGTGGTCAACCGAGGGGAGAACGGTACTACTGGAAGTCCCATTACCTGCAATCGCTGCCGGAGGGAGCGATTGATACGATCGCTTCGCGGACAGAATCACTCCCTGGTCGGTACACGCAAATCGTTATTGAACCCATGGGGGGTGCTATCAATGAAGTTGACGAGACAGAAACCGCATATCCGCACCGGAATGCGGCATATACGTTCGGTGTTTTCAGCGGCTGGGGCGATCCTAACGCTGACGACGAGATGATCGCGTGGACACGGAACTTCCACGAAGAAATGTCTCCGTACGCGACCGGAGCAGTTTACTCGAATTATCTGGACCGGGACGAAGAGGAACGGATATCGGCCGCGTACGGCGAGAACTACGAACGCCTCGTCGAGCTGAAAGAAGAGTGGGACCCAGACAACCTCTTTAGTTTGAACCAGAACGTGCAACCGTCCTCGTGAGGGAAAACCAGGGATTATGCATAAATCAATTTCACGAAGGGCCACCAGTTAACCTGGTTAGAGCTACTCTTGGACGGTGGGTGGCTCCTCCATACGTGGACAAAGGCCGCCTTCGGAGAACCCTTGAGATTTAATCTCGAATGCGTGATTAAACCGCGCACGGTAGTTCTCGAACGCGATAGCGGCAGTGAGTTCCACCATCTCGGCTTCATCGAAATTGGTGCTCAATTCGTCATACATTCCGTCGGGCACGTCAGTAGGTGTCGTAGAGACCGCGACCGCGTACCGAAGGACTAGCCGTTCCAGTTCGTTGAACGCATCGCTCTCTTCGAACCGGTGGAGTTCTGCCAGCTGTTCATGGGGAATCCCCAAGTCCTGAGCTTCGGATGTTCCGATGTCGACACAAAAGTCACACCCGATTACCTTAGCTGCCTTCAGGACTGTAAGTTCCTTTAATCGCTCGTCGACGTGCCCTGCTCGATCAAGTGCCATCTCGAACGCACTTGTTCCCCACAATATCTGGTTATTGTGTGCCATGATGGTCACAGGTTCGGGGACCTCTCCGAATATTCGCTTCGAGAACCAATACGTGAATCGGGTGAGTGGTCGAAACCCGGAACTTGGTAAACCGGAGATTCGACCTGATTGTCGTAATGAGACCGGAAGGTTCGATGTCTGGGCCCAAATCACCAGTCCGCCGAGAATGCTACCAACTAAGTCGATTAACGCGACTGCTACAGCGGTCATCTCGAAGGTGAATCCCAGGACTCCATTCGGCACCGACGATACGTGATCTGGGTTCTGCAACACGAAGTGGAAGGTTCCACCCAACGCTAGTGAGATTGCCATTGATGCGACGAAGATAATTCCTCCGAAAAGACTGTCTCCTCTTAATAGAAGGAGGAACCCTCCTACTGGGGCAATGAAGACCACGAAGATGGTGAAAACTGTCAGCGGTGTCGGTAAAGTAACAGGTATTGTTAGGTGAGTGAAGGTATGTGTAGCGTGGGCTCCGATATGGAGCGCAAGAACGAATCCTACGTAATGATATATTCGTTCACGTGCCCTTGGGTATATCGAGTACATTGGTCCGATTACAACACTCAAGAGTGTTTAACTTTATGAATGTGTAATAACATATTTGGATTTGTGGCACTGTCTAGTTGAAGGGGGTTTGAGAAGTGAGCAGGTGGTAGTGAGTGTGTCTATGACACTCAAAGACCTGCTCAAAGAGAATTTGGAGGTGGACGATGAAGACGTTTGGGAGAACGAGCGCACGCCGACACACGTGCGCTGTTTCGCGGTTCGACTTCATTCGATGGGGTTGTCGGTCCGTGAACTCGAGGGCGTCTTAGCCTGGCTGGGTGTCGATCGCTGTCATCAGGCAGTCTGGAACTGGAAAGAAAAGTTGGCCGAGACGCAAAGCGACCCACCGACGGCGGAGCCGTCGCGGGTCGCGGTTGACGAGAAACAAATCGAGGTAGACGGCGAAAGAAGTGGTTATACGCCACGATCGACACGGACTCGAAGTTGCTCTTGGAAGTTGATGTCTACAGCCGCCACGGGACTGATCCCGAGGCGGCGTTTCTCCAGCGCCTCACTGATAAACACGATGTCGCCGACACAGAGTTTCTCGTCGATGCTGGTGGCTACCTGACTGCCCTCGCTCGCCACGAATTGAGCGGTCAGCTCAACTATATCACCCGGAACCACATGGATAATTGTTCCAAACGGTAGCGATGCGGATCGACCGCTTTCACTCGTTTTGGCGGGGCAGTCAATCAAGCGCTAAACGGTGGCTCCGGCGGTTCAGGCACTATTACAACCGACATCGACCGAATCAAGCATTAAATGGCGCGACTCCTGCCGAGGAGGTGCTGAACTAGACAGTGCGTATTTACGGTAGTGCCCCACGCCCCGACCCGATCCATAAGAACGGCCATTCGTTCGCCCCCACCTACGGCGGTACGTAAGTAACGGACATAACGTCCTGCGTGCAAAAAAGCACCTGCTCGGAGCCGCGGACGAACGGTATAACGGGTACAACTAGAATCCCCTTGTCTGGTCGGCAGTTCGTTGTGATGATTTGCTTATCGATACACTCCCGATACGCGAATGGCTTCAGGTCGAGATTTTGGTCCTGCGGACTTTGCCATCAACGGTCATCCACCGGTACCCCGCCGTCGTCGGGATGGGTCTCGTCGCCGTCCTCCAACTGGTCGCCTGGACGCCGCTCGCGGTCCGATAGGGCCATCCCGCCCGAATCGGGGTCCCGCAGTCGAGATGGACGCGGTCGCCAACTGACGCTGCCCGGCCCGCCCCCCTGCGGGCGACGTCGTCGACTCGCCGCCCGCCGTCGGCACATACACATACACACCGAAGTATCCCCGCGTCGAAGGCCCGCCATGCTCGGCGTCATCGGCGGCAGCGGCATCTACGAGTCGCTCGGGTTCGAGAACAGCTACGAGGACCGCATCCAGACCCCGTTCGGGTCGCCGAGCGCGCCACTGGAGGTCGGAGAGGTCGCCGGCCGCGAGGTCGCGTTCCTCCCGCGGCACGGCCGCGACCACCAGTACGACCCGACCACCGTCCCCTACCGGGCCAACGTCTACGCCCTGAAACAGGCCGGCGTCGACCAGATCGTCGCCACGAACGCGGTCGGCAGCCTCCGGGAGTCGCTGCCGCCGCGGACGCTCGTCGTCCCCGAGCAGCTGTTCGACCGGACCCGCGACCGCCCGCGATCGTTCTTCGGGGACGGCATCGTCGTCCACGTCTCCATGGCCGAGCCGTTCTGTGCCCGCCTCGCCGCCCACCTCGCCGACGCGGCCGGCGCCACCGACGCCGACGTCGTCGAGGGCGGCACCCACGTCACCATCGAGGGCCCGCAGTTCTCCACGCGGGCCGAAAGCGAGTTCTACCGCGACCGCGGCTTCGACGTCATCGGGATGACCACCGTCCCGGAGGCCCAGCTCGCCCGCGAGGCCGAGATGTGCTACGTCCCCCTGGCCGGCGTCACCGACTACGACGTCTGGCACGACGAGGAGACGGTGTCCCTGGAGACGGTGCTGGGCCACGCCGCGGCCAACGAGGCGTCGATGGCCACGGTGCTGTCGGAACTCATCGAGACGCTCCCGGACGAGGCGTGTCCCTGTCACCGCGCGCTGGCGGACGCCATCAACACCCCGGCCGAGGCCATCGGCCGGGAGACGCGGCAGCGGGTTTCGCTGCTGGTCGACGACTACCTCTGATAGTCCGGGAGTCCCGGAGTTACGAGGAGAGGGCGAATCGTGAACGGATCTCGTGGCCGGAAACCCCGGCTCCGGCAGGGTCGGGACGAAGTTGGGAGGGAGTCGGGTCGGAGTTCGGCGAACGTTCATGGGGCGAATCCGGGTACGTGAAGGTATGGGTGAAAGACCATCCGAGCGGTTCGACCGACGCACGGTCCTGAAAACGAGCGGCGCGACGGCGATCGCGGCGCTCGCAGGCTGTTCGTCGTCCGACGACGGGACACCGACCCCGACGGAGGAGGACGAAATGACACCGGAACCGACGCCGACGGAGGAGGAAGAGGAGATGGAGTCGTCGGTCGAGACCAAAAGCACCGGCGATCCGTACGCCGACACGAAGACGGCCGCCGCCCACGTCAATGGGTCGGCCGAAGTGCTCGCCGGCGGTATCGTGGCCGGCGCCGACCTCGAAGGCGACGCGTCCAGCGAAGCGGCAGGGTTGCGCGCGACGCTCAGCGGGCTGCTGCAGGAGCACGTTTACCTCGCCGGCCTCGCGGTCGACGCCGCCTACAGCTTCGGTCCCGATAGCGGGGAGTTCGACCTCGCCGCACAGGCACTGGACGAAAACTCCGTGGAACTGGCCGACGTCATCGGCGAGGCCGCCGGCTCCGACAACCGCGAGGCGTTCCTGAGTCTCTGGCGCGACCACATTGGCTACTTCGTCGACTACGCTCTCGCCGCCGCCGAGGACGACGACGAGGGCCGCCAGGCCGCACTCGAGGATCTCGACGGCTACACCGACAGCGCCGGCGCGTTCTTCGAGGAGATCTCGAACGGTGAACTCCCCGCCGATGCCGTGACCGAGAGCCTCGACGTCCACATCGACACGCTGACGACCGCCATCGACTCCTTTGCGGCCGGCTCCGGCAGCGCGTTCGACGACCTAAAGGTCGCCGCCGACCACGTCGTCGGCAGCGGCGCCACGCTGGCCGGCGGGTTCGCCGCGGCGCTCGACCTGAGCGGCGACACCGAGTCCCAGGCAGCGACGGTGCGCGCTACGCTCACCGCCGGGCTGCAGGAGCACGTGTACCTGGCCGGCATCGCGGTCAAGACCGCCTACGCCCACGGCCCCGACAGCGCCGAGTTCGAAGCCGCGGCTGGTACGCTGGACACCAACTCCGTCGAACTCGCCGACGCCATCGGGGGGATCGCCGGCGAGGAGAAACGCGATGCGTTCCTGAGCCTGTGGCGCGACCACATCGGCTACTTCGTCGACTACGCGCTCGGCGCCGCCGGCAACGACGAGGAGGCAAAGGCCGAGGCGATCGCGGAACTCGACGGCTACACGGAAAGCGCCGGCGCGTTCTTCGAGGAGATCACGGGCGGCGAACTCCCCGCCAGCGCAGTCGCCGACAACCTGCGCGAGCACATCGCGACCCTCGGCGGCGCCATCGACTCGCTGGACGCCGCGATCAACGGGTGAGACGTCCGCGTTCGCCGCGCCCGTCGAGCGGGGAGTAGGGGTCGATCCGGTCGATTCCCACGTCCCTACTTGGGTTCGGTTCCCCCTGCTACCGACAGAACGAGCAGTTCCTACAGCCGCGTTTGGGCCCCGGTCAGTCGTCGGCCGGCGCCGGCGTCTCCCCGGGCGCGACCGCCGCCGGGTCCTGGATCCACAGGTCCCCGAAGCACTCGTCCTGCTCGACGTGGACACGGCCGCGGTGGGCCAAGAACAGGAGCCCGAGGAACGTGTCGACCACGGACCCGCCGGCCGCCCGCACCTCCGCGAACAGGACCTCGTCCCGCCCCGCGTCGTAGTGGTTCTGCAGGGCGACGTAGACGTCGGTGATGATCTCCTCCATGTGCTCGTCGTGGGCCGTCCCCGTGACGTCGTGGGCCGTCGGTTCGTCGTCCATCCGGACGTCGTCGCCGGCGCGGTAGTCCAGGGTCTGTGCGCCCCGGCTGTACCCCGACGGCGACTCGGAGGTGTCGTAGGTCCGGGACTCCTTCCACCAGGTGTCCCGCTCGCGCTCCCGGAGGTCCCGCACCAGCTCGTCCAGCGTCTCCGGCGTCCCCCGGGCGCGCTTCCGCTCGATGCGGCGGTCCATCTCCCGTTCCAGCTCCGCGAACGGATCCCGCGCAGGCGGCACCTCGCCCGCCGCGGGCGCCACCATCTCCCGGGGGTCCTCGTCGGGCGTCGCCTCGGGCTCCTCGTCGGCCCACAGCACGTCGCTTTTCATCCGCAACAGGACCGACGCGTAGAACAGCGCCCGGCCGCCCGTCCGCAGGTCCGCCCCGTCCAGCCGGTCCAGGAACTTGTCGGTCACCCGCACCACGTCGATGTCCCAGGGGTCTATCTCGCCCTCCTCGGCCAGCTGGACCAGCAGCTCGACCGGCTCGACCTCGTCGTCCGCCGAGCCCTCGACATCGAACTCCGAGAGCACGGCCTCGCCCTCGTCCTCGGACCCGTCGTCGGCACCCACGCCCTCGCCAGTCCGGTTCGCTGCCGCCTCGTCGGCCGTTCCGGACGCGTCGTCCGCAGCGGGCGAGGTACCGTCGCCATCCACGCGTCGCGCCTTCTCGGCCTCGTGGCCGGCGATGTTCAGCGGGATGTCGTCGGCCGAGTCGTCGAGGTCGGACCCATTGCCGCTACTATCACTCCGGGGCCCTTCGTCGTCCTCAGTCATCGGCAGCCACCTCGCCTCCCGCCGCGGACAGCTCGATGCCGGTCACCGCCGAGCGGTTGTCCTCCTGCATCATCACGCCGATGGCGCGCTCGGACCGCTCTAACAGCGCCGAGCGGTGCGAGACGACGATGAACTGCGCGTCGCCGGCCAGCTCCTCGACCATCTCGCCGACCATCTCGGCGTTGGCGGCGTCGAGGAAGGCGTCGATCTCGTCGAGGGCGTAGAACGGCGCGGGGTTGTACCGCTGGATGGCGAAGATGAAGGCCAGCGCGGTCAGGGACTTCTCGCCGCCGGACATCGCGTCGAGCCGCTGGACCGGCTTGTCCTCCGGCTGGGCCTTCATCGTCAGCCCGCCCTCGAACGGCTCGGCGGGCTCTTCGAGGACGAGTTCACCCGTGCCGCCGGACAGCCGCGCGAAGATGACCTCGAACTCCTCGTTGATGCCCTCGTAGGCCTCCATGAACGTCTCCGTCTTCCGGGCCTCGTAGGCGTCGATGCGCTCCCGGATGCCGTCGGCCTCCTCGACGAGCGTCGCCCGCTTTGCCTGGAGCTCCTCGAGGTCCGCCTCGACGCGGTCGTACTCGTCGATCGCGAGCATGTTCACCGGCTCCAGCGCCTCCATCGCCTCGGTGAGCCGCTCGATCTCCGACTCGACGGTGTCGTGGTCCGGGATCTCCTCGGCGTCGTAGGCCTCAACCTGCGAGGACAGCTCGTCGATCTCCCACTCCAGCCGCGTCTCGGCGTCACCCAGAGACTCGAGCTCAGACTCGACCGAGGCGACCGCCTCGGCCTGCTCGTCGCGGGCGCCCGTCGCCGCCTTCAGCTCCTCGCGGAGTTCCTTCCGGTCGGCCTTGAGGTCGGCGAGTTCGTCTTCCAGCTCCGCGACGGCAGCCTCCGCGGCCTCGAGGTCGGCCTCCTTGTCGGCGATCTGCGCTTCGAGCTCGACGATGCTCTCCTCGGCGTCGGCCTTGCGGTTCTGGGCGGCCTCGATGTCGTCGTGGAGCTCCTCGACGGCGTCTTCGGCGTACCCCCGCTCGAGTTCCAGCTCGTTGAGGTCGCCGTCGAGCTCGCCCATCCGCTCTTCGAACGCCGCGATCTCCTCGCGGATCGACTCCGCCTCCCCGGTCAGCTCCGGGATGTCCGAGTCCCGTAACTCCGCCTCCAGCTCGTCGATCTCGGCCTCCAGGGCCTCGATCTCGGCCGTCTCCTCGTCGATGTCGGCCTCCAGCTCGTCCATCTCATCGGCGACCGCCTCCCGCTCGGCCTCGATCTCTTCGAGTTCGTCCTCGAGGTCCGCGATGCGGTCCTCGACGGTCTCCCGCTTCGCCTCGACGGCCTCGACGTCGGTCTCGATCTCCCGGACCTGTTCGGCGGCGTCGGACTGCCGATCCCGGGCGTCGTCGAGCCGCTCCTCGACGTCCCGGACGTCCGCCCGGATCGACTCCTTCTCGTCCTGTAGCTCCTGGATCCGCTCGGCGACCCGCTCCAGCTGGCCCTTCCCGCTCTTGGTGAACGAGTAGCGGGAGCCGGACGTCGAGCCGCCGGTCATCGCGCCGGATTTCTCGACGAGGTCACCCTCCAGGGTCACCAGCCGGAACTCGCCCATCAATTCGCGGGCGGTGTCCATGTCCTCGACGACCAGCGTGTCGCCCAGGACGTAGGAGAACACCGCGTCGTAGGTCTCCTCGAAGTCGACGAGGGTGTACGCGAAGTCCACCACGCCCGGCAGGTCCGGCGCCGACGGCAACGCCCGGCGGTCCATCTCGGTCAGTGGCAGGAACGTCGCCCGGCCGGCGTTCCGCGACTTGAGGTGCTCGATGCACCGCTTTCCGACGCCGTCGTCGTCGACGACCACGTTCGCGAGCCGCGCGCCGGCCGCCGTCTCGCAGGCCGTCGCGTACTCCGGGGCGACCCCGCCGAGCTGCCCGACGGTCCCGTGGACGCCGTCGAAGTTCCCGTTCAACACCGTCGTCACCGCCCGGCCGTAGGAGCCGTCGCCGTTCTCGTCGGCCTTCGCCTCGAGCTCGGCGTACTCCTGTTGGGCCGCCGAAAGGTCCTCCTCGACCGCCTCGAGGTCGGCCTTCAGTTCGCGTTTCTCCTCCCGGAGGTCCTCGACCGCGTCGGTGATGTTCTCGCGGTTGGCCTCCGCCTTCTCCAGCTCCCGGCGGAGGTCCTCGAGGTCGTCGTCCAGCTCCGGCAGCTGGGCTTCGGCCGCCTCGATCTCCTCCTGTTTTCCGCGCTCCTCCTTGGAGCGCCGGCGGGACTCGTCCAGCAGCCGGTCCGTTTCGCGCTGGAGCTCGTTCCGCGCGTCCCGCCGGTCCTGGAGGGCCGCCCGCGTTTCGTCTAACTCCTCGCGGACGGCCTCGTACTCGGTGTCGACGGCCTCTATCTCGGCTTCGACCGCCGCGAGATCCTCCCGCAGCTCCTCGACGTCGGCCTTCACCGAGGACTTCTCGACCTTCGTGTTCCGGATCTCGGCGTCGAGCTCCTCGATCGTCTCCTGCTTCCGGTCGACCTGGACGAACGCCTCCCGACGCTCGCTTTCGGCCGCCTCGATCCGTTCTTCCTGGGCCTCGATCTTGTCCTCCAGCCGGGAGATATCGCCCTTGATCGATTCGATCTCCCGCTTTTTCTCGATCTGTTCGTCCTCGCCCTTCCGCTCGATCTCGGCGTTCAGGTCCGCCAGGTCCTCCTCGAGCCGCGTGACGCGGCCGCGGCGCTCGTCGAGTTCGCGCCGGCGCTCGGCGAGTTCCGCGTCGGTCTCCTCGATCGCCTCGCGGGTCTCGGCGAGCTCCTCGCGCTTGTCCTCGAGTTCGGCGGCCTTCAGGTAGCCTTCGTAGACCTCGCGCTCCTCGCGGAGGTCCTTGTACTCCATCGCCGTCTCCCGCTCCTCGGAGAGCTGCTCGAGGCGGGTTTCCTTCTCCTCGATGCGGAGCTCCGCCTCGTCGACGCGCTCCTGGACGGTCTCCAGTTCCGCCAGGGCGTCGGCCTTCTTGGCGTCGAACTCGGCGACGCCGGCGATCTCGTCGATGATCTCCCGGCGCGAGGCCGCCGTCATGGCGATGATCTCGGTTACGTCCCCCTGCATTACCACGTTGTACCCCTCCGGCGTGACGCCGGCCTGCGAGAGCAGGTCCTGGATGTCCGAGAGGTTCACCGACCGGTCGTTCAGGTAGTAGTAGGAGTAGTAGGTGTCGGCGTCGGTCTGCTTGACGCGGCGCCGGATCGAGATCTCGGCGACCTCGCCGACCTTCTCCGAGCCGGCCGCCGAGACCACCTGCTCGCGGGAGAGCGTGCCGTCGCCGTTGTCCAGCACCACCTCGACGCTTGCCTCCCGCTCGCCGCCGAACCCGGCGTCGTCGTCCTCGTGGCCGGGGTTGTGGATGAGGTCCGTCAGCTTCTCCGCCCGGATGCCGGAGGTCCGCGCCAGGCCCAACGCGAAGAGGACGGAGTCGATGATGTTCGACTTCCCGGAGCCGTTCGGGCCGCTTATCGTCGTGAAGTCCTCGTAGAACGGGATGTGGGTCTCGCGCCCGAAGCTCTTGAAGTCGTCCAGTACGAGCTCTTTGATGTGCATGACGCGCTCGGACGGCCCGGCTATCAGGCGACGATGATGTCGTCGCCGGATCCGGACTCCACCGTGTCCCCGCCGTCGGCCTCGTCGAGTTTATCCGCTTCGGCCGGTTCCTCCCCGGGCGAGGCCGCGGGCTCATCTGCGGGCGGTTCGGCCGCCGCCTCCTGGGGTGGCTCGCCACGCGTCGGCCGGCCCGCCAGGATGTCGGAGCCGCCGTCGTCGGCACCCTCCAGCGCGTGGAGCCGTTCTTTGGTCTCGACCAGTTCGTCGGTCAGCCCGTCGATCGTCGCCTGGAGTTCCTGCACCTTGACTTCGAGTTCGTCCACTCGGTTCCCGGCCATACCTTCGGTTGGCGCCCCCGTACGTATAAATCTGCGTCAGACAATGACAGTCCTCCTGATACGTTCCGGCTGGGGCGTCCCCCGTGCGTCGTCCGTCGGTTCGACCCGACGTCCGGCCCGTCGATCTCCGGACGCTGTCATACACTTGTCGGCACGTCCGGCGGCCTCGTTCCGGCTGATCGGGCCGCACAGACCCCGGGACCGCCGGTGACCGCACCCGGCGGCACGGCCTGATCCAGCCGGCCGACCTAATCACGCCGGCCGACTGCCCCACACACCGTTCGTCAGGCTAAAGCGTGCCCGCGTTGACTGTCCGCCAATGACCGCAGGGACCGCCGCGTCGCGCGAACTCTCGGCCGTCATCGGGCTCGAGGTCCACGTCCAGCTCGAGACGGACACGAAGATCTTCTGTGGGTGTTCCACGACGGCGGCCGACGACGAGGCGCCCAACTCCCGGACCTGTCCGGTGTGTCTCGGCCTCCCCGGGGCGCTCCCGGTGCTGAACGAGGCGGCCGTCGAGGCCGCCGTCAAGCTCGGGAAGGCGCTGGGCTCGACGATCCCCGAAGAGACCCGGTTCCACCGGAAGAACTACTACTACCCCGACCTCCCGAAGAACTTCCAGATCACCCAGTACGACGCGCCGATCTGCGACGGCGGCGAACTCGCGTTCGACGTCGGCGGCGAGCGCCGGACCGTCGGCATCGAGCGCGCCCACCTCGAGGAGGACCCCGGGAGCCTCACCCACGCCGGCGGCTCCATCGACACCGCCGACTACACCCTGGTCGACTACAACCGCGCCGGCACGCCCCTGATGGAAATCGTGACGGCGCCGGACTTCCGGAGCGCCGCGGAGGCCCGGGCGTTCCTCGCGAAGCTCACGGAGGTACTCGAGTACCTCGGCGTGTTCGACGCCACGCGGGACGGCTCCCTCCGGGTCGACGCCAACCTCTCGATGGTCGACGCCGACGCTCTCGACGGGGACGACGTCGAGGCGGCCCTCGCCGACGCCAACCGCACCGAGGTCAAGAACATCTCCAGTCACACCGCCGCCGAGACGGCACTGGCCTACGAGGAGACCAGACAGCGGAACGCCATCGAGCGCGGCCGGGCGGTCGCACAGGAGACCCGTCACTGGGACGAAACGCGGGGAATCACGGTCTCGATGCGCTCGAAGGAGGCGGAGAAGGACTACCGGTACTTCCGGGAGGCCGACCTCCCGCCGCTGCGGGTCGCCGACTGGACGGGCCGGATCGACATCCCCGAGCTACCGGACGCCCGCCGCGAGCGGTTCCGCGAGGAGTACGGACTCGGGCCGGAGGCCGCCTCGAAGCTCACCTCGACCAAGCAGGTGGCGGACTTCTACGAGCGGCTCGCCGCCGAATTCGACCCCGAGCTGGCCGCCACCTGGGTCGCCGACAACCTCCTCGGCGAACTCAACTACCGCGACATGGCGATCACCGACGTCGGGGACCGTCTCGACGAGTTCGCCCGCCTCGTCGAGCTGGTGGACGAGGCGGCCATCACCGTCAAGAACGCCGAGGAGACGGTGCTCCGCCGGATGCTCGACGACGGGCTGCCGCCGGAGGAGATCGTCGACCGGGAGGGCCTCGGCAAGACGGACGACGACGCGGTCGCCGCCGCCGTCGAGGCCGCGGTCGCCGACAACCCCGGCGCCGTCGAGGACTACCACGCCGGCGAGGACGGCGCGCTGAACTTCCTCGTCGGCCAGGTAATGGAGGCGACCGGCGGGTCGGCCGACCCCGGCACCGTGAACGACCTCCTCCGGGCCGAACTCGAGGAGTGAAAACGATGGACCCCGGCGACGCCACCCGCGAGGTCGAGGACCGCTTCGGGCTCGACACCGACGAGAACCCGGACCACCTCGGCCGCCTGATCGGCTTCTTCGTCCCCCAGCGGCTGGCGCGCCGCGCCGTCGACGTCACCGTCGTCACCGACCGCGACCGCTACGCCGCCGGCGACCCGATCGAGATCACCATCGAGTTCCGCAACCGCTTCCCGGTCCCGGTCACCATCGAGACGCCGACGCCGCGGCTGTGGGGGTGGGCCGTCGACGGCCTCCTCGAGGCCAGCAACGAACCCCGGCGCCGGCTCCGGGACGTCGGCGGCGGCCAGCTATCCTTCCGCTCGCAGGAACGCAAGCGCATCAGGCGCCGGTGGGATGGCCGCATCAAGCGCGTCGGCGACCCCACCCGCTGGGAGCCGGCGACCGGCGAGGTCGTCGTTAGCGCGTTCCTGGCGGTCGACGGCCGTCGGCCCGCCGGCGAGACGACGATCCGCATCGAGTAGGCCCGAGGACCCAGCACCCCCCCGGCGGTCGATGCGCACACGCCCGGCCCGACAGTCACTCTCCTGGCGGACTGAAAGGGCGCCCTATCCGACCGAAGGGAGGATATCCTGCTTGGTTCGAGAGACGCCTCGGCGTCTCTCGTCATCCCGAAAATCTCCGATTTTCGGAGACAGCGACCGCCAGCGCGCCGAGGGCTTTCGAGGTAACTCCGTGCAGTGAAGCGCTAGTCGGCGTCCCCGCGGTGGAGGTGGCAGTCCGCCACGTGGACGCTGCCACCCAGCTCCGGCTCGAGTACGTAGTTCGGCACCTCCCGGGCGCAGATGCTTCGTTCGGCGAAGGCCTCCTGGAGCAACGCGTCGGCGGTCTCGGGGTCGCCGTCGACGACGGCAGCGATCGCCTCGTCGACGACCTCGCCCGCCTCGCCGCCGACGTCGACGTCCTCGAAGTATGTCATCCGGAGCTCCCGGCGCAGGGTCCCGGCGTCGCGCTCCTCGTCGGCCTCCGCGGCGTCGATGGCCGGCGCGCGGCGGTCGACGGCGCGGGTGAACGCCCGGACGGCGTCCCACTCGGCCTCGGAGAAGTCGTACTCCGGCGGCGCGATGAGTTCCGGACACCGGGTCCGGAACCGGCAGCCGCTCGGCGGGTCGATCGGCGACGGCACGTCGCCCTCCAGCGGGGCCCGCGTCTCGGTCGCCCGGGGATCCGGGGCCGGGATCGCCGACAGCAGCGCGTCGGTGTAGGGGTGCTTCGGGTTCTCGAACAGCTCCTCCTTCTCGGCGAGTTCCACGATCTCCCCGAGGTACATCACCGCGACACGGTCGGCGATGTACCGGATGACGCTCAAGTCGTGGCTGATGAACAGGTAGGTGAGCCCGAACTCGTCCTGTAGCTCGTTCATCGTGTTCAGCACCTGCGCCTGGATGGAGGCGTCGAGTGCGCTCGTCGGCTCGTCGCAGACGATGAAGTCCGGGTTCACCGACAGCGC